>JBEKDT010000013.1:0-149024 GCA_050014195.1 Desulfomonilia bacterium | reverse complement strand
GATATATCACCCATTTTTACAACAGGAAACGGATACACTCGGGGATCAATTACTGTTCCCCTGTTGAATATGAAGCACTGGCAAGGTAATACAAATAGTGGTCCACTTTTCTTGGGGAACATCACTTGCTGTCGCAAGCGCTCCAAGCTACTTGCTGCGTTTGCAGACTTTCGGCCCACCGCGCGCTGATTCGCGCGTTCGAAAAAATCATTCGCGCGCAATCCCGTCGGCCTTGAATGTTTTGAATGAATGGGACGGTTCTATGAAAATTTGCATAACGAATCAATCCACTGGACGATCGTTCCTCGCGCCGGTGATCGTTACGTTATCCTAAAGTCGAGGAAGGATGAGCATTGATCATCAAGTGTAAAATCTGTGGTGGCGGCGGATCGATTCAATCGGCCGATCCATTAAGTTTAGTTAGCAACAGGAAGCCTTGTCCCTCCTGCAAGGGGGCTGGTGAGTTCGACCTAAACATACCTCAGGAAAGGCTGACGACATGCAAGTTTTGCGGTGGCCGCGGCAGTATCAGATCGGCTGACCTCGCAGTTTTCGTCTCGACTGTAACTATCTGCCCGACCTGCAATGGGCTCGGCGTCTTAGAACGGCCACAAATTGGAGTTGAAAAGATTAGTTTAGCTAAAACCGAAGCAGTTCCGTCGTCTCGTCCACAAGAAGTGCAATATGACTTGGCCATATCCTTTGCTTCGGAAGACAGGCCTATTGTGCAGTCCTATGCTGAAGCGATCAAGGCTCAGGGTCTCAACATTTTCTATGCCGACTTTGAAGAGGTCGATCTATGGGGAACGAATCTTTATGATACGTTTGATACCATATACCGGCTAAAAGCGCATTACTGCGTGATCTTTTTGTCGCGACATTATGCAATCAAAGTTTGGACCAACCACGAGAGGCGGTCGGCCCAAGCGAGGGCGCTCATGGAGAACAGAGAGTACATCCTTCCCGTTAAGCTTGATGATACCGAGATTCCAGGTATTATCCCGACCATTTGCTATTTGGACTATGAGAAGACTGGACATGAAGGACTCGTGAAGGCAACACTTGAAAAGATTTCACGATACAGAATCAAAAAGACTAGATAACTTTTTAGTGCACCGGACGCTCGTTCCCCTCGCGCCGGTGACCACATCGTTGGGCGGAGCAAGACAACAATCTGAGACAGCTTATAGGCACGCCGAGAGAAGACTTACCATCGATACCTCGGGAGGTACCGTGCGCAAACCACCTTCTATCGACGCCATCTACAAAGAACTCTTCGAGTCGCTCGCCCTTTATTCGCAGGGAGCTGACGTCGGAATACAGCCGAAGGAGGTGTTCGGCGCCGGGAGTCTCGACGACCAGCCACCGAGCAAGAGCACCTCTAGGCTGATCGGCATCGTGTTCTGCCGGCCCGGTTCGAAGTACGCCGACGAGATCATCAGGGACTTGCCATACTACGACTTTCGCTCGGGCGGCTTCGTCGACTTTTTCTTCGCCGGCTACGGCTCAGACTGGGCCGCAGACGGCGATCGCGATCGCAAGGCCGTCGTCAAGTTCGACGACCAAGACGAATGGTCTTTCAGCCCGGAGGCCTTCGATTCGCTTCGCAGGGAGATGGAAGAGCGCACTGCGTGGACCTACGCGGGTGGCAGCGACATCCTGCTCTTCGCAGCGCGTGGCGATCGCAGCACCATGAGCCAGGAGCTGGACTTCGGTGCCGTGATCGCCTGCAACTTCGAGCACATGGAAAACGATGGCGCCATCACCTCAGTCGCCATGTTTCTGGAGTCAGTCATTAAGTTCGGCGAAAAATACAAGGGCGACGATCCGGTGTGGCAGCTAAGCGACGAGCTCGGCTTCAAGCGGGCAAAAGGCTTTGCACTGGACGTGCTGCTGGCGGTTTTGCCGGAGCCGCTGCGTAAGCTCTTCAAGAGCGGCAGGCACCTCGCGGTCCGCGATATCTCGAAGAAGAAATGAATCCGGGTCTGAAGCAACGGCGAATCACTTCGCCTTTCAGAGACAATCTTGTCGGCTATCTCGACCTCTGCCTCGGGGCAATTGCAACGCTAGGCGCCGCCCAACCCGGCGATGGGGCGGACCCGCGGGAAGCGGCCAGCTCACGGCAAGCATCCGTGACCGCGGGCCGCTCATCGTTAGGTTATGCAAGAACATTAGTAGAAAGGAGATCAAAGTTATGAGAAGATTTTTTTGCCTTACTCAGTCTATCATTCTCATATTATTCATGTCTGGTTGTACTTCTATGGAGGCTGTTCAAAAGTATGCTTCATACTCTCAGTCAACCATAGAAAGTGTCAAGCCAGTTGCAAAAGACTTTTATGCCTCATGTACTAGAACTAATAGCTTTAAGCCATTAAACAGCCACAGTGATTGTAAGACCGAGCAGGAGGCATCAAAGGCAATTCTAACGGTGTCTAATGTGTTAGACGAATATGCAGTGGCTCTTGGTGCTCTTGCAGCAGATGAACTTGTAAGTTACGACACTGACATCGATGCAATGACAACAGAAATAAAGGGGTTAAAGGTGAAAGGCCTCGAAGAAAACAAGGTTGATGCTGTTGGAAGCTTAGCAAAGCTTATTTCAAAAGCAGCGACAAGTGCATACCAGCAACAGCAAGTTGGTAATTTTATCAGGGAAAGCGATACATCGATAACCACGGTGACTGAAACTCTATCTAGCATCATCGAAAAAAATTATTCAACTGCCATTGAAATGGAAATTTCAGCGTGGGAAGATGGATACAAAAGAGTTGAAAGAGCTGCACGCACTGAAAAGCCGCTTGAATGGGAAGCGTATTCTAAAGCCCAATGGAAAGACAGAGCAGAACTCGATGCAAAGCTAAATGCAGTTAAGGATCTTGCAAAGAACATACGAGAGATCGGCTCAACGCATACAAAGCTTAAGAAAGATGCCGAAAAGCTTACTGGCAAAGAGGTCGCTGCTTTTGTTCGTAGTTTTGTTGAAGAAGCAAAGCCTGTTATCAAAGAGGTACAGGATGCATTTCTAACTAAATAAGGAGATTATGCAATGAACAGAGTACTTACTGCTGAAGAACTATTCGAGTTGTCTAAAGCTTTTCATACCTTGTCAGTGATATTAGGAAATTATCGATATGACCATTGGGACGAGCTGTCCGCGAAACAGCGTTCAGATTTGGAGAATAATCAGTGGACACTCTTTAATACTGCAAGTGACTTGAATGCAAGATCTGTGTTGATAAAAGTAAAGTTAATGGAGCAAGATATAGATGTCCTGAAAGATGCCACATCATCTATGCAGGCTGCTGCAAAGAAAATACAAGATATTAAGCATGCAATCAGTATAGCTACAAAAGCCGTTGCATTTGGCGGCGCTATTTATGTTGCTGCTTCTACTGGTAACATTGCAGCTCTCCTTCCTTCGGCTTCAGCGTTAATAAAAGAAATTGGTATTTAAACCTACAAAAAGCAATAAGCATAACGAGTCGCTCAAGAGGGACGCGGCGGCTTTATGCCGCGTCCTTTAGCTTGGTCGTTGGACCGAATCATGAAAGAAATATGAAGAAGACAATCTGGCTTTTTCCGTTGCTGATATACCTAGCCTCATAGCTTATTAGTGGATCAATCGGGGGTACTCACCCGATGCCAAATCTTCGATATTTTTATTATGGAGCTGGACCAGTAGAACTATCTGATAATGCTTTGTACTTTTTCTATTACCCTCTTTATCGAACCCATTTAGCTATAGAAGATTTTAGGTAAATCCGGGGACATCCATACTGGTTTTATTTCAGAGGAAATCAGAAATAAAAATTAAGAGACATGAAATTATAGGACATCATACTTTTTTTGATCGAAGTTCTATCTTTATGGAAGCTAGTAAGGTGTCCTCGGATTTTGTCTTTTACAGGAAGGCCGGCTAAAAGCCGGTCTCATTCTGGAAAGGAGGTTTATCATGAATAATCAACAACCCGTCCCCCCCAATAGCACACAGGAGAGAAGGAGGTCTCATGATCAATATGTAACCGATGAGTTGACTGGCAAGGTCTACAAACTGCACCATGAGAAGACTTTGGACACAACTTTTGCAATTATAAGCATTCTCTATCTGCTATTTATGCTTGCCTTCTTTTTTTGGCAACTTTTTGACGTCTGGATTGGACAATACTCTCTGTTTAAATGGATCGGTTATGACATTGGACGCTTAAGCTCTCCTTTCTTCCGGCTGGTTGCATTTACCTTTATCGGTGGTGGCCTTGGAGGTATCATCAATGGCATCCGGAGTATTTTAAGTTGGCATAGCGAACAATCTGCATTTGGCCGACGATTTGTGTGGAAGTATATCGTTGCCCCCTGGACCGGAACAGCCTTGGCACTTTTCGTATTCGCCTTAATCCGGAGTGGTATTGCCATTATCGGTGGAGATTTCAAAATAGATGCTCCCGATATAAGGCAAACACTCTCTATGTTTGCCATTGGTGTCCTTTCAGGTTACGGCTCCCGGGAGGTCTTTATATGGCTGGATGCCCAGGTTAAAAGAATTTTCAAGGTGGCTGCTGAATTAATAAAAGTTCCTGATCTGATGCACAAAACACAGGAGGAAGCGAAAGAAATCTTGGAAAAGGCAACCCTGAAATTGGGTAAGGTCTTAAAAGAACCTACAACAGATGAGAAAATAGAAGGGAAAGTGATAAGCCAAACACCATTACCGGATACATCAATTGCTGGTGGGGGGACGGTTGACATCACCATTGCCGTCAAAAAGAAAGTGTAGTGGCGGAAATTCCGGGGACACAACACTCAATTATGTGAACCGGATTGAGCAGGAGAGGTAAATTCAAAAAATAGCAAGGGCTTCACAGTTGGTGGTACCCGGATATCCTCACCAGGTAACGCAGCGTGGAATCGCAGACAAAGATTATTTTTTTACTGAGGGCGATTACCCAGGCATCAGCAGCCGATACGTTGACCCCTTAACCACTTAAGTTCCCTTCTCCGGCGGGCTTCCCGCTTGGATGAGCCGCAAAAAAGACCACGACCCGTGTCAGGATCGTGATCTTTTATTTTATTGTTATCAAGAAATGCCGTCTTGTCCTTTGCCAAAGGATCCATTCAAGGTATAATACCGAACTGCCTTACAGGCCCGCATATCGGAACGCAGGAGATTTCTCCCATGATGTCATACACAGTACTGGACGCTCAATCAGCACGGCTCAGAGACGAAGTGATCCGTCTCCGCAGGGATTTTCACCGGCACCCTGAGCTGGGCTTCGAAGAAAAAAGGACATCATCCATCATTGCAGAATATCTCAGAGGCCTCGGGATCGAGGTGAAGACCGGCATCGCCAGGACCGGTGTCGTGGGCCTGCTTAAGGGGGCCATGCCCGGCAGGACTCTCATGCTGAGGGCAGACATGGATGCCCTGCCCATACAGGAATTAAACAAGGTGGACTATTGTTCTGTGAACCCGGGTGTCATGCATGCATGCGGGCATGACGGGCACGTGGCCATTTTGTTGGGTACCGCAAAGCTCTTGAGCACCCTGCGCGATTCTCTCAAAGGCCGGGTCAAGTTCGTGTTCCAGCCCGCAGAGGAAAACCTCGGCGGCGCACGGCTCATGATCAAGGAGGGCGTTCTTGAAGACCCTCATGTGGATGCCGCCTTCGGCCTGCACCTTATCAGCCAGTTCCCGTACGGGTACATAGCGTGCCGCAAGGGTCCGTTTATGGCCTCCATGGACACGTTCACGGTCCGGGTACTCGGCCGTGGAGGGCACTCGGCCATGCCGGACGGCTCCATCGATGCGATCGCGCTTGCAGCCGGAGTAATTTCGAATATGGGCGCTTACATTAAAAAGGCCCTCAAGCCTGAAAACCCGGTCATTGTCAACATAGGCACGATCCATGGCGGCGCAGCACCCAACATCGTTGCAGACAAGGTAGAGCTGACCGGGACGGTGAGGGCCCTTGATGAAGACATCCGCTCGTCCATCAAGGGGCTCATGGAAGGATTTCTTAAAGAAACAACCAAGGCCGGCCAAGGAGAGTTCGAGCTTGATTATGAACCCGGGTACCCGGTTACCGTCAATGACGGCACAATGACGGATCTTGTCTTGAGGACAGCATCCGCCATTGCAGGCAGTGAAAATGTCATAGAGATGCCCCCCTCCATGGCGAGCGAGGATATGTCATTCTATCTCAAAGAAATCCCCGGATGCTTTTTCTTTGCAGGTGCAGGCGGTACGGACCCTGCCTTGAACCGACCTCACCACAACCCCTTGTTTACCATTGATGAGCGCTCACTCGAGATGGGGGTGAAAATGATGGCCGGCGTTGCCGTTGAATACCTTGAGACGGCCTGAAATGAACTCATCGACTCTATTAAAAAACCTCCGATACCAAATTCATCTATTGTAAAAAACGAATGGTACGTTATTATTCCGGAATACAATAGTAATACAAAGGGGGCCTGGCATATGAAACCAACAAAACTGATAGTGCTCGTCATCGTAACAATGGCTCTGGGTATTCCACAAGTGTTTGCAGGAGGATCATGCTCCAAGGAAGAAGTGCAAAAGGCTGTAGATTATGCTGCCAAACTGCTCTCAACAAAGGGTAAGGCGGCCTTCCCGGAATTAGAAAAAATCAGGTTCTGCGGAGAGGAGGGCTATGTGTTTGTATCCGACATGGATGGAGTCATGCTGATGCATCCCATATCAAAAAAACTTGTTGGTGTGAATCAAACTACTTTACAGGACCCAAAAGGAAAATACTTCTATGCAGAGTTTATCGGCAAGGTTAAGAAAGACGGTGAGGGCTGGGTTGCTTACTCTTGGATGAATCCGGTAACAAAAGCCATAGACACGAAATGCACCTATGTAAAATCAACGACAATGGATGGTAAAAAGGTATTTTGTGGGGCAGGGGTATACGGTATCAGTGAAGCAGGGTGCAAATAGCATAAAAAACTAAGGGTGCCGAGTCTCGGCATTTGATAAATCTGATATAGATTGACTTAACTTGGTGGGTGAAGCATCGCTCCACCCACCCTAGAGGACTAGCCATTATTCACTTTTTTCCTGGTCACTGATCACTATTCACCATTTTGTATGTCCCATTTCACATGAACAGCCCTACACCTTTTTGAGCTCCTCCAAGGCCTTGGGTACGGTCTCTTTGGGGCTCACCTTGTACCAGGCCTGCATGATACGGCCGTTTTCGTCAATGAGGAATGAGGAGCGAATAATACCGTTGAATATCTTGCCATACATATTCTTCTCCCCCCACACACCGTAGGCATCCGACACCGAGTGATCCGCATCGGATAACAGCGGGAAGTTGAGTTCGTGTTTGTTATCGAACTTCTTCTGCACATCAGGCAAATCAGGGCTGATGCCGACAGCTTCGATTCCTTGAGCTGCAAGTGCTCCCCTCGCCAAGCTCACCTCCTGTGCCTGTGCCGTGCATCCGGACGTGAGTGCCTTGGGGTAAAAATAAAGCAGGAGCTTCTTTCCTCTGAAATCCGACGACTTCATCAAGTTGCCGTTCTGATCCATGAGCGCGAAATCCGGCGCCATATCACCCTTTATAAGATTTTCCATCTCGCATCCTCCCTCGATGAATATAGTGACCCTACCCTCTTCTGACAAGCAGGAACTTAAAGATATGCTTTCAGACAGCTCCCTTGAATTTCCCGAGATGAGGTATATTTCTATGAGAAATAGTCAGGCTCAAGCCATGAAGGAGGTGTTTTATTCCATGAAGCCAGAGCTTAGCGAAAACTCACTGATGATCTTAAGAACCCGCTACCTAAAGAAGGATGGCCTCGGTAATGTCATCGAGACCCCGGATGAGATGTTCCGGCGGGTCGCCCTCCATGTGGCAAAGGCTGAGCGCTCCTTTGGCGGCCGCCAGGTTGTCGAGGGTACCGCCCAAGACTTCTACCGCTTGCTCTCTGAACTGGAGTTCCTGCCCAATTCACCGACCCTTATGAACGCAGGCCGCGAGCTTGGCCAACTCGCTGCATGCTTTGTTCTGCCGGTGGATGACTCACTTGAATCCATCTTCGATGCAGTGAAGAACACCGCTCTTATCCATCAGAGCGGCGGCGGCACCGGATTCTCTTTCAGCCATTTAAGACCCAAAAACGACATCGTGCTGAGCACAAGCGGGGTTGCAAGCGGACCGGTTTCCTTCATGGATGTATTCAATAAGGCCACCGACATCATAAAACAGGGCGGTACCAGGCGCGGTGCAAACATGGGTGTTCTGAGGGTGGATCACCCCGACATCGAGGAATTCATCACGATCAAGAGCGATCCGAACCGGCTCACCAGCTTCAATCTTTCCGTGGGTGTGACCGATGTCTTCATGGATGCAGTGAAGAAAGACCTTGCGTTTTCACTTATCAATCCACGCAGCCGCACTACGGTAAAAGATGTCCGGGCGCGGGAGATCTTCGATCTTATTGTTAAGAGCTCCTGGGAGAATGGTGAACCGGGCATCCTCTTTCTCGATGAGATCAACAGGCACAACCCTACACCGCAGCTCGGCTCCATCGAGTCCACAAACCCCTGCGGGGAGCAACCGCTTCTTGCATATGAAGCCTGCAACCTTGGATCCATCAACCTTGCAAAGATGGTCAGACAACGTTCAGACCGTATCGAAGTCGACTGGGACAGGCTTGCGCAGACGGTTCGCCTGGCAGTCCGGTTTCTCGACGACGTTGTGGAGGTCAACCGATACCCCCTTCCCCGGATCAAGAGGCTTGCCAAAGGCAACCGGAAGATCGGGCTCGGGGTCATGGGGTTTGCTCACCTCCTCATACTCCTGGGAATTCCCTACGATTCCGATGAGAGCGTAAGCCTCGCAGGCCGCCTCATGCAGTTTATTCAGGGGCATAGCCACGATGCATCCCAAGAACTCGCCCGGGCCAGAGGATCTTTTCCGAACTTCCCCGGGAGCATCTATGACGCTCAGGGAAAGGCACCCATGAGGAATGCCACGGTCACTACCATCGCCCCCACCGGCTCCTTGAGCATCATTGCAGGCTGCTCATCAGGCATAGAGCCACTCTTTGCCTTGTACTACACGAGGATCATACCCGGGAACATCGGCGTGACGGAGATGGACCCGTTATTTCAGCACATGGGTGAACAGGAAGGAATCCTTGAGCCGGGACTGGTGAGTGAGCTTAAAAAGAACGGCTTTCTGCCTGAAGACTCCCGCATACCACGCAAGCTGAAGACCCTCTTTGCAACAGCAACCAGGATCCCGCCTGCCAGGCATGTCGCAATCCAGGCTGCCTTCCAGGCCTATACGGATAATGCCGTTTCCAAGACCATCAATTTTTCTTCACAGGTATCACTCGATGAGATCAAGAAGACCTTGCTGCTTGCCCATGAGATGAAATGTAAGGGGGTCACGATCTACCGTGACAGGAGCAGGGCATGCCAGACTCTGACCTGCGGGGTTACGAGTATTTGCTGATGCTATCGCTCGCTGATACCTCATGGCTGTAAGTTCACAACGTCTTGGCAAGCTCTAACTTGTACTCCACGTTGTCTTTTATCCAGTGTGGGTCCCACCATTCTTTAGGATCTACAAAGACCCCGCCGACAAGCACGCTGAAATGCAGATGGTCGCCTCCTGCAAAGCCGGTGGCCCCGGTGTTGCCGATGATCTGCCCCTTGGTGACCTGCTGGCCTTCTTTCACCGAAATGGAGCTCATATGGCCGTATTGGCTGCTGATCCCCTGGCCATGGTCGATGATGACGGCGTTTCCATAGATACCCAAGTTTCCTGCATACAAAACAACCCCGCTGTTAGCCGCCTCTATATTCGCCTGGGCGGTAGATGCAAGGTCTATCCCGAGATGAACGCTGGTCCCCATGGACTTGCCCTGGTAAAGATAGGTGCGCTCATCACCAAAGAGCGCCTTGGGGGCGCCGTTCTTCAACCTGAGGAAGATGCCCTGCCAGAGCTGTTTGTTGCCGGTTTTTAAGCATATTGTCTGTATCTTTTTGTCATCTTCCACACGGAGTTGTGTGTTCACATATGCAAAGATCTCTTCCGGGGATTTCCCTGATAATTTTGAATCCTCTTCCTGAAATTCCACGGCCTTTTGCTGTACGAACTTATCGCTCACGGTAACGGTGTCTTTGCGGAAAGGCCTGACACTGCGGATGTAGAACGGAATACCCACTATGGCCTGATTACCTGCTCTGTCGGCTGCACTGACAGCCATAACCGTGCTGTTGCTCACATCGCGGGGTACGGCGAAATAGCATACATAATACGGATTCCCTTGGTCCCGGACTAGGTAGCCTGTGAAAAAGGCATTACCGCACTTGACCCCGCTTACCTGAACCGCCTTGGTAACCCGGTAGATAGCAAGGCAGGTTCCTCCGGGATTTATATTGTGCGCCCGTGTAAGGAGTGCGATGCGGGGAGGTGTGGAATCTATGATGACCTTGGCCTGCAGCACGGAAGTATTTCTCAAGGGAGAGAAGTCTGTGGCCTTCACCGTGAAGACCGCCTCCCCATCTTTAACCTTAAGTTCCTTGGGAACGATCTTCACCGCAACAACCTTCTCATAAGTCCCTTTGTACGGGATCTCTTCCGATGCGATGACGAATTCATGTTTGTCCTGTACTAAGGCTATGCTGAAGTTCCTGATGCCGCTTCGTTTATCACGAAGCGTAATAATAACATCCCTGGTCTTTCCAATGGCATCAAAGGATTTATCCAGACTGATCGTCGGCTTCTCCCATTCAAGATAATAGAAACCTGCAGCTGCCAGTGACACAAAAAGAATCAACAGAAGCACAACCTGGACTGTTGTTCTTGATCCTTTCATGAATTCCCCCTTCTACGAAAACTTCTCTTGAAGACATGCGTACTAAATGCAGGGGGAATATTCAAGGAGATTAAAATTAATAGTCACCAGTCACTTTTATCTGGTATATAACTTCACTGAACTAATTATACCTTTTCCCGGATGGCCTGATGGAAACAGCGAAAGAAAAGATACGTGTTGCAAGGTTATCAATCATATCGAACAGTTTTTTAATCATCATGAAGGTCATTGTCGGTTTCATGATCGGTTCTGTCTCCATCATATCCGAAGCCATCCACTCCGGTGTCGATCTCATTGCCGCCGTGATAGCGTATATTTCCGTGAAGAATTCAGGCAAACCCGCAGACAAGGATCACCCATTCGGCCACGGTAAGATCGAGAATATCTCCGGCACGGTGGAGGCAGCGCTTATCTTTCTTGCTGCGGCCTGGATAATCTATGAAGCCATAAAAAGACTGATGCACCCCCGGCTGCTCGAAGCCGCCTCGTGGGGTGTCGGAGTAATGCTTGTTTCGTGTATCGTGAACATACTCGTTTCCGAGAGGCTCTTGGAAATTGGGAATAAAACGGATTCCGTGGCACTGAAGGCTGACGCATGGCACTTAAGGACAGATGTCTATACCTCGGCGGGCGTTATGGGCGGTCTGTCCCTCATCTGGCTGGGGAAATGGGTCATGCCCGGGGTTCCTCTCAACTGGATAGACTCCCTGGCTGCCATTGCCGTTGCCGGGCTCATCATCCATGCTGCATGGGTGCTCACCAAAGAGTCTGCGCGGGACCTCTTGGATCACACATTACCTACCGCTGAGAGGACTTTGATCAGGGACCTCATTGCGAGCATGCACCCCGATGTGCACGGCTACCATAAGCTGAAAACCAGGAAGGCGGGAAGCGTCCGTTTCATTGAATTCCATATGCTGGTGGACCCGCAGATGAGCGTAGAAAAGTCCCACCGCATTACAGACGACATCACCCGTATGATCTATGACAGGCTTCCAAACTCAAACGTGACCATCCATGTGGAGCCCTGTGACGGCAGGTGCGACGATGAATGCGCCGGCAACTGCCTGCTCTCAGCCGAAGATCGTGCGATGCAGTTGAGGAAGACCAAGTCAGGAAAGTCACGTAGCCGCTAGGAGACGACCTTAAGGATGAAGGGTTCATTCCTCGGGGGCGTCTCCGGTATCCGGGCAGGGTATCCTAGTGCCAACGTGGCTACGATCATATGGCTATCGCCCAGGCCGATCTCCTTTTTCAAGACGGGGTCCCTGATCATCGATCCCAGGTCGATCCAGCATGTACCGAGCCCCCGGTCTGCAGCCGAGAGCATGAAATAGGCGGCTGCCAGTGCGCAGTCAACCGTGGCGGATCGTACCTCCTTTGACCCCGCGATGTAGATGACACACGGGGCATTGTAGAACACATTGAACTCTGCGGACTCTAAAATGGGCTTATATTTCATCAGGGTCGATTGAGGATTCCCATTGAGCTCCTTTAAGATGTTCTTCTTGCTCTCATCCGAGATCCTTTTAATAACACCGCTCTTCGTGATGATTATGAATGCCCATGGCTGGGCGTTCCCGGCATTGGGCGCCTGGATGCAGTCGTCGATGATCTCCTTGATAAGAGATACCGGAACCGGCCTGTCTTCGAATTCTCTTACTGCACGCCTCATCTTCAGCAGCTCCCTGAAATCCATGGTATTGTTCCCCCTTCTTTCCGATAAAACTATTTGACGACCTTGCCGTCGTGTACGGCCCACATATCCTCGTCCGTGTAACATCGCTCGCTCTCATCCGGGTGCATGGCGTCTTTTTCCAAGTGCCTGCGGTCGTAGGGCTGGATCAGAACTTCATCGTAGTACTCATGCTGGATCATGAGGTTCATGATCTGGCTCGTGCCGGTCCAGATGAGCGCCAGTCGCACATCGCGGAGCGCACGCTCAAGGGGATAGACATCGGTGTAGCCGATACCGCCCATGATCTGCATGGCGTTGTTCACCACATTCCATGCCGCTTCAGTGGAGAACCGCTTGGCCTCGCTCACAATCCTGCGCATGTTTGGATAATTGTTGTCCGTCGCCCGTGCTGCCATGTAGGTGATAGCCCTGGCGGCATCGAGCTGGGTTATGGAGTCAGCCACCATGAAATTCACTGCCTGATACTTCTTAATGAGCTTGCCGAAGGCAGCTCGTTTGTCGGAATAGCGCACCGCCATGTCAAGGGCTCCCCACACGCCGAGGCATCCTGCCGCCGATGTCATACGCTCGGGGATCATCATCTGGTGGAAGCACAAGGCACCGCCGTTAAGCTCTCCTATGAGGTTCTCCCTGGGCACCTTCACATTACGGAATACAAGCCTGCCTGTACCGCCCCCGCGGCAGCCCATGAGCCCATAATGATATTCCGTCTCCACCCCGGGACCATTGTCAATGAGAAGGAGGCTGATACGCCCATACTTATGGGAGTCCGGATCGAAGTTTGTCCTGCAGTAGACAAGAAAGAAGTCCGATCCCTCTGCGCCTACCACAAAGCGCTTCTGGCCGTTGACCACAAAATGATCCCCTTCGAGAACAGCCTTGGTAGTAGCCCCGAAGAAGTCGGAGCCGCCCCTGGGTTCCGTCAATGCCTCGGCTGCAACGAGCTTGCCTTTGAGGTAGGGCTTGAGATAACGCTCTTTCTGATCATCAGTGCCGAACCGGTTGAGGGCCTCGCCCACTATGGAAGGCATGACAAAGGCGCACCCAAGTGCCATGCCCAAGCACCCGATCTCTTCCTCAGCAGCCACCTCGGCGACCCAGCTCATCTCCCTGCCGCCATACTTCTTGGGAAATCTGATTCCTCGCAAGTTGTACCGGGCAAGTTTTTCCACAAACTCGCGGGGGTAGATGATCTCATCTCTATCCATCCTCCTTAAGAATTCGCTCTCTACCTCCTCGCGGACAAACTTCCTTGCAAGGTCTCTTATCTCCTGTTCTTCAGGTGTGAGCAGAAAGTCATACATGAGTAATCTCCTTATAGATTGACACTGGTCATGGGATGAATGATTGCTTCTCCCCTATTCACTTGTTATTTCTGATCACTATTTACTTTTATTTGTGCCCTCCGGCTTTTTAAGCCCGTTTAGCCCTCTTCTTGCCCGCACCCTTTTCCCCGTGGTTCTCTGCAAAGCTCATCCAGGTTTCACTGAGGTTTCGAAGTTCTTTATCCACGAGATCATGTATCGTTCCCCGTTCAAAGCTGTCATTTTTTAGTCTCTTGCCGGCCTTTACGCCGGTGAGGATCTCGATGCCGTCGTCAATGTTCTCCACGCTCCAGATGGTGAACTTTCCCGACTTTATCGCCTTGATAACTTCATCCTTGAGCATGAGGTTTCTCACATTGCTTTCAGGTATGATCACCCCCTGGCTGCCGGTGATCCCCTTTACCTTGCAGACATCAAAGAAGCCCTCGATCTTCTCATTAACACCGCCGATGGCCTGCACTTCGCCCTTCTGGTTTACCGAGCCGGTTACAGCGATACCCTGTTTGATAGGCTTGCCTGACAGTGCGGACAAGAGCGCATAGAGCTCTGTGGATGAGGCAGAGTCGCCCTCCACCCCGGAGTAGCTCTGCTCGAACACCAGCCGGGCGGACAGGCTGATGGGCTTGTCCTGTGCATAGGTATGGGCCAGATATCCCGAAAGGATCATGACACCCTTGGTGTGGATGGGGCCCCCGAGCTTGGCCTCGCGCTCGATGTCTATAAGACCGTCGCGGCCGGGTTCGGTGCTGGCGGTGATCCTGCTGGGTCTTCCGAACATGATATCTCCCAGGTCGATGACGGAGAGCCCGTTCACCTGCCCGACCTTCCCGCCATCCACATCGATCTTGATGGCACCCTGGCCGATCATCTCCTTGGCCTTTTCCATGAGGAGGTTCGACCGGAGGAAACGTTCCTCGATAGCCTGCTTTACATGCTTTTCCTGAACTAGGGTTGCGTTTTCTTTGGATGCATAAAAGCTTGCCTCGCGGATCACATTGGCGAGCTCACCGAAACGCGTGGAGAGTTTCTCCTGGTCGGATGCAAGCCTGCAACTGTGCTCGACGACCTTTGCGATGGCATTCTTGTCGAAGTGGAGCAGGTTTTCCTCCTCGCAGAGGTTGCAGAGGAATGAGACATAGCTTCTCATATTCTCATCGCTTCGTTCCATAACCGTATCGAAGTCGGCTTTCACCTTGAAGAGGTCCTGGAAATCCTCATCGAGCTCATAGAGCCGGTAGTAAAGATACGGTGTGCCGATGAGGATGACCTTGATATCCCACGGGATAGGTTCGGGCATGATGCTCCTGGTGGTCATGAAACCCAGACGATCTCCTGCATCCTCAATACGGATCTCACGGTTGCGGATGGCCCTTTTCAGGCTCTCCCATGAGAAGGCGTTTATAAGGACATCTTCCACGGGCAGGATAAGGTAGCCCCCGCATGCCTGATGAACCGAGCCTGCCCTGATCATGGTGAAATCAGTCAGCAGCGCACCAAAGAGCGCCTCTTTCTCTATCCGTCCGAAGAGGTTGTTATAGTTGGGGTTCAGCTCCATGACGATGGGCGCACCCTTGAGCTTGGAATTGTCAACGAATACGTTTACCTTGTATTTCCGAAACTTGAGCTCGTCATTGGCGGCAAAGGGAAATTCGGGCCGGTCCTGCCGCTTTTGATCGTCTCCCCGGAACAATGACAGGTTTTCCAGCATGTCGTCCTTCATCTCACCAAGGAAGGTACGAATCTCGGGTATATCTTTGTACTTTTCTTCGATATCTTCCAGTAATATGCTTAGCGTATACGAGGCTACATCCCGGTCGAGCTTTACGATCATGTCATTCGTCTTCTTCTCAAGGGCCGACATCTGGCGGCCGGATTTCTTGAGCTGTTCCTGGAGCCTTGCCTGCTTCCTGGTGATGGCATCCCTGGTCTTTTTATCCAATTGGCGGAATTCTTCCTCGGTAATGGGCTTATCATCTATGATGGGGATTGCAATAAGGCCCATAGGCGTAGGCTGGATAAGCAGACCCTTTTTATGGGCGTCCTCATTGATCTTGTTGTAGGCCTCTTCGCGCTGCTCCTGGAACTTTTTGACCGTGTTGTTTCTTCTGACGGCATATTCTTCACTCTCAAAGGCCTTGACGATCTCCTTGCGCGCCGCCCTTACGAACTCATCCACGTCACGGGCAAATTCCCTTGCCATGCCGGCGGGCATGGATATGGCATCCGGCCGGTATGCATCTTTGAAGTTGTTTACATAACACCAGTCAGGAGGTGTCGGCTGGTCTTTGGCGAGCTCTTTGATGTAGTGCCGCAGGGCGGTCTTTCTTCCGGAACCGGCATATCCCGATACATAGATGTTAAAGCCCTTGTTCCTGATATTGAGCCCGAATTCGAGGGCCTTCAAGGCCCTCACCTGTCCAAGGATAGACTGCAGGGGCTTGGCATCTCTGCTGTTCATACATCCGAACACCTTGGGATCACAGACGCATCGTAATCTTGAAAGTGGTACCTTGCCTGACATCTTTGCTCCTCCTGATCGAATCATGGTAACATGTGATAATCATGTTAATCCTTAATGTCCAAATTGCAAGAAAGATAAGGGATACCCCTTGTCTTACCTGAACCGTTTACTATTAATAGGCGAGGCTGTTGGGCACACTTTCTTGAATGAATCGAATCATTGTGCCGGAACATCATAAAATAAATAAGATAAATACGATATAGGAACGGTTGGAGACAGGTTAAAGGGTTATAAAAGGAGTGGATATCAAAGAAGGTATCCACTCAAAGAAAGGAAGGTAACAATGTTTACCCCGAAAACAATACTTGTCCCGACAGATTTTTCAAAATCCTCGGATAGGGCATTGGAAAAGGCTGTGGATTTAGCGGAAAAATATAACGCAAAGGTCATTCTCCTCCATGTCGTTGACGAGAAAGTACAGCAGTGCGCAGTAGATTACTGTCTCAACAGTGAGGATGTCGCAAGACTTGAAGAAGAAAGTTTGAAGAGATCAAGTGAAAGGCTTACACAGGAAGCCGATGCATTAAGGGGATCAAAGCACGTTGAGATCGATTTTGACCTCAAAAAAGGGGCTCCTGCAGAGGTTATCTTGGATGAGCAGCTTAGGACGGGGACAGACTTGATCATCATCGGATCTCATGGCCGGAAAGGCATCATGAAACATCTCATCGGGAGTGTCACCGACAAGGTTGTTCGCGCTGCAACGTCTCCTGTCATGGTGGTCAGGGAATAGAAAAGCTTATGGGTCATAACTTCTTCTGACATAGGTATTTCGGCCTATGCCGGAAGATATTATGCATATGATGCAATTACACGGTAGATACGCAAATATTCCAATCCTCTTTATCGGCCATGAAAGGTTTGTTTTTTAAGTCTTTTAGATTGTATGCCATCAATACATATAAGGTCATGCATTAATGAGTCTTGATGTCTACCCAGCTCCCAGCGTTGATGATGGTTGTAGTTGGACTTCTATAGGTGTCACGCATTTCAATATTACCATCCATTATTATATATCTATAAGAATTATTTAAATTCGTTGTGTAATCAATTGGATATGCCATGGTGTGTGTATTTTCAACCTGAGGATTACTATAGGTTGTCTGAGTGTCTTCACCAGAGATTATTGTCGTATAACTTTTTCCGGTAACCGGATCAATCAGATAGAATTGAAGATCTTTAAACATACCATTACCCCATATCAAAGATAAGGGGGAGAGGTGTTTACGAGTTTCTTGGAGTTCTATGGTCTCGACGCCGTTTTCATATTGGATGTCATAATTACTCACCGGGTCGATGGAGTTGAGTAAGAAGTTGCTGACACCGCCGGAATCATCGAGAGCTCTTGCGCTCTTGTTGATGCCGGGTGTCTGATTTAGATTGATGCTCAAGCTGAGAGGGTTGTTAACATTGGATAGATCGGATTCAGAAAGCAATCTCATTGCACAGAGAGAAAGGGGTGATAATAGTATTAGAACAAGTGTCATGACCTTCTTCACAACAAAGCCTCCGTCACAACTATAAAAAAACATAACAAATTATCGTTCTTATCAGACTGAATTAAATGCAAATTATATACCATAGGGCATATATTGTGGTTTCAGCCAGTTGGATGAAGAGCGTTATGTAATATAATAAGTAAGTGAAATATTATTCCTTTTAAATAGAACTTTATTGCTCTTGGGCAGATTATACTCACTTTACTCACTCATCATTTATCAGTCGAGTCGTTTGTGGAACCTTCCGATAGCCCCGGCAAAGAGAATAAGTCCCAGGATCACCAGCGCGAGATACTGCGGCCAGAGGACATGGAGCCCCACACCCTTCAGAAAGATACCCCTGATGATCACGAGAAAATACCGCAAAGGGTTCAGGTAGGTGAGCCATTGGACTACTATGGGCATGTTGGCGATGGGAAACACAAATCCGGAGAGCATGAAGAACGGCAGGATGAAAAAAAATGTCGTCATCACGGCCTGCTGCTGGGTGGAAGAGACCGTAGAGATGAAGAGACCTACCCCTAGTGTGCTCAGAAGGAAAAGACAGGTGGCAAAGAAAAGCAGCACCAGGCTGCCTGCAATGGGGATGCTGAACCAGAACTTGGCGATGATGGTGACAACGATCATCTGGATCAGAGAGATAACGATGTAGGGGATGGTCTTTCCCATGATGAGTTCTATGGGCTTCAGTGGAGAAACGATAAGCTGCTCCATGGTGCCCTGTTCTCTCTCCTTGATGACCGCGATGGATGTCAAAAGCAGGGAGATGAGCATGACCACAAAGGCCACGATCCCCGGGATAAAAAAGTGCTGGCTGTCAAGGTTGGGGTTGTACCATGTCCTGATCCGGGCATCGATACGGCCGTAATTTACATCACGGCCTTTGATCTCTTTGATCAAATTCTGATTGAATGTTTCGAGTATGAGCATGGTGTAGGCGATCCTGATGGATGCCATGTTGCTCATGCTCCCATCCGCCAGGATCTCCACTGCTGCAGTCTCACCCTTCCTGATACGACTCCCCATGTCAGGCGCGATCTTGATGCCGAGGTCCACCTTGCCCATCAGGAGCAGTTGTTCAAGCTCTTTAGAGTCCTGAAGGTAGCTGGTGATCCGGAAAATCTTATTGCCATAGATAGATTCGATGAACTTCCTGCTCTCGCTTGTATGGGCCTGGTCGATGAGGGCCACCCGGATGTTCTTGATGTCATAGTTGACGACATAGCCAAAGAGTAGGAGCATGATGATGGGGGCCACGACCAGCACGTGCCTGTTCCTCTCGTCCCTGAACAGGACGATGAATTCCTTGCGCACAAGCTCCCTGATTCTCAGCCAGCTCACAGACCCTCCTTCTTGAGCAGAATCATATTAACCGTTGTAAGGAGTAAGAACATGAACACCAGAACCACAAAGCTTGGCCAGAGATCAGTCAATCCAAGGTCCTTAAGGTAGATGCCGCTTAGTATGTTAATATAGTATGTGGCAGGGACGATGTATGTGACAAACTGGAGGACCTTGGGCATGTTCGTTATAGGGAAAACGAAGTTTGAAAGGAGAAACGATGGAAGATAGGTGATCAGGATGGCGCCCTGGTTTGCCAAGAGCTGTGACTTCGTGACAGTGGATATCAGAAGTCCGAGTGCAAGCGCCACAAAGATATAGAGAGACGATGCAAGAATCATGATCCAGAAACTTGCCTTCATAACCACGCCGAAGAGTATCTGCCCGAGGAACACGGATATGAGGACATCGGTGAGTGCGATAAAAAAATAAGGTATGGCCTTTCCCATGAGCAGCTCACCGGCATTTATAGGAAGCGATTTGATTGTCTCCATGGTTCCGTTCTCATACTCCCTCGCAATCACAAGTGATGTGAGTATTGCGCCCACGATCATGATGATGACGGCTATGATGCCGGGGATAATGAATTGTCTGCTCTCCAAGTCCTCGTTGAACCAGACCCTTATGCGGCCCTCAACCGGAGGCTTAATGCTCTCCATGCCGTTCCTGTTCAGAAACTGCGTAAGGAGTTTCTGGTTGTACCCCTGTATAAAGGCATCGACATACCCGCGGGTGATATTCGAGAAGTTGGGGTCGCTGCCGTCCATCAGGACCTGGATGGGGGCCTCCCGGTCGGACCTGAGATTCCGTGAAAAGTCAGGAGGGATGATCACTCCAACGGAAGTGTATCCATGGTCAAGGTATTCCGTCACCTGCGCTGCATCCCTTACGTAGCCCTCCACATGGAAATATGGCGAGGCACCCAGGTGGATGATGAGGTCACGGCTTACATCACTATGATCATAATCGACTACAACGGTTCCGACATTGTTCACATCAAGGCTCAAGGCATAGCCGAACAGCAGGATGAGACATAAGGGGATGATGAAGGCGAGGATGAGGCTCCTCGGGTCTCTGATGAGGTGGTAGAATTCCTTTTTCATAACGGCCTTGATCTTTCTGATGCTCATGACCCGCCCCTTGACATGAGAGAGATAAAGGCATCGTTGAGGTTCGCATCGGGCTCATCGGGGCATACCTGTTCGATGATCTCGGACGGGCTGCCTTGGGCCACAATGGTGCCCAGGTTGATCATCACGATCCTTCCGCAATTCAGTGCCTCATCCATGTAATGTGTGGTTACAAAGACCGTTATACCCTGGGTTGCAAGGTCCCGGATGAAATCCCAGAAGTGCCTCCGGGTTATGGGGTCAACACCGGATGTCGGCTCGTCGAGAAAAAGAATATCCGGTTTGTGGAGCAAAGCGCATCCCAGAGCAAGCCGCTGCCTCCATCCCTGCGGAAGGTCTCTGGTTATGCGGTTCTTCACATCGTGAAGCTGGGCCATGTCCAGGATCCATTCCATGCGCCCTTTCCATTGCTGCTCCGGAACACTGTAAAGCCCCAGGTAGAAACGGATGTTCTCAAATGGGGTAAGGTCTTCATACAGGGAGAACTTCTGGGACATATAACCGATGGAGCGTTTGATATCCTCGGCTTGAGATATGATGTCGTGCCCGGCAACAAAACCCTGGCCTGAGGTAGGTGAGATAATACCGCAGAGCATACGGATAGTAGTGGACTTCCCGCTCCCATTGGAGCCGAGAAAACCGAATATCTCTCCTTTCTTCACCGAGAAGGAAATCCTGTTCACTGCGACAAAGTCGCCGAACCTCTTCTCAAGGTCCTTCACAAGGATCACGTCATCGTTTGAACGTGTCATGGATGAGTTCCTTGTCCACATCCTGGATACGCGCAATCATGGCCTCTTCCAGGTTCGCGAACCTTGCGCGGATATCCTTAGGGGTTGCAACGGCAAGGAGGTGGGACTTGTGCATGAGTCCGAGCAGGTCGCATTTCTCACCTTCATCAAGATATGCGGTAGAGACCATGATGGTCATGCCCTCGGATTTCATCTGCAGGAGAATGTCCCAGAATTCCTTGCGCGATACCGGGTCCACCCCATTGGTGGGCTCATCGAGTATCAGAGCCTCGGGCTCGTGTGCGAGGACGCATGCAAGGCCCAGCTTCTGCTTCATGCCCCCCGAGAGGTTACCCGATAGGCGATCGAGGTAGGGGAGCAGATTGGAAAATCCGAGATACTTCTCTTTTCTCTTGGCCCTCTCCTTGCCCCTGATACCGAAGATATCCATGAAAAAGTCCATGTTCTCTTCCACACTCAGGTCCTGGTAGAGTCCGAAGCGCTGGGGCATGTAGCCGATGAGCGGTTTGATCTTCCATCGCTGGTCCACAACGTCGTTGCCGCCGATGGAAATAGTGCCCGAACCGGGCCTGATCATGGTGGCGATCATCCTGAGCAGCGTCGACTTGCCGGCCCCGTCAGACCCCACGAGTCCGAAGATGGTCCCCTTGGCTACACTCAGATTTACATCCCTGACAGCCTGGGTCTGCCCAAAGGTCATGGAAACATTTTCCAGCTTGATAAAATCGTTATTTAAGGTAGGCATCGGCAGGCATCCCTGTCTTCAGCTCATGATCAGGGTTGAGCACGGAGACCTTCACAAGGTAAACGAGCTTCACCCGTTCCTTTTTCGTCTGGATAATTTTAGGTGTGAATTCGGCGTCAGGAGAGACATAGGAGACCCACCCGGTAAATACCTTGTCTTTGAAGGTATCGACCTTCACCTCTACCTTGCCTCCGGGCTTAACCTTGGCGATATCGGTCTCATCGACGAAGATCTTCAGGTCTACCCTGGAGAGGTCCGACATGGTAATAACCTCCCTGCCGGGGCTTACCACCTCACCGGGCTCAACATTCCTGCTGGTGATTATGCCTGAATACGGCGCTATAAGCTTTGTGTAGCCAAGTTGGATCCGCGCCTGGTCGAGGGTTGCCTTGGCAAGATCGATGGCAGCCTGTGCAGACTCGATATCCTTCTTTGTCGTATCGATCTTTTTGAGGTTGCTCTTTGCCTGTTTCAGGGCCGCCTCGGATTCATTCAGTTTTGATTGCGCATTTTCAAAACCGAGTCTTATGGTATCCCGTTCTTGTTCTGCAATAACGCCTTTCTTAAACAGATCTTCGAATCTGATATTATTCTTCTGTGCATCGAGCATTGTGTTCCGTGCCACAGCTACATCGGCCTCGGCCCGTTTGACATCCTCCGGCAGCGTATCGGTATAGATACCAAGAAGTTCCTCAACCTGCTCCTTTGCCTTTATTGCCTTGTCCAGGCCGGCATTTGCCTGCTCAAGTCTTGACTGGAACTCTGCGTTGTCAAGCTCTGCAAGCACCTGACCTTTATTGACGGCTTTGCCCTCCTCGGCCTGTACGACCATAACATGTCCTGAAGCCTGAAATGCAAGGTTGGACTCTATGGCCTCGATCGTGCCCGAATAGTATATCCCCCCATTCTTGGAACTTTGCTGCGCATAGTACACAAGAACGCTCACGCCAAGGAGCAATGTGATGAAGGTTATGATGACGATGCGTTTTTTCACGTTACCTCCTGGTTAGTAACCAGTCACTTCCTAATCGCATTCAGAATAAGATTCTCTATTTCATTTGCAATCTTTCCTGATACATCCTCGTCTATCCCTTTCAGATTATCAGGGACTTGCTGTGCTGCTAGAAGGATAGGGGCAAAAATCTTGTAAATTACCGTCGCACCGATTGCCATGAAGTGAACCAGAAGCGGGGGTGTGTCAATAAACACGCCCTGGGATTTCCCTTCTTCTATGATCCCGCTCAAGACACGAATGATGGAAAAGAGATCCTGGAAGAAGACCTCTGGAATGTTTTGTCCTCCGGAAGCCATCTCCCTCATCATCATGCGTGGTAACTGTGGGTTTTCATCAAAGGTGGTGGCGAGTGTCCTGAGGTATGTCTTTATCTTGTCCTGGGGTGTTCGTGCTCCCCCGATGTCTTTTGCAAGCCTTTCCGACGCAGTACCGATAACATTGTGGATTGCCTCTGCATAAAGGGCCTTCTTATCTCCGATGTGATAATACAGTGCGGCCTTGTTGACATAAGCCTTGCGGGCGATCTCATCCACACGTGCACCGGCAAATCCTTTTTCGGCAAACACATCCTTTGCCGCCTCCAGGATCCGCTTTCGTGTTTCGCTTCTTTTCTCATCCTGTTCATATGTCATTTCAAGCTCCAAAATATTCGTAATAATATAACCAACCATTTGTTTTAACCATTTGGTTTATTTTTCATATCATCTCATCTCTGTCAATGATAATCCGACGGGTAAATCATCTGGCAAAATCTTTCGTTTTTAAGTTAAAGAATGCAAGATGAAGACAAATGCAATTTTTCCTAACGGTGTTCAAACAGATACACTTCGGGGGTTGATTAACCGCGAAAGAATTGTGTTCATGATCTTGCTTGTGCTTTTCTGCGCCAGCGGTGTGTTTGATCATTCGCTATGGGCTCCAAACGATTCTAGAGAAGGCGCCATGATTGCTGAAATGTACCGGACCGGGAATTGGGTGACACCCACACTCGATGGTTCGCCTTATCTTGAGAAACCGCCCCTGCTGCATTGGACCGGAGTTCTTTTCTGTACACTTGCTGGGAGGGTTACCGAAGGTCTTGTGAGGCTCCCTGCCGCCATTTATGGTTTCGGAGCGATATTCCTGGCATATCTGTTCGGCCGCCGCCTGGGCTTTGAACGGGCCGGTATAGCAGGGGCCTTCATGTGTGCGACATCCATCATGTATCTGGAGTATTCCAGGGTTGTTCTCACCGATATGTGTATCGCATTCATGGTGATGTTCTCGCTCTGGTTGTTCTGGTCAGCCTATGTATCAAAGAAATGGACACTGTGGATTGCCTTTATCTTCGTGTCGGCTCTCTCATTTTATGCCAAGGGACTTTTGGGACCTGGTTTTGTCTGGCTGACCGTCATGTGTTTCCTTTTATATCGGAGAGAATGGAGACTTGCCTTCATTCTGCCGGCCTTGTTCATTCCTGTTTTTATACTGACCGTGTCGCCCTGGGCTTGGGCGCTGTATAAAAAAGGCGGGATAGATTTTCTGAACGAAGCCTTCTGGGCCAACCAGTTCGGGCGTTTCCTTACACTGAGTGACAAGGGCCTGCCGCAGGATCCTTATTTTGTCCACAAGGAACCTATTTATTATTATTTCATCGCCATACCCAAATACATACTTCCTTGGTCCTTGATTGTAGTGGCCGGGCTCATCCACTGGTTCAGAAAAGGCCGGGGCCTTAGCGATCCCTTAAGTGTATTTCTGCGTGTTGCCGTTGTCTGCATGGCCCTGATACTGCACGCATCTTCTGCAAAAGATACCCGCTATGCAATCCCGCTTTTTCCGATCCTGTTCCTTATGGCTGGGGTTTGGCTTCAGCAAGCCGCTGAAGGACCCTTATCCATAGTGGAGAAATGGGTGATCGGTCTCACGGGAGGGATCATGACTATGATCCTCTTCTTTGTTCCCTTGATCTATATAATGATGTATTTCATGCCGCCGGTTTTCTTCGACCATTTCTTTGGTGGCGTAAATATCATCAAAATCCCCGGTCCTTTTTTTGCATTAGTGTCATTATCCGTGTGCGTAGTGCTCGTACTGCTTGAAATATTTTTGTCCGTCAAGTTCCGGATGCTCTTTAGCCTATCGAACCGGGTGCGGAGCTTACTTGCGTTCCCTGCAGTCTGCGTGGCAATTCTGATACCGATAATCTTTGTTCTTATGCCGGTATACGATTATCAACGCACGTTAAAGCCCTTCGCAAACATAGTGATGGGAGAAATTCAAGACAACAGACAGATAGGACTTGCTTCTGATGAGAGCAGATATATCGGTATCTTCGCCTTCTATCTGGGGCGAAACTTTTCCATCCTCAATTCTCCTCATGAAGTAGCCCGGTTTCTCACAACCCCGGGCACACCTGCTGCCGTAATAGTGAAGAAAACGGATTTAATCAAAATCAATCCACTCCTTCCTCCCGGAAAGGTGCGGATCCTGAGATCAGGACACAAAGGCTACAATGTCGATACGTTCAGGCTCCTCATGAACCTTCCGATGTGACTGCTATACGCTTGCGGATTCCCATTGAAGCATTTCATCTATACGCCTGTCTTTTTCCAGCCAAAGGTTATTGAGCCATACCTGTAAATGCTCGCGGTATTGCGGATCATTAAAATAGTCACCCAGCAGATCCTTGGTTACAGGCAGCTGCTCAACATGGATACGGATCTCTCCAACCTTACCGCACAGATAGTCCCAGAAGTTTCTTACACCTTTCGGGTATACAATGGTGACGTTCAGAATGCTGTGAACCTTCTCCCCCATGGCGCCGAGAACAAGGGCTGTCCCTCCGGCCTTGGGTCTCAGGAGGTGTGTGAAAGGCGAATGTTGTTTCATGTGCTTCTCCACGCGAAAGCGGGTTCCTTCCACAAAATTAAATATGGAAACCGGCATATTCTTGAATTTCTCGCATGCCTTTCTCGTAATCTCGAGATCCCGGCCTTTAAGATAAGGTTTCTTGTGTAAAAGCGACTTTGAATACCGCTTCACTATTGGAAAATCTACTGCCCAGAAAGCCTGACCGACAATGGGCAACCACAGGAGTTCCTTTTTCACAAAGAATTTGAAATCAGGTATCTTCCAGAAGAAGAGCCTGACAAGTACCATGATATCAACCCAAGACTGGTGGTTTACCATGAGCAGGCATGACTTGGTAAGGTTCAAGGACTCCATACCCTTAATGACCCACCTGGTCTTACTTGTCATGGACTGGGGAAGATTCAGAAAATAAAGCCAAACATCAGCGATACGATGCAGGAGCCATGAGCAAAAAATCCTCCATGACCGGACAGGGATAATCCATTTGAATAAGGCTACCGTATAAAATGGTATGGTCACTAAGAAGGTATCGAGGATAAAGAGTAGTATCGTCAGTATCCCTCGAAGCTGCGCAATCATGAAGTTCCACATACGCATTGCACCTTTTCAGGGGTTAAAAAACTTAAGTTTCTTCTTATCACTTTTCACGTTCGATGTCAGCAATGACAACCTTTTCAACTCTTGCCCTTTGCTGCATCCCAAACATTATCCATCTCCTCAAGTGACATCTCATCGACCTCCATTCCGCGTTTCCTGGCCTCCTTCTCGATGGCATGAAATCTCTTTTTAAACTTGCGGTTGGTTCTCCTTAAGGCAGCTTCGGAGTCCACCTTGCATAGGCGCGCAAGGTTCACGATGCAAAAGAGCAGATCGCCGATTTCTTCCTCCACCTGATCCGGCTTTCCTGATTGGAGGGCTTCCGTCAACTCTCCGGTCTCTTCCCGAATCTTCTCAATCACCCCATGGGGATCCTGCCAATCGAACCCCACACGGGAAACAACGGACTGGATCTTCCGTGCCGCCAGGAGTGACGGCAAGGCGTCAGGAATCCCATCGAGAATGGAAACACGCTTTGATTTACCCTTCTCATTTTTCTTAAGCTTCTCCCAGTTTCTGATGACCTCTTTTGACGAATCGAGCCGGACATCCCCGAACACATGGGGATGACGCGAGACGAGCTTATCCGCCAAATCATTGATGACATTGTTTATGGTGAACTCGCCCATGTCCCTGGCAATGATGCTGTGAAAGACCACCTGGAGGAGGACATCACCAAGTTCTTCCCGCATATGTTCCACATCTTCTTTGTGTATGGCATCGAAAAGCTCGTAGGCCTCCTCGATGATGCTGCGGGAGATGCTTTTGTGGTCCTGCTCTGCATCCCACGGGCATCCGCCCGGCGCCCTGAGCCTTTCAAATATTTGCATGAGGCGATCAAATTCCTCCATGTATTTCTCCCTTTCCTTTCTGGTTCTGCTGCTCAATTGTTAACAACCTTCATGTTGACAATGATATTTCAAAGCTAGGTATACCTCAATGAACATGCAAAGAGAAGGGTCTATGAGCTCTGGTTTAAAAGCAAGGATTTATAGTCCCCGTAAGGGATTGTGCGAAATCTCAACCGTGCTTTATCGGCTTGATAGAGAAGATCATGTCTCTATCGACAAGGTATTCTCATAAGATGCCCTTGTCTTCCTATGGGTTTGGGAATGCTGCACACTCGTTTGGTTCTTTGTGGATTTCTTGATGAAACCTGAAAGGCCGATGAGGAAGCTGCCGAAGAATATCGGGATTAAAAAATTTACCAGCCGTTCACCGTCCTTTCGTATGGTGGCAATCTCATTTGAAGGCAGTGTCCACATTGCAGCAAGAACCATTCCCGACGTCACAATGGAAGAATCACGACCTTGGGCTAAGGGAAAAGGCAAAGAGAAATATTCCCTTGCGGATTTATTTGAGAATGATGAAAAGTCAGATCCCTGAAGAGAGTACTCAGAGCCTCCATGGGATATATTATCAATCGATAATTGAAATATCGGGGCGGCAACGGCGGGTTCCTTGATAAACAGTATAGAGCCGGCAGCGGTCAATAATAAGACAAATACCCTTTTACCCATTCTATTCCTCTTTATACAGACTGCATATCATTACATGAAAACGAAAGGACCACCTTTTGGAAGATCCTCATGCGTTTCTCGCAATCTCCGGAATGGGGAGAAAATCTCCTCGATATACGGCATTTAATCAGAAAACAATCATCTGCAAAATAATTTCATTTGCAAAAATCAGGCCTTAAGAATTACACACGGGCCGAAGCGCATTTTATCCTAATACAGCAAATAATAATAGAGACTTATGGAGTAAGCAAATATTCACGGCACAATATATTTATTAAGTAAAAGGATATTTTTATTCTCTTTAATGGAAATCTTTTACCCTTCTGCGTCACTTATGAGAACTGTTAGATTTTCGCTATTCCGTACTCACCTTCATTCGCATAAGTTTCTATCTTCAATTTGATGTATGGTATCCCCTTCAATCTCTAATGATCACACATCACTTTGCTGAGAGTTCTCATAAAACTGACTTGGAAGTCTCCCACCTGCTTCATGTGCTCCTGGCTGTAATCGCGGTAAGTAGGGTCGGCTGTGTTGATATATCTCTGCATCTCCTGGAGTGACTGGGTCCAGGTGATCATCTGAAGTATCTTGGTCTCGGATAGCTGCACGAGGGAGCGGTCAGGGGTATGTATGTCTGAATATGCTTTATGTATAAAGGTCACTTGTTCTATGAGACGGTTGATTTCGTCAGAGTATTTTTTCTTCAGACTGCGAAGCTCTTTCTTTTTCACGGTTGATGCTCTTAGCTCATCGATCTCTTTTATTCCTTCCATAACGGCTCTGTCTTCTGTTATAAGGTCAGTTTCATTATCCAGCAGCCATGACATGTAGGTCCAGAAACGCCGTATAGCATCCTGATGCATCTCGTTCTCAAGAGATGAAAATTTCCCTTCAGTGATCGCGCTTACATCAGACAAGGCCAGCGGCTCTCCCCCCTCACACAAGTGGACCTTTGATTTCTCGATCCAATAGCATGCAGTCTCGACCGTCTTGTCTTTGAAGGTAATACGGTATTCGGCCCGGGATGAAGCAGGTAATAAAAGAAATATGAAGAGTACCGTCAGTGTTGGTACCCATCGGTACATCCGGTCCGGGGAAAAAATCTCCCCTGTCCTCTCTTTACAAAAAAGGGGGGCTCTTAGATCATTACTCTGAGCAATGTCTTTATGTATTCGTTGAGGGTGATACACCGCCATCCCCGGATTTATGAGCCATTAAAGTATCCCGTTATAGTCGGGGGGTTTTTCTTGAGGAGGTCACTGCCTTAATGTTATCCCGAAGTCCCCCTGGAGTGATGTTATGATCTTGTCTTGCCATTCATTGATCATCGCATCTTCCAGGGTTCGGGCCTCAGACTGATAAGTGATGCGGACAGTGATGCCCTTCTTACCCACAGGCAGCTTCTCACCCGTGTACAGGTCTACTGCGGCAACCTGCCTGATCTCACTTATCCCTCTGGCCTGGATAGCCTTCACGATATCCATATAGGCAATCGTTTTATCTACAACCAGGGAGAGGTCTCTCCAGGTGGACGGGAATTTGGGGATCTCTTTAAGCCCCTGCCACTTCCTGTCCAAGATGGCTTCCAGGGAGAGTTCGAGGGCATAAATATCACCCTCGATGTCAAGCATGGTGAGGATATCTCCATGCAGGCAGCCCATGGTGCCGATATATTTGTCATCCTTGAAGACATCCGCCTGGTATCCTGCCTTATAGAAGGGGTAGTTCGAGGGCTTCAGCCGGGCAGTCTCGAGCAGCTTTTCCGCAACCCCTTTGATGTCGTAGAAATCAACCGCCCTGCCCTTTTCCGACCAATGTGCATCAAAACGCTGGCCGGTCATGGCGATGCCGATCCTGTTATATTCATTGGGCAGCTTCTGTCCTGCGCAGGGGAAGAAGCACTTGCCGATTTCGAATAGGGAAATGTCTCGGACGGCAAGCTTCCTGTTGCGCTCGATTGCGCCTGCAAGCCCGGGCAAAAGTGACATGCGCATGACCCTCATCTCATCCGAAATGGGGTTCAAGAGATCCAGGGTTTCCTGCGTAAAGATTGCCTTCCATTTCGGGGCAATGAATGAATAGGTTACAACCTCGGTGAACCCAAAGGCAGCCAGACTGAGCCTGAGCCCCTGAATTCCATTCTCCCCGGAGACAGCCTTTCCGGGCTTGAACGTGGGAAGTTCGGGCTCCACCTTGTCCATACCGTAGACCCTGACAAACTCCTCCACAAGGTCGATCTCGCGTACAAGGTCGTGCCTGAACACCGGAACCGCGATTATCCAGAGATCATCACCACCCCTCACTTCGCAGCCAAGGCCTGTGAAGATACGTTCAACATCTTCTGCCTTGATCTCACGGAGTCCGAGCACCTTGAGCAGGTAGGACTTTCTAAGATTCACTTCCCGTTTTTCATATGAGAAGTAATTCACATCGATGACGCCCTTGAAGACCTTTGCATCTGCATACCGGGCCATGAGCCAGGCTGCCCGGTTGGCAGCATCCGCTTGGATGGAAGGATCAATACCCCGTTCGAAACGGTAGGAAGCCTCGGTGGAAAGGCCCAAGCCCTTGGAGGTGCGCCGGATGCCTTTGGGGTCGAAGAAGGCACTCTCGAGGATAACGCCTGTAGTGGTATCAAGGACCTCGGAGTTTTCTCCGCCCATCACCCCTGCCAGGGCCACGGGTTTTTGCTTGTCGCAGATGAGGAGGTCTTCGGCGCGTAGGGTCCTTTCAACCGAGTCCAGGGTAGTGAAGGTCTCTCCGTCTCTGGCCTTGCGCACAACGATGCCGCCGCCTGCGACGAAGGTGGAATCAAAGGCATGAAGAGGCTGGCCGTACTCCAGCATGACATAGTTCGTGATGTCCACCACGTTGCTGATGGCCCTCACCCCTGACTGGAACAGCCGCCTGCGCATGGCAAAGGGGCTCTTCCGTATGGCAATGCCGTCCATGTACCGTGCCGTGTACCGCGGGCATCCTTCTGGGGAGAGGATCTCCACACTCAGGACCGATTCTATGGGTGTATCTTCTTCCTTGATGGCAAAAACAGGCTCCTTCAGCTTCTTTCCGAAGAGCGCTGCAAGCTCGCGGGCAATGCCGATCACCGAGAGGCAGTCACCCCTGTTGGGTGTGACATTCACCTCCAGGACCCAGTCTTCCAGGCCCAAGGCATCGGCAAGTACATCTCCGGGCTTTGTATCGATGTCGAATTCCATAATGCCGGTATGGTCTTCGGTAAGGCCTAGCTCCCGCTCTGAGAGCAGCACGCCGAAGGACTCTTCGCCCCTGATCTTGGCCTTTTTCACAAGCATGCCCGAGCCTAAGTCGCAGCCCACCGGAGCAAATGCGCTCATCATACCAGCCCTCGTGTTCGGGGCGCCGCAGACTACCTGGAGGGTTTCCTTGCCGATATCCACCGTGCATACAAAGAGTTTGTCCGCATTAGGGTGTTTCTTTGCATCGAGAACACGGGCGCAGATGACCTCCTTGGGGACGCTCTGATGCGTGATGTCTTCCACCTCGGTGCCGCTCAAGGTGAGAGCGGAGGCTGCGCTCTGCACATCCACATCGAGGTCGACGAATTCTTTAATCCAGTTGTAGCTTATCTTCATGTCTTGCCCTTTTAAGCGAACTGGTTTAAAAACCTTAAATCGGAGTCATAGAAGAGCCGGATGTCATCGATGCCGTACTTGAGCATGGCAACGCGCTCGACTCCCATGCCGAAGGCGAAGCCGGTGACCTTCTCCGGGTCGATACCCACGAAACCGTAGACTGCCGGGTCTACCATGCCGCTGCCTAAAATCTCGAGCCAGCCGGTATTCTTGCAAACCCTGCAGCCCTTGCCCTTGCAGATGATGCAGCCCATGTCCACCTCGGCGGACGGCTCTGTGAACGGGAAGAACGATGCCCGGAACCTCAGCGGTATATCCGGTCCGAAAAAGGTGTGGATGAACTCGTAGAGCACGCCCTTTAAGTGTGCAAAGGTGATGCCCTCCTCCACCCAGAGACCTTCCACCTGGTGAAACATGGGGCTGTGGCTGACGTCGAAGTCGCACCGGTATGCCTTGCCCGGGGCAATGATGCGCACCGGCAGTCTCTGTGACTCCATGACCCTGATCTGAACGGGTGAGGTGTGGGTCCTGAGCAGCACGCCCTTGCTGAAATAGAAGGTGTCCTGCATATCCCTTGTGGGGTGGTTTTCAGGCAGGTTCAGGGCCTCGAAATTGTGGTAGTCGTCTTCCACCTCGGGGCCGGATGCGATTGAAAAGCCGAGGTTGCGGAAGAGGCCCTCCATCTCGGCGATAACCCGGTTAATGACGTGTATGGAGCCCTTCTTGAGGATGCGGCCGGGCAGAGTTACATCTATGCCCTGCACTGTCTTCTCTGTAGCAAAGGATTGGGCCATTTCATCAAGGGACTGCTCCATGAAGACCTTAAGCTGGTTCGACAGGGCGCCGATACGGGGACGTTCGACTGCATCAAGGGACCCCATTTGACGCAAGATTGCCGTAAGCCTCCCCTTGCGGCCCAGGTACTGGATCCTTAAGGGCTCGATCTCTTCAGGCTTATTGATATGTTCCAGGTCCTTTACAAACGCCTTTTGAAGTTCTTCAAGCTGACTGTCCATCTATGCCTGAGAAACTGAATCCAGGATTTGGGTGAACCCCTTGGGATCGGTGACGGCAAGATCCGCAAGGACCTTCCTGTCAAGCTCGATACTGGCATTCTTTAAGGCATGTATGAAGCGGGAATACGTAAAACCCCGCTGCTTGAGGGCCGCACTGATCCTGGCAATCCACAGGCGCCTGAATTCCCTCTTGCGCTGGCGCCTGTCACGGTAAGCAAAGGCAAGTCCTCTGTTGAGCGATTCCTGGGCAGCCCGGACGAGGTTTCTTCTCCCGCCGTAATAGCCCTTGGTAAGCTTGTGAACCCTTACTCTCTTTCTTTTTCCTACTACACCACGTTTTACTCGCATGATCCTTACACCTCTTAGAGATACGGCAGCTGCTGCCTAACGCCGGCCAGATTCGCGGAATCCACAAGCCCGGACTTCCTGAAGTTCCTCTTTTGCTTGGTTGTCTTACAGGAAAGGAGGTGCCTGGAATATGCCTTGTTCCTCTTCACCTTTCCGGTGCCGGTCGCTTTGAACCGCTTCGCTGCACTCCGATTTGTCTTTAGTTTCATCATTCACTCCTCATATCTACTTCGGGGCCAGCATCATCACCATGGTCCGGCCTTCCGCCCGGGGCTCTGTCTCGACAACGGCCATTTCTGCGACATCGTCGCGGACCCGGATAAGCATCTCGAGTCCTTTGTCCATGTGTATGATCTCCCTGCCCCTGAACCGCATTACGACCTTTACCTTGTTCTTTTCATCCAGGAACCGCATGATGTGTTTGAGCTTGAACTGGTAGTCATGCTCATCGGTCTTGGGCCTGAACTTTATCTCCTTGATGACGATGACTGTCTGTTTCTTCCTGGCAAGGGCCTCTCGCTTGGACTGCTCGTATTTAAATTTGCCGTACTCCATGATACGGCATACGGGAGGGGTTGCATTGGGGGCAACCTCGACAAGATCCATCTCCTGATCCAGAGCAGATTGAAGGGCCGCAGGTACGGTCATGATACCCAGTTGCTCACCATCAGAAGAAATAACCCTGACACTCTCCGCAACGATTCGCTCGTTAACCCTTATCCTGTCCTTCTCGTTCGGTCTGAAAAAGCCGTTTCTAGCGATGCGACCCTCCTATAAATTCGTTTAAGCGCTTTTCTAACCTAGCATGTATTTGTTGTCAACACGTTTAGATCACAGGATCAAAGGACTTTACCAAGGCGATGAACTCATCAAGCGCAAATGTCTTCTGCTCGCCTGAGCGATCCCGGATGTTCACGGTACCGTCTGCCTTCTCGCGGTCGCCCACGATTACCATGTAAGGGGTCTTCTGAACCCGTGCTTCACGGATCTTGAAGCCGATCTTTTCGTTGCGGAGATCGAGCTCTGTCCTGATCTCCTTGTCTCTTAAGACATCCGCCACCTTGCTTGCATAATCGGCCTGGGCATCGGTGATGTTCATGACAACGGCCTGCACGGGCGAAAGCCAGACCGGGAATGCGCCTGCGAAGTGCTCGATGAGCACGCCGATGAAACGCTCGATTGAGCCAAGGATGACCCGGTGGAGCATGACGGGCCGGTGTTTCTCGCCATCCGAGCCTATGTAGTGTGTATCAAAACGCATGGGCAGGGAGAAGTCGCACTGGATGGTGGCGCACTGCCATTGCCGGCCGATGGCATCCTTGATCTTGACATCGATCTTGGGGCCGTAAAAGGCGCCGTCGCCCTCATTGATGTCGTACGCAAGGCCTTTCTTATTCAAAGAGTCGATCAGGGCCTTGGTGGCCATATCCCAGTCCTGGTCGCTCCCGATGGATTTCTCAGGCCTGGTGCTGATCTCCATGGTGTATTCAAAACCGAAAACGGCCATCACCTCTTCTACCATGTCTATGATTGCTGTGATCTCGTCAATGAGCTGGTCCGGCCTGCAGAAGATGTGGGCGTCGTCCTGGGTGAACTGACGCGTGCGGAGCAGTCCATGGATAACGCCTGATTTTTCGTGCCTGGTGACATTGCCCAGTTCGAAATAGCGCAACGGCAGGTCGCGGTAGCTCCTCACCTTGGACTTGTATATCATAATATGGGACAGACAGTTCATGGGCTTGATGCCGTAGAGCTGTTCATCGACTTCAGTGAAATACATATTCTCCTTGTAGTTGTCCATGTGGCCGGAGGTCTCCCACATCTTGCCCCTCAGGATGCTCGGGCCATAGACGATGTCATAGCCTCTCTTGAAGTGGATCCTCTTTTCGAAATCTTCCAGCAGGCTCCTAAGCCTGCCGCCCTTGGGCATATAGATGACCATGCCCGGACCCACATCATCGGAGAACATGAACAGCTCGAGCTCCTTGCCGAGCTTGCGGTGGTCGCGCTTGCGGGCTTCTTCCAGGAAGGTGATGTATTGGTCGAGGTCTTTTTTTGACCCGAAGGCCGTGCCGTAGATCCGCTGGAGCATCTTCTTGCGCTCGTCGCCCCTCCAGTAAGCACCTGCAACGGACAAGAGCTTGAAGGCCTTGAGAAAACCGGTGGAGGGCACATGCGGGCCCCTGCACAGGTCGGTAAAGGTCCCCTGCTCGTAGAGTGAGACTGTGTTCACGTCGTCGCCTAGGTCGTCAATGATCTCCACCTTGTAGGGCTCACCCTTTTCTTCAAAGAAGGCCCTCGCTTTATTTTTGGGCAGTTCCCTGCGGATGAAGGCAGTGTCCTGTTTGACGAGCTCACCCATCTTCTCTTCTATCTTGGCAAGATCTTCCGAGGAAAATGGCGCTTCACGGTCAAAATCATAGTAGAATCCATCCTCGGTAGAAGGACCTATGGTGGGCCTGGCATCCGGGAAGAGGAGCTTCACAGCCTCCGCCATGACATGTGCGGTGGAATGCCGCAGGAGTCCTACACCCGCAGGGGAATCGGCAGATATCGTCTCTATCGTAAGGCCGTCAGCCAGCAATGTGGAGAGATCAACCAAAATCCCTCCCACACGTGCTGCAATCACGCGCTTGTCTTTAATAACATCCCTAATAGTCAATGCGCCGGTAGGTATGGCCTTGCCGTCCACAATAACGGTGATTTCGGGCATAACATCTCCAGACAAAAAAGTGGTAGGCACGCAGGGATTTGAACCCTGGACCCCCACCGCGTCAAGGTGGTGCTCTCCCCCTGAGCTACGTGCCTTTATCAGGTGTTTTCGATAGCCTGTATCTCCTGTTCTTGTCAACTGATTTTTCACCATGAACATGCCCTGCCGGGGCTCTTATGGCGGGGGATTACCGTGTTCTTTATTATTATGCTTTATACCTTGTTTAGGGTGTATATTTGCAACCCACAATGGTCTATGGTACACAATCTTGACATCAATTGAGAAGAGGTATTGGCATGAACATCCACCCCGAGGAAATCGCCTTTGACTTCGACGGCGTAGTGGCCGACACATTCAGGCTCTTTGTCCGGCTTGCCAAGGAAAACTACAACTACGACATCAACTATGACGACATCACGGATTACCATTTTCTCAACGTCGTCAACATGGAAGAGAAACATGCCCTTGAGATCATCGATATCCTCACCAACGAACCTCATGAGATAGATCTTATGCCGAATGAAGGGGCCGGTGAGGTGTTAACCCGCATGACAGCCTTTTCACCCCTGCTCGTGGTGACTGCGCGGCCTGTTGCCGAACCCATCGAGTTATGGTTCGAAAGGCACATCCCTCAGGTCGGCCCAAAGTGCCTGCACATCGAGGCGACCGGGGTGAACACGGCGAAGATCGAGATCCTGAAAGACAATAATGTAAAATACTTCATCGACGACCGGCTCGACACCTGCTTTTTGCTCCAGGAGGTCGGAATCGTCCCGATTATCTACACCCAGCCATGGAACCGGCAGCCCCACCCCTTTCATGCAGTAAGTTCTTGGGCGAATATCGCGGCACTCATTGATTGGAACGCTAATATTGGAAAGAACTCATCATGCTCCCCTCCATCTTTACGGTGATATTGATATTTTCGAAGATAAACAGCTCCTGGAAAAACTCGATATTCCGTGGTAGTATCCTGTGGGTCTTAAGGGGAACAGCCATGAAGAAGGATTGGAATTACCTCTATTCCAAGACCGTGTTCAAGAACCGGCTTGTCAATGTCCGCCAGGACAAGTATCACTTCCTGCCCAATGACATCATCAAGGACTTCACGGTATTCGAGCTCGGCGACTGGGTGAACATCATCCCTATCACGGAAGACGGCCACGTGGTCACCATCCGCCAGTACCGTCACGGCATCAGGAGAGACACCATCGAGATACCGGGCGGACTCATCTCCGAGGAGGACACGACCCCCATGGAGGCGGCTGTTCGTGAGATGACGGAAGAGACCGGCTATATCAGCACCGATGTTGTGCACATCGGAACGGTCGAGCCTAACCCCGCACTCCAGACAAACAAGTGCTATTCATTCCTGGCCAGGAACTGCATCCTGGGCTCAAACCAGATGCTGGATCCCACCGAAGCGATCAGGGTGGAGCTCGTCAAAAAGGAAGAGATCTATCAGATGATCCGCAAGCAAAAGATCATGCACGGCCTGGTGGTGGCGGCCTTTGCCCATCTCCTCATCTACGAGTCAAACGGCAGGCACTACTCTGTCTGACCCTGCAAGGCCACCCTTTGATAGTTGAGAAGTTCATATAAAAATAAAACAGCCCCCGGAATATCCGGGGGCTGTCGAACCTTGCACATAAGAAAATTCGTTTTTTATCTCAGCCCTTCCGCAACAACCTCGGCTATATCCTTGACCAGGACCTTGTCTGCATTCTTGTCCTTCAGACCGTCTTCGAACATGGTCATGCAGTATGGGCAGGTCACGCACACGGTGTCCGGGTTCTTTGTGAGGGCCTCGGTTACGCGCTCCAGGTTGATACGCGTGCCCAGGTGCTCCTCCATCCACATCCTTCCGCCTCCTGCGCCGCAGCAGAAGGACTGCCTACGGGTCCGATCCAATTCTTCAGGGCTCTTTCCCGTTGCCTTGCTGATAACACTCCGGGGCGATTCGTAGATGTTGTTATGCCGCCCAAGATAGCATGAGTCATGGAATACGACCTTGCCCAGATTAACGGACTTCTTGAGCTTCAACTTGCCCTGCTTTATCAGTTGATCGATGAGGTCGGCATGATGGATGACCTCGCCATCAAAACCATATTGCCTGTAATCGTTCTTCAGGGTGGAGAAGCAATGGGGGCACAGGGTGATGATCTTCTTCACACCCTTTTCCTTGAAAATCTTGACATTGTCTTTTGCCATCTTGTCGAATACAAACTCATTGCCGAGCCTGCGCACGCTGTCGCCGCAGCATAACTCTTCCTTGCCCAGGATGCCCCAAGAGACTCCGGCTGCATCGAGAACACTTGCAAGGGCCAAAGTGACCTGCTTGTTCCTGGAGTCAAAGGCACCTGCACATCCCACGTACAGGAGGTATTCGGTAGAGGCATCGAAGGCCTTCACATTGAGCTGCGAGCACCATTTGGTCCTCTCGGTCGGTGCGATACCCCATGGGTTGCTCCTCTGCTCCATGTTCTCAAAGAGGTTGAGGAGCTCTTCGGGGAAGTGTGCCTTCATCTCCACAAGGTAGCGCCTAAGTTGGAGGAGTTTGGGCATCTGCTCGATGAAGACCGGGCAGACTTCCATGCATGCACCGCAGGTGGTGCAGGACCAGATCTGATCTTCGGTGATGCTGCCTTCGCCGTTGCTGCCGATGAGCGGCAGTGTAGGTTTCTGGCCGGCCTTTATAGCCGGTCCGTTGGTCAGGACGTTGATTTTAAGGTCATGAATGACCTGCCTCGGGTTCAGCGGCTTGCCGGTGTTCGCAGCCGGGCACGCCAGCTGGCAACGGCCGCATTCGGTGCAGGCATAGGAATCAAAAAGGTCTTTCCAGGTAAATTTATCAATGGTATCAACGCCGAATTTGTTGCCCTTCACAAAGGTTTCCAACGGCAAGGTATTTGCCTTTTCAAACCTCCTGAAATAGCAGCTCGGGATTGAGGAAAGAATATGCATGTGCTTGCTGTAGGGAAGATAGTTCAGGAAGAAGAGGAATATGAGTGCATGGAGCCACCACCAGATCTCTTTTAAAGACTCGGCCTTCTCGGGTGTAATTCCGCTATAGAATATTGACCCAACTGCTGCGGAGATGGGCATGTTAAGCTGCTCCCCGAGGGCAACTCTCTCCACTCCGTGCAGGTTGAAGTAGGCGATCATAAGGCCTGCTATCATAGAGAGGATGATATATGCATCCAAAGTGATCGCCTCGGGATACGGCGGTGCGACCACGCGCCTGATGCCGGCGATGATGACGCAGAGAAGGGCAAAGAGCGAGACGAGATCGAAGAGAAAATAGAGCGGATTATAGATGAGCGCCGGCAGCACCTTGAAGGTGATGGCCGGATGCAGCCCTTTCAACACAAACTCGGTATTGGCGAGCAGAAGGACCATGAACGACCAGAACAGGACGAAATGGTTTATGCCGAAAGGCTTCTGCAAGACCCTTTTCTGGGCAAAGGCATAGAGGAAGGTATCTCGAATCCTGGCTGCTACGTTATTGAACCGGTTTTCCGGCTTACCGATGGTTACCAGTCCGAAGCGGCGGAAACAGCTCCACACAAACAGAAGGACGGCCCCTACAAACACAATGGCAAAAACAATCGGATTCGGTATCATGAAAATTATCCTTTTCTCTTAGTTATAACGTCTAACAGACCTTTGGTGTCCCTCTGGTGGCCTTTGTCTGCCGAATATGCTCAGTGATCGCAGGCACGATACTGAAAAGATCGCCGACGATGCCGAATGTCGCCACCTCGAAGATCGGGGCCTCGCGGTCACGGTTGATGGCAATGACAAGATCAGAGTCCTGCATGCCTACCAGGTGCTGGATGGCACCGCTGATGCCGCATGCGATGTAGATCTTGGGCCGCACGGTCTTTCCGGTCTGCCCTACCTGGCGCTCCACCGGCATCCATCCTGCATCGACCGCACTTCTGGAGCATGCAACTACTCCGCCCAGCTCTTCCGCCAGATCCTGCAGGATCTTGAAGTTTTCCTTTGACATCATGCCTCTGCCGCCGGAAACGATGAACTCGGCACCGCCTATATCAACGCTGTCCATGTGGCCGGCATCGTTGATGACTTCAAGCACCTTGGTGAGGACATCCTGTTCCTTCATCGCAATCTTCTCGCGAATGATCTCGCCTGTGGCGTTCTCGTTTTTGGTCGGCATGGGCATTACGTGAGGGCGGACAGAAGCCATCTGCGGGCGTCTCTGCTCGCAGAATATGGTTGCCATGATGTTTCCGCCGAAGGCGGGACGCGTCTGCAGCAGCTGCCTTTTTTCATCAATGCCCAGACCCGTGCAGTCGGCCGTCAAGCCTGTTCGAAGCCGTGTCGCAACAGCTCCGGCTAAATCTCTGCCCAGACCGGTGGCGCCCATGAGCACGACCTCGGGCTTATACTTTTGCACCAGTGAACAGAAGGACTCAAGGTAAGGAGCGGTCCGGTAATTGTGCAGGATTTCTTCATCGATCAGGTATGCCTTGGTTGCGCCGTAGGTGAATGCTTCATGGCACAGTTTTTCAACATTGTGGCCAAGAACGACTGCGCAGAGATCCACCTTCAGTGCAGAAGCCAGTTGTGCGCCCACACCTAAAAGCTCCCAGGAAACTTTGGCAGGTATACAGTCGGTCTGCTCGACAAAGACCCATACCGACCGGTACTGGGCCAGGAACTTCTTCAGCTTGGCCTCTTCAGAGTCTTCTTCCTCCTCTGCCGGGGCACCTGCAGCCTTTTCCTGTGAGAGCTGCTTCAAAATCTCCAGCTCTTCGGGAGTAAAGAACATTTCAAGGGCTTCTGCCGGGCATATCTTGACACATTTCTGGCAGCCGATGCACTTATCCGTTAGGATGATCGGCTCACCCTTTTCGCTCATCTCGATCGCTTCTGCAGGGCAGGAGCTCTGGCAACGCGCCCCGCAGGCGATACACTTGTTGGGGATGAGAGATGCCTTACCACGCGGCTTTTTGACTTTTTTCGGTTTTTCCATCTGCTTTTATCTCTCTTATTTTAATAGAGTAAGGTGTCTATAGCCTTACAGGGCAAGCAATTCCCTCTGGACCAGCTTTTCCACCAACTGCTTTGCAGTTCCGGTCGGGTCGTTGGTACCGTCGCCCACGATCTCACCTTTTTCGCGCTCTGGAGAAAAGATCCTTCGTACCGCAGTGGGTGAACCCTTAAGACCTATCTGCTGTACATCGAGGTTCATGACCTTGTTGTCCCATAGGGCGACACTCATGTCCTGGGCCTCAAGACGCATGGGTACTGACGGGTAGCGGGGCTTGTTGATCTCCCTGACCACGGTCAGCAGGGCAGGCATCTTGGCTTCGACTATCTCATGGCGGCCTTCGAGCTTTCTGCTTACCTTGATCTTCTTGTTCTTGAGATCAAGATCAACGATGCGGTCTACAAGGGTCAGCGGGACATACCCGTTGCGGATTGCTATGCCGGGACCCACCTGGGCGGTGTCGCCGTCAATGGTCTGTTTCCCGCAGATCACCAGCGCAAGCCCTTCCTTGTCCTTCTCGGCCAGCTTTTTGACCGCCTCGGCAAGGACCATGCTTGTGGCAAGGGTGTCTGCGCCTCCAAAGGCACGGTCCGACAGAAGGATTACCTCATCAACTCCCAGTGCCAGGGCCTTGCGCAGTGTCATCTCCGCATTAGGAGGCCCCATGGAGATAGCTGCGACCCGCACACCGTATTTGTCTTTCAGACGGAGCGACTCCTCCAGGGCATGCGTGTCAAAGGGGTTCATGATGAAAGGAATCCCTTCGCGGACAAGTGTGTTGGTCACCGGATCGATCTTAACCTGTGTTGTGTCAGGCACCTGTTTGATACATGCGATAACGAGCATTGGTTACCCTTCCTTTATTGTTTCGCCCCGGTACGGGATTGCGTTTATGATCAGCTTCACCTCATCGACCGGATCAACCCCGGATAAAAGCCTGTACTCCATAGCTACCATGGAAAGCCTTTCAGATCGAGTTGTTAATTTGCCCGAACATGAGTGAATCATCATTCATCACCGGCAAAAGATACAATAGGCACCTGAATACTGTCAAGATTATTTTTCTCATAAACCAAGGGTTAAACATATTTTAGCATATTTATATCGGCATAATATGTCTTATATTTCCTATGGCATAAGAAGATCAGTCATTACCGAATGATCAGATTAAATGATTATTTATCAATAAGATTAGGCACAACAGTTCTAATGAAATTCATAAACATCATGTACAACCAAAGGCAATTTATCTAAGCATTGCCAGTATAGTTTTCTTAAGCCATACAGGGCCTTTCATCTTTTACGTGACACTGCGGCTTGTACTCTTGAAAAGATTTATGTACTATATTTTCCCATGTAATGAACTCTGGACAATCTCCTGTCAGGATGCTTGTAATATTATTCTCCAGTGAGGATATTGATGGTATTAAGCACGAAGAAAAACCGGCATGAATGCAGCAAGCGAGTTACTACCCCGCTGACTGAAGAAACAACTATCTGCGCAAGTGACCTCCCGGAGTTGGACGAGGAATGGATTCAACTTGCAGAAGAGGTCGCACTGAGCAATGTCGCCACGGATATGGTTAGACGGCATAAGCTTCTTTTGCAGTTGCACTATGGAAAGGGCGATAACCAATCACGACCGCGACCCCGGCATCACATCAGGAAAAGACAGCCCAACATGCCCTCAGCCATTAACCGGAAAGATCTTGAAGTGCGGCTTAAAAGTAAACTCCAGGATGAGCAAATCTTCTTGAGAGATGAGTTAACGCTGGCAGCCTTGGCCCATGAGCTTGGAGTTGAACCGCACAACCTCTCAAGGTTTTTGAACATTTACCTCAATACCACCTTCCACGACCTCGTGAATACCTTCCGGGTAGGCTTTGCCAAGACCATGCTCATCAGCGACCCGGAAAGTACTATCCTGGATATCGCCTTTGCTTCCGGATTCAATTCCAAGGCGAGCTTCAACAGGATCTTCAAAAAGATGACCGGCTCTACTCCAAAACAGTATCGTTGCACCGGAATTGGTCTTTACCCTTAAGGAATCTCAATTATATTTTCATAAACTCTCTTCGATTAAAAAGTTTATATTGATTCAAGCATCAGTTTGCTTTAGCCTTAGATGATGGCAAAACAAGTGCAGGGAGGTGCGCATGAGCCCTGGTGAACATTTTGATCTATCTCATCAGATAAATGCTATGATCAGATCGTTTCTTGACGAGCCTAGCCGGAACACACTCTGGCAGGACCAAGGCGAACGGGCATGGGCAGATCCTCTTGTAGGTTTTTCAAGAGGCGGCGATCCTCTGTGGAATTCTCTTAAGGAGACCGTGGGACCCTTCCATTGGACCCCAAAAGAAATATTCTTACAGGCATTCCCTGATGTAAATGCTTCTCCCGGAGATCTCACCGTGATCAGCTGGGTTCTCCCCCAAACAGAGGCGACAAAGGCCGACAACCGCCGGGAGACCTCCTTCCCTTCCCACCGCTGGGCACGCACACGCACCTTTGGTGAAGAGATCAACAACAATCTGAAAAAACATGTTGTAACGGCACTTCAATCAATGGGTTATGAAACTATAGCACCCACACTCCATACCGGTTTTTCATGGCAGAATTCTCCTCAACACGGGTTTTCATCAAACTGGTCGGAGCGGCATGTTGCATATGTATCTGGCCTGGGGACCTTCGGCCTGTGTGACGGGCTCATTACCCCTGTGGGCAAGGCCATGCGCTTAGGATCCGTAGTATCACACATACAGATTCCACCTACACCGAGACCTTATAGCTCTCACACAGACTATTGCCTCTTCTTCTCAAAAGGTACCTGCAAAAAATGCATCTCCCGCTGTCCGGCCGGGGCCATCAGTGATGCCGGGCATGACAAAAATAAATGCCTGGAATATGTCTTTGGCAAAGCAATACCGTATATCAAGACAACCTATGGTTTTGACGGTTACAGCTGCGGGTTGTGCCAGACAGATGTGCCCTGCGAGTCAAAGATACCTCTCGATGATACATTAAAATGAAGCTGCTCGTTCGAGGGGGGAGCATCGCAGCAGGTGTCGGTGTAGCCAGGGGTTATGTAGACATCCTGAAGGAATTCTGTACTTCTCAAGGGGTGGAGCTCATCAACCGCACCAGACCTCAAGATAATTCCTTTGACGGCATATGGACCTTCCAGGATGACATTGCACCGTTTGCACCGCAGATCCTCCTGATTCACTTCGGTGTTGACGATGCATTCTTCCCGGTTTACCGCTCTGAGTTCAAGGAAAACCTGGTGAGGATGGCCAGATCTGCCAGGGAGCAGTTCAACCCGGTAATTGTATTACCCACATCCCACACCTTTGACGACCCTTACGAAATGGATGCCGTGAACATATACTACCGCACGATAAGAGAAGTCAGTATTGATCTTGATTGTGAAATGGTGGCTGTACACACCTACTGGGCTGGCTATCTTTTTGATCGGGGACTTGCCAACTCTGAATTTATCCAGAATGACGCCCGCCTGCCCAATGAGCGCGGCCATGAGATCTTTGCAAAGGCTCTTTCCATCAAGCTTGAATATTGCATCAGCCGGATGAAACTCCAAATGGATCAACTGAAAAATTTAGCGTAATAGTCAGCAAATGGTATAATCGAGTACTGTATAAGATAGAATTGTCTTCTAAAGGAGGTGGGATTATGCTTAGGAAATCCGTCATTGCAACCGTCATTATCTTTATTATTTGGGCCATCATTGACTTTATAGTGCATGGATTCATCCTCACAGGTGCCTATTCCGAGACTTCCCAGCTCTGGAGGCCTATGGAGGAGATGAGCCCATGGCTTATCTATCTTGTCACAGCCGTAAGCTCATGCATTTTCACTGCAATCTACGCATTTCTGATTCATGAAAAGAGTAGATCTGTTGCAGTGGAATACGGAGCCCTCTACGGGCTCGGAGCAGGGTTCGCCATGGGCTATGGCAGCTATGCAGCAATGCCCATTACTGCCTTCATTGCCCATATCTGGTTTCTCAGCACCCTCATCAAGATGGTGTTGGCGGGTTATATCGTGGGGGTCATAGTAAAAGAATAAAGCTACTTCACGCCATAGACCCTTCGAGGAACATGCCGTAGTGCGCCATGTGAGCAATGATGTCCACTGCATCCTCGGGTGTGGAGAGAGTGACCACAGGGCCAAAGCCGGTCTGCTTCAGGGCCAATCCCTCCTCGGTAAGCGCTACCACGAGTATTGGCTTGCCCGTCTCCTTTTGTATCCTGCCGATACCTGATATAACGCGGTCTTCTGCCTGGATCTGGGCCTTGAGCACGGAAAGCTTGAGCTCCTTTGTGTAAAGCTTGCCGTCAAACCGTTCCTGGCATGCAATAAAGTCTTCCACATAGCGTGACCTTCCGACTATGCCCAAAGCGACCACGGCATCCACCTCGTGCCATTCGGCAAGTGTCTGTATCACATGGAGATACAGTTCGGGGTCCCCCTCACCTACCACATCCACGGGGTTCCTCCTGTTCCAGTATTGCGGGAGTCGTGCATCGAAATCCTTGATGATGGCAGGGGTGAGCTGAGGCAGGACAAGGCCTTTATCTTCACATTCATCTGCGGCGATGATACCCCACCCACCGCCCATGGTCATGATGGCGGTCCGGTTGGATCGCGGTATGGGCAGAACGGTCATGGCGGCAGATACATTCAGCAACTCCAAAGGGGTGTTTACCTGGATGACTCCTGCCTGGGTGAACATAGCCTTATACGTTGCATATGAACCCGCCATAGATCCGGTGTGAGACTGGGCGGCCCTTGATCCTGCCTGCGATCTGCCGGCCTTCAGGGCAACAACCGGTTTTTTTTTCGATACTTCATGCGCGATCTCCATGAACTCCCTGCCGTCTGTAATACCTTCCATGTACATGGCAATGGCCTTAACCTCGTCGCGTTCGCCCATATACACAAGGAGGTCGCTCGCGTGCAGCATAGCCTCGTTTCCGGTGCCGGCATACAGGGAAAGCCCTATGCCTTTCTGCGCGATCCATTTTATGATTTGAAGACCCAAGTTGCCGCTCTGAGATATGACGGCAAGGCCTCCCGGTTTCGCCGCTGTGGATGTCGGCAAGGCCTCGAAAAAGTGATGCGCCGATGCTATACCCATAGTGTTCGGACCTATGAATACAAGCCCACCTTGCCGGGCTATCTCAATAATCTCCTTTTCAAGTTGCGCCCCTTCTTCTCCCATCTCCCTGAACCCGGAAGAGATGATCACAACGGCCGAGATGCCTTTGGCTACACATTCTCTCATGGTTGAAGGTATGTAAGGTGCGGGAATGACGAGCACTGCAAGGTCGACATTTTCCGGTATTGCAGTCAGGCTCGGGTAGCATTTTATACCCAGGATTTGTTCCTTCTTCGGGTTCACTGGAAATACCTTCCCTTTGTATTCCCATCCCAGTATGGACGTGAGGATGAGGTTTCCCCACTTTACCGGCACTTCGGACGCCCCTACCACTGCAACCGAGGATGGATAGAACATCTTGTCGAGTTTATTGTTCAGATCTTTCCTGTCCATTCGTGCATTTTCCTCCCAAGTCATTTAGACATACCTGTTTTCTCTGAACCAATTGATGGAATCTTGTAACGAATTCTCCACAGGTTTGAAGGTTAGGCCGAGTTCGGTAACCGCCTTTGTGTTGTCGAAATAGAGGTACTGTGAGGCGTAAGCGATCTCAGCAGGCGTTGACATGGGAGGCTTGTGGCTCACATAGTCGGACCACATCTTAAGAACAGCAGTACCTACCTTCATCGCCGGTATGGGCAACTTGAGAAGCATACGGCCATCAAAACCGGCCTCACGGCAGACCAGCCTGAAGAAATCCTTCATAGGGATATTTCTGTTACCCAGGATATACAGGTTCCCTGCCCTTCCCTTCTTTGCAGCAAGTACATGCCCCTTTGCTACATCACGGACATCAACGATATTAATCCCGCCGTTGAAGAAAAATCGGTTTATGCCTTTGAGCACATCCACGATGATCTGCCCTGTGGGTGTAGGGACCAGATCCATTGGCCCAAAAGGGAAGCACGGGTTTACAATCACAAGATCAAGCCCTCTTTTTGTAAAACCAATGGCCTCCTGCTGTGAGAGGTACTTGGTGAGAACGTAATGATTCCCCAGCGTGTATTGGTTAAATAGTGTATCTTCAGTACTTAAGGCCTTTCCGGGTGCTATACCGATGGCGGCTATGGAGCTTGTGAAAACTATCTTCTCTATTTCCTTTTTCAGGCTTGCCCATAGAACGTTGCGGGCACCCTGGATATTCACCTCATAGATCCTGCTCCAGTCACGCATCCAAATTGAATAGACGGCAGCCAGGTGAAAAACCGTGTCTATCCCGTCAAGGGCCTTCTCTACCGCCGCAATATCAAGTATGTCTCCTGTAAGTAACTCCACGTCAAGTTCATCCAGATTTCTCGTGGATTCGCCGGGTCGGATCAGGCACCTCACCTCCACATTCTCCGAAAGCAACTCCCTGACTACATGCGAACCAATGAACCCGGCAGCCCCGGTTACTAATGCCTTCTGCATTGCAGATACCCCCTTTAGTATTGATTAAATTCACCAAGGATATATACCGCTTGATATACTCTATCAAAAAATGGGTATTAAGGAGTATAGTGTCAATGTGAAAAAGTTTACAAGTCCACTTTATTGCAGGGCCGAATTTATCTAGTGTTCTGTCTCATCATTACCGTGATTAAATAACAGAGATTATGACATTAGCATAGTTTAGGTCTTGTGCACCGCTCAGTGCTATGGTCACACTCTGTTGGCTCTATTGCCTCTCACAGTTACGGTCACTACTCCCCCTGCGTATTTTCTACGGATGTAAAGTCAATGTTAGTAACCGTTGCACTGCTGATTTTAACTACTTGATAGGTTGGATTGAATGTGTAACCGGAAAAAGATGGTGTGACAATATATGACCCGTTCGAAAGGTTACTAAAGGTATAGTTTCCATTAGAATCAGTTACCGCAACGCCTTCTTGCTGTTCACTTTCATCAGTTAATGCTATGGTAACACCTTGTGTGATCGCGCCACTCACTGCACCGGATATGGTGAAGTTATAACCTGAAAACTCTCCGCCACCACATCCTGAAAATATGATAACCAGACCTAATAACAAGATCACAATCGTAATGGAAAATCTCTTCCACAAAATGTTGCAAAGATTTTTCATGGTTCTTACTCAAACTCCTCTCTTTTCCTTTTATATCAATTCTTTAACATCTTAAATGCTTCAAAAATATAAAGATAGGCTTAGTTCACTTTACTGTATAAGTTATTGATACTACATATGATTTATTGCCTGTCGCATCCTCTATCTGAAAATCCATTCTAAATTTCCCAGTTGGCTTTAATATTGTTATCGGGTCAATATTAGTCCACGACACGATCTGCTGGCCGTTTTGTCCAGGTAATGCAACAGCGATTGGGCCACTAACAAGTGTGGTCGTTTCAGTAGTGGTTAATGAAACTTCAGTCACCCAAAAGGTTTTCATATTCAGATCATCATCTTCAGCATCAATATCAAAGCTTACATGATCACCAACCCCAAATGTAGATTCCTCAACTGGATTAGTAGAATCATTGACATTAAACATATGAACATCTGTGAGTATAGGGTACCAACCTACACCACCTGTTGTGTTATGCCCACTGCTACAGGCATAAATTATTAGAATAAGGGATAGTCCGGCTATTATAATTTTTAATATTTTCATATCACTCCTTTACATATATGACTTTTCGAAGCAGTATAAAAAATTATCTTATACAACGATTATAATATATTACTAGATATTATTCCGGACATTACACATAATGCATTGAAATAATAATTCTCTTTGTCATACTGTATCTAGTAATTTGTCATTTTTTATATTTCATAACAATAATTTTATCTTATCAGATTGAGAAAAACTATTGCAATGGAATTCTGTGAGCCTGGTAAGATTACAGGGGTAATATGTGCCCACTTTTAGTAAGGATAAGGATACTGTTAGAGCATATATCGAGAAGCAAGAACAAGAATCCCGGCATCTTGAGAAATACACATATTTAAGTAAGTTCAATAGTCACTATATATAATCATTTGTCTGAAATTTTTTGAATTAAATCTTTATAGAAATGTGATGTTCTAATGTTATCAAGGTCCTTATCTGTCTTCAACAGATTCCAATCCTTAAATCCTTTATCAAGAGATTTTTTTAACCATTCTATAGAAAGGTTTACATTACCCTCTTTTGCATATACGCATGCAATATTATAATATCCATTTGGATTTGCGGGTTGGATCTCAACCAATCTCTTTAAGTTATCTAGGGCTTTTGAATTTTCACCTTTCTTTGCATAGAGTACAGCCAATTTTTGTAATACATCAGGATTGTTGGGCTCTCTCACTTTATCCTGTTCAAGCTTTACAATATTCTCATCCACCTTTTTCTTGATAAGTCCCGCCGATGCTAAGTAATTTCTAGCCTCCTTAAAATGAGGGTCAATCCTCAAGGCCTCATTAAATTGATTTATAGCATCATCGATCCTTCCCTGTTTCATCAGGACCGCACCCAGAGAACAATGTGAGTCTTTGTCTTCATTATTTAGCTTAAGTGCCAATGAGAAGTATTCCGTTGCTTTACTCATATCTTGCCTCTGTACAGAGATAATTCCAAGGTTGTAATATGCCAGTGCATAATCTGGATTCAGACTAATCACATAAGAAAATTGTTTGATAGCCTTTTCAAGATCTCCTTTGGCAGCATATACAGTTCCAAGATCAAAATTCGAGTTAAAATATAAGTTAACATCTTTCGGATGATACCCTATTTCCTCTTTATAAAATTGAATCGATTTATCATATTGTCCCATCTTATTGTAGAGGCGCGCTAGACCATCCAAGGCAAAGACATCATTGGGGTGTATTCTCAGTGCTTCATGAAAATGATGAAAAGCCTCTTCGGATTTACCTTGAAAAGCATAGATATTTCCAAGATTAGTTTGGGCAACATTATTATCTGGATTGATTTTAATACAATGAGAAAAAAGGGTAACATCATCCTTCCAATATCCTATTTGAAACAATGTCCGCAATGTGAGCAAGGTTAATACCACAATGACAGCCCCAGTGAAGATGATCTTTTTCTGAGGAATATGTGAAAAAAGATCAGGGATCCCCCACGCAATAATAACGAACAAACCTATATAAGGGACATATGCCCAACGCTCACCTATAGCAGGCCAGAGGCCTGCCTGTATAATCCCGAGTACCGGCACGAGCGCACCAAGAAACCAAAGCCAGCCAACAATGAGATAGGGATATTTCCGACTTTTTAGCAGAGCCATGGCCGTTATGAACAAAAGAGCCACTATTGATACTATCGGCTTCCACAACGGTATAAATTCTGGGAATGGATAGAAAATGCATAGGTCCTTCGGCCAGACCATTTTCCCCATGTATATCAAGTAGGAGACTATTGCATTCTGGATCTTGAGATGCATAGGGAAATTTTGATTGGCACTAATCTGCGCAGAGTACTTGAGTGATAACATGGTTGCATATATAAATGTAAGTGTTAAGATTATCAGAGGAATCTTCTCGATAAAAAGACGGGCGGCATCATGGAAAAAAGAAGCCCATTGTTGATTATCCTTGCCTGATCGAGGAGGTTTCAGCCTACCGAGCGGCCAGTAGTCCAGCAGCAAGAGAACAAATGGCAGGGTCATCAACATTGTTTTTGCAAGCATACCAAGACAAAATGTAAAGATGATGAGAAGATACGAGATAGTATTAGGCTTCCTGGTATAATAAAAGTAAGAGATAATCGTGAGCATCCAGAATGTGGTGCTCAAAAGATTTTTCCGCTCTGCGATCCATACAACTGAATCTACATTGACAGGATGCAAGGCAAAGAGAGCAGCTACGAATGCGCTCTTCCATACCGAGTTAGTCATCCATCTTAATGAAAGAAATAACAGTATGGTGTTTAAGGTATGATAGAATACATTGCTTATGTGGTGCATTCCGGGGTTCAATCCAAAAAGTTGGTAATCCAACATGTGGCTGATCCAGGTAAGCGGGTGCCAGTTTAAATTTTCTCCATGTTTGAAGCTGAAGGCCCAGGCAATACTGTCCAAGGATATCCCCTTTTGTACGTGAGTGTTCTTGATCACATAGGTTGGATCGTCCATGTAAGTGAATGGGAAGCCAAGGACTTGCCAATAGAGGGTGAATATCGTACTAATCAGAAAAAGGAGAACAAAGATCTCGCTATGGACAAACAAAAACCTTGTTAGCTTCATTTGGGAAATATTTTCAAGTCTACTATGCTTCTCGCTGTTATTGCTTTTTTTCACCTAGTAACATCCATCCTTGATGCGATTGAAAAGATTATACTATCACGTGTGAGCATCAAATACCATTATTTAGGGTCGCGGTGGAGTTGATTAAGTGACATATTCATCAGATTCCCTGGATGCTCGCTTCATCACCAGTCTTCCCTGATCCAAGTATATGAGAATCAGAATCAAAACAGTAGTCCCTGTAATGATAAAACCAATGAATTAATAATAACAGGGATAAATTTTCTGGACCTGTATATTCCCTGGGTTTATACTCCAAACAACGTTAAATTGTTCAATCGCTTCATTTTTTCCCTTGTGATAGGAAAGCGAAAGCTTGAACTGAATAACATGACTGCGGATGGAATGATAAGGAGCCTATCGTAACTGTAAGAACCAAGGTCTGGGCTACTCCTTACTAAAATTCATTTCATTCTTTCTTCTATATTCAAATACCCATTTAGAACCACAATTGCCGCAATATGCCTGGGTGTGTGAGATTCGGTAATGTACAACTACAAGATTGATAGACTTCTTAGCAGCTTTGTTATCATACTTTTTTTTCATTTATTATATAATTTGGTCTATTTTTAGTTTCAATGAACATTTTACCTAGATATTCTCCTAATATGCCTAAAAAAATCAATTGAATTCCTCCTAAGAATAACACTGATATCAAGACTGAGGTCCATCCAACAATGGCAATGCCTAAAATGAGCTTTGCATATAGTGCATACATTATATATATGAAGGAACCTATTGAAAACAGAATACCTAAAAATGCCGCAATTCTTAGTGGCATAATACTGAAAGAGGTTATACCCTGGATTGAGAGACTTAGCATCTTTCTAAAGGAATATTTTGACTTTCCTGCATGCCTTTTTTGTACGACATATTCAATCCCTATCTGCTTGAATCCTAACCAGGCAATAATACCTCGTAAAAATAACCAATTCTCTTTAAATTTTCTTAGTTCGAGTACAACCTTTCTATCAAGAAGTCTAAAGTCAGCTGAACCTAAGGGGATGTCTATCTCACATATCTTATTTACCAATTTATAAAAACAACCAGATGTTATCTTTTTTAAAAGACCAGTCTCAGTTGTATCCCGTCTAACACTATAGACAATATCATATCCTTCTTTCCATTTATCGAGCATGTTCTTGATGATCTCTGGAGGGTGCTGCATATCTGCATCCATACTAATGACACAATCTCCACTGGCATGCTCAATCCCTGCCATTAAAGCCTTCTGGTGACCAAAATTTCTGGAAAAGGATATGTACTTAATATTGTTATTCAATGCAGAGAGTGCCTTAATTTTCTCTAATGTTGCATCAGTGCTCCCATCATCAATAAAAATTATCTCGAAAGGCTCATAGGCCTTAAGTTCATGGGAAACCCTGTTAGCTATTATTTCAATATTTTCAGATTCGTTAAATGCCGGTATTATAATTGATATCAACTATAAACTCCTTCCAGAACAAAATACATATTCATTAATCTGCTGGCTTATATTATAACTATCTCTTTCTTGCTCTTACAGCAATGTTAACCATTAAATGAGGCCATCTTAATCCATAGAGATTATCAAAAAACATAAACAGCCTATCAAGTTTATTAGTAAAAATTGGACAGAAATTAAAACCCCTTAACGTTTCAATATGGAAGCCCTCTTCTTCGATTACTTTTTTTATTTCATTAGGCCAAAGAAAATTCTCATACCCCCGATAAGGACGCAATCTGAAATATGATGCTGCCCTTACAACAAAATTCCATAATCGACATGGTACGGTTATAATAAGGAGGCCACCAGGTTTTACAACAGAGCACATTTCTCGAATAGCACTGACAGGGGAAGGTGTGTGTTCAATAACCTCAGTTGAAAGAACCACATCAAAGATGTCCTCTTTAAAAGGTAATTGCAGTACACTGCCAGAAACCTTTTTACTTGAACATCTATTTCTCACCTGTTTAAGAAGATTCAATCCAATATCAAAAGAAATGACCTTAGCTCCATATTCTTCTGCTTTTTGGGAGAAGTGACCACCTCCACTTCCTGCATCAAGGAAAAGACTCCCATTCAAATCAGATGGGTTAATAAATGTTCCAAAGACTAGATGCAACCTTCGAACTGTCTCATAGTTGTTTGCAAAATCATCCCAAATTTTTTTCGATCCCAGCTCATCGTGAAATAACATTTTCTTATCTTTCAGATAGGAACCTGGCATCTCTGCATCCTTAGCTTCATAAAACAATTATTACTTGATAGGTGATGGCCTGAGTTTCATGCTAGATTATGATGAATCCCATATCATTTTTATCTTTCAATTAGGGGATAAATCTCTACTTCATCAAAGGAGAGCTTACAATATCCAGAAGACATTATCTCAACATATCGAGCAGTTATAGGTTTATTAAAATGAAGCCAAATTTTTGGCCCAGAATTAGAAAATTTCATTACTCCCCATGTGATTTTATCATTTGAATATGCCAACATCAACGGACGTACATTCCAGTTATCGCCTATAAGAGATTCATAAATAACGATAGAACCAATATTCTCTACACGATTTAGATCTACCCTCCACCATGGTTGGTTTACTAAAGCTGTAATAAAACCAGATTTTGGAGATCGATCACCATCGACAGCTTTGCCACTAGTATACAGATATGGATATTGTTTTAGATAAGCTGTACCTGGATCATTGAGTAAAGAATCAGGTATTAGTGTTGAAGACGACATTTCAGTCCTCTTACTATAAGCAAGATTATTATAAGTTTCAGGAGAAGATTCCCATGTATAAACCGTATTAAGGTTTTTGCCTGTATACAAGCTATAATACCAAATAATAAAAATACTTATACTAAAAATAAGGGATAAAATTGTGAATACATATCCTACATTTTTTGTTGAAAATCTATGCATGAAAATAAATCCAATAATGATAATCATAGAACAGCTTAAAACTATTCCAACAAAAGCAGCAGTGCTCCAATATCTGAATTCAACAAGATTGGTACCAGCAGGTACATATACAGCATGTGAAGCACCATTAGCCCTATAAACTGGAACATACTGCTTCTTAAGTATTGCTCTCCAATGCCCATTGTATGGGTAGGAAAGGCCTAAAAAGCCAGGTTTTAAGGAAGAGACTTCAAAGATCAACCGGTTAAAAGAACTATAAATCAATTTCACATGGCCTGAAGTTTTCTCAGCTAATTGCCTATTTTCTAGTTTATTATTCTTAGGGTTATATCCTTCTAAAACAACTTGATCTGGAGTACGACCTCTTTCCATTATTGAATAGGCATCTTCATTGCTTTGAGCATTAATATGCTGAGAATAAAACTTCCCAAGAAAGGGTTCCAGATATGATCGTTCTACTTGCTTCATAATGATGGCTTGATTTAATCCCACCCCTGTTTTACCTTGGTAATCAAGCCCCTTAATTTTTTGAAAGGTCATCGACTGGAAATTGGGAGTATCCTTCTTGTATTCCATCCATGTACCACATCCCAAAAGTATCATAACCTGTATGCAAGTAATTATGCACAATATAAATTCTGTAATGTATTTTTTGTTACTAAAGATATTATGTATACAAAATGTTAGGAGAGCAAGCATCCCCAATATAATGTAAAGTATCATTATACTGTTTGGAATTAGATGTATATTTGCCGGACAGAACTCATGTGTATTCGAAGTAATAGAGTTTGGGATTAAGTTGTACACTGTGATTAATAGCATACCTATGCAAGCTAAGATCATTACAGGATTAACTTTTAATTTTTTATTTATTGATGTTGATGCAGGAGAATTTGATCGAAATAACCAAGCAAGCATTAACATTAACAATATAGGGATGATCATTGCGATCCTACCTGCAACCCTAAATGAAGAAGCTAAGGGCAAGCATTTCCAAACAATATAATGAACCGGTGTTCTATCACCCTGCATATGTAAAAATGCAAAAAGGACTAATATCCATGTTGCCCAAATGACACGTGGAACTCTTACACGAAGAAATAATAATAAAGGTATTAGTGCAGGAATGATGAATAATGATGTTCCACCGAAATTCCCGTCCACTGTAGTCCTGAGGGGCTGGAAAAAATTGTTTATTGTTCCTATAAATGTGTCAGTATAATACATATTGGCCCATTCATAACTCTTTCCAATCCTTGCTGAAGTTGTCATAAAGTCAAAATAAAAGGGAACTATGTATGCAGATGATAGTACAATCCCTGCACAACAAAAAAGGGCCGTCTTCCCCCAAAATCTGATCAGATTTTTTATCTCAACACCTTTTTCCGGCAAGAAAATCGACACAAAATATGGTATTATTAAAGCAAAAAGACCGGCACCGAGCAAACCGTAATACATCATTTGTGGATGACCACTACAGACAAGCCAGTACGTTGATCCGATGATAAATAAAGGTTCTTTCCAACCGCCCTTCTGGTTAAGATAATATAATCCGATTGCAGTACAAAGAAGCAGATGCCCTGTCCAACTTTCAAGTGATGCTCCATAACGAAATAAATCGAGCATTCGAAGATTATAAACTGTCACAAAGGAAAGTAAAAAAGAGACAAGGTTATTAAATTTCAATCTCCGTAAAAATTCAAATAACAATAATTGGGTTAAACCGAGAGAGAGCAATCGGAAAAGAGTATTCCATTCCAAGGCTTTCCCATCCCAATATCCAGGCATATGCGCAGAGATCCAGGATATGGGATGAAATATTTGCCCTAGAGTTAGTGCTGAAGAAGATTGACCACCTGCGAAGCCAGGAATGTAAAGAGGAAAAGATCCAGTCTTTATGGAGAACATAAGCTCCATTTGATGTGCAGTTGGGTAAAGAGTATAATCATTACCTAAAGTAATGTTGCCAATAAAAGGTATCATCCAAAAAAACATTAGAAAAGGAAGAATAATGATAATGAAATAGAAAATGAAGGGCTTGGGTAAGATAGAATTAGAATTATTCATTTCTTTGCTACTATGGCTATTGTCCAAGCATATCCCCTCATAACATAAATTCTTCTCACTAATACTAGTACTTGGTGATCCCACCATTATATATTCTATTAAAATTTGACCATTCAGCTAAAAAAGTTCTTAACCCTATCAACAACATATATGACATCAACATCTTCCATCTCATAATAAATTGGCAACCTGAGCAATCTTTCGCTGATGTCATTCGTAACATCCATACTCCCAGCAATTCTGCCATATTTAATTCCGGCAGGAGATGAATGTAAGGGCACATAGTGAAAGACTGATAATATGTCATTCTTCTTCAAATATTTTATAAGTTTAGTGCGGTCTCCAAGAGAATTCATGATGATATAGAATATGTGCCCGTTACATGAGCAATCACTGGTTGTTATATATGGAAGTCGGATAAGTTCCTTCTCTTCAAGGGGTCTTAGCAAAGAATAATACAGATCGAAAATACCTCGGCGTTTGGCTATAATTTGCTCAGCCTGTTCCATCTGTGCATAGAGGAATGCGCCAATAAGTTCACTGGGAAGATATGAGGAGCCAATGTCCACCCAACTGTATTTGTCGATCTCCCCCCTGAAAAACTGTGCCCTGTCAGTGCCTTTTTCCCTGATGATCTCAGAACGTTTTATGAATCGATCATCGTTCACCAGCAGCGCCCCACCCTCTCCGCTGATAATGTTCTTTGTTTCGTGAAAACTCAATGCACCCAAATGCCCTATTGCACCCAGACACTTTCCCTTGTAGGTAGAAAGCAGGGCCTGTGCAGCATCTTCCACAACGAGCAGATTATGTTTTTCGGCCAGGCGCATTATCTCATCCATGGCACAAGGGACACCTGCGTAATGTACAGGAACGATCACCTTGGTTTTCCTGGTGATTGCGTCATCAATCCTCTTTTCATCTATGTTCAGGGTATCGGACCTTATATCTACGAATACCGGTACACCTCCCCTGAGCACAAAGGCATTGACCGTTGAAACAAAAGTGAATGATGGCACTATGATCTCATCACCCGGGGTGATGTCACACAGGATCGCGCACATCTCAAGGGCTGCTGTACAAGAATGGGTAAGCAGGGCTTTCCTTGTGCCAAGCTTTTCTTCTAGCCAAGTATGACAGAGTTTTGTAAAGTGCCCATCTCCGGCAAGGTGTCCCTTGAGCACTGCCTGGGCGATGTTGTAGAGCTCCTTGCCTGCAATGAAGGGTTTGTTAAACGGTATCCTTATCCTTTCATCTCCCATATCAACGTCCTTTTCTCCCAATGCAGAGCAGCGACCCCCCAGCAGGAAAAGAAATACCAGCTCTCAATAAAAGTTCTTCAGTCTTGGATATGATACAAAGAATCCTATTGAGTGAATAAGCAATCTTTAATTCCCTCATTGGGTCATACTCATACTGGGTTCTTGTAATAATCCTGCCATAAATCCTTGAAAAGACCAATACTGGAAGCAATAGTGTAATAAAGGAAGTTGCATAAATAACCTGGAATCCGTTTTTTACCAACTTATCCATTAACTCTTTCCTGGCATATCTTCTTTTATGATAAGCCTTCTCATCCTGAATCGACCAGAGCCACTGGTGCTGGGGAACAGTTATGATCAACCCTCCACCATATTTAAGCGATCTGCATAACTCATTTATCGCCCTGGAATCGTCTTCAATATGTTCGAGTACATCCAGTGCCAAGATAAGGTCAAATTCATCTTCAAAGGGCATGCAGCAAGCATCCATCTGGTAGAAGGCAGCATCCGGCATCCTTGACTTAGCAAAATGGAGCCCTTCCACAAATAAATCGCTTCCTGACAGGGACACATCCGAGAAACTTCGTCCGACCTCGGAGAGGACAAGACCTGTACCACATCCGATCTCAAGAATTTTCTTACTATAGGGGAAGTACTCCTCGATAGCCCTGATAATGAGCCTTGTGCGGTGCTGAAACCAGAAATTTTCCTTTTCTAGATGGTGTAACCTGGCAAAATATTCTGAATCAAAGGACTCTCCGGATAGTGGATCTTCATTAAGAAAAGAAATGAACCCCTTGCGAATTAAAGGTGCCCATCCACACCGGGGGCACTGCCAGTCATTCGATGCAAATCGCTGCCCACAGAAGGTACAGACTCTCATGACCTCTTAAAGTCTCTGTTTTCAAGCTCAGAAAACCACTTGTGAAAAGTATAGTATGAATGGTTCGGCTCGAATCCAAGGCGGATCCATACCTTCTGACTAGCCAAATTAGTGATCTGTGTTGAGATAGTCATGACATGAAGTTTTCTTACAGTACACCATTGCAAGCATTTCACTATAATTGACCGATAAACACCTTGCCTCTGTAATGAAGGGACAACCCCGAAGAGAAGGCCTTCCCCTTCTATCGCGTTGTTCATACGCATGGTTCCAAAACCGATTATCTCTCCATTTTTCTCTGCAACAAGTACTTGATCGGCTACCATTGTAGAGACACAAGACCTGTAAGCCCAGTCAGTATAGACTTCATCACATTTCTTTTTATCGAGCCTGCTGTCTGCATGATAATGGCTGAGATAGCCATGGAAGGATTCTCTGGCTATGGACTTGACTGAATGTTCTTCACCCTGTTCAAAATTCCTCACATGAACTTCTGGATCTTCATTGGAAATCGGTTTTATATTAAGGTCGCGGATAAAATATATGAGCGTGTCCATGAGAGAGAAACCTAATCTCTCCATTTCCTGGGCTGCTTTCAGGTCTTCTGTGGAGCAGCGGGAAATAAGGAGTTCCACCTGATTCGCTTTGCAAAAATCCAGCATATGGGGGATGGCCTCGATCTTCACCAGTGGAGCCTTAGCAATCCTTATACCGAAACGTTCTTCATCAAGGACTGAGAGCGAGATCGGGTTTTGTTCTTTACTCATATACGGTCTTCTTCAACGTTAGATCGCGGCTCTCTGATTTCTCGGATGATGCTGCTGGGCCGATCCATGGTGCGGAAATGGACACGGGCAAGGTACTCGCCGAAGATGCCAAGCATCAGGAGCTGAACCCCGGAGAATATGGCTATCATGCATGCCAGGAAGGAGAATCCCGGTACACTGCCTCCATGAATAAAATAATTCCCTACTACATATACGAGTATTACAAATCCAAAGATTGTGAACAGGAACCCTATAATGCTTGCAAGCTGAAGCGGCACAGGGCTGAATCCGGTCATCATGTTCACGGCATGGTTAATCAATTTCCAGATAGTATAGTTTGAGATCCCCTTCTTTCTTTGGTCATGTCTGACCGGAACAGCAGTAAAGTGCGTCGTGCCCCAGGTGAGCAAAACATCCAATGAAACAAAAGACCCACGATAATCTTCAAAGGCTTTTCTGACTTGTGTTCGAAATACCCTGAACGCGCTTACCATTCTTGCCGTTTCAGCCCCGATAGCGGCTTGCAGTGATGCCTTCGTGATGATGGAGGCCATGTCCCTCCATAATCCATGCTTCTGTTCTATGGGCGTTCCGTAAACGACATCATATCCTTCGCTCAGCTTATTTGTGAGCCGAGGAATCTCTTCGGGCGGATGCTGAAGGTCATCATCCATGGTCACGATGGCTTCAAATTGAGCCAAACGGATGCCGCAGAGAATAGCATTGTGCTGTCCATAGTTCCTCATGAGATTTACTCCCCGGATCCAAGAATGCTGGGAAACCAAAGAGCATATAACATTCCAGCTTTCATCCCTACTCCCATCATTCACAAGAATAAGCTCATATGTTTCATAGTTGGCTGCTAGGACAGGATTCAGCCGTACTACGAGATCGGGAAGTATGGTACTGCTGTTGTAGACAGGTACGACTATTGTGACATTCATTATTCCACCTGCAGTTTTAAATGGCTCTCATCCTTCTAATCGGTTAATTCCATTCAAACCTTTTAATAGAACATCAATAAGAAAATTATTCTCTGCTTACTATTTTATTATACTCTTGGCATTAACAGATTTCAAAATATTATTCATGAGTTCGGTATCTCTGATATGAGCAAGATCAGGGTCTGTCTTTATCAAATCGTAATTGCTGAATCCCATTTGAATCGCCTTGCCTAACCATGACACTGATTCAGTAACCATATTTTGCTTCGCATAAACACATGCTATATTGTAATATATATTCATTTTCCCTTAATAATATCAAAATATTCCCTGTTCCCCCGAATATTATCCAGATCACTATCCGATTTCATAAGGTTCCATTTGTTGAATCCCTTCTGAACAGCTTTATTCAACCAACTAACAGATTCATCTGCCTTGTTCTGTTTAGCATAGATACAGGCTATGTTATAATAAACATTGGGGTTATCAGGTTGAATATCAAGAAGTTTCTTTAATAAAGTCATCGATGCATTATAGTCCTTTTTTTGGCTATATGCGGCTGATAGCCCAAACAATGATCCAACATGAGAAGAATTTATAGAAAGGACTTTTTTAAAATTAATTATGGCTTCATCAAATCTTCTCTCTTCACTGAGAATATAAGCAAGCTCAAAATGTACTTCAGCATTGCCGGGGTCAATATCTAAGGATTTCGAAAAATATTCTATTGCCTCTGTATTTCTATTCTGATGAGCAGATGCAATCCCGAGACCACTATATAATTGCGGATCTCTGGGATAACTCAAGATAGCTTTTTTAAAGTATTTAATAGATTCTTCATAACGCCCTTCTTTGAGCAAGGCTATTGCAAAGTTGTTCTGAACGAGAGGGTCATATGGATTTATTTTTATAGATTTATCGTAATATTCTATCGCTTCTCCAGGCCTATTGATATTTAAGTAATAATCGCCCAAATTACTGTATGCAATACTGTTTCTTTCATTGACCTGTAGTGCATGGGAAAACAATATAAAATCATTTTTCCAATATCCGGTTTGCCTCCATGTTAAGATCATTAGTATACAGATCACCATAACAGCCAGTGTACTCAAGACAAGTTTTTTAAACCTGAACTCTGAAACCAAGTCGGGAATCAACCATGCTACCAGCATAAATAATCCAATTGCAGGGATGTAAACCCATCGCTCAGCCATGGCAGGCCAGAGCCCCACCTGGATCAACCCACTCACAGGCACCAAAGTTCCTAGGTACCAGAGCCACCCAACGATTAGGTATGGTAATTTTTTTGCATAAAGGCCCGCCAGAATAGTCACAGTACAAATAAAAACACTGGCTCCAATCACTTCCCACATGGGCAGACTGGCTGGATATGGATAGTATATTGTCAAGTTTCTCGGCCAAATCAGTTTACCCATATAGTTAACATAAGAAACCATGGCATTAGCCACACGTAACTTTGTACTTATTAAGTTTGATGAAATAACATCACTATGGTGCTGAAATGAGATGATAGATGTACCGATAATTACAAGAGATAGAATGAGAAGTGGAATTTTTTCAATTATCAATTTGAGCGCTTGTGTTCTTTGGGCTCGTCTTCCATTGCTGATTCCTATTGATATTTGTTCTCTGGTCAACAAAGAATCAAAATTAATTCTTTTAAGCGGCCAAAAATCAAGTAATATGAGAACAAAAGGAATAGAGATAAGCATGGGTTTTGAAAGAAGTCCAAGCGTGAAAACAAATAGAATGAGAATATATTTATAAAAAGAAGGTCTGCGTGAGTAATAGATATATGCCATTATGGTTAACATGCAGAATAATGTGCTTAATAGATTTTTTCTTTCGGCAATCCAAGCCACAGAATCTACATTGATAGGATGCAAAGCAAATAAAAAAGCTACAAAAGCACTCCTCCAAAGAGTTCCTGTCATCATCATAAAAACCAAAAACAACAAAATACTGTTGATGATATGCAAGAAAACATTCACGAGATGATGCTTTCCAGGGTTAAGGCCGAACAACTCACAGTCCACCATATGGGAAAGCCATGTGAGCGGATGCCAATATGTTCTATCAGAAAAACTGAATGCCCATTTAATACCATTCCAAGTAACACCGGCTTTTACTATAGGATTGTCCGTTACATACAATTGATCATCAAAATTAATAAATTCATGGCTTCCGACCTGTGCATATACGAATAGGATGCTGACAATAATGAGCAGAACAATCAAGATTGGTATGACTGATGCCGGAACATTCCTGTCCTTAAGGCTATGAAGTAAGTTCATCTATCAGTTCTTTTCCCTTAAAAAAATTTATATAAATGCTCAGAAGTGTATCGGCGTGTGAGCTTATTACCTACCATGAGTATGTTTACTCGGCTCATAAGAATTTGATACGTTTTAATGCAAACAACACCATCCTGAGAAGGACTAAGCCGTGTCGCCAACGATCAATATTCGTCGTACCGTACATCCTCTCTGCATAGCGGATAGGCATCTCGACTATCTTCAGATTCTGTTTGGCTGCACCAAAAAGGAGGTCGAAGTCACCGAAAGGATCGAAGTCACCAAAGTAAGACCTATTTCGTACTATCTTCTCATAGTCCTGTTTTCTGAGCACCTTCGTTCCGCATAAGGTGTCTTTGATGGGCTGGCCAAGCAACCAGGAAAAGGCCATGGAGAAGAATTTGTTTCCCACAAGGTTCAAATAACGCATGGCCTGTTTTTCCATGGGATAGATCAGTCTTACTCCGTTGATGAATTCCCCTTCACCTGAGATAATGGCATTATAGAACCTAGGGAGATCTTCAGGTGGTACAGTCATATCAGCATCAAGGATCATAAAGATATCCCCCGATGCATTCTGAAAGCCTAGACGAACGGCATCACCCTTCCCCTTGCCCTTTTGCTTAAAAAGTTTGATTTTTTTCTCAGGATGGTGAGCGATGGCCCTCTCGATTGCTTCATAGGTGTGGTCTCTGGAATTGCCTTCTACAAAGACCAATTCGGTTTCCCTACCCATCTCAGGTGTACGTCGGATGATCTCCTCGATATTACCCGCCTCATTTCGGGCGGGTATGATCACGGAGACAAGGCTTTCCTTTTCAGAAGGAACTTGCCGCTTCCGTGCAATAATGAAATTGGTGAGTGCAAGGTAAAAAAACGGCCACAATCTTACAACATATTTGTTAAATATTTCTGAAACAATCGGAGTATTGAATGGCCAGAGAATCTCAGGCCAGTGCCTTATCACCTCAAACCCCGTTAGACCAAGCATATTCTCAATGTCATCTACGGTAAGCCAATTCTGGGTCAAAAGCGGTGTGGATAGACCAAATATTTGACCGAATGCCAAGGGAAGCTGCCATACTTGGCTATAGCTGTTAATTATAATGCGTGTCCTCGAGTCCGACACACTCTGAAGTCTCTCGAATACACTCTGGACATCCCAGAGCTCATTCAAAATGTCTGATAAAATAATAATATCAAAAGTTTCATTCAATACCAAATCATGGGAATCAGCCTGGATAAAACGCAAATCAGGAAATTTCGTGGCTGCACGCTTCACCATCTCACCAGAAAGATCGACACCAACACCCAAGGATGGTTTGAGTGAAGCCAGCAATTCACCTGTGCCGCAGCCCAGCTCAAGCACCTTTTGGCCAGGCGAGACCAAGTGGGTATAGATATGGCTTAACCTTGAATGGTAATAGGCACCTATAGACTGCCAATGGTCTTTCTTTCGGGCGATATTGTCCCAGTGGGTCTGTCTCTTCTTTTGGTATTTCAGGGCGGCATTCAATTTTGCAAAGGTTTCATCTCTTGATTTCATTTTATATCACCTTGAGCTGTTCATCTTCCCTAAATACCAATTATAGGTATTTTGAATGCCCTCTTTAAGACCGATCCTGGCTTTCCATCCCAGTCCCTCAATCCTTGTTACATCGAGTAACTTTTGGGGTGTTCCATCGGGTTTGGATGTATCCCACTGTATATCTCCTTGATATCCAACAATACCTTTAACGAGCACAGCAAGTTCCATTATTGTCATATCTTTGCCTACGCCTATGTTCACAAACTCTCCTATAGTCGAGGCATCACATCTACTCATGAGATACACTAAGGCTTCTGCGAGGTCGTCAACATAGAGAAATTCCCTCTTAGGCTTGCCTGTCCCCCATAGAGTGACTGCAGGCTTCCCTTGTTCTTTTGCCTCATGAAATCTCCTGATCAGGGCAGGAAGCACGTGCGATGTTTCGAGGTCGAAGTTGTCTCCCGGGCCGTACAGGTTCGTAGGCATGACCGATATGAAATCGGTCTCATACTGTTTATTGTAATATCTGCACAATTTTATGGCAGCGATTTTGGCAATGGCATAGGGCTCGTTTGTCGGTTCCAGTTCACCGGTAAGGAGGTAATCTTCCGTGAGCGGTTGAGGTGCAAGCTTCGGATAGATGCAGGATGATCCTAGGTTGAGAAGCTTTCTCACATCATGCCTATAGCTTGCATGAATAACATTTGCAGCGATCATAATATTCTCGTAGATAAACTCAGCCGGATAGATACTGTTTGCGAGAATCCCCCCGACCTTGGCTGCACAAAGGAATACGTATTCAGGGTGCTCGCTTGAGAAAAATGATTCGACATCCTGCTGGTTCGTAAGGTCGAGGTCAGGATAGGAACGAACAATCACATTCCCATACCCCTCGCTCTCAAGTTTCCGTTTTACCGCAGAGCCTACAAGACCGGCATGTCCGGCAATAAATATCTTATCATTCTTATCCATTGCTTTTCACTCATAACACGTTGTGGTGCTGATCAACTTGCTACTATTTCGGATTTTTAAATTCGAAATACATCCTACTCATGCCTCTCCATCACTCTATACCCGCTGTTTTTACATAGGACATCCATTTGGGCTTCTTTTATATCGTGCTCCACCATCTCGGCGATCATTTCCTCAAAGGTAATCACTGGTTCCCATCCAAGTTTCTTTCGTGCCTTTGACGGGTCTCCAAGCAAAGTTTCCACTTCGGTAGGTCTGAAGTAGTGTGGATCCACCTGAACAACCACATCTCCCGATTTGACATTTTTCTTCCCATCCAGGGGCGTTACTGAGTTTACCACACCTTTCTCATCAACTCCTTTTCCTTGCCAATTGATCTCGATACCGACGTTTGTAAAAGCGAGTGTGCATAATTGTCGCACCGAATACTGTTTTCCTGTTGCGATTACATAGTCTTCAGGCTTGTCCTGTTGAAGCATGAGCCACTGGGCTCTTACAAAATCTTTTGCATGGCCCCAGTCGCGAAGCGAATCCAAGTTCCCTACATAGAGTCTTGTCTGTAACCCCAGGGCTATCCTGCTGGCTGCTCTGGTTACCTTGCGTGTAACAAAGGTCTCACCACGTATGGGGGACTCGTGATTAAAAAGTATGCCATTGCATGCATACATGCCATAGGCTTCGCGGTAATTCACTGTTATCCAAAAGGCGTAAAGCTTCGCCACACCGTAAGGGCTACGGGGATAAAACGGTGTTTCTTCATCCTGGGGAATCTTCTGTACCTTGCCGAAGAGTTCACTGGTGGATGCCTGATAAAACCTCACCTTCTTCTCCATTTTAAGGATACGTAATGCTTCGAGAACCCGTAATGTTCCAAGGGCATCAGCCTGGGCCGTATACTCCGGGGTCTCAAAGGAGACCTGGACATGACTTTGTGCCCCCAGATTATATATCTCATCAGGCTCAACATCCTGGATGATGCGAATAATGTTGGTGGAATCGGTAAGGTCACCATAGTGCATGATGAACCGTACATCCTTCTCATGCGGATCCTGATAGAGGTGGTCAACACGATAGGTATTAAAACTTGAGGATCTCCTCTTGATGCCGTGTACCATATAACCCTTATCCATGAGAAACTCAGCCAGGTATGCTCCATCTTGGCCGGTGACTCCGGTAATTAAGGCTTTTTTCATGTAACACCCCTTTCACTCACACCATCTTCTCGGAACTATTTCAGGTATCATTTAACTGATTTGTTGTTACTTACTAATAATACACACTTGTAAATGTATTTTGCGAACACTATAACGTTGACGTCTATTAGGGCTAACATATTAATTTCTTTATCACCAATTTTCATAATGTATACTCTGTCCACTATGCGGAAGAAATATTTCCTTTCATCTTCTATCTATCTCATCACCATTTTATTTGCCAACACTGTTTCTCTTCTGTATTAAGATTGCTTATCAAGACTGTGACGGGAAATGCAGCTGAATAGAAGAATCATACTCTCACTCATGATCGGCATTGCCTTCTCCGGTACGGCAATTTTCATCTCTTTCAGGAATGTCCCTCTTGCGCAACTCCTGGGCTATGTAGCTACGATAAATCTCTGGTGGATCATCCCTGCAACACTCATAGCCCTCTCCACCTATCTGGTCAGGGCACTGAGGTGGAAGGTGATCTTGAAACCCATTAAAAAAATAGGCTTCTGGAATTCATTCCATCCTGTTGTTATCGCATTCACCATCAACTGCATCCTGCCCGGTCGCATGGGCGAGCTTGCAAGGCCCGCCATACTTTACAAGAGAGACAACATTCAGTTTTCGAAGGTGCTTGCAACCGTTGCCGTAGAGAGGATTTTCGATATCGTTACTTTGCTCTTGTTCTTCATCTTTATTATAGGAAGTATTCAAATCGACCCATCATTAAGCCTATCGTTCAACGGATACCAAATAAACCAAAAAACACTCCAAGATATAAGGGGAAAAACCATTATTGCCAGCTTTATATTATTAGGTTTTATCTTTCTATTCATGTTACCCATTACCAGACGTGCAATCAGCCGGAGCATATCCTGGTTTCCCCGATTGCTTTTCTTCACAACGACCCATTTCAGACAGCACCTGTCTGAAAGGCTTCATGCCAGGTCTCATGCCATTCTTGACAACATCGCTCTCGGTTTTGAGGTTCTGAAAGATCCATCTAAGATCATGACCTGTCTTCTGCTTTCAGCTGGGGTGTGGCTTCTGACCTTTTTATCATTCTATGTCTTTTTATTTGGCTGCAAGGGGGTAAGCCTTACCTTTCTTCAGGCTTCCGCATCGATCATCATTGTGTGCTTTTTTATCATGCTACCTTCGGTGCCCGGGTATTGGGGCATCTGGGAGGTTGGGGGTATCTATGGTTTGATGATTTTTGGGATACCGAAAACGGAGGCTGCAGGGTTGGCTCTCACCTTTCATTTCATAGCTGTTATCCCACTTATCTTCGTTGGGATATTATCTGCATGGGTGATAGGGGTGAACATCATGCAGACCGGGTTGCATTCTCAAGAAAACATAGCAAAAGAAGAACCCCTTCAACAGTAAGTGATGAACCGTAAATTCCAACTCACTTGGGTGGCGGCAAATTTTTGTAGGTCGTGCAAGAGCCTCTTTTCTTCATTTGAATCTCTTCGAACTTTGTATGCAGGTTCAGGTTTTTGGGATCGATTTTGAGAGCCTCTTCAATTTGAATCAGTGCTCTTTCAATATTGCCCTGCTTCAATAGTGAATCGGCAAGGTTGATACGTGTCCCGACGTTGTCAGGATTAGCATCAAGGGCCTTATAATAATGCGCTATTGCCTCATCAAAATTGCCCTTTTCAGCCAGCAGAAGGCCTAAATTTCTGTGGGCATTTTCATGCTGGGGATAGTTCTTCAGGACCTCTGTGTATTGTTTGACGGCTTCATCTTTCCTGCCAAGGTCAGCAAGAGCTACTCCCATGTTGTAATATGCCTCTGAATATCCCGGTTTGATCCTCAGGCATTCGCGATAGTGGGTAAATGCCTCGGCATACTGCTTCTTCTTCGCCAGTGCCACCCCCAGGTTGCATTGTGCATTCACGTAATTTTTTCTGAGCCTGATGGATTCCCTATAATGTTTGATAGCACCATCCACATCACCCCTATCAAAAAGAGCCACCCCAAGATTATCATGGGCTAAGTAGTTGTCTCCGGTTACAGCCAGGGCATGACTGAACAGAATTTCACTGTTCTTCCAGGTAGCCACCTGGATTGATGTTGCCCAAGTGAGCAACGCCAGGATAATCAATGCCAGCGATCCAAGGGCAACTTTACCATAACTCCATCTATAGAATATGTCTCTTAAACCCCAAACAACCATGACAAATATTCCAATGAGCGGGATATAGGTATATCGGTCAGCCATCGCCTGAGAGCCGACCTTTATGATGCCGATAACAGGCACCAGTGTACCCAGATACCAAAGCCAGCCTGTTGCAAGATAGGGCATTTTCTTTCCAACAATAAGAACAGTAAAGGTTACTACGGTGAGGAATATAAGGCATGAAGCCACGACAGCGATGTTGAAGTGCCACGGATATGGATAAAAAACCGACAAATGCATCGGCCATATCATTTTCCAGAGGTAGGCCACATAAGAGGTAATGGCGTTTTGTACCCTCATTGCTAAATGCACTTGCCCTAAGGAATTTACCGCCCCGCCTACCCACTGTGCATAGAAAGTCTCACTGCCGGCTATGATGGCCATAATTATGAGAGGGATCTTCTCAAGAATCAACGGTAATGCTCCATGCAGGTTTATATGAGACCATATGTTTTGTTCATGCTTGGAATCGGTCGCAATCAATCGAAAGGCGAGTTCATTTCTCCTAAGCGGCCAGAAATCCAGGAGCAGCAGTACAAAGGGAAGCGTTACCAACATGGGTTTTGCCATAAGTCCAAGCCCGAAGAGCAATGCTACCAGAAGGTATCTTGAGATTGTTTTATTCATGACATACCAATGATAGGCCAACATGGTGAGCATCCAGAAGAAAGTGCTCAGCACATCCTTACGTTCAGATATCCACGCTACTGACTCGACATGGATAGGATGGAGCGCGAACAGGGCTGCGACTGCAGCGCTCCTCCAGATCGCACCTGTCATACGTTCGAACACAAGAAACAAGAGAATGCTGTTTAAGATGTGAAGAAACACATTGGTAAGGTGATGCATGCCTGGATTAAGCCCGAACATTTCAACATCCAGCATATGGGAGATCCATGTGAGGGGGTGCCAGTTGGAGGCATAAACACAGGTGAAAGCAAACTCAAGGCCATCGAGGGTCAACCCGTGTCTGATGTCCTTGTTTGTAGTTATGTACACTGGATCATCGAAGTTAACAAAATTAAATCCATTAACTTGCCAATATGCTGTAAACACACATGCAGCGATGATTATGACAATAATACTCTTGATCCAATATTTATTCATGAGTACGCTCTTTAATCTACTCTGAATGCAAAAAGTATTAAGCAGAAGTAAAAAGAGCGGATTTGATAAGCCCCATTCTGGCAAGCCTGAAAGAAAGTGCAGTATTTAAGCAACTGAAACCGTACTTGATGCTTCTCATAAAATTAATGGAAGATGCTTCTTCAAAATAATTCGTGGGACAACTTACTTCTGCAATAGTATAGCCTAACCAGAGAATTTGAGCGAGCATCTGGTTATCAAATACAAAGTCGTCGGAGTTCTTCTGAAATGGAACCCTTTCAAGCAACTCTCGTGAAAATGCCCGATAACCGGTATGATACTCCGAGAGTTTTGCATTCATAAGGATATTCTCAACAAATGTGAGAAACCGGTTTGAGACATACCTCCACAAGGGCATTCCACCATTGAGAGCGTATCCGCCAAGGATTCGCGAACCGAGCACACAGTGATACAGGCCGCTACCGATCATCGAAACCATACTGGGTATGAGCTTGGGGGTATACTGATAGTCGGGATGCACCATAATAACAATGTCTCCACCCTGTTGAAGTGCAAGTTTATAACAGGTCTTTTGGTTGCCGCCATAACCGGAATTTTTATTATGCTTGTGAACCATGGTGTCGGCAAGGGATTTGGCAATCTCGACAGTTTGGTCTTTGCTATTGTCATCCACTATGATCACCAGGTCCACTACCCCCTGCGCCATCACCTCATCATAAGTCCTCTTCAAAGTCTCCTCTGCCTCATATGCCGGCATTACGACAATAACTTTTTTATTGCGATACAATGTATCCCCCTATATCTTTCAATGATTCTTTATAATATTTTGATAGTACAATGATTGCCTAATATTGGCCAAATCATTATCTGACTTCATAAGATTCCAATTGTTAAATCCTCTCTCTATAGCTTTATTCAACCAATCGATTGCTTCATCAACCTTTTTCTGCCTGGAATATATGCAGGCAACATTGTAATAGGCTTCAGAATCATTGGGTTGCAACTCGATCATTCTTTGCAGGTAATAGAGTGCATAGTTAAATTTACCCATCTGTGAATAGACAACAGACAAGTTATGGAGTGCCGGGGTATAATCCTTTTTATATGCTAATGCTTTGTTATATTGTTCAATGGCTTTGATAAATTCCTGCTTTTTACAATATAACCCGCCTAACCTGTTATAAATTTCAGGATCATTGATTTTCCCGATATGCAGGGCTTTTAAGTAATATTCTATGGATCTATCAACAGAGCCCTTCCTTGAAAATGCCTCTCCCAATTCTATATAAGCATAAGCAATAAGCTTCTCCTTTTGGGGACAGAAATAGCTGGTATTTATTTTTTGGGCTATTGCAACTGCTGTGTCTATCTCACCGACCTGCAATGAGAAATGTATGAGTTTATATGCTTGATGAGGTTGTAAATTATCATGAGAAATCTTGCTTAGATCAAAACCATCTTGGGTTATATTCATATCCTTGCGAACAAAAATACAAGCCGCGGGGCCGTAATGCACCAACTTCCAATCCGGTGATTTTAGAAAATAAGAAAGTTGAGGGAAATCATATGTTACACACCACAAATCACATCGATACTTGTTGATAAATTGATCTTTATATTTCTTACTTCTTCCATACTCAAACTCAGCATATTCATGATACCATGGTTTATAAGGAAAATAACGGGCATCAATAAATACCTTTTTCTCTGGCTTAAGAGACCATAATAAATAAGAACCTGTATCATAATCATTACCTATATGATGACCTTCAAAGTTTTTCCGTATATATTCAGCCTCCTCTATAGGGCTGTTATAATTGATCCAGAATCCGAATAATGGTTTACAAATTGATTCTATCATCTCTCTTCCAGAAAGGATTATACACAAAATGATACTGATGATCGTGGCATATTTTGAAAAGACTTTATTCCTGCTCCACCATACAAACCCGTCATGAATGAGATATATTGCACTGAATATAAAAATTATTCCCCAGAAGTAGGTAGTTCTGACAAATTCCATATAAAGAAATCCGAAACCAATATTTGTCAGGACCAATGGCCAATCAAGCTTTCCCTTTTTAAGGCTTGGCCATAAAAGAATACCCAGGATTGCACTTCCTAGAATGAAGTATTCTAAATAATGCTGCCATCTTGCCCCTTGAAAGAAAATTGTCTGATAAGCCAAGACTGTCTTGAAATCTCTAACTTGAGATTCACTATTTATAATAAAATTCTGGATTATATCATATGGATATCTCCATCCATAGGGGGTAAGAAATACGGCAATAACGCACAGAGACATTGATATGAAAAAATGCTTTCTTGTCTTTGATGTAAGTTTCTCCTTTTGAGATATGAAACCATTCAATACTTCTCCGATGAAAAGCAGGCCCAGGTATGCGATGCCGAATATCACACCACCATGGGTGTTTACCCAGACCAATACAATTGCTGGGAATAGATAACATCGCATCCACCCTTTTTCAGGAGAAATCTTTACGAACCACCAGGTCCATACTGTGAAGGTCATGAATAATAAAGAGAATATTTCGGGTTTGATTTGAACACCAGCCTGAATCATAAATGACCCTATCAGGCAGATCAGCCAAGTAACAGGATTTTGGGCAACCTTGTATCTTTGGGCATGAAGAATAACGAAAACAAGAAAAACCAATAAACATATATATCTGAAAGCAAAGAGAAGGTTTAAACCACCAATTTTGTATAAAGTATAAAATAAAATTTCTGCTATCCATGCACAGTATATCTGTTTTCCATCTGTTGGAGTCCAGCTATAGATTGTATGGTCGGGTACTAATGTATGGTTCTCTAATAAATATTGGCCATAAGCCATTTGAAACCAAAGGTCCCCATCCTTGAGAGGTTCTGCATATTTCACTGCAAGTGTTATGAAAATAAGTATTATGAGAAAAGGACAGATCCATGCTCTCGTATAACTATAAGGTAAATCACCTTGTGTCATAGTGTTATCATCTAGGGAGAATATGCCTGCTCATTTTATAAATGTTCTATCAACCACCGCGTTGAATCAGTTCCTTATAGTATGAGGTATTTCTTATGTTTGTGAGATCTCTATCTGTTTTCAACAAGTCAATGTTGTGAAACCCCTTTTCTACTGCAATCTTCAACCATCGTGTGGATTCTTCAACATTGTTCATCTTTGCATACAAACATGCTAAATTATAATATGAATCCGGGTTATTAGGATCTATATCAACGCTTTTTCGAAAATACGATCCGGCTCTGTTATTATCTCCTTTCAGTGAATAAACTATAGCGATCTGTTGGTATGCTTGAGAGAAACCAGGCATAAATGAGATTGCTTTTTCATAGCTTTTAATTGCATCGTCAAAATTGCCTTCCATTCTTAATAAGTCACCGAGTTGATAGTATAACTTAGGATCTTGTGCGCTACGTTCAACAGCATTGCGTACTTTGCTAATATTTGTATCTATCTTATTTTTACGATCAACAGCGACAGCGAGAATCTGTTTAACTTTTGCATCAGCAAGGTTGGCAAGCTGTAACTGCCGGCACTGTTCAATGGCCTTCTGTAATTCTCCCCTCTTGTAAAAAAGCACTGCCAGATTTTCCCGTGCACTCGGGAAATATGATCTACTTATCTGAATAGCATGAGTGAAATAGTCTATTGCTTCGATATCCCTTCCTTGCTCCGCCATTACAATACCAAGATTATAGTATGCATCTGCATAAAGAGGATTATGTGCTAATGCTTCCTTGTAATAATTGATTGCCTCATCGGTTTTGCCCTCTTGTATAAGAATATTGGCAATATTATTATATGCTTCATTGTAGGCAGGGTCTAATCTCAAGGCTTCTAAGATATGAGTCTTGCCTTCCTCAATCATCCCATTTTTTGCCAGATATTTACCAAGAAAGTTTTGTGCTTCATGGGAAGTCGGGTATTCCTTGACAGCCTCCTTATATTGAACGATGGCCTCAGAAACCCTTCCTGTTTTTTCAAGGGCTAGTCCAAGTAATGTCCGAGCACGGTTGAACCTTGCATCGTAGCCAACTGTTCCTATCGATTTGTTTAGATAATATATCGCTTTCTCATACTGTTTCATATTAAGATAACTAAGCCCTATGTTCTCATAAACAAGGTCTAAACAATCGTTATTATTAGGGAGTTCTAACGCCTTATAAAGCTGATCGAGGGCCTTTTCATATTCTGACTTTTTTATATAAGATGCAGCGAGATTATTATAACATCTTGCTTTATAGGGTGATTTCATTACGATGTCTCGCAGCAAGTCACCTTCATCGCTCCAAACCGTATTTCGCTGATATGTCCATACAGAGAAAATGACAACAATTATGCAAATAATTCCTATCCTTACTTTTGCCATACGGATGAAACGATAAAATACCACGATAATAAGAAGTACAAAAAACATTGATGGCAAATATGTTCTATGTTCATATACTAATTCAAGTGGTATTACGGATGATTCTATAACAAGGTTACCAAGAAACCAAAGTATGCAAAATGAAATCAACCTTTCCTTCTTTGCCAACACAATTGCCGCAACAAAAATACAAAATAAAAAGACAAACGAGAAAAGCGTGGTAACAGGATTTACTAAAGAAAGGGAAAGTGGAAAATCATAGTCAAGATTAAGCCGCATCGGATGAGGGAAAAAGATTAGGCTGATGTAGAGCATTACTACGCGCAACTCGGTAAATAATCTCTGCGTAAGAGTGAATGGCCTGAAACTATAACCTCCTAAAATACCTAGCAGCGGATGAAATAATAATGTAAGCAATGATAATAAAACCAAGACGAATGTGACCGGTAATATCTTTTTTGTAATCCATGACTTGTCAAGATCCTGGAAGAAATACCATTCATAAAGAAATATAAAGATAGGTAGTGTTGCAGTCATCTCCTTAGAGCCAAACGCAAGAAGCCCGGATATCAGACAGCCTGCAAAGAAACCCCATCTCCGATTGCCGCTTGTGAGGCGGCCTTTGATATAAAACCACAATGACAATACATAGAACATAGAAGCCATGCTGTTCATTCTTTGAACAATATATGTGATGGACTGCGTATGGAGTGGGTGAACGAGCCAGACAATTGTTACGATGTAAGCCAGCAGTGATGGTTTTATTGATTCTGGAAAAGAGCCTGCCTGTATTTTCAGGCTGATCCTTAAAGTTTCTCTTAAAACTAAAAAAAGGGAAAGTCCTGCTAAGAGATGAATAATAATGTTAACCAGGTGATAACCAAAAACATGGTATTGGTGAAAATAGAAATTAAGGGCAAAACTGATGTTGGGTATCGGCCTGTTTGAAGCAATACTTTTAAACCCCGCATCCATAAGGCCTTTAAGGGATATCTGGGTAAGGCGAATATGATAGTTGCCTGTGATATTCGGCAAATCATCAAATATATATGGACCTTCAAAAGTATTGGCATATATGGCAAAGACAAGAATTACCGGTAATAATGCCAAAAGAAAGTATAACAATTTTAAACCTGGATTCTTTATGGAAAATGGAGTTTGATTGTTCAAAAGCTCTTTTTCGACAGATTCGTGATGCTTGTTTATCTCATTCATAGCTTTTTCTCAATTGTTATAAAATAATTCCGGCCCTCCGCTTTGCGAAGGGTGATAGCAAAAATGAATTCTCACAATATCCTTCTTAGTTAAAGGTACTCTTATCATTATTAATTCACAAACCTATATATTACACACCTGTATGTGTGTTAGCATCATTCAATATGAAAGTGAATTCATTTATATACCTTGTTCAAAAAGTATTGGACAAAGCTGCTTTCCTCATGAGAAACTATTTGATAATCGTTAATGATTATTAATGATCTCGCTCGATAATTATAACGAATAGACTGCTGTGGGATTTTTCGGAAATTATACTTATTTCACCTGCAAGGCACGGAGTTTGCCTTGTCAATGAAAGGTGCCGAATGAGTGGGATTCGTAAAATAGTATCAGTTCTGGTCTATGACCATAAGGGACCAGCCCGTAGTAGGAATTCCTTTATTTATACTTTCGTGCCCAACGCCATTTATCAGGAGAAATCATGTACAAAGACAAAAGAATCTGCGTTGTGATTCCGGCATATAATGAAGAGACCCAGATTGGAAATGTCATTGAGACGATGCCATCATATGTGGACAAGATGGTCATCATCGATGACAGCAGCAAAGACCATACAGTAGAGATTATCAAGGGGTATAAACAAAATAATTCCAAGCTTGAACTCATTGCTCATGATAAGAATCAGGGCGTTGGCGGCGCCATCGCCTCCGGTTATAAGTGGGCCCGCGATAATGGATACGATGCGGCAGCTGTCATGGCAGGTGACGGTCAGATGAATCCTGACGACCTCCCTGCCCTGCTCGACCCGGTGGTGGAAGACAAGGCCGACTACTCCAAGGGTAATCGGCTCTTTACCGGCGAGGCATATAAGAAAATCCCAAGGGTCAGGTATTATGGAAATGCCTTACTTTCCCTGTTCACCAAAATAGCATCCGGTTATTGGCATGTGGCAGACTTCCAATCGGGGTACACGGTGATCAATAAGAGGGCACTTCATCTCATTGACTGGGACAAGATGTACAAACGATTCGGACAGCCTAATGATCTCTTGGTGCGGCTCAATGTCTACAACTTTCGTGTTGCGGACATCCCGATCGAACCAGTTTACAATGTAGGAGAAAGGTCGAGTATAAATATACTTAAGGTAATGTTCACAATAAGTTGGCTGTTGCTGAATATGTTCTTGTGGAGGATGAAGGAGAAGTACATCATACGTGATTTTCACCCCCTCATTTTCTTTTATACCATAGGTATTATGTTTAATTTTCTCACGATCATCCTTTTTATAAGGCTCATCTGGGTCTGGGTCGAATTCGGACGAATCCCACCGTTAAATGCCTTGGCTGCTATGTTCTCGTTCATGTCTGCAAGCCTATTTATTCTTTTTGCCATGTGGTTCGACATGGAAGCGAATAAAGATCTCAAAGGGAAATAACCCTCTTTCTTTTGTACTCAAGTGCTCCAGCTGATAAACGTGTTTAATTCAAGAGATATCGTTTTATGAAAGTATGCGTACTCACCACTTCATTTCCCCTAGGTAAAGGCGATATCTCAGGAATGTTTGTTCTTGAAAAATGCCGGCATCTTGCCAAGCAGGGTATCAAGGTCAGGGTTATTACACCCCATTACCCTGGTGCCCCTCTCAATGAGGTAATCGATGGGATTGAAGTTCGCCGTTTCAGATACTTTTTCCCGGAGACTCTCCAAAAATTATGTTATGGAAGCGGCATACCAAATAATATAAGAGAATTTCCCTGGACCAGGGTTCAACTGCCGATCCTCCTTGCATTGTTCACTATCCAGGCAATAATCCATGCACGTGATTGTGATGTTGTAAATGCTCATTGGTCTATCGCCGGACTGGCAGGGTTTATTGCAGCAAAACTGTATGGAAAGCCCATAGTTCTTTTCATGCATCAGGGTACAACTCGTTCACTTTCAAAGATTGAAAAAATCCTGCTTGAACAAGTCGACTATGTAATATGTAACAGCTCATATACTCAATCTCATGTACTCAAGTCGGCACAGCCGAAACGTATCAAGATTATCCCGCCCAGCGTTGATATCACGAAATTCCAGCCACATATCATGCAAGAGGAAGATAAAAATCTGCTGCCAGAGAAATCGAGAGATAAATTCATAATCTTTTCACTCGGAAGATTAGTGGAGTGGAAAGGCCATACATATCTTATCGATGCAATAAGCCTTATGAACGAAGTCCCCCTGCCCCATCTTCTGATCGGGGGTGAAGGCACCCTTTATCAAGAATTGACAACCAAGGTTCAGAAAATGAATCTATCTGATAGAGTCACCTTTCTTGGTCACATACCCGGAAATCTCATTTCCAAATATTTTTCACTGGCGGATATCTATGTTCAGCCTTCCATAATCGATAGGGATGGTACCACGGAAGGTCTTGGAGTGACACTGCTCGAGGCTATGGCTTGTGAGAAACCCTGTATAGGTTCCAGGGTCGGTGGTATCCTCGACATTATTAAAGATGGAGAGAATGGGTTTCTAGTTGATCCTGCTGACCCCACCCAGCTTGCCGAAAGCATCACGATCCTTCTGAGGGATGAACGTCTACGAAGAGAAATGGGTAAAAACGCTAGACGCTTTGTGGAAAACAACTACTCCTGGGATACAAAAGCCAAAGAACTTATTGAAATTTATAAAAATCTGATTGTTCAGAAATAGATATCAAAAAACGATGTCTTTGGGAAATTTAGAAGTACTGTTTTAAGATGTTTTTGAAGAAGCATATAATACGTGGGAGAAAACTCACTGAATGAAAGTCTGCGCAATCGTTCTTAATTATTTCGGTGTGCATAAAACAGAGAAGTGTATCAGATCACTTGTAAATCAGCTCCTCGACACCATTTATATCGTGGACAATTCAGCTTCCGGCCCTGAAGCACAAAAGCTCACAAAACTGGTTGAGAAGTTCTCCAATACAGTTTCTCATGCGGAACTCAGGCTCCTTTTCAATGATGAGAATCTTGGATTCGGCAAGGCAATGAATAAAGCCTTGGAACACGATATCAAGGAATTCGGGGGCCATGACTTTTATATGCTTTTGAACAACGATACTGAAGCAACTCCGGATATGGTCCGAAAACTGCTGGATAAAATGGACCAGAACCCTGATATTTCTTTGATAGCACCGCGGATAGTGACCGGACATGGTGAAATAGGTTACTTCTGGTACAATAAGCTGTTCGGTAGCGTCACACTTAAAGAAAGACCATTTTGCTTTGCCTTTCTTAGCGGCTCCTGCCTATTATTCAGAAGAAGCCTTATAGATCGAGAACTCTTATTCGATGAAGATTTCTTCATGTATGGTGAGGATGCTTTCTTGTCGTGGAGGCTGCATAGTAAGGGACTTAAAATATACAGCGCGGTTGGCATCCACATTATTCACGAGGGCATCGGCTCTTCATCTCAAGGTGGGTTATTTTATGAATATCATGTCTCGCGCGGACATATCCTGATGGCATTGAAAACCTGGGAGCACTTGCATGAGCTTCCTCTCTTCATCATAGGGAGAATGCTCTATCTATCATCCCGCTCAATCATTCGTTCATTAAGATACCGCAACCTTATACCGATCACGGCCTTCTTCTTATGCTGGTTCCCTTTGGAAATAAAAAACAAGCGGGGATAGCATTCATTTCCTTAAGATAGATCATGATGATAGACTTTCTGATCTTTGATCAAACCAGGAGGTAACATGAAAGGAATTATCCTGGCCGGGGGTTCAGGTACGCGCCTCTACCCGATAACCAAGGTAATCAGCAAACAGCTTTTACCTATATTCGATAAACCGATGATATACTACCCCCTCTCAGTACTTATGCTGGCAGGGATTCGGGACATTCTCATAATTTCAACCCCGGCCGACCTTCCACGATTTGAAGAATTGCTGGGTGATGGCTCTCAGTGGGGGATATCATTTTCCTTTGAAGAACAGCCTAAACCGGAGGGTATCGCACAGGCATTCATCTTAGGCCGCAATTTTGTCAGGAATGATAATGTCTGCCTGGTGCTTGGTGACAATATCTTCTATGGCAGTGGTTTATATAACAAACTTCAGAGTTCCGGTTCTTTAAAGAAAGGATGTCTTGTCTTTGGATATTGGGTTAATGATCCCGAACGCTACGGTGTCGTTAGCTTCGATGAATCAGGTAATCCCATCGAAATCGTTGAAAAACCTGCCAGCCCGAAATCAAACTGGGCCGTAACAGGACTGTACTTCTACGACAATCAAGTCCTGGACATTGCAAAAAACCTCAAACCGTCCAAGCGGGGAGAGCTTGAGATAACCGATGTAAACAGGGCCTACCTCCGGATGGGCGAATTTCAGGTTGAAAAGCTGGGAAGAGGATATGCATGGCTGGATACGGGCACTCATGAATCGCTTCTCGAAGCGGGCATGTTTATCGAGACTATCGAGAGAAGGCAAGGCCTGAAGATAGCCTGTGTAGAGGAGATTGCATATCTCCTCGGGTATATAGACACTGAAAAGCTGTTGAAGATTGCCGAACCGATGAAGAATACAGGATACGGTCGGTATTTGAAGAATCTTGTCAAATACTGACAAACCTGGTTTCTTCTGCATGCCGGGTTACCAAAAAATAGCAGCCTCTTCACCTTGTACTTAGGTGTATACTAAACAACCATAAGATCGTACCGATGAATCCCAAGATTATTTCACCTATGGGCTGGGGGAATGGGGCATATGTAGTGCACAAACTTCTGGAAGCTCATCTGCCGAACTATCGGGTCGTATCATATCACCCCTATTGGACGCTATTCCCGTTTGCCCTAAGAATGGCCGCCCCAACAAAGGGCGCAGCCCTTATTCATACAAACCCGGATTATGGGTTGTTCTTTCAAAAGAGAAACGTCCCTTTAGTACTCACACTTCACAACTATGTCCTTGACCACTGGATGCATTCTTACAGCACATGGGCCCAACGTGTTCATTACTCCACCGATCTTCGCCTGTTCACATGGATATCACTCAATCATGCGGATGCAATAACTGCAGTGAGCCACTATACCGCCGCGATCGCACAAGAAGACCTTCGGATTTCCAAACCCATCAGGGTGATATACGATGGAATCGACACTGACCGTTTTACCCCACCAATACGCCCTGCCTCCCCCCAAAGAGAAATAAAGGTATTTTTCTCGGGGAATATTAGTCTCCGCAAGGGCGCGCAATGGCTTCCGGAAATTGCACAACGTCTGGACAAGAACATCACGATCTATTACACCCAGGGGCTTCGGGGAAAAAATGACATCCCTGCCGCACCGAATCTGCAACCCATAGGTGCAGTCACCTATGAGAACATGCCGGATAGATATCGCGAGATGGACATCCTCCTCATGCCCACGGTTCGTGAAGGATTCGGTCTTAGTGTAGCGGAAGCCATGGCAACAGCACTACCGGTGGTGGCGAGCGACTGTTCCTCTATACCGGAGCTTGTTGATAACGGAGAAGGCGGCTATCTATGCCCTGTTGGAGACGTTGGTGCATTTGCAGAAAAAATCAACTTCCTTGCAGCCAATCCCTCACTTAGAAAAGAGATGGGTGAATATAACCGCGATAAGGCCGTAAGAATGTTCCGGCTGGATCAGATGGTTGAAGGTTATAAACAGTTATTTGAGGAAGTCTTGGATTCAAGGAGATGATGGAACTGATAATGGAATGGGCGTGCAATTATATGTTGAAAACGGCTTAACAAGAATATTCTTGAAAGTTAACCTCAAAAAAACTTCCATAGCCTTAGTAAAAACATTTTCTGAGATAGTTCGTGGCAGGTCTTTCAATAAGAATATATAAAACCATGCCTGCGAATACTGTCACACATAAGTAGAAAATAAAATAGGGAATCGAAAGGCCCACAGGATTAAATGATAGTTTTTTAGTCAATATACCGCAAGCCGGTACGGTGAAGACCTGTACTAAATAAAGAGAATAAGATAAATTACCCATGTATTGGAGTAAAGTTACATTGAGAAGTTCTTTCGGGCTTAAAACAACTCCGCAGAAAATGAGCGCCATAGGCATGCCATAGCTGTATAACCGAGGCATACCTTGCAACAAATAACATAAGAATATGCCTGATATTATCATCCCTGCTGCTACCGTAAAGTTGATCCTAATATTCTTTTGATAGAGGAAATAAAATAATAAACCCATGCCAAACTCTAAAAGCAGTTCTGAAGTTATCAACTCAAATGCGGGATATCTTTTATAATAAGGAAAATACAGGCCGATTAAGTAAGAACATACGAATACAAATATTAACCAGTTTACCTTTGACTTACCGACTATCGCAAGAGTGAGAGCGAATACTATATAAAAATACATTAAATATACAAGGGTCCAACCAATACTTATTACTGGGCGACGTAATTGGGGCAAGAAAAGATATGAATATATACTATGCCAGAAATCAAACTTATAGGTTTGAAAGATATGAGGGGAAAAAAGTAATAATCCAATGAAAAGGGATGTAGTAAACCAGTAGAGAGGAACAATCCGGATGAATCGATGTATCAGGAATCTCCAGGCACTGTCTGAAGAGTTTGATTTTATTGAAAGCGGTATGACAAACCCGCTTATTATGTAAAAGAGATCCACCCCACTATCAAACAAGTGAAATAGATTGTAATGTACTCCAGGAGATATCTCAGCAATTTTTGCACCGCAGTGGAAAAGGACAACACTGATAGCAGCAATTGCACGAAGGGATTGAATACTTTTTATCATGTGAGGCGCACCTTTTTTCAACAACTCAAACTTATTATATTTAGGAAATGTATGGATGTCATACAATATAGAGCAGCATATATCCACCAGATAAGGAGACTTTTACACACTTTTTGAGGAAATACCGTATGGCGGAAACCAACATTAAATGTTCTGAATACATATCAGCTTTGCGTGGAATCTCGGCCTTAGCTATTATCATGTTCCATCTATTTACTCACTACAACTTCAATTTAGGTAATCTGGGGTAATGGTGATCATATGAGTTATCGGGAGTCTCTCCTAAAGCTGCTTCGGTTACAGCCAAGGCTGGTGAGCCATGCCTATGATAGACTGTACAATCGGTTCTTTTTCAGGTTTTTCTACGGCAGTAACATTGTACTCATTGGGAATTCAGGTATCAGAATACATCCTTCAACTCGCCTAAATATTCACAACTCAAGGATAATTGTGGAGAATGGTGTCTTATCTGTAGGTTACGACACAGTTTTTGAATCAAAAGGCGTTTGTGGTATTGGTCTGGACAACTCTACCCTACATATCATGGGCAGTGTTAAATTACATCCTCACGCTGCCATTGGAGCGCAGAATTCGACTGTGATGATCGGTAATGGTACTGTGATAAACGGTCCAACAAGTATAATATCAAAAGGCGGAGTAAGGATTGGGGAACATTGTCATATTGCCATGAACACAACAATATTGGATTGCGATATGCATAAACATGCCTTCGCCGGTGAGACACCTCAGGACATCGCAAAAGAGATCATAATCAAAGACCATTGCTGGGTCGGGCACAACGTGACCATTCTCAAGGGAGTTACCATAGGAGAAGGCTCCATAGTCGGAGCGCATTCGGTTGTGACAAAGGATGTGGAAGCCCATACCATGGTTGCCGGTGTACCGGCAAGAAAGATCAAGGATAACGTTATATGGGAACCATAGCAGTACAACTTAAGGAGCCTTTCCCTCTCTGCTTTGACCTGCCCCGACGAAGAGAAGCACGGGCGCTTGACAAGAAATGGATCCTATAATAAACTGTATATATTGGATTTGCAGTACAATTCATCCTGGATGGCGGTGAGACCGCTAAATTAAGGATCTCGGTTTTATCAGCTAGCGGTGGGACTATACGGTCTTCCCATATAAGACGGGGGCATGCGAGGTTACTTGAAACAACAACATGACAAGCGTGCTGAGAAACGATCAGACACAAGCCGTGCAGGATGGATAAAAAGTAATGCTCACATATATACATCAGACTATCTCGAAGTCCTTTAATACGTAGGAGGAAAGATTCATGGAGTTCACTGTTGAGAAAACGCCGATACGGGACGTAATCATCGTCAAACCGGAAGTCTTCGGGGACCACCGGGGCTTCTTCAGCGAGGTATACCGCCAGGACAAATTCAAGGCGCTGGGTCTCCCCGAGGTTTTTGTTCAACTCAACCATTCAGGCTCAGCGAAAGACATCGTCCGAGGGCTGCATTTTCAATGGGACCCGCCAATGGGTAAGCTGATGCGGGTAACAAACGGGAAGGCCTTTCTCGTAGCTGTCGACATCCGCAAGGGGTCTCCCACCTTGGGGAAATGGTTCGGGGTCGAGGCATCCAGCGAGAACCGGCTGCAGGTCTGGGCGCCTGCCGGTTGCGCCAGGGGTTTCTGTGTGCTCAGTGATTATGCGGAAGTACAGTATCTCTGTACGGGTATATACAGTAATAAGGCTGAATCGGGTATCCGCTGGGACGATCCGGCGATCGGGATCAAGTGGCCGACACAAACCCCAATCCTATCCCAGAAGGACCAGTCCGCGCAGACCCTGGCAGATTGGCTGCAGAGAGATGAGTCGCGCTTCTTTCCCTACTAGAGGCGCTGATACTCGCGGGCTAAAAAGCGCTCGAAACATAATTGAAATCCCAAAAGGAGTTTAGACAATGAAGATACTGGTTGCAGGCGGAGCCGGCTATGTCGGGTCGGTCTTGGTACCTCGTCTCTTGGAACGCGATTACCAGGTGGATGTTGTCGATTTATTGTGGTTCGGGAACCATCTGCCCAAGGAAGTCAATGTCATGAAACGGGATATCATGTCACTGGGAGAGAAGGATATCACAGGGTACGATCAGGTGGTCTTCCTTGGCGGACTGTCCAATGACCCTATGGCTGAATATTCTCCGTCCCAGAACTTCACGGGTAATGCCGCAACACCTGCCTATCTTGCATATATATCCAAGAAAGCCGGAATCAAACGCTTCATTTTCGGGAGCTCATGTTCGGTTTACGGCTATTCCGTTGATAAGCTCTGCGACGAGGATTCTCTTGCCGTATCCAGCTATCCCTATGGAATCTCCAAGCTCCAGGGGGAGTTTGCCTGCCTGAGCCTTCAGGACGATACATTCTCTGCCATCTGCCTGCGAAAAGGTACTATCAGCGGTTACAGTCCAAGGATGCGTCTGGACCTGGTGGTGAACACCATGTTCAAGAGCGCCATCGCAGACAGAACGATCACGGTCAACAATGCCTCGATCTGGAGGCCCATGCTGGATATCCGGGATGCAGCCTCGGCATACATACGCTCCATCGATGCGGATTACCATCTTTCCGGCATATTCAACGTGGCATCCGCCAACTATACCATCGGCGAGATAGCCGACTATGTCAGAGAAGGAGTCAAGGAGCATCTGGGTATTGATGCCAAATTGAACATCAAGTTTCTGGAGGACTTCAGGAACTACAAGGTCAGCCTGGAAAAGGCACGCAACGTCTTGAGCTTCAACCCGCGATACACTGTCAAGGACATCGTAAAAAACCTGGCGGAAAATATGGAAAAGTTCAAAGACGTGGACAACCCCAACTACTACAATATTAAAGTTTTCAAGATGATGGACGAGGCTAAGAGATAAGAATATGAGAGTAGCCGTGATCGGAGCAAACGGTCAACTGGGGTGTGATGTGTGTGCAGCATTCTCAGCCGGCGGCCGCGATGTAATTCCATTGAACCATGAAACTATCGATATTGCAGACTATGCATCTATAAGGACCGCCTTACAGCAGGCTGATGCGGGTGTGATCGTGAATACTGCTGCCATGCACAATGTGGAGAAGTGCGAGGACGACCCCTTGAAGTCATTCCAGGTGAACGGGCTGGGGGCGAGGAATCTGTCTCTGATAGCCAACGAGCTCGATGCTATCCTGTTTTACCTGAGCACTGACTACGTATTCGACGGCAAAAAAAAGGCGCCCTACGTAGAGACCGATTATCCCCTTCCCCTCAACGCGTACGGGAACAGCAAGCTTGCCGGCGAGTCCTTTGTAAGGACGATGGCGAAGAAACACTTTGTTGTCAGGGTATCGGGACTTTACGGTGCAAACCCTTGCCGCGCAAAAGGCGGAAACAACTTCGTCAAGCTGATGCTGAAACTGGGCAATGAAAGAGATGAGATCCGGGTCGTTGACGACGAGGTGTTGACTCCCACCTTCACCGGTGATGTCGCTAGGCAGATCGTTGCCATGACCGATATGGACACATACGGCCTCTATCACGCTACAGCGCAGGGGAGCTGCTCGTGGTACAGGTTCGCAGCTAAGATCTTCGAACTGTCGGGTATTCAGATAAAGCTGTCGATCGCAGGTCCGGATGAGTTTCCGATGAAGGTACCAAGGCCAAAGTACTCGGTCCTCGAGAACGCTGGGTTGAAGGCCCTGGGCAAAGACCTCATGCCCGATTGGCAGGATGGGCTGAAACGGTATATGGACGGTATCGGAGCGCTCAAGGTTTAATATACTTAGCCAACATTATGCCCCTATCTCAATATTAATATACGCCATAATCGGAGGCAGGAATGGGAGATAAGAAGGTCAAGGTCAGCATCATAATCCCACACTACAATCAGAAGGAATGCCTGCAGAGGCTCTTCCCCACATTAGATAACCAGACCTACAAAGACTTTGAGGTCATTATCATAGACGACTGTACACCGGACAAGGAAACGATCTCATTTGTGCAGGAATATATCAAGGATAGACCCTACATGAAACTGGTTCACAATGAGGTTAACCTGCGCTTTGTGAAGACCTGCAACAGGGGGATAAAATTGGCAAAAGGAGAATATCTATGCTTCCTCAACAGCGACACCGGGGTGGAGAGCACGTTCGTCCAGAGGAATGTGGAGATCCTGGACTCAGACAGCTCCATCGGCGGGGTCACCTGTATTGTGGTGGATCAATCCGGAAAAAACTGGTTCACCGGTGGACGCTATGTGCGTGGGGTGCCACACAACCTTCATGATGACTTCCAAGGGGTGCGCACAGTTGAGTTTATAGCAGGCACCGCGGCTTTCTACAGGAAGGATGTGTTCGACAGGATAGGATCTTTCGATGAGAACTATATCATGTATCATGAGGATATTGAGTTCGGGCTCAGGGTAAGAAAAAAAACAAACTACCGGCTCTGCACCTTTTCCGACAAGCTGGTAACCCACTATATCGTGCCAAGTATACCAGGCAAAGCATTGTGGTACTATGCAAGCAGGAATCTGGTGCTGCTTTCAAAAAAATATAATCTGAGATACATGCCTATGGTCATGGCACATATCCTGATACATTATGCGGGTATACATGTGATCCGTGGAGTATATATAGCTACCTTTGCCCTTCGTGGTGTCTTTGACGGTTTAACAGGCAGGACATCTCATTTCAATCAATAATAACCGGTCGAGCAGGCATCATCTCTCCAATCCCACAAACTGAGTATGGTATCAACTTCTAAGTTTTACTAGCGACCCAATGAAGAAATTGGATTTTGGTAAAATAGCAGATAAACTTATGCCTGCCCCCCTGCGGTACTACTGGGACAACAGGAGCACCTCCCCGGTCGGATATCGAATCGCCCATGGGGCATTCTGGTCCATGATCGGCACCGGGATACCCCAGGCCCTTACCATGATCTCATCGATCTTTGTGGCGCGGTTGCTCGGCAAAGAGCTTCTCGGCGAGTACGGTATGGTCATAAGCACTGTCGGCCTGTTCAACATGTTCGCTTTCTTCGGCATTGGAATGACGTCGATTAAACATGTAGCGGAATTCCGAAAAAATGACCCGGCCAAGGCAGGGCGAATCATTGCACTTTTCTATCTGCTGGCAGCAGGATCAGCGGTCCTGATGATTGGTGCCCTTATCCCTGCTGCACCCTGGCTTGCTGAAAGGACACTTGCCGCCCCGCACCTTGCAAACCTCATGCGCATTGGAGCCGGTATTATATTTTTCGGTGCCTTCAGCAGCGTCCAGATGGGTACCCTTGCAGGCCTTGAGGCATTTCGAACCATCGCTTGGATAACTATCCTGAACGGAGTGCTCTTGTTCCCCCTCCTTGTCGGAGGGGTCTATTTTTTCGGCTTGCCCGGGGCAGTTGTAGGATATGTCATTTCCGGGGCCGTGGGCTGTATCATCAGCAATATAGAGATCCATAAGGCGGCGCGGGAAGCTGGTGTGCCCATTCGCTTTACCGGCTGCACCAAGGAGCTGTACATCCTGCTTGAATTCAGTCTGCCGGCTGTGCTGGGAGGTGTTATGTTCACCCCGGCAAACTGGGCCTGCATGGCAATGCTTGTCAATATACCAAAAGGGTATGCGGAAATGGGAATCTTCGGCGTTGCAGGTTCCTGGCAAAAGGTGATATTTTTCATTCCGCAATGCCTGAATGCAATTGCCCTGCCTATGCTCTCGGACTTCCATGGCACAAAACAGCGCATTCAATATCTGAAAACATTCTGGTATAGTATTATATTGATTGGAATAAGCGCCCTGGGGGTTGCAATAGCGATAGCGGTGGCATCGCCCTTTATCATGAAGATTTATGGAGCTGGGTTTTTGTCCGGCAAGTACGTATTGATGTTCATGTCTTTTTCTGCTGTCATTATTGTGATCGATAATTTTGTCGGGGTTGCCATACTTAGTATAGGGAAAATGTGGTTCTTGGTTGCGACAGCCGCGGTCTGGGCAATAACATCAATCACGGCATCGTATTTTCTGGTACCGCTTTATGGAGCTATCGGCTTGAGCCTGGCAATGGCAGCAGCTTATGTACTGCATGTTTTGTGTGACATGCTCTATATAGCCAGATTCTACGGCGATCGATCAAGATAACCTATTAATATGAGTTGAGTAATGTATTGAAAAGAATGTAAACGAAATAACTATGAGCATACATCCGAGGATATCCATTGCACTAGCCACCTATAAGGGTGAAAGATATTTAAAAGAACAGCTGGAAAGCTATGTGAGGCAGACATTGCCTCCCTATGAGCTGGTTGCTTGTGACGATGCCTCTTCTGACTCGACAGTTGATATATTGGAAGAATTCTCGAAAACGGCGCCATTCCCGGTGAGAATCTTCCGGAATGAGAAAACACTTGGCCTCATAAAAAATTTCTCACAGGCAGCAAGCCTCTGCACTGGTGATTATGTAGCATTTTCCGACCAGGACGACATCTGGCTCCATGATAAGCTCGAGGCGTGTTGCCGGAGAATGAGAATGGCTGAGGAGAAGTACGGCCCGGATATTCCCTTGCTGGTCCATAGCGACCTTAGCCTCATTGATGAAGAGAACCATGTTATTGCCCCTTCCCACATGATAGTAAAGCGTTGGAAACATAGTGATATCGACCCCCTGAAGACCCTGTTGGTACAGAATTATGTTTCAGGCTGTACGATGCTCTGCAACAGGCTTTTAATAAAGAAAAGCCTCCCCTTCCCTGATGTCCTAATGAACCATGACGGCTGGATTGCCATGATTGCAGCAAGCATTGGGAAGATTCTATTCATACCCGAAGCCACAGTCCTCTACAGGCAGCACGAAAACAATGTCACGGGAAGGGCGCGCCCCCTTTTCATTTTAAATATAGAAGGGATTATTCAAACAATTATAAAAGCTTCCAGAAGAATCCAATTGAACACTGACTGGATTGTAAGAATACTGGTGCAACTCCATCATCAGGCAAAGGCACTGAAACAGCGCCTGATAGACCTTTCCTGTGATGTCCCGCCCTACCTGAACAGTTTTATTGATACCCTTCAAAAAGGTGGGGTACTGAAAACCCTTAACCTCATGTTATTTCTCAAGGTCCGCCAGCCGGGATTTTCTCCGAATCTGATTCAATTCTACATTATAGCCAGAGGACTTCAAGTAAAGTTTTTAAAGGACCAATGTTAATAGGCTGGCTTCTCATCAGTATCTGAGAATATCTTAAACTACTCGATTCAAGAATAACCAGGAATTTATCCTCATACAATCAATTGATAGAATATACACATTTCCAATTGGCTTCCTGATCATTAGGTAAAAGGAGATCATAAGCATGGCTCAATATATGGAAGATGGCCTGGCTGTACCTCTGCGCAACATCCTTCAAATCATCGGTAATGGTATACTGGGGAAAACAAAATATTTCGGCGTATGGACGATGAAGAGCCCCATGGATTCATGGGTTTATCAGGAGATTATATACGAAACCCAGCCTGATGTAATAATTGAAATCGGCAACTTCAATGGCGGGAGCACCCTGTTCCTGGCACATCTTTGTGACCTGCTCGGCAAAGGCAGGGTTATCGGTCTCGACCTATCTCATGAAACGGTACCGGAATTTATAAAAAACCATCCCAGAATAACTCTGATCGAAGGAGATGCGTGTCAAAGGCTTGATGATGTAAAGAAGATTATTTCAAATGAAGAGAGGGTTCTGGTGATCGAAGACAGCTCACACACATATGACAATACGTTAAACGTATTACGAGCATACTCAACATTCATTAAGCCCGGGGACTATCTCATAGTCGAAGACAGCATCATCCATCACGGGCTCGATCATGGACCGGATCCAGGCCCTTATGAAGCGATTACGACTTTCATAGCTGAAAATGAGGATTTCATGATCGATAGGGACAGAGAACACTTTTTTATAACCTGGAACCCCAAGGGTTATCTGAAACGGATATCTTCCAATGCCATCCCTGTATATACAGATTATCCGAAACGAACCATGATGAGGATAGATAAGTCATCAATACTTAATATCTTAAGGCTCTTTGTTCCTCCTATCATCATTCACCTGATCGGGAAACTAAGGAGTCTGAAGCAGTAACCTTTTTAATTCATAAGGAAACTATAATGGAAAAAACACCTGCGGAACTCTATCTGGACTTAATGAAAAAGACCCTTGCCTTTACCTTATGGCCTGAACCGCCAAGGCCTCTTTCTTTCTACAACAGCAGGTTGAACCCGATCATGAGAATGATCTTATCCACTGTTCATCGGATCCTCAAATTGAAACAACTGATACTTGTCCATGAAATTTCGTATACTCAATCTCAAAGAATAGATGGAACTATTTCATACCCAGGATATGCTGATACGATGATCGGAATAAAGCGCCTTGATAATATACAATTCTGTATTGAGACAGCGATAAGAGAAAAGATAGAAGGCGACCTGATTGAAACAGGTGTGTGGAGGGGTGGAGCCTGCATATTTATGCGTGCTGTTCTTGCAGCCTATGGAGTGAATGACCGCAAAGTCTATGTGGCAGATTCTTTCGAAGGATTGCCGAAGCCGGATACAGAGAGATATCTTGATGATAAAGGTGATGAGATGTACACAATGAAATACTTTTCAGTGGCTCAGAAGGATGTCGAAGACAACTTCAAAAAATATGGCCTCCTTGATAACCAGGTTGTTTTCCTGAAGGGATGGTTCAAAGATACACTTCCAAACGCACTCATAGACAAACTTGCAGTCCTCAGGCTTGATGGTGATATGTACAGCTCCACCATGGATGCCCTTACAAATCTGTATCCAAAACTCTCCAAAGGTGGATTCTGTATCATTGACGATTATGGTTGCATAGGCAGATGCAGAAAAGCGGTAGATGATTTTAGAACGGAGAACGGGATAGTTTCTGAGATAAAGGAAATTGACTGGACCGGCAGGTATTGGAGAAAAGATTAAATGAAATCATATGCCTTTTAATGATATACTCATGATGTTTATTTTTATTAACTTTTATTATGAAAATTTAGATCTATTCCTAGAAGGGGGTTTTAAAGATGCGAAGCAAGCAGCTGACCTTGGAAAAATATAATTCCGATAAAATTTCAAGCCGACTTATGGAAGACTATGATCAAGTTCTTGAACCGTGGGTTAATGAAAATATAAAGCTTCTCGAGCTTGGTATTTATAAGGGAGAATCACTCTTGTTATGGAGAGACTACTTCCCAAAAGGGACTATCGTAGGTATTGATATTAACGTCCCGAAAGACTTCCCCCAGGAAGAACGGATATCCCTCTTCGAGGGCAGTCAGACTGATACAGTGTTCTTATCAGAAGTTGCCACCAAGATGACTCCGGGAGGTTTTGACATCATCATTGACGATGCATCTCATATTGGAGAGTATACAAAACAGTCGTTCTGGCATCTCTTTGATAATCATTTGAAGCCTGGTGGCATATTTGTCATAGAAGATTGGATAACCGGTTATTTTGACTTTTGTGCGGATGGGAAAAATTATAAACTGAAAGAAGGACTTCTATCAAAACTGCGATCAGGCTTGCGGCCCCGCATTAACTTTTTAATAAAGATTCCTCTTATAATTGAAAGAAGAATATTTTCCGGTAAACGATCTGGACTGATGCACCTCTTCAATATGATAACAAAAATAATCTTTTTAATTTTGAGCAAAATTCTCTATAAAATAAACCCAGCAGCAATAAGATCAGGGTTGCTTCCCCCTTATAATCTTTTACTCAAAGTTCCATTTGAATCACACGGTTATGGGATGGTGGGGTTTGTCAAACAGTTAATCGATGAACAAGGGGCAGGTGATCTCACAAGGGGTAAGCCCTCAGTCAAATCAAAATTTTCGAAAATGATTATTACACAGAAGATGGTCTTCATACATAAGGCAGTTGAACAGCCTTGAATATGAGGCTTTCAGGCGATTACTTCTGCTGTTGATCCTATTATTAAAGCCCTGGATAGAGCAGTTTCTTTACTACACCTGTCTATACGGAGTATAGAAACCAGAATAAGTTTAAAATCCTCTGAGGGACGTTATTGTGATTAAGTCAATATTGAAGCGTTTCAGGCTGTTTTCATATATAAATAATCTCCGCTTATCGACGCGATGGAAAATACATATCTTTTCTGACTTTATGTATACATATGTTTTTAAATCAAAAATAAAAGCATCAACACCCTTCGGGTTTGACTTGGTATCAAAAAACTATAAGGAACACCGGTTAATGTTAAAGGGGAAATTCGAGAGTGATGAGCTGGATATAATCAGAAACCATTTGAACACTGCCGATGTATTCGTGGATGTCGGGGCCAACATCGGATATTATTCCTGTGTTGCCCTGTCCCTTGGGAAACATGTCATTGCAGTTGAGCCACAATGGCAGAACCTCGAATGCCTTTATGCCAACTTAAGCAACAACGGCTGGACGGATGCAGAGGTTTTTCCTATAGGATTAAGCAGCAAGCCTGGCATGCTGACATTATATGGTGCTTCAGGTCTCTGCGCTTCTCTGGTCAAAGGTTGGGCAGGTTATTCCGAAAGATTCAAACAGATTATTCCTGTCAACACATTGGATAATATCCTCGGTGATCGGTTCCAGGGGAAAAAGCTGTTCATAAAGATCGATGTGGAAGGTGCAGAGTTCGATGTATTGAGGGGTGCTGAGGAAACCTTAACCATGCACCCACGCCCTACCTGGTTCATAGAAGTGAATCAGAGCTTATTTTGTCCAGGTGGGCGGAATCCGAATTATGAAGCCACGTTCGATCTGTTCTGGCAACATAATTATGAAGTACGACTGGCAAACAAAGATAACAGCCTTATTACTCCCGCAGGTTTTAAAAACTCGCTTGCCAATAAAGGGGCCTCACAGAATGTATTCAACTATGTGTTCATCCCGAGACCAAATGACCATTGAGCTCTTTTTAACAGATAATTTCAGCACATCACAATCTGATACATTCATCCAGTCTTACCATAGTATTTTGCATAATAGTCAAAGACCGAAATATCACCATCAGAACAATACTTGTCTTCGACAGCAAACAGACTCTTTATTTCATCTGAAATTGTGTTGTGCTCCAGCATTATATGTTCCAACATGAATTGTGTTATTTTTTGTGTGAATGTGAGGTCTAATAAATAGTTGCCGTGATACTTCACCATGTCTTCCATAAAATCCAGGGTCCCTTCATATATCTGATTTAATGAATCAAATACTTTTTGTGAATGCCCGGGCGTGTCGAATATCGGTTTCAGCACATCATTGTCGTAGTTGAATTTTATGAATTGGCCGGCCGGAGAAGTCAGCAAACCTTCAAATATGAGTATAAAGGCATAAATGGTATTAATGCTGTGGTTGGCATCTTTATCAATATTACTGAAACATTCCTTCATCAAGTTGCCTTCATATCGAATGCCTTTTAAAGTGTCGCTTCTCGTCATAAAATAATAGCCGATAGTGGGCTTGCTTATTATTTTCGAAAGATAATACTGCATGGAGCCTGAATATCCCAGATCAACTACTGCAATATTGTCATATTTGAACAAGCCCAGCTCCCGGCAATAGCTTATATAATTATCTCTTTCACTTTTTGCGTTCCGCAGTATCTCACCCTTATATAACCCGATTATATCCTTAACTTTCCCGTAATCCTCAGGCAAAGAAATACTCTCGCTTCCATCAAGAGTATTATCGTTGGTTATTCCGAATCTTGAAACTAACAGATTTGAAACCGTCCCCTTGTAGGGTGCTTCTATCAAATCCAGAATATCATCCTCTTTCATAATTGAAGCAACAGAAACAGCCCTCCTGGAAGCTAAAAGATATCTACTGTCAATCTTGGTGAAAGGAATGTTATAGCGGCCATAGCTCTTAATTATCGTATTATAAAACTTCTCGAAGACATACCCTTCCCTGGCCAAGAACAGCAGCAGATCTCTTTTATCATTCATGACATTTCTGATAAGCCATGTGATGAATGTAATGAATATCGGCCCGAATATTACGTATCCTAGTTTCTTTAAACTATTTATTGCATATCTCCCGTCTGTTAAATGCAAAGCAAACGGGCTGTTGAACTCTTTCGAAATAATTGTGCCTACACTGGCTGAATCTCCACTATGGATTCCATCATGAAATTTTCCGTGAAAACCATTCCCGAGATGAATGTTATAAAACATGTTTCTGCCTGACATCACGTGATAACAGGCCAACCCCCTAGCTGCTGCAAGACATTGGTCGGAGTACTCATTGTCTCCGATGTGCAGGCAGCCGGGAGTATTGATCCAGTGCTTGTAATAGTCCCATAATTCGCCCGTATCTTTTCTTTTATTCAATTCTGAAGACAAAAGGATCTTATCATAGCCGCTGATTCCGCATTTTGACAGCATTGCCTCGATGTCTTGTGTTCTCAGATATATGTCAGAGATTAGTACTATTCGTTTACCTTTTGATCTTGCATAATTGAATATGTCGATCATTTCTTCTCTCGGGGTGCAGAGATCGATCTCATTTTGTATCTCGATCTTCTTTATCGCTTCGCACTGTGCCTCGGATAGTCCGGTTGTTTTCCGGAACTCTTCATAGATGTCATCGATGGAACAATCGCCGGTGAAATCATTGTTAATCCTGATACGGAATTCAGCCTGCTTCCTGCATTTGACATAGTCGAGTTTCAACATGAGACTTTTGTTGATTGTAATCCCCACAATCTCGAACGCTGTATCAGGGACAAGCACCGGCCTGGTTATCAACGTATCGAATATGTCAAATGAAATGACTTCAAACTTATCCATGGCTTTACAAAGCTCTTCACTGCTCTTGTTCCAATACTGCCATAGATTCTTTGAGCCAAAATTTATTCTGTAACAATTATTTTCAGGATTGATCTCGCTGAATGACATCCCCCTGCTTCTGAGAACATGGACCAGTGATCTTTCCATTGTATGGACGAAAGTTCCATCAGCTTTTTCCATTTCTCTGGAAAAATCTTTATCGGCTAAACCCGTGCTTAGCAATGGTTCAATTGCTTTGACCCTTGCCCAGAATATCGATCCTACAGGAAAATCAGTATAACCAGTAAAATCTGCATGCATCCCCAATCTGCTGAATAGTAACCCGGCTGCTTTGGTATTCGAAAGCCAGGTATACTTCCAATATGGCATGTCCCGATAAGGCTCCGGGTATATGAGCCCGACCTCAGGATGATCTTCGAATATTTTGAAGATGTTAATAATATTCTTTTGCGACCCCAAGAGATAATCTGCTGCATGATTTAGCCAGTCAATCTGCCCTTTGACTTCATGTGATGAATCAGTTGTATGAATATGACAAATAAAATCATTGTTCCGGATACTTTTTGCAAATGTCAGAAGCATGGGCACTGTATCTTTTGCCTGGTCTGGTACGATTGATATCCTTAGCTTTTTGATCTTTATTAATTTATTCAGTTTACCTTTTGCTATAGATTTAGATTTCCTATCTGGAACAGCTATATATAAGTCGTATTCAAAAGGCACATCTGATAAAGATCCAAGCATCGCATCAAGTATTTCCATTTGACCTAACCGGATACATATACCGATTTTCCCTGGTGGATGAGAGAGAAAATCAGCTTCAGAGTGATAAACCTCTCTGTAATGTCTGCCGAAATGAGGCTCCAGACTTTGTTTCAGTATTTGCATCTTGACATTCAGTATGTACGGGCCTATTCCTGCAAGTCCTTCAGTAAGGACAATCTCCAGTGCCTTCCTGATTCCATGCAACCAACCCCCGTTCATGCTCGCTATCGTAGAGCAGATTTTCCTGGAACGATTAATTCGAATAGAGAGTGGTCCTATCCATAGGATAGTCGAATATTGACTAACACCCTTTAAGAACCGCCTTAGGAGTGCCTTGATTTTCCTTTTGAGCAAGAACTTATTCATAATTGACTAACACTTTTCCAATCAAACTATTACAGCGACTGGAGATTAGTTTTGTCCTTCATTAGGCAGGGTTGAAGTTCATCTTGGCTGGGCATTCTTCAATGACCTGGCTACACATATGACACTGGCACAGGCAATCCATGGGGATATACTGTCTAGAACTCGCGAAAATACTTTCCCAATGGGATTGAGCCTGAAATTTGCCCCCCCCTTGAAATTCCTTAAAAAAGGAAAGTCCAACCACAACCCGATCGCATGGTCATTGGATTCATAGAAGTCATGAGGTATGGTTTTTATTATTTCAAATCCGGACTGTCTCAAAAAATTCTCCAGCTCATCCTTCGTATACCGGTACTCGGTGAAATGGTAATATATATCTTTCCTTCCTAATAAGTTATTTTTCACCTTTTCGGGAAGTAAATTATCAATCGCATCAATACATGCTTTAGATTTGGATTCTGACCAACCTTTCTTGACTATTATGAGGGATCTGAGAAACATGTTCAGAGCATTGCGGACAGGCCGTCTGTAGAATCTCCTGATAGTATTTACCGTCGGCACTGATACAAAGACCAAACCGCCCGGCTTCAGCAGCCGGTATGCCTCATTCAATGCCGCATGCGGCCCTTCTTCAAAGTGTTCAATCACCCCCATTGATATGTACGCATCAAAATAGTTGTCAGGATACTTGATATTCAGTATGTCTCCCACTTCCACCTGAAGCGATGCATCGAACTCTTTCAGCTTGGATATTGCGAACTCATTGTTGTCTATGCCTATAATGTCAAACCCGCGCCTATGCAGATAAATCACCCACTTTGCAAACCCGCACCCGGCCTCTACAATCTTATCTTTCTTTGTGAGATACTTCAAAAATAATTCCCTGGGAGGGGTCTCCATACTACAAGCTTCCAGTTCCTGTTCAATAGTCCTGGATGCCCACATGTTATCCCACAACTTGCATTCAGGGTTGTCATCGTAGTAAAATTCCTTCTGCATTACATCTTCCTCTCACTTTGCATTTTATTCTTTAATAAGAGATAGTACAATAAATGATAATGTGATTTACAGTCAACCATCCAAGCATCCATGAATGAACGATTTGTCCATAAATATTATCTGTAAAATGCATTACCCAAGAAATGATATCGATTTCAAAGGAATGGTATTATCCTGCAAAAGGTGAATCTTTTTATATGTATAATGCTCATATGAATAGAAACAATTATTGGGATATCTTAAAAGGTTTAGGAATTATAGCTATTGTTATTGGTCATATTGGAACACCGATAGGACCATATCTATACATGTATCATTTGTCTTTGTTCTTTTTTGTTTCCGGATATCTATTTGAAGATAAATATACATATAAACCAAGAGAGTTTATAATAAAGAAATGTAAAAGGCTTCTTTTCCCATACTGGATTTATAATGTTATTTTTCTCATTCTTCATAATATATTATACAATCTTCATCTATATGGATATGCGGAGGGAGTATACAAGTATAACTGCTTTAAGTTTTTCTATAAATTTATAGGCATAATGGTGTTTCATAGTGGTGAGCCATTAGTGGGTGCTCTGTGGTTTTTGGTTGCATTGTTTGTTGTTAATATTATGTTTTTAATCTTATCAATTATTAATGTTAAAATCAATAAAAGATATAACCTCAATATTATTCCATGGGTCGTATTATTTGCATTCATTATAGGTTACTATTTAGATCATGAAAAGTATCATTGGTGTGATCATTTTCATTTACTTGTTGCATTTATAACTTTGCTTGTATTTTATGCTGGTTATATCCTTAAGAGACTAGATCTTAATAAATATATTCACTGGTTTCCTGCTGTTATCAGTTTTTTTCTATTAATTTATACTTGCAATAAATATGGCAGCGTATACTTGGCTTTAGTATATCGAAACTTAAATAATCCACTAGTTTTTATTGTAGGTTCTTTTACAGGCATATATGTAAATCTGTATTTGGCTAATATTATTCAAAGATATAAGTATGTTGCCAACCTATTTTCAGATATAGGGCGGAGGAGTCTTTCTATAATGGCTCTTCAGTTTGTTGCTTTCAAAGCAGTAAATCTGTTTTATGTATTATATAAAAAAGAACCTTTAATCTATTTGGCTAAATTTCCTGTTATCACATCACAACATTATTGGTGGATTGCCTATTTAACCTTAGGTATAACGATTCCTATGTGTTTAGATTTCATATATGAAAAATTAAGAGACCGCTATACTACTAACGGAAAATGGCAAATCAGACTTAAAACGATTTTCTCAACACATTGATAATTTGAGTTAACTACTCTTTTCAAATGAGATTTGTTGATGTAAGTAAAAAGCTCAGAACTTAATTGCTTATGGACGTCCCCCAGGTGCGCCCTCACTCATCCGCCTTGAGAATGGGGACTGAACTGTTACCAAGAGGAGAACTAAAAGGATACACTCTGTCAGATCGGATCGGAGCTACTACAGCTCATATCCAAGAGTTTTGAATGAAAAATAACCCTGAAATATTTGGCCCGATCTTAAATGCGGAATATGCAAAGATATCAGGATATAGACTCTCGTCCAAAACCTCAATATAAAGGCATTATGAATAATTCAATTCAATTTTGGAGGGGGTTTGCAATACTCATTATTTTTCTGTTCCATATCTATGGAGCTGGTACAACTGGAGTATGGTCAAACCTTTTACCCTCAAGCTATTGGCTCTATTACATTTTCGGGAGTGGAGCCGCAGGTGTAGATATATTCTTCATCATTGCAGGGTATCTTGCTGTAGGAAGTATAAAGAGGTCAAGCGGCCTTTTCTTTTATTTACGGAGAAGGATAGCGAGAATCTATCCCGTTTACCTTACCATGCTCATCTTCATATTTTCTATAGGGCCTATTACCGATCATAGTTGGTTGAGTAAGGTTTCATTAGCAGGATGGCTTAAGGGCCTTTTTATAAATCTTCTGCTGCTTCCTGGTGTCTTTGATTTTCCTATTGCGATACCGGTTGCATGGTGCATAAGCTATATATTTATGTTCTATATTTTATGGGGACTTGTTTACAGGGCTTATAATACCAGAAAGCAATCATGGATATATTATGTCCAGATGACCTTACTGTTGTTTATCGTATCCCTTCTTATTTATCAGTTTCCAAGGTTTATATATTTCATTGTGGGGATATTGGTATATTATACCCCACGGCAGAAGATTAATCCCTGGGTAGGAATTATATCACTCATGGTAATGCTTTCCATGCTATCTCTTGGCATTTTCAGCTATGCGCCCAACCATGAACTGTTAATCTTTCCTTCTTCTGTATTTGCGTATGTCTTCTTTTTATGGGCTATTAACACGAATTTTAATAATGCAGTAATGATATTCCTTGGCAATATAAGCTACAGTTTTTTCCTCGTACATACCTTTGTTATGCACCCTATGAAGTCGATATTTAACAGAGCAGGGATGATGATCGATCATCCATATTTAGGGCTTACAATTTTTTCACTTATATCCTTTTCCTTGTCCATATTTATTGCATGGGTCTTGTATAATCTGCTCGAAAAAAGATTATTCTGGGTGAGCATTGCAAGACAAGAAACCTAAAATTTATTCTGCACTTTAACTAAACGACCCTCTCCTGGAAGGCGAGGGTCGTTTAGTTTTTATAGTTTGTTGTATTCCTCAAGTTGTCCAGATCATGATCTTTTTTCAGCATATCCCAATCATTGAAACCTTTCTTGATAGCCTTATCCAGAAATATTTTTGACTCCTCCAATCTATTCTGTCTGGAGTATATACATGCTAAATTATAATAGACCCCAGGGTTCTCGGGGGTTATGTTTAGCTCTTTCATTAAATAATCTATACTTCTATCGTATTGTCCCTTCATTGAATAATATACAGCCAAAGAGTTAAGTATCTTCAGAGGATAGGGATTGTTTTTTAAGATGTATTCGAGCTTTGATATGGATTCATCAATCTTTGTCATCTGAGCCATTGCAAGAGCAAGATTACTTTGGGCAGTGGCAAGGTCGGGTTTTATTTTCAAGGCCTGATTGTACTGCTTGATTGCCTCACCAATTTGATTTACCTTCATAAGTGAATTGCCAAGATTCTGGTGAATCATGACAAGATCAGTATAAAAGTCATGGCCCCAAAGATGACTGAGTAAAGGATGCTGCTGAACTTGCATGATAGCATCAGAGTAAACTCCGATAGCATCATAATATTTCCCTTGGTTGAGAAGGTTATCGCCGACATTGAGCTTGGCATTAATTGCCCAACTAGCCTGCAAGGGACAAATCGGATTTGGCTTCATTGCCTTCACGATATTATTCGCAACTTCAAGATCACCTACTCGTAATGCAAACATGGTGATAAGATAGGCCTGATATATGCCGACTTTAGATATAGATTCAGCAACGGAACGGGTTTGTTGAGATATATCTACTCTATTTGACAGGAAAATGCAGGCTGAAGGCCCATAGTAAACAAGCCTCCAATCCGGCGATGTAATGAAATATTGGAGTACCGGCGTATAATAGGAGAGGCACCATAGATCGCATTTATACTTTTTTAATAGAGATTCTATTGTGGCTTTATCTTTACTACCTTCGAATTTATGTGCTTCATCATACCATTCACTATAGGGAAAATATCGTGCATCAATGAATACTTTTTTTGTGGGCCATAGTGACCAAAGAAGATAAGAGCCACAATAGTAATCATTCCCCATGAGCATATGTGGGAAGTTCTGGCGTATATAGCCTGCTTCTGATTCTGGGCTTATATAATTAGGGTTAAATCCAATAGTTGGGGCGCAGAAAGTTTCATATTGCGCTCGCACGGCAAAAAATAGCAAAAGAATAAAGGTAATGCCATGGATTGCAATTTTCAGCGGTTTTTTTATTAAAGGTCCTGGATCATTCTGGTAAACCTGTCTTGCTAAGTAACTTGCTAAAAATACAAAGATAATTGCCCAGTAATAGGTTAATCTCATGTATTTCATATAAAGGATCATGAAGAAGGCGGTTACAAGCAAAACCCCCCAATCGATGCGATGTCTTTTCAGTTGGGCAAGTAAAAGCATTGCAAGCACGACCGATGAAGCCGTGAGGTAATCGATGAAGTGAAAATGAGATGCTTGGGGTAAAAAGATAGACTGATATTCAGCGATTGACCGGATATCCCTGGAAAAAGCTTTTGAATTGAAAATAAGCTCATTTACCAGAGAAATCGGATATTCCCATCCATAAGGGGTTATAAAGACTGAAACCATGCTTAAAACACAGGCGATGAATAAATGGATCAAGATCTTCTGATGGATTTTTTCTGATGATCCGGCAAGTCGATTAATAATCTCTCCTGTAAAGACAAGACTGAGAAATATTGCCCCGAAGATGAAACCAGGATGGGAATTCACCCAGAACAAGAACAGCACTGGCAACAAATAAAGAACAGGCCAGCTTTTATCAGGGTTGATCTTGAATCTGAACCACAGGAATACAAGGGTGGTCATGAATAAAAATGAAAAGAGATCAGCCTTGATGCGCAGACCTGCAGGAGCCATCAGTAAGCCTATAAGGCATATGAGCAAGATGTATGGTAAAAATTTAGCCCGATTCTTTCCTGCTATTAAAAATACAAAAAATAGAAACGTGATAATGACCAGATACCGCAATGCATATAGACTAGAGAATCCGCATGTTTCATAGAGCAGATAAAAAATGGTCTGGGGTATCCATGCACAATATATCCAATGGCTTTTAGCAGGGGTCCAGCTGAAAATGGAATGATCTACCGTCAAGGTATGATGTTCAATAAAATATCTGCCATATGCGAGGTGAAACCAGATATCTCCATCATTTATAGGTTCTGCATATCTAAGAGCAATTGTAGCAAGAACTACAATAGCAAGAAAAATAAGAAATAATAGGGTACTAAAACGATAACTGCGCATCTTTATAGTTGGTATATAATAAAATATAGTATTGCTCCGTTTTATATAATATTGAATAATATAAAGAGCCGATTGCAAAAGACCAAGATCGTCATTCCCGCGGAAGCTTCGAATCCAGTCTTTTCAAAAACTTCTGGACCCCCGCTTTCGCGGGGGTGACACCTTTTTTAAGTTTTGCAATTGCCTCTAGAGTAATGTAAAATTATGCGACCAGATCGGAGCTGTTTCTATTTTATATCTACTGTAAGCTTGACAAATTTAAGTTCAGGGGTTGTGCCTCCTGACGCCACCTGCATTGCAAGAATATGAATATGCGTTGGCGAATCAAATTCGATACTTGAGTCTTTAAGGAAGCCGGCAAATTCCGCTTTCCCCTCCACTCCGTCACATACTATAGACCATACACCTTTTTTCAAACAGATAAATGCATAGTGCTTTGAATCAGGACTGAATGTAGGGAGTGCAACCCCATCATAGTGGGCCGATTCTTTTCCATCCTTTACGATAAACCATTTCTCATCTTTTTTAGCCATGTACATCATATGTTGAGAGTCTTTGCTGAATACGACGAGTGATACTACATCATACGGTTGACTTTCTTTCCCATCAAAAACAATCCTCCCCTTTTTATTGTTACTCGTGAGATAAATCAGATGTTTGGAATCAGTGGTATATAGCGGCAAAGCGATATCATCATAATTCGGTCCTACTTTGCCATCAGAAATAATGGACCACTTGTTTCCTTTTCTTACTGTCAGGCTGTGGTGCAGCGAGTCCCTGCTGAAGCTAAGGTCTTTTATTTCATCATATGGCTTTCCTTTTTCATTGTTGAATACCATGAACCATTTTTTATTTTCTATCCCGAGATAGGCCAGCTGTTTAGAGTCGGGACTGAATATGGGCATTGCAACATCATCGAACGGAATCCCTTCTTTCCCGTCAAGCACCATGAATTTTTTGTCACCTTTTTTAGCAGAGTATGCAAAATGTGATGAATCAAGGCTAAAAGTGTATGTGCCGATCGTATCATACTGCTTCCCATCCTCCACTCCATTCTTTACAAAAAGCCACTTCTTACTCTTCTCTGCAGGATAGACTAATACCTTTGAATCAGGACTAAAGCGGGGTGAAGACACCTGGTCATAACTCGTCCCTTCCTTCCCGTCCGACACAACGATCATTTTCTTATTTTTAAATGCTGCATAAGCAATGTGTTTGGAATCCGGACTGAATGTGAGGTTCCTTTCTTGAGGTATGCCATCATATTTGGCACCCTCTTTCCCATCCAAGACTACAAATTGTTTTCCCAAATCCTCAACCACATAATATACCCGTTTACAATCGGGGGTAAAAAACGGTATCCCGATCTCAGCGTATGTTTTTCCTTCTTTAGAATCTAGATTAACTACCCATTTATTCCTTTTTTTTGCTTTATATAACATGTGTTCAGAATCAAGACTGAAGGTAGGTGTACCTTTCGCAATCGAATCATAAAGTGTAAGTGGTTTTCCATCGTAGATAGTGCAATATTTATCCCCTTTCTTTGCAACGCATGCCAAATGATTGGAATCGGGACTAGGGACCATTGAATTGGCATATATTCCAAACCCCGGAATCGGTTTTATAACAACATATACATCTTCTTTGATTATCGTGTTATCGGCCGCAAAGCCCGGCCCGTTTACCATAAAGAGAAATACACAGATTATAACCAGATAGTGTATTGAAATTTTCATGCTGGACCTTCTCCTTTTCTCAGATAGTTCAGTATGACCAGATATAACGATCAATTTATCCTATACAGGTTTTGCTATTGTGAAGCAAGCTCATGAAATATGGTTTGCATCCTTTCCCAACCTATTGTTCTCACCACGAAGGACACGAAGAGCACGAAGAAGATCATAGGACAAAACGCTTAACACCCGTCCGAAGCACTTTCACATTGAAGTTGATCAGCAGGCCGGTCTTAACACCTGCCAACTTCATTTAGAATATGATGTACCTCGATGGCACAGCCAATGACCCGGGTCGAGAGTTCATCAAATTGATGCTTCGTGTCCTTCGTGGTGAGAAATCCCTCTGTGTGCTCCTCAATGATCCGAGTATGCTTTACGGTGATGAACCTTATATCTAAATTCAATCTACCACTTGAAAACCTGATCTATTGAAAACCACCATAGGTGCATCTTCTGAGTCCAATCGAGCCCTGAATAGGGATTATAAACAATGTCGGTGAAAGTCGTGGAGTTGAGGTTTTTACTGGTGTTGCTCAAGACGGTCTTATCAGCAAGTTTTATGTAACTCACCGTAATGTTTATTTCATTTGGATTATTGAGCTGTTGCAAGCGTTCATTGAAGTTCCGCGGTTTGGGCTTGGGCTTGTCATCTACCACGATCCCGAGGCCTGCAGAGTAGATCGTGATATCCGAGAAGGGCAAAGGCCCGAAGAGATTGTTCCTGACTGACGTCGGCCGTGCGTCATACCCGAAACGCAGTGTGTGCTTTGCATCGGGCTTGAGCTCACAGCCATAACTCAAGTTCCAGGTGTCCTTAAAGTCTTGCGTTATTACCTGGGTATCAGTTGAATACCGATACCCAAGCATCCGAGCGAAACGGTAGAGTTGGATCTTTTGATCAAAAACGAACTTCCAATCCGGCTGCACGGCCCAGTCTGTCCAGTTTGCATCACAAGTAAATTTCACCTGTTTAATGGGATTGAGCATTATGCCCATCTGGAGGCGGGCCGGCCAAGTCAGGTCCATGGAGGCGTTACCTGCCTGGTAAGGTACCGACTGGGTCGGCAAGTCAAAAATGGCTGCTGTAACAATCGTCAGAGGTGATCTGCCAAACCAGTCAACCGTCCTGCGGAATTGGTAACCGTATGATAACTTGAAAGTTCCTGTCATATTGGCTTCGGACTCGCTCTGGTAACATGCCCCAAAGGAGAACCAATCGTAGGGTTTCCAGAGAATACCTAAGTTGTAAGAGGTGGTGATATAGTCTTCCACTTGCAGCATGAGATGACCCTGGGGTGTATATGGTGTCATTCCGCCGTTGAACCAGGGCGGTGGTAATGTGAGCTCGGATACCACCGGGATCTCGAGACCTTTCGTCGCATTTCCAAGGGCACCGGTCAGTGCGACCATGGTGTTGGGGGTCCTTAAATTTGTCTCGAGCATGAACATTGACGGACCAACCCCCACCGATGCCCCTATTGAGACAGTATCAGAAAGCTTATAGGCAACAGCAGGTGTTATGAAGCTCATCCTCACAAACCAGGCCTCCTGGCCCAAGAAGCTCAACGGACTGTTTGCTGAGTTCTTGAGCCCTGCCCCAAAGGGAGCAAACTGACCAAACCCAAAGGTCCATCGGGAGTATTGCGGCTCAGGCGGCTTATATGAGATGCCCATAGAGGGTGTTATAAGATATGGCAAATCAAAATCAATATAAGGTACAATCATAAATCCGCTTGACTGCTTGGCTTTCACACCGTTAAGCGGATCTACCCCATTATTGAACCCAGGAATGTTATTCTGACCGAACGGTGCCCAGGGCTTGCCTGTAATGGGGTCGATGGCCTGATGAAAGGTAACCTGTCGATAAGTTTCGACTATCCCAAGACCGTTATCAAAACGCGTACCCGGGATATCCGCAAGTCCTGCCGGGTTGTAATGTATAGACAAAGCACCGGCTTCTTCCGGATATGCGGTCACAGCATTGCCCATGGAGCCGCCAAGGGCCGAGATGGCAAGCTGTTCGTACAGGGCTGCAAACAGTGTGGAAGGTAAATATGTCATTAAAATCAGGATGAAAAGGAAGGTAAAGCGGAATCTCTTCATCTGACTAACCTCCTCACAACACAAAATCAAAAGGTATTCTGGTGGACAACGAGAACCCTGCACTTACCAGACTGTATGCAAGCGAGACCGATACAGTCGTCTTGGGTGTAACCATAAAGCCCATACCCACTCCAAATGAAGCAGAAACACTGTCTCCCGTTTTAACAGGTGATGTTAATTCCTTATAGGTCAGTTTTGTTGATTGTGCATATGCGTAAGAGAATGACATATTGATGGAGTTGGCATATGATAGAGCATACCCCATACCCATGCTGAGACTATAGGAAAGTGGGGGGTCTACTTTAACCAATGTGTACGTGTCCGATATCTTGTAATTGAGATTCTTGAGACCTAATGGGTATCCTATTCCAAGGCTCCAGAATACAACTACAGGATCAATCTGTTTGCTGAAGCTGCCCCCTAATGAATACGAGTACTCTCCGCTACCTGTAGAGAGCTCGGTATTCGGGTTGATTTTGTATGGGCTCCGGCCTGTGGGAAATGCGGCGCCAAAGCTGTAGGTGCTAGTAATACCTCCAGGTATTTTAAGCTGATGGGGGAGTTGGAAGGCAAACCCAAATGATATATCTCCGATATCTGTTTCACTAAGGCTTTGGTCTGTCCCCACCTTGTCATAACGGTAAACAATGGGCAGGCTAAGGCTTGTCGTGAGGTTGTCCAGAAAACTGTATGAGGTGTAAATGGAATTTGTAATAGTATGATTTACAGCACGTTGCAACTGGAGCGCCTGTGCCGTAGTATAAATAGTTTCACTCGGGGAATAGGAATAATTGAGACCATAATCTATTGACAAGGTGCCTTTGGCCGAAAGGGTATATTCCCTGCTTACTGCCTCCAGCACCTCTTTTTCTTTCTCACCCTTTTCCTCTTCGGTGACTTCCAGGCTCTTTCTTGCCTTGCCTTCCTCCTCGAGCTTTTGCAGCTCCTTTTCCAGCGTATCTATCCGATCAAGCAGCTCCTGTTGGGAGTTATCATTCTTTGGCTGATCATCTGCATATAAAACCCTGCTTGAACCCATTATGAACATGACCATCAGTCCTACTAACAAAGCTTGTCTCACTGATAGACCCTCGCATAGTATGAATATTTTATTTAATACATTATTTAATTGCGAATACAAAGCGTTAATCTTACAATATCAAGTGTCGTCAATATACATTCCCATTTTGGGTCTTAAATACTTTCCCGCCCAGAGATTCGATCAATCGCTGCTGCTCCGTGATGGTTTGGGGAATGGGTATTTGTGCTATTGCATCTTTTGTGAAGTCATAGTCGATGATTCGCAAGTCTTCGTTCTTCAACCGAAGGGCATTCGTCTGCACGGTCTCACTCGATACAACGAAGATGACATTCTGGCTCCATATCTCAAGAAATTTATCAATAGTAAAGCTTGAATTGCCTCTGTATGGATCTGCAAAAAAAATGTGGTCTTTATAGAAGCCGCGGAATACGACGAAATGTTTGTATCCTGTTAATTCTATGGGGACAATTGCAGACTTATGTAAGGCCTTGAGATCATCGAGATCCGCTTTATACCCTTCAGCTTTATACCCGAGCACCTCACAAAAACGTTTCATATCGAGCAGTGAGAACGCCCTTCGCTCCTGGATTTTCTCGGCATCGCCATAGTGCATGAGGCCCTGAATTACCTGCTGCTCGCTGAATTGCTCCCCAAGGTAATAGTTGAGAAGCGTGGCAAGGGCAGCGGAGCCACAGCTATAATCATATTGCTGTTTCACAACATTCTTGAAATTGAATTCTTCAGTAAATGGTTGTACATTATATCTAAGCGGGAGGTTCTCTATCCCGGCCATATGGGGAAAAATCTGCATGTCTCCCTTGGGAATGTCTCTGAGGGGATACATGGTTCCAAGGAAAGTCAATATGATAAAAAAGCCGATAACAATAGGCATCAGGTCTGACTAATGAATGGTCAGTTAGCTCCACCGATCTTTACAAAAAGATGGTGCGCAACAATACCGTCAATGGCGATAGGACCGAGATCTTGACCTCCGAACTGTACATCCGCAACCCTGATCGTACCCTTGAGCGGAAGATTAAGATACACGGATGTATACCCGTCTGAAGTGGTGCCTACATCAAAGGTTGCAGGGTTAGGAACAGAGGCGTTGGTGCTGTCAACAGGGATGTTACCTCCCATTAGATCTCCCACGCGGAACGATCCGGTGAACTGCCAGGTAGAAGGATTGCTCGGGTCATCGGTGGGGCTGCTCGCTGATGCCGCAAAATGTATGCCGGATAGTTGGAGATTGCCCCCAGATGTATTATAATTATAGGAAATATCCTGGGCCATCCAACTGCTCAAATACTCAAATTCCAGTCCTGATGTTCCAACGCCGGGATGCGCGGAGAAACGCAAAACAGCAGGCTCTGCCATCATCATATTTTCAAGTTGGAGATTGCCGATGTCCTGGTTGACGAAAACGAAATTACCGATATCCCATGTTTCAGGCTGCGAATACTGAGATAAAACCAGGTTAACCCATGTCCTCTCGGTATTATCTATGTTGTTCCCGGTAGCTATATCTAAGGTAATTGGGGGGCTGCCCTGAAGTGTTTCCCATCGGCTTGTGATTGTTATGTTGTTGAACTCGATCCAGTTTACAGGATCGTTGTCGGTGTCTGAAAACTTGAATGAACCAAAGGTGCTGTTCATCATAACATCCATGCTGATACTCACCCCGGCCTGGCCTGTCACATTCGAAAGCTCGTGATCGCTGATAGGCGTCATGGCACCTGCGGTAACCGGCAGCATCAGGATTGCGAGAAATAGGAGAATGTTTTTTTTCATAATGTCCTTTTATTATCCCTCCGCTTTATCCTCATTTCATTCCATATCAATAAAAGGAGGAACAGGGGAGACAAAGCCCCCCTGTTTCCTCGCAAGTAATCAACTAGTGGGCAAAGATGTCTACCCAGCTGCCTTTAATAATCTTGAAATTAAAGTTGCTGATGTAGATGTCACCCAACACATTTGCAGACGGCACGGAACCAGTAAAATTATTCAGTAAATTTGCTGTGTCGCTAAGGGCTATGTTTGCCATAATCGAGGGGACATTCACCTCAAGGCCTACACCGTTAGCATAAGCTGGGCCCGCTGCGGGTCCGCCAGCAGCAGCAGACATATTCCCGAATGTAATGTGGACCATCGGCACATTTGTTATTGTACCACCGGTCAGAATAGCGGCAGCCGAGGCATAGTAACCGGTTGTCACAGTACCCACGTCAATATTCACGGTGCCTGTGATCGTGATCGGTCCACCAACCCTAAGCGTGCCAAGCCCTATATAACCGCCCTTAGTTGCTGCGGCCCAGGGGAACGGATTAGTATTGGTGTAGCCTGGTAGCATACCAGCATTATCGCTTGTGTCGACGTTGGTAAAGCCATCCTTGTCACCCCATGAGATATAGTCCATGTTGAACTGATCGATCTGGAAGTGGATGCCGAAGGTTACACCAGAACCTGTTCCTCTGGCGCCATTGTAGATGTCAACATAGCTGTAGGGGCTGATGAAGATGCCGATGTTACCCATTGATACGGTGCCGAGAATCTGATTAAGAGTCGGGGCATTGGTGGCAGTAACGCCAGCATGTGAGCTGAGGCCGATATCAAACGACATTGCGCTCACGTCGATTTCCATGGAACCAAGACCGATGCGAACAAAGGTCACGCCGGCGCCATAGAGGTTGGGATCCTGGGCGGCAGTCGTAGTCGCAACATCGATGGTCAGAGGCTTGAGGCCGGGATAACTGGTTGGGTTATAAACACCATAAACAGCGTTCGTGTCTGAACCAGTGGCTGCACCGTATGTATCAGTGGTACGTGCCTTTATCCTCAGAGCCATGTCAAAGCCTTTGATACCAATGTAACCGCCCGTGGTAACGTCGGTCCATGGGTTGAGACCGGTTTTAAGTGCAGAAGTGGTGCCGATGCCTGCTAAACCGAGGCCATCAGTATCACCCCATGCCATGACGTCCATATGGATGTTCATCATAACATCCTGGTTGATACTCACGCCAGCCTGGCCTGTCACATTGGAAAGGTCGGAATCAGTGACAGGGGTCATTGCCCATACGGAAAGGGGCAGGAGAAGAATAGCCAGAATAGTCAATACTCTCTTCATAACGTTTTGCCTCCATTTTTTATTTTTTCTTAGTTGCGTCATTGTTAATGCATTTCCTTTTTTCCTGTTGGTCTGTATTGGTTAGTCCTACTTAGTCCTACTACCCAAGCATCACCCCCTTTTCGATTTTTCCTTCCTTATAAAATGCACAGGGCTGGGAGAATCACTGCAAAGACCTCCCTCTCCCGATTGAATCGCATTTACATACTTTAAGTGTAAGTGCCCTGTGTGTCTTCATAACTTCTTTATAAGCCTTTCTCAATTGAGCGTACCATTTCTCCAGTAAAACAACCAACCTGTGCTTGAAAGCTGTATATAGAACTTATCACTGTTACTATAGATCGTCCTCACGACGGTGCCGGAGCTTGAGAGGTCTGTCCGGGTATAGTCGACCCCTCCTGTATCTGTACCGTTCCCTATATGCCCGGTAAACGAATTGAAGTAGGCACTGATGGGGCCGGTCATCGAAGGGGTGCCAACTGTGAGGCTGTTGAGTGTTCTCGTTGCCGGATCGGTGAGGTTTGAGAAACTAGCCTGAATAGTGAACCCTTTGCAAACAAGATCCTGCGTTGATGAACCAAGCGAAACATTCGTCCAGTCTTCATCCCAGCCACTATTATGATAACCCATCTTAAGGGATTGGATCTCAGTGAACGTGCTCGTCTGGATATTGAGATATGCCGTGGCGACACTAATATCTGGGATACTATTATCCCACGTGAAACTGGAAAAACCGGCGGCAGTCACGTCGGAAAGCTCATTATCACTCATCTGGACCATGGAACAATTAAATGACTGCTGTTTGTCAATGATATAATCGTGGGTCCCCATTTCCAGATCCTGGACGTTCACATCAGCATAAAGGGGCGCGGATAACATGATCATCACAACCATGGAAAGAATAAGTGTCAAGAAACCTCTAATCCACTTATTCCAATTCATCTTATAAACCCACAGGCCCAAAAGGTGTCTGATAGTCATACGCCTTTGATAATAGCAATAAGCTTGCCATATAATAATATCTATATTTCAATTAGTTATAATCAATGCATTGTTCCTGCCGAAGAAAAGTGGAAAGAAATTGCCATGCTTCAGAGAAAAGTTTTTCAACTAACGTGACCTGGGTTCCAAAAAATATTTTACTTATAACCGGTCATCATTCCACGGATACCACGGGCTTTCAACCATACTGAATCACTATAAGGTACCTCTAAAAATGCAGGGGATTTCATACGAATTTATTTTTATTGTCACCCCCGCGAAAGCGGAGGTCCAGAACTACTCAAAATAACTGGATTCGAAGCTTCCGCGGGAATGACACTGAGGATGAGATCGCTCATTCTTTTTCGAGATCATCAATTTTTAGAGATACCCTATATATTTTACATTATGATGATACCTTCTGCTCACCGATTGATTTTACTCCTTTTTATTTGCAAGTCCGCTTAAGGAATAGTTCTTATCCTTGTCTGTTGCACCGATAACAAGTGTCTTTTGTGGGAGTGATATTCCTTCTCCTGCCGATGTTTCTTCCAGTACATACGTGACAAGGCCGGTGAGGTCAATACTGTTATTCATCTTGAGGCTCACATCATATATGTTATGAGGCACCGGGGTAACATGAATAGTAATTGTCCCGTCGAATTGATTACCCTTCGTGTCACTACCCGAAATATGCGTTGTCCCATTAGTACCTGCCGTATCGGGTGTTATTGTTAAGATTAGGGTATTACCTTTCGTTAATATATTCGTTATTTCCCACTGCCCAGAAAGATTGTTGACATTCGGCGATAGATCATAGGTGGTGTTATAATATAATATCAATTCTCCTGTCTGTATTTGCTCTGGAATATAAGGTTGTTCATTATATACTGCTGAACTGAAAAGCGGCCCTCCAAAAACACTTTTCGCAGATACACTGCTTAATATTGATAGTGTCTGAAGTGGCAATTTATTGTAGTAATCAGGGCCAGTAGTGTCCCATACACATTCTTCAAGAGTTCCCGTATAGATAGCCGTCTCAGGTGTTTGTGTCAGATAAGACCCATCCGGGGTTAAAAATTGCGTGAATACTTTGCTTTCATTATATTGGCCCATAAAGCGTCCCGAATAATTTTCATTATCATCCGTTGTAATGATGCCTATAACAAAAGCATTGCCTATATATCCCAGCCATACACCAGAAGCATCTTGTGTTTCATATGGGTTGGTAATGTTCGCAGTACCATTACTTGAACTGCACCCTGCAATAAGGAGCAGAGAGACAATAAAAACAGCGAGGAACCTTTTGTTATTTCCACCTTTTATCATATCAGTCCCTCCTTTTTGAGAGATATTATCAAGGAAACGTCTCCATTGTTTAACAGAATCAAAACCATCATACCAAGCAAAATCTATAATACAGCTAATTTGTAATGAGCATCAATGGCTTTCGGACCATTCGTATGTATTTGTAGAGGTTCTTTCAACGGTGAAAGGAATAATTTTTGAAATTTTTATGCCGATAACTGGTAATTTGTATGATAACAATAAAGTAATATGAGCTCCTTGTATGCCCTTTTCCAACCCGTTAATTGCCACTTTGAAAATGATCGGCCTGCTTTCTGTTCGGCCCAGACTTTCTAAATTCATCGTATCGATATTGGCCGACAATTTGCTGAATACATGATGGTTATCATCCTCAATAGTATTAAATATAAAATCACATTTAACATCATAGATCGGATAAATTGATTTGTTTTGAATTAAAAATGATGTATGAAAAGGTTCTCTCGGGTTGAGGTTTTGTCCTGTAGCTAACGTTACGTTAGGCCAAAAAATATATAAACAAACCGATAATCCTAACACAATAATAATAAATCGAACAGGCCACTTATATAATTTCATAAACGATCCTTCTGTATGCCCCGGCATGGTGTAGTTTTTAAGAAGACTCATTTCCATATTTACGCAGTTAGGTTTTCATAGTAATTCTTTCTCTTATAATATGAACAACTTTATTTGAAGACATTAAAGACCTTAGTCTTGGTCTTTTGTCAACATAAACCCTCTTTAGGCAGGGTGCCGAGTGTGAAATGTTTTTCCCTGATAAGGGATATACTTTCCCTACAGTTATGAATAGGTAATAGTATCATAAGATAATCACCGCAATATCAATGAATTATAAATGCATATTTAAGGAATATTTTTTGCTATGAAAAAACTATGCATTAACAGATACTCATATTTTGCTATAAATTTTAGTGGTATATTATAATAATAAACGATAATTCCATATAAGGTATTGAAATGACTGTGCAAGACTCTGGAGTCTCGGGAATGAAGAGAAAACTCATATTTGTAATATTTTTAATTTTAGCCTCAACTCAGGTTGTTTCCGCATCAGAGGGTGATCAACCGACCCCGGCAACTCAGCATGGCCAAACAATCTCAATAGGTCAGCCTCCAGCAACTGATGCACTCGGTAATACCTTATTACCAACCTCCATTGATCACAAAGATAAAGACAGCCGGACTATGGTAGCTCAGGTCGAGACGGTTGACCCATCTCATCAAGCTCTTGCGGCTACTGTTCAAGAAAAAAATATGTTCTATTTTGTGAAAACCGGGGTGGCTGTACCGCTCCTTGACAGAACTTTCCGTGAATTCCTTAATTATGGTGGATCCGTATCAATCGGTGTTGGGCAAAAGATCGATGAAAATTTATCACTAAGTGTTAGTCTCGGTGCAATGATGCTTACCGGCGATTGGTCAATAAAGGGCGACAGGAAATCCGTTCAAGTTGCCTCAGAGGAATGGTCTCCAGGTAACTATGGCCAGGCAGGCCAAACCACTATTAACGCCGAAGATTTGCCTGCGGAAAATCTTGGGATAGGGTACAGTAGCGGAGGGGTATACCAGATCACCAGTTCCGAATCACTGAAACAGATCGACGTACACACTGACTTCTATATATTCCCTGTCACATTAAACGCCCTGTACAAATTCGATCAAATCGGGAAGATCAGTCCCTATTTGGGTGGAGGCCTTGGGTACTGCATAGCAACCCGTCACTCGGACAGCAAGGACCTAATAAATAAATATTTTGCAGGCCCTGATTACTTAATCACTCTGAATAATTCTCAGACAGTCAATGGCATGCTGCTGCAATTACTTGGCGGTATGTCTGTCCCAATATATAATAATCTTAAATTTGTAGCAGAGGCGAGTACTACCTGGTATGACCTGAAGACATTCGACCCGATCCTTCAGATCTCTATTGCAACAACCCCAAACCCCCCAACAATCGGCGGTAATGACGTCACCACATATAGCTATGAGAACCCCAAACATGTTGGAGTCTTTAGCGAGGTGTTCGTGGCAAACTTTGCTGTCGGTCTTGTCATGCCATTTTGATAAGAATATGGTAATCAGCCGTAGGGTATCGGGTAAGACAACTGATTTCTTTCATAACTTCAAGTTAAACTTCCCATATCTCCAAGTTGTTGTGTATATATCAACTTAGAATAAAATCTATTTATAGAGGTATATGGAGTTTCGTTAAAAGAAAAGATAGTATCTTTTTCCCGGAGGACAAACTGATGGCTGAGGAATCAACGTCCAAAGAGATTTCACTGATGAATGGTAGCGAGAGATCATTTCATAAAGATGGCCCGCGCATCAAGGACTATGCCATCGCTTCTTCCATAAATGGTATCGCCATCGGCGGCCTCGACGGTGTGGTCACTTATGTGAATAATGCCGCCCTCAAGATGTGGGGAACTGACGATCCATCCGAGATCATCGGCAAGTCGGCTACGGTTTTTGCCCAGTCAGAACAGGAAGCGATTAATATAATGCATACCGTTCTTGAAAAAGGTGAGTGGTCAGGCGAGATCATTGGAAGACGAAAGAATGGCTTGCCCATTACCGTTCTCCTGTCTGCATTCCTTGTACGCGACGAGGCAGATACGCCCACCTGTATGATGTGCTCCTTTATTGATATAACAGACCGCAAGCATATCGAAGAAGAGCTCCGCATAAAAGAAAGCGCCATTGCATCATCCATCAACGGAATAGCAATCGGTGATCTCCAGGGAAATGTCACCTATGTAAATAAAGCTGCGCTGAAGATGTGGGGCACAGATAACCCGGCTGACATCCTGGGCAAACCTATAACCGTTTTTGCTCAATCAGAGGAAGAGGCCATTCGGGTCATGAATATTGTCAATGAGCAAGGCTATTGGACAGGAGAAATTACCGGTAAAATCATGGACGGTTCCCCGATTACCGTACATCTTTCAGCAAGCCTCGTGCGAAATGAAAAAGGTGAACCCATAAACCTGATGTGCTCCTTTCTCGATATCTCCGATCGTAAGCGTATTGAGAACGAGCTGAGGATCAAAGACAGTGCTATAGCCTCCTCTCTCGATGGAATCGGCTTCGGTGATCTGGAGGGGAATATTATCTATATGAATGAGGCTGCCCTCAGGATGTGGGGAGCGGATAATCCTTCCGAGGTCCTCGGGATGTCGGCCCTGGAATTCGCTGATTCCCAGGAAGAGGCACTCAAGGTGTTTGAAGAATTCATGGAAAAGGGCGGATGGTCAGGTGAGATAACTGGGAGAAGAAAAGATGGCTCCCCCATCACGGTTCACCTCACCGCAAGCCTGGTGCACAACGATAAAGGCGAACCCATCTGCACTATGGATTCCTTCGTAGACATAACGGATCGCAAACGAATGGAGGAAGAACTCAAGGTCAAAGACTTCGCTATTGCTTCCTCTATCGATGGAATAGGCATCAGCGACCTTGCAGGCAACATCATCTATGTCAATGAGGCTGCACGCAAGATGTGGGGTGCAGAAAATATATCAGAGGTGATCGGCACCTCTGCACTCAGCTTGGCCCAGTCGGAAAAGGAGGCCATTGAGATCTACCAGACAGTCCTTGAAAAGGGAAGTTGGTCCGGTGAGGTTTCAGGGTACCGGAAGGACGGGTCCTCCATTACAGTACATCTCACCGCAAGCCTTGTGCGTAATGAAAAGGGTGAGCCCATCTGTATGATGGATTCCTTTGTTGATCTTACCGAACGCAAACGCATGGAGGAAGAATTCAGGATAAAAGACTTTGCCATTGCATCTTCCATCGATGGGATCGGGATCAGTGATCTTGAAGGAAACATTATTTATGTGAACAACGCCGCAGTTAAGATGTGGGGGGCAGAAGATGCCGCAGAGGTACTCGGTACCTCTGCGCTCAGCTTAGCTCAGTCAGAGGAAGAGGCGCTCGAGATTTATAGGACCATCTTTGAAAAAGGGAGCTGGTCAGGCGAGGCTTCAGGCTACAGGAAGGACGGATCTCCCATAACCGTACACATCTCGGCGAGCCTTGTGCGAAATGAAAAGGGCGAGCCGATCTGTTTGATGGATTCCTTTGTTGATGTTACCGAACGCAAGCGTATGGAGGAAGATCTCAGGATCAAGGATCTTGCTATTGCATCATCTATAGTCGGCATCGGTATTACCGATGTTGAAGGTAATATCATCTATGTGAACGATGCAGCAGTTAAGATGTGGGGTGCCGATGATGCATCGGAGGTAATCGGCACATCTGCATTCAACCTTGCCAAATCACAAGAAGAGGCATTGGAGATCTATCAGACTGTCTGGGAGAAGGGAGGCTGGGCCGGTGAGGTATCAGGTTACCGGAAAGACGGCTCACCCATTACCATCCACCTCTCCGTTAACATGGTACGCAATGAAAAAGGTGAACCCATCTACGGTATGGATTCTTTCGTGGATATCACAGAGCGCAAGCACATGGAGGAGGAACTCAAGATCAAGGACTTTGCCATTGCATCCTCTATCAACGGGATCGCAATCGGCGATCTCAATGGTAACATCACTTATGTCAACAATTCTTTCATGCGTCTCTGGGGTGGAAATGACGTATCAGAAGTTCTTGGCAAATCAGCCTTGAGTTTTGCCCAATCGAAGAATGAGGCGGATATGATTTTTCATTCCGTCCTTGAGAAAGGGGATTGGTTCGGCGAGATTATAGCAGTCAGAAAGGACGGCAAGCCCATCGCCTTGCAGATCACTGCCAGTATGGTGAATAATGATGACGGCAAACCGATCTGCCTTATGTGTTCTTTCGTTGATATCACAGAGCGCAAGATCACCGAACAGAAGCTCCAGAGGGCATATGAGAGCCTTGAGCAGCGGGTGGAAGAAAGGACAGAGGAGCTGGTTAAAGCAAATATCAGGCTTAAAAAGGAGATCGAAGAACGCAAGCAGGCAGAGCAAAGCCTCTTGCAGAAAGAAGAAGAGTTAAGACTTGAATCGCTTCACCTCGAAGAAGCGAATACCGCGCTGAAGGTTCTTCTCAAGCGCGGCGAACAGGACAAGAATGAGCTTGAGGAGAAGGTGCTCTCAAACATAAAAGAGCTTGCCCTCCCCTATCTGGATAAATTGAAACTGGGTAATCTTGACGAAAAGCAGGGGGCATACGTCGAAATATTGGAATCGAACCTCAACGACATCATTTCGCCATTCCTAAAAAAGCTCTCTTCTCAATATCTCAATCTCACCCCTACAGAGATCCAGGTAGCCAATCTGATCAGGGAGGGTAAATCCACAAAGGAGATTGCTGAAATCCTGAACATATCCGAACGGGCCATAGAATTTCATCGGAACAACATTCGTGACAAGCTGGGCCTGAAGAAATCCAAAACGAACCTCAGGTCTTATCTCCTGACCTTGGCTTGATGCCCTTCGTCATATGGATCATGAATCCCAATGACCAGAAGAGAGTCTGACTGACCCGGTTTATATCTCCTAAAAGGCACACCTCAGCTTGGCGAATATCTCGTCATTGTCATCGAACTGCCCCAAGAGAGAGTCATTATACTTACTGCTGATAAATAAGACACCTATGGTTCCCTGAAGATTATCCGTAAAGTTATACTTAAGTGACGGCTTGATGATAACATCCTGGAACTCAATGTCATAGGCAGCCCTCATATTGAATTCCATGGTGTTTTGCAGAAAGAACTGCTTGAACAAGAATGTCAGCATGGTATCTACGCCATTTTTATTAAAATACACCGGCTTGTCCTCATCGTAATTGGGGATGAACTCCTGGATGCACTGTATGCTCACACTTGTGTCCCCATGGATGTAATCCAGACCGAGACCGTATTTCATCGAATCTTCCTGGATAGGGATATGTGGATCAATATGGTATACTTGGACATTGTCTCTCCCCCCGGAAGCAAGATACTTGACTATGAAATCTTTATAGATTTCGTCTTGCCTTGCCTTGGTCACCAGCTGTTCGAGCACGGGATCGAGCTTCTGATTGTAATACTTATTTTTGAAATATGCATACTCGCCTCGAATGGTGAATGAACTCATGGTGGTTGTGAAATCAAAGCCGAATACATCCATCCTGTGTATCTCGGGCACCATTGTCACCTGAGCATTGATCTGGTAATCCAATGCTAGAGGGTTAAGCAATTTCACGGTAAGGTCAACAGGGGCATCCATCAAAGGCAAAGTATCATATCCTGTAAAATAGCTGCATGATATGTCCCACCCTCCGATATACTTTGAAACCCTGACCCCCATTTCAGAATTCCCCACTGTATCAGGAGGCAGATCGATATCCTGATATATGGTGTTCACAGGAATATCCCCAACCAATGTGTCTGTTTTAATGATCTCAGGCGGTTTCAAAACCTTGGGAAACCACCTCTCATCCGGCTGGGGGAGTCGATACGGTACATACACCGGCACCCATCCAAGTTCCACATTCGCTAAATCTGAATACATATTAATCTTTAATGAGGGTACCCCGATCTTGCGCTCGATCTCATCGTTGGTTCCCCCCTCAGTGAGGTCCATGGTATTCAGATTATCCGTAGGGTTTATCTCGTCGAGTCTTCCCCATGCAAACTTCTGCACGCCCAGGCGAAAATCGACCTTTCCGGTGTAGATATCAAGATATGCCTCATTGATATTCACGTATGGATTCTTGTCCTGGTATATCCGATCAAATTGGTTAAACAGGGCCTTATTTTTGGGATTAATAACCTTGCCATCATCAACAGCTTGCAAAAAGATCTTCGTTGATAACCATGAAGCTGAGCTTGCTTTCAGCTCCAGCCCAAGTTCCACTGATGGATTCTCTTCGGGTGTATCCCCGTCAAAGGCGTAAACAGCCTTTCCCTCAAGATATCCTGTAAGGCTGAGCTTTCCTTTGTCCCCTTCGTATTGAAAAGCTTCTGTTTTCAGGGATGTCAGACCTATCCAAAGAAGCGCTATCAGGACTGCCCCAATAAATCTCAAAGATTAGTTTCCCCTTGTCATATATCTCTCGGTGAAGATATCCTCTTTCAGGCCCGAGTCATACAAGATGTTGCTTAACTCAATCATTGTGGCCCTTCCATTCTGTACATTGTGCATCTCAATATGGGTGGGTGTGTTGATCCCCTTGATATTTTTTACATTTTCAAAGATGCCTTGCTTCTGATATTGTCCTTTAGTGTCATAGAAATCAGCCTTGGAAGGTATGAAATTTTCCTTCCTGATCCACAGAATGACTTTACTATAGAATTCTACTTTCTTGGGTGTGGCTTCAATCACATAACACAACTCCCCCTTCACGGTTTCATCTTTGATAAGGTTGTAGGTATAATCATCAATATCTTGGCTTCCCATATCAAAGAAGGTGAGCTCTGTGCCCATAAAGCTCTCCCCTTTGCCGCTTGGACTGATCTGCCTGACTCGCTGGAGGGCCGGAAGATAAAGCCACTGCTTGTCTTCCTTCTTTTCATTGGTCCATACAAGAAAGCTCGTTCCTTTGACATCAGTAGGAGAGCTGAAGAAAACTATTGATTTCGATTTGTTGTTTCCATAACGCTTCACGAACGCGTTGAGGGTCCTCTCCCTCTTCTGTCCCTTATTATTCACCAGAATCATGAGCATATCTGCTTTACTGTCCTTTGCTTGATCCAGGAGATCTTCGGATTTTTTAACGATCTGATAAGCCGTCATATCAGCAGATTGAGCTGGTATTGAATAAGTCAAAGACAAGGCAAAAAAAACAATGATTGCATAACCATAACACGTGCATTTCATTTAATGGGCCTCCCTTTAGCTCTTTTTAGTGGTACCTTCTTTAGCAAGTTCCATAATTAAAAAATTTCACTGCAACAAATTATGATGATTCATTCCAAACTTTCCTATACCCTACCCAAAGGTAATTGTTAAATGTCAGCCACAAAATCCTTTAGCCATGAGAGATCTACATCCAGTGCATTAATATCTATATAGAGAAACCCATCTCCAGCGGATACCGTAATGGGATTCCCCAAACTATTGAAAACGATAAGCGGGTTAAACGCATTAAGGCTGACAGTGAAAACAGGGCCACCGGGAGAATTTCCAAGCATCACAGGCAATTGATCGATGATGTCATTCACAAGGTTGGAGTGATCAAATACACCCAGTTTCCCAGTATTATCCTTCATCACAAGAAAATGACAATTTTCAGGTATTGAACTGATATAGAACGCAAGCTCATTGTTTTCTACTTTCACATCAAAGATAAGATCAAGATCGACCGATGCCTGCCACTGGGGTTGACCATTAAGAAGATATTCTAAGTTTATGCCATCAACCTCTATTCTTACCTGGGAAGAACGAAGATCTAACACGGGCGGGACGCTGAAACTCATCATGGTTTCCTGCGTATCGCTCTGATTACTAATGAACCCAGGAAAATCTTTGCCTAAAATAGGACTTAATATTTGATAGATATTCCACTGGAATCCACTTGTAAAAAGCTGAGATAAAATCCAGTTTATATTGTCTTGTGAGATTACCAGGCTCAGACTATCTCCAGTTGGCAGGCTCAAGTCCCAGACATATGATGAGAGTATGCCTGGGACATTAGGAAAATCGAGACCTTGAGATCCATTGTCAGAGGTATCTATAGCAAGTGATATTGAAGCCAGGATACTACCGATACTTGTGGAAAGATTTTCCAGATTCTGAATATTATCCTGTGCTAGAGCCTCAACTACAAGTTTCCCTAAAAAGTAATCTTTGAAGCTGACTGATGCAACATCCTGAACATTTAGAGTGAGCATGTTTCCGCCCGAATTGCTCGAAAATGTGATGAGGAATGTTGCATTTATTGTGAGATCATTATCCGTAGTGTTTATGAGAGAAAAACCGAAAAGGGAGATTGCATTGAGGTCTACATCTTTGATGGTGAAACTTGCCTGAACACTTTTTGTATTTGGATTGCCGATATCCTGAATAGAAAGGGAATTTATAACAATATCAGATACCTGCGAATTATTGTCGCCATAGGTTAGCTTGGTAATCAGCCCATAATATTGCGACTTAATGTTATCAAAGGCCTTATCTACCATGAGCTGGCAGAGATTAATAATTATTCCATTGAGATTAGAGCTTCCCCCGGATTGATTTTGAAGGGTACTTGTCTGTACCGAGTTTTTTTCTTCAATATATAAACCTGCACCTAGGGCAAGGACATTTGAAGATGTATCCTCTGGGATCCCATAGAGATCTATAAAAAGATATTTCGAGAGATCCATGTTTTGGTCGTCAAACAAGGAAGCAATATCAACATTGGAATTATTAACCGTAATGCTTAACGGCAACTGATTAACAAAATAACTAAAAATGGACTGGATATCGGCCACGAGGGGAGAACGATCGATAACCTGAAGGCCGGAAGCAATTTTTTCCTCTATGACAGATCTCATGAAGAAATCATTCTGGAAAGAAACTTGCGGGGTTCCTAAAAAGTCGAAAACCAAACCACGCTTGCCATCACTCTCTTGATCTTTAAGGGCGATATACATATCTACCATGAGATCATTATTACTCGTAGTTATGAGATTCTGACCATAGAGATTTACTGCTGTCAGATTCACCTTAGGTATCGTGAACGTGAGATGCATTATGGCAGTTGGGTAGGCATCATTGTGTACAGGTTCAAAGGTGTTAACTTCAATACCAAGGGAATTGGCATCATTATCTCCATAGCTTAGGCTCGATATAGTGCTTGAATTCTGAGTTAATATATTCTTAAAGGCTTCTCCCACTAATTTATCGAGCAATGATGCCAAGAGATCACGACTCCCATCAAGTAAATCCTTGGAAATGAGTACGCCGACTCCATTAAGGATGAGTTTATCACCAAAAACATCATCGATGGTCTTGAATGCGATTTTTTCTTTAGATGCCAGTTGATTTTTATTAATTGCCTGCACAAGTACACTTGAATATAATCTTTTGTTATTAATAGTGAAATCAGCTTGATAAGTATCACCTTGTTTTATTGCTTCAACTTGATACGTACTGCCATCACTGAGAAAAACTTTGTCAATATTGGATGTATCTCCCTGTATAGTGACAGTAAACCGCTTATTGCCTGGTTCAATATATTGTCCATTGTACGCTGGTACAGACTCACCCGATGTCGTCTGAATTTGAAGCTCAATCGGGTTAGAATCCTGAAATCCCAACGCATCCACAGATGCCCCTGGATTGTCTATGGATTCACTGCCAACCTTATGACCCGATCCGCCACCACCCGAACAGGAGATCATAAAAAAGGAAATGAAAATCACAAGAACCAGAGTTAATACATATTTAATCCTTCTCATGTGTCCATTCTCCCTACTTAAATCAATAGGTGATACCCGAATTGGCCACGAACTATCATGATTTAAATCTCCCCTTCTCTGTTAACCAACCCCACAATATTATTTTATCGCATATTCACAGTCAGTTAGTCAATAATGAAATCTCATTACCATCAATGGTTTCCATTGTCACGCAAAGTTCATTCCTTTAGACTTTCAATAGTGACCAGACCTTCCAGGTGTACTCTTGAAAAGCAAACTATTTACCGGCCTCGACAAAACACCCCCAACTTGATATACTCATACCTTCACTAGAGGTGTGGACTCCTCCTCTCAGAGTAAAGAGACAGATTTTTATGCTTCGTTTCTGCCTTGGATTTTTTATTGGATACCATTTGATTTTGCTGTGAAAGGCTAATAACGACTTTCAGCCATGACAAATGATGTAATCGACGAAGTCTTCAAAGTCCTCTCGCTTGAGATAGACAAATTACAGGAACCCGTAGTCGGCAGGGTTGCGCGGGATAAGAACCCATTCAAGGTACTCATCTCCACTATGCTCTCTTTGAGGACTAAGGATGCCACAACCGAACATGCATTTAGGAGGTTGACCGCCATTGCTTCATCCCCTGAAGAAATATCTCATCTGCCGCTGGAAGCCATTGAAAAGGCCATCTTTCCAGTCGGCTTTTATAAAACAAAGGCCAAGAACATCAAGGAAACATCTAAGATCATTATTAAGAAACATCATGGCATGGTTCCCCGAGATTTCAATGATCTCTTATCACTCCCCGGGGTCGGAAGAAAGACGGCAAACCTTGTCATGATCCTCGGCTTTGATGAACTTGGCATCTGTGTAGATACGCATGTCCATAGGATAACGAACCGCTGGGGATATGTTTCAACCAAAACACCGGATGATACCGAGATGAAGCTCCGGGAGATCCTTCCAAAAAAATACTGGAAGGACATCAACAACTACCTGGTACCCTATGGCCAGTATATATGTGCCCCTGTGAGCCCACATTGCTCACGATGTAAGCTCATCACCTATTGCAGTCGGATCGGTGTCGGATCATCACGATAATGCCTGCCACCATATCTCTTATCTTCACAGACCACAAAAGCTTCACAGATCTTTTCGCTAAGATCCCGTCTTCACTGTAATTATTGACGCACCAGGTCGACTATGCTACTGATGCTCTTATTGTGAAAATTCCGATACGGGTAGCCCTAGCCATTCTATGGAGATCCTTATTTATTCAGGCTGCTTGGAATTTCAAAGGAATGCAGAACATCGGGTTCACCCATGCAATTCTCCCCGGTCTCAAATACCTAATACCCGAGAGACTGCCTGAGGCTATTAAGCACTACATTTCATTCTTCAACACCCAGCCATACATGGCCCCAACTGCAATCGGGGTCTTTCTCCACCTTCACAAACAAGGGAATGAAGAGCTGGTTGAAAAGATCAGCCCCTCACTGACCGGGTCCCTTGCGGCTATTGGTGATACCTTTTTCTGGGCCACACTGAAACCCATCCTGGCCCTGGCACTCCTGATTTCAGCCATAACGGATCAGCTTTGGGGGCTTTTCATTGCCCTTGTTCTTTATGATTCCGTGCACATATGGATTATGGCAAGGGGCTTTTATCAGGGATACCGATATGGGTCACAAGGCGCCCTCGCGCTGGGACACATACTCTCCATTGACTTTTCCATGCATATTTCCCTCTTAATCCCATTTCTCTCCGGAGTTGTTCTCTGCCTTGCACCAAAATGGATCGGAGATGGCCATGCTCACATAGCCGGACTCTTCATCTTTGTCATAAGCATATTCCTCATAAAACTGCGCGTGAACATATTCTGGTTAGTATATGGAGTATTTACACTATCCATGTTATGGACTATGTTACGATGAAAGAAGAGCATGTCACCATAGTGAATAAACTTGGTATGCACGCCCGATCAGCTGCATTATTCTCCAAGCAGGCCTCGGGATTTTCCTCAAAAGTAGAGGTGATAAAAGATCATATGAAGGTGAATGGGAAAAGCATTATGGAACTGCTCACTATTGCTGCAGTGAAAGGATCCAAGATCATCATCCGCACAGATGGCAATGACGAAGAGGATGCCATTAAATCACTTATATCTTTGGTAAAAGACGGATTCGGAGAACGATGATGTCACAACAACAGGTCCATATCCTCCACGGCGTTCCTGCATCAGCAGGTATTGCCATCGGTCAAGCGGTTGTCATAGATACGAAAAAAATCGAGCGGTATCCAAAGCTTCGTGTTTCCGAAGACCGGGTGGAAGATGAACTAAAGCGTTTTGATGATGCCACGGTCCTTTCCCAGAAGCAAATCGGCGAGGCTATTCGTATTCTGGAGTCGCATAATGTTATAAAGGAACATTCTCTCATCCTTGAGACCCACCTCCTCATGCTGAAGGACCCGGCCCTCATTGACCGGGTGAAACAACTCATCTCCGAAGATTATATTAATGCAGAGTGGGCCTTGAAAATTGCCATCCAAGAAATAGAGCAAGCGTTTGAGGCTATTGATGACGACTATATCAAAAGCAGGGTAACCGATACTACATTTGTCGGCGAACGTCTGCTGCGAAACCTTATCGGAAAAATGACCAGCGGGTTTCATCTCCTCGATAACAGCATCGTCGTAGCACACGATTTGTCTCCTGCAGATACCGCCATGCTCAACAAGAACAAAGTGCTGGGTTTTGCGACCGATGTTGGTGGCCTTACCTCACACACGGCCATCATCGCCCACTCACTCGAGATACCGGCAGTCGTGGGCCTTGAGAACGCATCATCCGTTATCAATCCGGGAGACAACCTGATCCTTGACGGTATCTCCGGGGTCGTCATCGTCAACCCTTCTGAGTCCCAGGTCCATGAATATCAGAACAGGGCAAGGTCCTACCTGAGCCTTGAACTGAAGTTGAAGGAAAAGGCCAAGGAACCTGCTATTACCAAGGACGGCAAATATATAAAGGTCAAGGGTAACCTTGAGTTCAAGGAAGAGGTAAAGACCGTCCTTGATCACGGGGCAGAAGGAATCGGCCTGTACCGGACGGAATTCCTGTACCTCATCCGCAAGGAAATCCCAACCGAGGAAGACCATTTCGAGGCATACAAGACAGTTGTGGAGACAGTCTCTCCCTTCAATACCATCATCCGCACCCTGGATCTTGGAGGAGATAAATTCTACTCCAGCTTGAGCAGGATCATCAGCGAGAGAAACCCTGTCATGGGGTTGCGTGCCATTAGGCTGTGCCTCAAGGAGGTGGATATCTTCAAGACACAGCTGAGAGGCATTCTCAGGGCGAGTCACTATGGCAACACCTCCATCATGTTCCCCATGATCTCCGGCATGGAAGAACTTGCAAAGGCCAAGGAGATCCTCGAAGATACCAAACTGAGCCTGAAAAAAGACGGCATCCCCTTTGACGAGAATATCCGGGTAGGGATCATGATCGAAGTCCCATCTGCAGCGATCATCGCGGATATCTTTGCAAAAGAGGTGGATTTTTTCAGCCTCGGCACAAACGACCTCATACAGTACTCTATCGCCATCGACCGCGGAAATGAATATGTGAACTACCTCTATGAACCTCTGCATCCTGGTGTGCTGCGTCTTATCCAATTCACCATCGATGCCGCGCATAACGCAGGCATCCCGGTGTCCATGTGCGGTGAGATGGCCGGGCGAGAGATCTATACCCCTATCCTTTTAGGTATGGGTATTGATTCGCTCTCAACAAATGCCTTTGCCATTTCCCACGTAAAAGAGATGGCCCGGAAGATCAGTATTGAGAAGTGTAAGGGCATCGTGAGCCACATCTTTGAGATGAAAACCGCTGCCGAAATTTATGAATTCATGAGCAAAGAAATAATGGAAAATGCTCACGACATCTTTGAGCTCGCCTGATACCCCTCTGATCACCCTTGAAAAGAGGCATTATCGATGAAGGACCCTGAAGCCAAAAAGAACCTGTGCCTCAATAAGACCGCCAGGTATTCTTATGAAATCATCGAGACCATCGAAACAGGTATTGTGCTCGGTGGGCCTGAGGTCAAGTCACTCAGAAACGGCGGGGGAAACATCAAAGACAGCTATGCCCAGGTAAGAGGCGCGGAAGTATTTCTGAATAATTTCCATATCAGCCCATATGCACAAGCATCCATTTTCAATTATGATCCCACCAGGCCGAGAAAACTTCTCCTGCACAGACGAGAGATCATCAGGCTTTCCGCGAAGGTAAAAGAAAAGGGACTCACCTTGATCCCTTTAAGCCTTTACCTCAAGGGCAATCGCATCAAGGTGGAGCTGGGACTTGCAAAAGGCCGGCGCGCCCATAGTAAAAAAGAGGCCATCAAGGAAAGGGATATCCAGAGGGAGGCGGCAAGAGAGGTGAAATCGTGGAGATAAAGATAAGAGATATCGACTGTGAACGGCTGTTGAAAAGGTCTCTGGCCAATGGTGGTGACTTTGCCGAGCTCTACATCGAGCAGAGAAAGGGTACATCCATCATCTGTGAGGCGCATAAGATAGAGAAATTCCTGATTACCGATGAGTCAGGGATTGGCTTGAGGGTTGTTATGGGGGGGCGGTCCGCCTATGCCTATACAAATGATGCATCTTCGCTGGATGAGCTGGCCGATACCGTAGCCTCGGCAGTGAAGGCCGGGGGCTTCTCAGGTTCCATATCGCTGATGAAGAGACCATCTGCCTCGGTAGTCCTCATGAAAATCGACCCGGTGACGGTTGATGCCCAAGAAAAGATCGCTCTCGTCCGGAAGGCCGAAGCAATTGCATGGGGAATGGACAACTCGGTAATGCAGGTCAAGGTTATGTATGGAGACGGTTCAAGGAGCGTCTTCATTGCAAACTCTTTGGGGTTCATGGCTGAAGACTCCCGCGAATCCATGATCTTTGTCGTCCAGGGGATCGTTGCCAGGGATTCACTCATGGAGACCGGTTATGAACCCGTCGGGGGTGCGCGAGGGTTTGAACTGCTTAAAGAGATCCCTCCTGAAGAAATTGCCCAAAGGGCCATCAGCAGGGCATTGAAAACTATAACGGCAAGACGGGCTCCTGCCGGTACCATGCCGGTCGTTCTCTCGAGCGATGCAGGCGGCACAATGGTGCACGAGGCTATCGGACACGGCCTTGAAGCAGACCTTGCCGGAGAAGGTCTTTCGGTCTACTCCGGCAAGATCGGCCAACAGGTAGCATCACCGGCTGTTACCGTGATCGACGATGGCACCATAAAGGGCCTACGCGGCAGCATGGGCTGCGATGACGAAGGCAGCCCGACCGAACGGACGGTCTTGGTGGAGCGTGGCATCCTCAAAGGGTTTATGACCGACCTTATCACCGCTTCCAAGCTCGGGTTGCCGCTCACCGGGAATGCCAGGAGGGAATCCTATCGTCACAGGCCCATACCACGCATGTCCAATACCATGATCCAGCCGGGAACCCTGGACCCGGAGGATATCATCAAAAAAGTCCATACAGGGATCTTCGTGAAGAAGATGGGCGGCGGCCAGGTGAACACCGTGACTGGTGACTTTGTCTTTAACGTTTCCGAAGGATACCTAATTGAAAACGGGACCGTGGGTGAATCCATCAGGGGGGCAACTCTCATAGGGAACGGTCCTAAAATCCTGAATTCAATAGAGTTGGTGGGTAGTGACCTTGGTTATGGAATCGGTACATGTGGAAAAGACGGCCAGGGTGTTCCAATAGCCGATGCCCAACCTACCCTACTCATTCCTGAAATCATTGTGGGAGGTGAGATCCGTAATGGATAAGGTAAAAGCCATACAATACGTTTCAGTCCTAAGCAGCCTGCTTATTCTTCAGGGGTGCGCATTCGTCTCGTTTGACCTGGGGAGTTTCATGCAGTTCCAGCCCTATGAGGAGCGAGTACTGAAAGAAGGATCAAAAGACAAGATCCTTGTAGTTGAGGTGCTTGGCATTATCACAACTACTACCATAAGGGACAGCTTCATACCCAGGCAGGGAACCCTCGAAAGAATGGATGGGGTCCTGGAGATGGCAAGCCAGGATAAGGCCATTAAGGGTATACTGCTCAAGATCGATTCACCCGGCGGGGGTGTAACGGCATCCGATCTGGTTTTCAGAGAGATCAAAGACTTCAAGGAGTCCCGCAAGATTCCAATCGTAGCTTGTATAACAGGCCAGGGCACGTCAGGCGCTTATATGGTGGCCCTGGCCGCAGATCACATCGTAGCCCTACCCTCTGCAGTAGTGGGTAATGTGGGTGTGCTGCTGCCATCCATCAGTCTGGAAGGGCTCATGGATAAACTTGGCATCAAAAACCAGACATTAACCTCGGGAAAGCTCAAGGACTCCGGCACTCTATTGCGCGATATGAACAAGGGTGACAAGGCCATCCTGGAGGGGATCGTTACAGAATTCAGTCAGGATTTTATTACCAAGGTAAAGACCATCAGACCGGTGAAACCCGAAGACCTTGCTATCATCGAGGATGGCCGGGTAATGACTGCTTCAACCGGCATGAAATATCATCTCATCGATCAGGTGGGTTACTACGAGGATGCCATGAAGACTATGGAATCGCTTTCTCAAACAAAATCCCCCACTGTTGTCGTGTACCGGAGAAAAGGAGAGAATAAGGGAGGATTCTATTCGTGGCCGTAATACCCATTTAAGAATCGGCCTCTTCATGAAAAAATATATAAAAACATTTTCGATCATATAAATAATTATGCCTGAATGATTGTTTATATTGCATCCGGTCACAACCGATTATATCTGTAAAATGGTTCTGCATAAGAATACACTACTGAAGGGGTTGCTCGCTTAAGAGGCAAACAGGAGGCCGATTCATACATGACCATCATACCAAGCGGCGGTATGGAGATTAGGAGATCGGGCCAGATGAAGGCCTATCTCGGGTCCTGTGTCGGTGTTGCCATTGTTGATGCCAAACGGCATATAGGCGGCATGATCCATATCTTACTGCCTGAGCCGTTATGTGACATCCCTGAAACCCAGTTTACCTATTATGCAAGCTCAGGCATACCTCTGTTCCTTAATTCACTCTCTGAGGAGGGTGCTGGAAAGGAAGACCTTTCAGCCTATATTTCCGGTGGAGCGCTCATCGACCCGAGCTCTCACCAAGACCTTGCGCTTAACATCGGCGGCAGAACCCTAGAAATCACGCTCAAGATCCTTAAGGAAAACAACATTCCGATCAGATTCCTTGAAGCAAGCGGAATGATCGGATTTTGTATCATGCTGGACATAGACAAGGCCAAGTGTACTATAGAGCCCGTCATTCAAGAGCCGCATAAAATGAAGGCACAGCCTTCTGCCATGCCGGCACTCGCTGAGATCGGCAAAATCATCGAGGATCTTCAGCCGGTCCCGCAGATTGCTCTGGGCATTGCAAGCATGATCTCTGATGAAATGACCGGAATCTCAACCATTGCTACCGAGATACGGAGAGATCAAGTCCTGACGGCTGAGGTCCTTAAATTGTGCAATTCCTCATACCTTGGGATATCGAGGAAGATAGAGACCATTGATGAGGCTATCATAATCCTCGGGAGTAAGACCCTGCTCCAGTTGGTCATTACAGCACAGGCAGAAAAACTCCTTATGGGCTTTGAGAAGGGATATTCACTGATGCGCGGCGGGCTATTCTATCATGCCATTGCAACGGCGCGGCTCAGTGAGAAGCTCTCGAGAGTACATAACAAGATCAGGCCTGATCTTGCCTATACAGCAGGTCTTCTCCATGATATCGGCAAGGTCGTGCTTGACCAGTTTATGGCCCGTGTCCAACCCCTTTTCTACCGTATCCTGTTGGCCCGTGGAGAAGACTCGAGTATCCTCGAGCAAAAAATCTTTGGCATAGATCACAACCTCGCAGGTCTTCATCTTGCTGAAAGCTGGAAACTCCCGGAAGTGATAAAAGATGTTATATTGTTCCATCATAATCCTGACAAGGCCATGAAAAACAAGGATCTTGTCCACCTTGTCTACGTTGCCGATGCCATTGCCCAGAAGTTCCTTCCAGGATTCGAGATTGAGCATATTGATACCGCGCCATTCAAAGACAGCCTGCGCTTTCTCTCATTGACCCCGGATATGATATCTGATGCCCTTGAGGTATTGATAGATATCTTTTAGGCACAAGGTGTACGGCACAATGCAAATAGTTTTCTCTATTAGCCCTGTGCTATTAACCTTAAGTCGATTCCCGGGTTACTGCCCATCGGTCACTTATTTCCCTTTGCCTTCTGTATCAATTCCAGAAGCTGTGTAACCTTCGGTTTGGGAGTGGCGGTAATGGCTTCAATCTCCTTGGGTGTGAGGATTTCGCTCAGATAGGCTGTAATGTCGATACGTTCGTGCCAGCAGTCGAGGACCTTGCGACATGGCAAAGTAGACCCAGGTGCCATGCAGTAGGTGAATGAGACCAGGTGCCCGAGCATCGGACACCTGGCCGTATAGTCGTCATAGGGTGACTTCGTTTTCCTTACCATTTCCCTGTTTTTGCGACTTTGGGTTTCGGAAGGCCATTGAGGGATTTGATGGACCTCTGGAGCTCTTCTTCAGGTAACGGATAATCCATGAGCTTTCCCTCCATGTAGCTCTCGTAACCCTTGAGGTCCATGAGTCCATGCCCGCTCCAGTTAAAGAGAATGACCTTCTCCTTGCCCTCTTCTCTTGCCTTGATCGCTTCATCGATCACTGCTGCAATGGCATGAGCTGTTTCAGGGGCGGGGATAAACCCTTCGGTCCTTGCCCATAGCATTGCACTCTCATAGCACTTGAGCTGATTCACGGCCCGCGGTGTGATCAGCCCCTCGACAGCTGCAGCGCTGACAAGGGGTGCCATACCGTGATACCGTAATCCTCCTGCGTGAATGGGTGGCGACACGAATTCATGGCCTAAGGAGTGCATGGGCAGCAACGGGGTCATCTTGGCGACATCCCCGTGGTCGTAAGCAAAAGGCGCCCGTGTCAACGTAGGACAGGACGAAGGCTCTACCGGGATAATGTCGATCTGAGCCCCATTGATTTTGTCCAGCACAAAGGGGAATGAGATACCGGCAAAATTGCTCCCGCCGCCGGCGCACGCGATGACCACATCCACCTTTTTTTCATTGATCTTTTCAAGCTGTTTCTTGGCCTCAAGACCGATAATGGTCTGGTGGAGCATAACATGGTTCAGTACGCTCCCAAGGGAATATCTTGTCTTCCCGGTCGGGTCGGTGACTGCCGCTTCAACGGCCTCGCTGATGGCAATGCCTAAGCTGCCCGGCGTGTCCGGGTCCTTGGCAAGGACATCACGGCCTGCCTGAGTCAGGGTGGAGGGACTTGCAACACATTCCGCTCCCCACACATTCATCATAAGCTTCCGGAAAGGCTTCTGCTCGAAGCTGATCCGGACCATAAAAACCTTGCACTTCAGACCGATCAGGGCGCATGCATATGACAGTGCGCTCCCCCACTGCCCGGCACCGGTTTCGGTGCAGATCTTTTCAATACCGAACTGTTTGTTATACCAGGCCTGGGGAATAGCGGTATTCGGTTTATGGCTGCCGGCCGGAGAAACGCCTTCATTTTTAAAATAGATCTTGGCCGGTGTCTTGAGCGCCTTTTCGAGATATACGGCCCTTTGCAGCGGTGTTGGTCTCCATTGATACAGGAGTTCGATAATACCCTCGGGGATGTCGATCCACCGCTGCTGGCTCACTTCCTGTTCGATAAGGTTCATGGGGAAAACCGGTGTAAGGGCATCCGGGCTGACTGGGTTGCCATCAGGGCCGAGAGGCGGCAGCAAGGGCGTCGGCAAATCAGCTGCCAGGTTGTACCATTGTCTTGGGATCTCATCTTCTCGAAGAAAAACTTTCATGCACAATCCTCCATAATATTCTTTTATTACCCGTGTATGTTATAAACCTTCTCTCATCTATCCGGACTGAGCTGGCAGACGATCATCAACTCTTTTTGGTGAGGGTGAATAGGTGTCCTGATAGCTTGAAAGGACCACTGCTTAAGTACCATCATATAAATACAAAAATCACCATCACGCATTTCACTACACGCTCAATTTGTATTTTCACTGAATCGGCCCTGTAATGATCCACAAGATCAGCTTGTTTCTATTTATAGAATCACATATCTATAAGTAAGTCAAGGAGATTTTATACAGTTATGAAATCTTCCTCCCTATACTCAGTTGAACGCGGAGAAAACCTCTTGTTAAAATTCGAATCCGACCTCACCGAAAGGACCACCGAAGTTTACCTCGGCCAGTACATCATTTGTATCAATTTTGACTTTTTCGTATCTGTATCCAGCGGAGGCGAATACAGGACCAAGCGGTTTTACCTTCACCCGCCCAATAGTGTCATAAAAATAATTCCCCGCATAGGTTATAGCTCGCACTTCTCCTTCAGCAGCAAGCCACTTTGTCGGTTTCACCTGTACACCCATAAAGAGCATCGGGATAGCAAGCGTAAGAGCTTTTGATTGCGTAACGCTCAGGTCTGTTGGATCCTTGCCGGTTATTTGGGCCTTGAAGTCAATAATCCTCGCATCGAGCCCTATATCGATGTTCAAGAATCCTGCAGTTGCCTTTTTGAGCAGGGGTATCCCGTAATACAAGCCAATATCATAGTGATTGAGTCTGAGTTCTGAAGTGAATGGGGTATTTGCCTTGAATGTCTTGTTCCCGAATTCGAACGTTACATCTTTACTCCCTTTGCCGCTGAATTCCATCGGTGTGGCCATGAGATAGATATTAGGGACCAATGGTATCTCAATCTTCATCCGGCCGAAAACTTTTGTTACGTCACTGTATTTTAAATCATCCTTGATGCTCAGGCTGTCTAACGCTGAAAGGGCCTTATACGAAAGATTTCCCCGGGGGTCCTGGTTCCAGGCTCCGACAGACATCTCAAATCCGATAGCTGATGCCGTACCACTCATGAAGACAAGGGCCAGTACATATATTGTTATATATATCTTGATACTTTTCATATAACCCTCCTTGTTGATATTCCAAAGATCACTTATCGTATGCATCTTTCTCTACCTTGAGAATAACATCAAAGAAACATTTACACCTTTTTCCTCCCTGCAAAGGAAAGTGTTATGGGTATACCCTCCATGCCGCATGCCTTTTTGATGGAGTGGGCCAGGAACCGTGAATATGTCGCGGGTACGGAATCAGGGTAATTTACCACGACCTGAAATCGCGGAGGCACGATGCCGGTCTGGGTGATATAGTAAAGTTTGAGAGGCCTGTGCCTTATCATCGGCGGGGTGTGAGAATCGGTTATGTCACTTAAGAGACGGTTGAGGATGCCTGTGGAGACCCTGCTCGTAGTCTTTGCAAAGAGTGTATCAATAAGTGGATAGAGCCCATCGACATTCTTGCCCGTCAAGGCCGAGGTGTATGCCAGGTGGGCATCGGGCATGAACCTGAGGGAATGTCTGATATTCTCCCTAACATTCTTCAGCCCGGCATCGTTCATCAGGTCGCACTTGTTCACCACCAGCACAAAGGCCCTGCCGTGTTCTATGATTATACCGCACAGGCGCTTGTCCTGGTCGGTGAGTCCTTCCTGCGGGTCAACGAGCAGCAGGCATACATGTGACATGTTTATGTTCTGAAGGGACCTCATGACACTGAACCGCTCGATGCTGTCTTCAATTCGTGACTTTCTTCGAATACCCGCGGTATCCACAAAAATATATTGTTTACCGGTGCGCTCCACAGAGATATCCACATAATCCCGGGTGGTACCGGCCTCCGGGGATACAATAGCCCTGTCCTCGCCGATTATCTTGTTTAAGAGGAGTGATTTGCCCACATTGGGCCTGCCCAAGATGCTCACACGGACTGCGTCCGTTTGAATCTCCACGGGTAATATCGCCTGAGGGCCCAAGCGTTTCCTCACTGCTTCCTTCAGTTCCGATATACCTTTCCTATTGAGAGAAGATACCTCTATGGGCTCATCGATCCCCAGTTCATACAGCGAAGCAGAGGTATATTGAATGTTAGGATCATCAACCTTGTTGGCAATGTAGACCACCTGGGCAGAAGTCTTCCGCAGAAGATTCACCAGCTCTATATCATCGGGTGTGGGGGGTGACTTGGCATCAAAAAGGCAGAGGATCAGATCGGCATCCTCAATGGCAAGGAGGGTCTGTTCACGCACCGGGCAGGAAAAGGGGATATCACCAATGGTGTCAAACCCGCCCGTATCAACCAGGTCCACTTCCAGATCCTCATCTACCGGCCACCTGCCGTATATCCTGTCCCGGGTTATGCCCCGCTGAGGCCCGACTATGGCGCGCCGCTCTCCGATGAGGAGGTTGAAGAGGGTCGATTTGCCTACATTGGGCCTGCCCACGATGGCGACAACAGGCATTATAGATACCCCAGTTCCCTTAACGCCTTGGGATCCTTTGACCAGTCCTTGGTGACACGCACAAAAAGATCGAGAAAGACCTTGCGCTCTAAAAGCTGCTCGATCTCAAATCTTGCCTGTGTGCCGATCTCCCTGAGCATTTTGCCTTGAGACCCGATTACTATAGCTTTTTGAGACTGCCTCTCCACATGGATGACAGCCCTGATGTACACAGGCTCTTCCTCACGGAAATCTTCAATCTCCACTGCCACTGCATAAGGTATCTCTTTGCGGGTGAGGGTGAAGACCTTCTCCCTGATGAGTTCCTTGCACAAGAACCGCTCTGGTGCATCGGTGATCATGTCGTCGGGATAATACTGGGGCCCTTCAGGGAGACGTTTTTTGATCTCATCTAAAAGTACATCAATGCCTGTCCCATTTGTCGAGGAGATGCAGCACTGGAAGCTGAACCGGAAGACCTGCCCCAGTTCCCGGAGCTTTAATGCTGCTGAAGCTTCACTCAGGAGATCGGCCTTGTTGATTACCAGGATTGCCTCTTTACCTTCCCCGGTGATAAAGCCAACCACCTCCTCAAGCTTTTCTTTCGTATCCAGGTGATCCGCCATGACAAGTACAAGGTCCGCATCTGCGATGGTTCTTACAGCCTTGTCCAGCATGTAACGGTTCAGAGCCTTATCCGAGACGTGTATTCCGGGCGTATCCAAGAAGATGACCTGGACCATTGGTGCATTCCATATCCCGAGGATTCGGTCACGCGTAGTCTGGGGCTTGCTGGTGGTTATGGAAAGCTTGGCCTCGAGCACACGGTTCAGGAATGTGGATTTACCGACGTTCGGCCTTCCGATGATGGTGACGTACCCCGAGGTGAAGCCTGAAGTCATGCTACTTCAGATCAAGCTGCATCTGCCGGGCGATAGGCGGCTTTACGGGCAGTGTCACGGTTACTGTCGTCCATTTGCCCTCCTCGCTGGCCACCTCCATGGTACCGCCGTGGCGTTTTACGATACCATAGCTCACCGAGAGCCCGAGCCCTACCCCTTTGACCATGGGTTTTTTGGAATAGAACATGTCGAATATCAAAGGGAGATCATCCCGTGCAATTCCAACCCCGGTATCGCGGAAAGATACCCTGATCTCCTGGCTGTCTTCCGATTCGTGCGTCTCCACATGAAGCTCCCCACCTTCGGGCATTGCCTCTACAGCATTGGCGATAATGTTGATAAAGACCTGCTTGATCTGTTCAGGCATGCATTCAATAGAGAACGAACGTGCAGGATTGAAGACAAGCTTAACCATATTTTCTTCCAGGTATTTTCTGTTGAGGATGAATACCTCGCGCAGCACCTCATGGATGTCCACGCTCTGGACCTTCCCCTCGTGCGGCTGGTAGAAGGTCTTCATGTTGCGGATCAGATCCGCTATACGGTCGGTTTCCTTGATGGCAAGCTTGACGAACTGGTTATCAACATTCCCCTTCTCGGCATTCAGGACATGATTTAAACAACTCCTTATGCCATAGAGCGGGTTATTAATTTCATGTGCGATGCTTGCCGACAGCTTGCCCATCGCGGCAAGCCGCTCTGTCTGAATGAGTGCCGCCTCCATCCTCTTCTTCTCGGTATGGTCCATTATGATGGCGGAGAAGCCTGATATCTCATCAGCCTCGTCACGCAGGGTGGTCATGGTGATGCCCACATCCAAGATCCGGTCAGTCTTTGTTCTCAACTTGGCCTCGTGATCCTTGACAAGCCCCTTGGACCTGACCTCATGGAGCATGCCTTCGGCTTCTTTGATATCATTATCGGGCACCATGATGAACAGGAACTTGCCGATGATCTCCTCTTCTTTCCAGCCGAACATCATCTGTGCACCCTGATTCCAGGAGAGTATCCCTCCGTTCCCATCAAGTCCGATGATGGCATCCGCGCTGTAATGCTCAATATTGGCAAGAAGCTGAAGCCTCTTTTTCTTGGCGATGTCCTCGCTTATGTCTTTTGCAACGCACACGGTCTCGTGCCTGTTCTTCTCACCTATCTTCACCAGATCGGCCCGGTAGATCTTGCGACCTGATGATGGTGTGTCGATGGCAAGGTCAAAGGGCTCATGATAATCACTGCTGTCCATTATGCTGATGATCTCTCGAAGCTTCTTCTCAGATGCCTCGTCTGCGATGAAAGAGCTGCAATGGAGACCATAGACTTTCTCAAGGCTCATCCCCAACATCTGGAGCCCCTTCCTGTTCATGTAAAGAATCCTTGCATCACCATCCAGCGAGAAGATAATGTCGCTCGAGTCCTCCACAATATTCTTATAGCGTTCCTCGCTCTCCCGAAGGGCCTTGATCTTCTGGCTGACACCGTTCGAAAGGCGTTCGTTGAATTCCTGGATCTTACGGTTTGCGTTTTTGAGCTCCTGCTCGGCCAGTTTCTGCTGGGTGATATCCTCAGCCACGATGCCGACACCTAAGCGCTTGCCGTCTTCGGCATATTCCATGAAGACCCTGTAGGATAGATGGTGCAGGGCGCGTGAACCGGAATAAACCCGTACCTCCCCTTCATCGCGGATTACCCGATCCTCGGCAAGGTCCTTGATCTTTTTTATGAGATCCTGATCTTCAGGGTGAATGATATCCCGCCATGGGAGCTCTTTACCTAATAGTGCCGTGGATGAGTGCCCGAATATCCTCAATGCCTCGGCGTTGATATATTCGCACCTGCAATCGCCATCGAGCCATATGATCATGTCTTTTGCATGCTCGGTGAGTTTGCTCAGCTTTCTTTCCAAGACCTGAACGGCATGTGTCTTTTCTTTTATCTCCCTATGAAGCACTTGTAAGGCGGCATCCCCTTTTTGTCGGGCCTCAAGGTCCCGGTCCACGTCCCGGGCAATACAGAAGACGGCATTCTCCATGCCCCTTATATCTTTGACAAGCCTGGCCCATACCTTCACATGGCGTTTTACACCATCACGAAGCAACAGATTAACCTTGACAGAGCCCGGGCCTTCTCCACGAATCTGGGCATTAAAGGCCTGCCGGGCCTGATCACGATCATCATGGGAGATCATGTCAAAGAGCGTCTTGTCCTTGAGTTCATCAAGGCTGTATCCGCACATCTCCTCAAAACGCTTGTTCGCCGCCAACGGCCTTAGGTCGATATCGGTAACAAAAAGTGCATCGGTTGAGTTGTCGAATACGTCCTTATAGAGGGTCTCCGAGATGTCCGCCCGTCTTTTATACTCATTAAGGCTCACTATAGAGCCTCTCACTTCAAGGGCCTTTTCCACGTTTTGCTTGAGCTCGCTCGGCAGAAAGGCGCCTTTGCGGAGGTACCTGAAGACGTTCGATGACATGGCGATATCCATGGGCCAGTCATCCTCAAAGGCCGTAATCACAATCACCATTATTGATGCATCGAGCTCGCCATGCACCTTTTCGACCAGTGCCCTCCCATCCATATCGGGCATCCTGAGGTCTGTGATCAAGAGGCTGTAGGGACTCTGTTTTATGGCCTCTATGGCCTCCAGCGGGCCAGGAACAGCAGTAACGTCATAGTCATATTTAAGGACCTGGTAGAGGTAGTTCCTGAAAACAAGGTCGTCTTCGACAATTAAAATCTTATGTTCCATCATTACCCCTTACCTTCCGGGATCCATACCGTGAAAGTAGAGCCTTCTGCAAGTTTGGAGCTCACACGAATCATACCCCCCAGGGAATCGACGATCTCTTTTGCCAGTGAAAGTCCGAGGCCCATACCTGTCTTAAGCGGCCATGCCGTATACAGTGGGTCGAATATCTTCTTTACCTGATCATTGTCCATGCCGATGCCGTGATCGACCACCGAGAATTCTATTCCGCCCTTGCTCCGATGCACCCTTACCAGGATTTGTGATCCTTTTGAAGATGCATTAATGGCATTCATCAGTAGATTAATAATAACCTGCTCTATGGCATCGGCCTTCATGCGCACCTGTATCGGCTGGACGTCCTTGACAAGCGCCACCCCGGATGCATTCGCCTGAGCGCCGATCAGCTGGAATATTCCCTCGACAAAGCCCTCAAGACCTACCTCATCTTCCGAGCTTTCCCATTTCCGGGTAAAACTCAAGAGTTGGTTGACGATCTTCAACAGGTTCTCGGAGGCAGTGATGATATTGCCGAGCATGTCAGGCAGATCCTGGTCTTCTTCGTTACCTCTGAGGACCCTCATCTTGTCATGTTTGATATCATCCCGTATGATGCTGGCAAACCCGTGGATTGCACCCAGCGGGCTCTTCATGTTGTGTGCCATGGACGCGGCAAGGCTTCCCACGACAGACATCTTGGCAAAGGCCAGGGTCCGCTTTTGCTCCTCGATTTCACCGGTGATGTCCCAAAGGGCAAGCAAGGCCCAGTTGTTTACCTGTACCGGTCGCACGGTGATTCGGAAAGACCGACCGTTAAGGCTCCAGGTCAAATCTTTTGCATACCTTAAAGCAAGGGCATCTTTGAGCTGCGCGGCACTAAGGGTGCCTGAGACATCAAGTGCATTGAGCAAATCCTTGTCTGCAATGCCTAAAAGTTCTCTGACCTCCAAGGACATTGCATTCTCGATGAGGACCTTATTTTTCTCATCCACGAGACATAGTCCAAAGGTTGATGCATCCATGAGTTCTTTGTTCAGGTGCATCAGGTCTTCGGCCTTTTGCTTCTCTTGTGATGCGGTCTTTAAGGCCTGTCTAAGCAGGGTCTTTTCCTGTTGGAGTGAGGTTTCAGCATGGATACGCCGCAAGGAGGAGGCTACCGCACCTATCAGCGAGGAAATGAACTCCTGATCATCACCGATCTCAGGGTCACAGAGGTCGAGGTGGACAAACACGCCCCAGGGGAGGTTCATACCTGCAGAATAGCCCCCATCGAGCACCATGGACTTGACCTCATTATCACCCACCTTGATGAATCTGGGCGAGCCCTCATCCCTGTGTTCAAATACCAGGTTATGGTCACCCAACTTGAAGCCTCCGAGGAAACCCTTGATCAATCCTGCATGAAACATCGTCTCGGATGCCCTCGCAAGTGCGTCTGAAATCTTGGATGTGTTGTTCAGCTCCTTTAAGAGCTGGAGCAGGATCTCGGAGCGTTTTCTTGCAACGTTTGATTGCGTGCTCTGCTGCTGGAGTTTGACGGAGATCTCAGAAAGTCGAATGCTGGCCCTGTTCACCAAGCCAAAAAGGCCTTCAGTCGGTTTCCCGATTCCGATCTCCTCGCAGATCATATCGATCTGTTTCGGCACGCTCTCCATCAGGCCATCCAAGACCTCGGTGCTCAGAGAGAATTTCTTAAGGAGCGATATGGTGACTTGCTGGGGATAGGTATTGCCCGAGGAGCCGATGCCGGTCATATGGGCTAACGTATTGGCGATATTGATGACGCCTGAAATCTTGAACTGGTCATCATCGATGACCTGCACCGGTGCATGATGGCACCAGATGGACTCCTCATACAGACTTGGCAGCTTCCAGTGCGCGACCACATCATGGCCCACATCTGCATGGGTGATCCCGAGCATCTCCTTTTCAATTTCGTCCAGCGGACGGGTCCCATCACGGGCCTTTTCAATGACGGACGCATATTCCTCATGGTTCGTCAGGTCGAGCACCAGTTTGCCTATATCGTGGAGCAGCCCTGCACAAAAGGCTTTCCCCCCAAGTTGTGGAGAAATCTTCTCCATCATTGCCTCGGCATATATGGCGCAACCCATGCAATGTCTCCAAAACTCTTTGCAATCGATCGCAGAGTTATTCCTTTTAGGAAACAAATTGAGAATGCACAAGCCCAAGGCCAACGACCTGACCGCCTCCACACCGACAGCCACTACTGCATCCCTGACCGTGTAGATCTGGCGTGACCGTTTGTAGAAACTGGAGTTCGATAAAGAAAGGATGCGTGCGGTCAATGCCTGGTCTTTCTCGATAAGGCGTGCAATCTTAACGGTAGAAACTTCCTCATCAAGTGCCATTCTGATCACGGCATCGGCAATCTCCGGAAGGACCGGAATGGTGTTCACATCAACAATAAGTGATTTCATAGAATATACTCTAAAATATCCTGTAGTTGTATACAAGCACTTTCTCTTGACACATATGCCCTGATATATCCCCTCGGTAAAGTGTCATCAAAACTGAATGAAAATCTGAGCGCTTTCAAGGTGCTGCGCCGATATCCGATAAGCTCTGGGATGGCTCTTGAATGGACAGAGAGCTCACAGCCCGTGCCAAGCTCATCCACTATCTGCTGTGCCATCATGCAATACCCTAAGGACCTTACAAGAAACCCGAACGATTCATGATAAGGCCCGGCAATGATCTTTAACCCCGGTGATGGAGGAAGACCCATGCGCAAGATAGTACAACCTTCACCTTCCAGCATGATTGAAGCATACAAGGCCCGCCTCACTGCCTCATCAAGAGAAAGCGGCAAATATTTCCCCGAAAGGTAGAGCTCTTCAAGCCTGGTGTCTGCAAGCACCACTGTCGGGTATATCCGTGCAGTGTCAGGCTTAAGCTTTATCACGTCAGCAACCGTTTGCTTGAAGCTCCGGATGTCCTCGCCGGGAAGCCCCGGCATGATTTGGACGCCCAGCCTCATTCCCGATTCTTTCACCAGGGCACAGGCACGGATTACATCAACTCTCGTATGCTCCCTTGAACTTGCCTCAAGCACGGAATCGTCCATAGACTGGATGCCGATCTCCAACTCCTCGAACCCTGCTTCATACAGGCGGCACAAGGTATGCTTTGAAACCATGTCAGGACGTGTGGAGGCCTTGGCTGCATGGATACGTCCCTGAGTAATCAAGCCGCGTGTCGCATCAAGGTAGCCTTCAAGCAGGCCGTCTTTCATGCCGGTGAAAGACCCTCCGTAAAACCCGAGTATACGCCTCCGCGCGCTACCCTGCCTGCAGTGCGCGATGAATTTATCTACGTGCGCCGCAACATCCCCGGGCGGCATGGGGGGGGCGAACTGACCCTGGTCGCAGAAAACGCACCGATGGGCACATCCCAGGTTCGTTACAAAGACAGGGATGACTACAGGGGATAATCCAGCAATCTCAATGCCTCCTTGCATGCGAGCTGCGCTGCCTGTTTTTTGTTTTTCCCTTTTCCCGAACCGACAACCTTATCCTTAAGCATGACACTTACATCAAATTCCTTATCATGCTCCGGGCCCTGTTCATGAATCACAATAATCTTGGGCAATGCCTTGAATTGTGACTGGCAGAACTCAAGCAGCAGGCTCTTGTAATCGGTAATGGATATTTCCTCAAAGGTACCGAGGGCATCTTCATAGTGCCTTTGTACGACCCGGGCGGTCTTCTCATACGAGCAGTCGAGGAAGATAGCTCCAACAAGGGCCTCATAGGCATCTGCCAGCAGGGACGGCTTCTTCCGGCCGCCATCCATCTCTTCCCCCTTGCCCAGATACAGGTATTTGCCGATGCCCAGGTGGCGCGCAATCTTGGAGAGCGCGCCTTCGCTGATGAGCTCCGCCCGCTTCTTGGTGAGCGGCCCCTCTTTCTCATCAGTGAACAAGAGGAAGAGTCTGGCCGTGATTATTGAGTTGATCACCGTGTCCCCCAGGAACTCAAGGCGCTGATTGTCCCTGAGACCGAGTTCCTTGTGCTCATTGACATACGTGGTGTGCGTGAGGGCTTCCCTCAAGAGATCCCTGTTCGCAAAGGCATAACCCAAGTATGCCTCGATATGCTCAAGCTCCATGGAGCAGATTCTCCAGATAGGCCTGATTCAGGTCATCTTGGCTGATCCAGTTTGCACCAAGCCGGTAGTGGATCGGTGTGATCGAGATCATCCTGTTCCTTAGGCACACGGCATCGGTATCCTCGCCCTCATCAATGATCCGTGTCAAACCGGCCTGCCAATAGTAGGTCGTACCACGGGGGCTCTCACGCCGGACAAACTCATCCACGATCCGGGAATCACCCTGCCTGGTAATTCTGACCCCCCTAATCTCATGCAAAGGGCATGAGGGGCAGTTCACATTAAGGGCAAACGGCAAGGGATTTTTCCGCTGTGCATACTTCATGGCAAGACGTGCACCAAAGATGCTGGCAGCTTGATAGTCCGGATTCATGAAATTGTCCACCGACAGTGCTATCCCGGTGTAGCCGAGGATGAGGGCCTCGGTGGCTGCCGAAACCGTGCCGGAATAAAGCACGTTGATACCGACATTCTCTCCCCTATTAATGCCTGAGACCACCACATCGGGCGGCTGTTCCAGGATGCTCGAGATACCCAGCTTTACGCAGTCCGCAGGAGAACCCGTAATGCCGTGGCCGTAAAACTCACCTGAACGGTGGATAGGAATGACCTTCAACGGATCGGAGATAGTAATGGTATGCCCCACGGCCGACTGCTCCGTAACTGGTGCAATCACCACTACCTCGCCTATCTTTTCCAGCTCCTGTTTAATGGCTGCAAGCCCCTGTGCGTAGATCCCATCATCATTCGTAAGCAAAAACCGCATACCTTAGCTCTTTAGTCCTTTGAAGGCCGAGATGCAAGACCCAAGAGACCGTACATTCTCACTTGGAAGCACACAACAGCGAGCTACATCTGCAGTTATTCATGGAAGAACGATAAACGATGTTTTTCGGTACCTATATCATAATCCTAAATGTCTGCTTTAAGTAATAAAATGTCCTTTACAGAAACACCTCAATCAAGGACATAACGGAAGTGCCCGGTGATCTTTAGATTCTTGTCTTTGATGTCTTTGGTAAAAGCCCCAAAGGGGCCTGCCTGCTCAACGGCAGCCATTGCGGCTGAATCGAGGGTGTAAGAACCGGAGCTGGCAAGAACACCCATGTCCACAACCACGCCCTTGTCGTTAAGCACGAATACGACCGACACATTCCCCTGCTCCCCCTTCTGAATGGCAGCCTGTGGATACTGCCAGAAACGGAATATCTTGACCTTGAGCTTACTGATATAGGCCGCCCCAACTCCTCCCTCAGCCACAAAACTCACGCCCTCTCCATCATTTTTGTTCATTGAAGAAGAATCCGGTATGTTTGGTGTAATCTTCACATCACTAAGGCTTTCAAGCTGTTGAGGAATATCCACCAGACTGACAGGAACGGCTGATGTGCGACCCAGAACCTCTGTCGGTTCTGTTGTAAAATGAAGCGGCTGGATTATGATCAGAAGGTGCACAAGGATAGAAACTACGAAGCAGACGAGCAGCCTGATTATCATGGAATCATCAAATACAGCTTAGATCTTAGCTGTCAAGATACAAAATGTGGCCCGGATAATTGAGCACAGAACTCATTTGAATATCTCTGCAAAACCCTTCCCCAGCACCATGAAAACACATCCGCTTGGGCATAGCGGAAATTACAGACGCATCATTGGTCATATCTGTCATATTGTGTTATCCTGGTTTTTGGAAGCGGACGGGTCCTGGTGGGTCCCCCGGACTTCAAATCCGGTTGTGGGGTGCGACGAGCGTCCCGGGTGGGTTCGATTCCCATGCGCTTCCGCCAGTTAATATTTTCAATTTGTTATAGGTCATTTCATCCCATTTTCTAGCATCTTCTTGTGCTTTGATTCGGGCCTTATTGGTGTCACTGTGTTAGTTTTTGGGTCACTTTTGTTATTACTTTCGTCTCATTTGACTCAGGCATACTTTCAACTTGAAAGAGCATGATGATGGTTAGATACTTCTTGGCCGGCAAGTTAAGGTGTAGCTATCGTGCTATACTACACGGACTAAGCTTATCACCTGTGCAGCATAGATCTTGATGCAAGATGTTCATGTTTCAGAGTTAAAGGACAGCGCTTATTTATTGCAGTAATCTTCACTCCAGGTGAATAGGTTGGTGGATAAAATAGTTGTCATAACTATTGAATACAGATATTATTTATAAGATATCATGAAAATAAATTCAAAAAGATTATGTTCTCAAATTCTCATAGTCACATTTTTTATAGTTTCTATTTTCGCTATTTACTACCAGGTAATAAATTTTGAGTTTAACGGTTATGATGACCCTCAGTATGTAATAAATAATCCCATGGTCGAAAAAGGGATTACTCTCGATAGCATGCGATGGGCCTTTACTTCTATCGGATATGCCAGCAACTGGCATCCTCTCACCTGGCTTTCACACATGCTCGATGTGGAATTCTTCAATATGAACCCTGGGATGCATCACCTTACTAATGTCTTTCTCCATATTGCCAATTCGTTGCTATTGTTTTTCATTTTCTTTCGAATGACAGGTGAAAAATGGAAGTGTGCTGTTGTAGCAGCATTGTTTGCTATCCATCCTCTTCATGTGGAGTCGGTTGCCTGGATAGCTGAACGCAAAGATGTCTTGAGTACTTTTTTCTTTATGCTCACTATATGGAGTTACACTTGGTATGTTGAGCAGCATGGAGCCCTAAAATATCTCCTCGTGATCACACTGTATATCCTGGGTCTTATGGCCAAGCCCATGCTTGTAACACTTCCATTTATTTTACTTCTCTTAGATTTCTGGCCTATCCAACGGATAGAGTTTGACAATTCTGAGACTGGTGTTTTTCCTCAAAATATAAGGAGCATATTAACTGACATTCATTGGGATAGGGTCAGTTCTCTTTTATGGGAGAAAATCCCACTCTTTGTTCTTGCAGGGATGTCATGCATCATAACATTTCTTGCACAGAAGAGCGGCGGGGCATTGGGCAGCTCGGATATTTATCCGATTGGTAGTAGGATTGCAAATGCATCCACCGCATATATTGGCTATCTCTTGAAGATGTTCTGGCCAATTAACCTATCGGTATTTTATACATATCCCGGAACATTCAGTTCGCTGCTTGTAGTTGGATCCTCTCTCTTGTTAGTACTTATCACGCTATTCACGTTTAGATTTACAAGACAATTTCCATATCTTCTGGTGGGATGGCTTTGGTATCTGGGAACCCTCGTTCCAGTCATTGGTATTGTCCAGGTAGGATCCCAATCCATGGCGGATAGATATACTTACATTTCACTTATCGGAATATTCATAATGCTTACTTGGGGTGTTACATCTCTCGTCAAGAGATGGCAAATTGAAAAGTACATCCTAATATTTTTCTTTGTTGTGATTATCCCGGTTCTGATGTGGAGAACTTGGGTGCAGGTGGGGTACTGGAAAGACAGTATTACGTTATTTAGTCATGCACTTAATGTACAAAAAGATAACTATCTTGCACATTCAAATTTATCTGGTGCTCTCTACAACAATAATGATATTCAAGGAGCAATATATCACGCCCAAGCAGCCCTGGATTTAATGCCCAACTATATATTTGCCCGCTATACTTTAGGTCTCGGGCTTACTAAACAAAGGAATTTTCAGGAAGCAATAAATCAATTCAGAAAAATACTCCAAATAGATCCAAACTTCAATGATACACATTTCCGGCTTGGTTATGCACTCTATGAACTTGGAATAGTGGATGAAGCAGTTTTGGAATTTAAGAAAGCTTTACAATTAGACCCTCGGAATACCCAAGCTAATGACTATATCCAGATTGCTCTTGCGAAACAGAGAGGTATTAATAATGTCATAGCTTCGATTAATGAAATGCTCAAGACTGATTCCCAGAACTATGACCTCCATTACAGACTGGCTGAAATGTACAGGAACAAGGGAAACAAAAAGGATGCTATCGACCATTATAAAAAGGCTCTATCTATCAGGCCTGGTTCAGCAGAGGTCCTGTATGCACTTGCCATTCAGTATGCAGAAAGTGGTGATTACGAGAATGCCCTTTCAATATTACAGAAGATGGCGCAGCTTTATCCAACTGATCCGGATGTTTATTATAACATAGCATGTATCTACTCGAAACAGGGAAGAAAGGATGATGCAACCACTTCTCTTAACCTGGCTATAGATAAGGGATTCAAGAAGTGGAATATTATTAAGACAGATCCTGACCTCGAAAATATAAGAGGGACAGATTATTATAGGAAACTAATCATTAGTAAATAGGACCAATGTGTAGATTACATGCGAGGATCGGCACTCTGACATGATGTGATCATTTACATATATCTTATCACGAGATCATTGGTTTTCAGTGATTTCAAAAGCACTCATCTATCGCAGGAATCTCTACTCTGAAAAAACTTAGACCATCTGCAAGAATACAATGGGCAGCTGACCTCTTAGGCCCACCGCCCACTTTCCTTCTGCTACCTTTTGCTATTTACCGATGGAAACGTTAAACGAAACAGCAGTCCCCTGTGCCACTGATGCTCCCGCAGCAGGTGAAGTGCTGATCACACTCCCGGCAGGCACGGTGGTGCTGTGGTTATTTGAAACACCCCCCGCAGTAAGGCCGGCCGCTATGACCGCAGCCTTGGCATTTGCTGTCGTCATGCCCGCAATGTCTAGGAACCGTCACCATGGGTATCGGCTGTGGCCCAAGTGAGGTTATGAAAACAACCGAGGAACCAACTGGAACTGATGTTCCAGCAGGAGGATCTTGGCTGATGATGTGATTAATAGTTACTGCGCTGCTATACCTATTCCAGTTACAGAGCCACCTGAAACGATTAACGGACCGTTTCCATTGGATGGCGTAATAAGATTTCCTTCGACATCGTACGTGCCATTATTACTCGTAAAAATAAAAGATAAATTATTGAAAAAAATGGAAATATATTTACATAAAATGGTATTTATTTACAGTTTTTGATATCAAATACTACCCCTTTAAAATTTCACCTTCTTATAGAAAATCTTCTTCGTTATTTCCGCTGTTATAATGTAACATATCGTAATTAAGCCTACTATCATAAGGAATGAAATCGGCAGCCGGGTAAATCCAAAAATATCACCAAGCGGCGTAAATGGTACTATAAGCGTCATGACAACAATTAACAGCGTTGCCATCAAGAGATATTTCCCAGGCATGCTTTTAAAAAAAGGCCTCCTTGTACGGACAACAAGTACAATGAGCGCTGCTGATATGACAGACTCCACAAACCATCCTGCCCTGAATTCCTTCGGGTTAGCATGGAGGATGAATAACAAAACACCAAAGGTGAGATAGTCAAACACCGAGCTCACTATTCCGAAGGTAAACATAAACTCGCGGATTGCCTTAATGTCCCAGCGCCGGGGATGATCAACCATTTCGTTATCCACCCTGTCGGAAGCGATGGTCATCTCAGGGAAATCGGTCATGAGATTGGTGAGCAATATCTGTTTGGGCAGTAAGGGGAGGAACGGCAGGAAGAGGGATGCTCCGGCCATGCTGAACATGTTTCCGAAATTGGCACTAGTCGCCATGAACACATACTTGAGCGTGTTTGCAAACGTCGTCCTGCCTGCGCGCACACCCTCAACAAGAACGCCCAGATCCTTTTCGAGTAAAACGATATCAGCCGCATCTTTGGCAACATCAACAGCGCTATCGACGGAAATGCCGACATCGGCAACATGGAGTGCCGAGGCATCATTGATGCCGTCTCCCATATAACCCACCACATTACCGGCTTTTCTCAGCGCGAGGATGATGCGCTCTTTCTGATTGGGTTCGATTTCGGCAAAGACATCCACGTCAGCCACACGTTTGAGGAGCGCGGCATCGCTCAACTGACTGAGCTCCGGACCAGTAATGATCCCTGTCTTCGATAATCCCATCTGCCCACTGACGTTGGCTGCTACAAGGTGGTTGTCTCCCGTTATGATCTTCAGGGAAACACCGAGGTTTTTCAGATTGGTAATGGTCTCGATAATATTGGGCTTGGGCGGATCAAAAAGGACAAGGAATCCTGAAAACGTCATGCCTGCTTCGTGGTCTTTGCTTATGCGTGAGTCAGCCCCCATATTCTTATAAGCGACGCCCAGCGTTCGCAGACCCTTACTACTGAATTCCTCAAAGTGTTGCTGAATTCGGCCCCGCGCTGCAGTAATCTCGATGATTTCTCCTCCTTCGGTTTCTATCGATGAACAGACGGCAAGCACATTTGAGAGCGCACCTTTGGTCACCATCAGATGCGTATCATCATGTGAAACCAGGATACTTAAACGTTTACGGAAAAAATCATACGGGATTTCATCCTGCTTCCGGTACCCGGACAGGTCAAATTGGCGATTGCTGCGGATGGCTTCATCGATCGGGTTGGTAAAGCCTGTTTCATAAAAGGCGTTGAGATAAGCATAGAGATGGACTTTATCACTGGGAACGCCATCAATATCAAGGGCGGATTGCAGGTGTACAACCCCTTCGGTCAGGGTGCCGGTTTTATCGGAGCAGATCACGTTCATGCTGCCGAAGTTTTCAATCGAGGCGAGCCGTTTGACAATGACCTTTTTTTGAGCCATCCGTTTGGCCCCATGGGCGAGG
>JBEKDT010000012.1:0-158180 GCA_050014195.1 Desulfomonilia bacterium | reverse complement strand
CTCCTAAGGTGGTAGATACCATCATGAAGTCTTCCCGGACCGGGAAGATCGGAGACGGCAAGATATTCATCCAGCAGGTCGATGATGTAATCAGGATACGCACCGGTGAGTCGGGGGAAGGTGCGATATAAGTGATCAGTGAACAGAAAGCAAGGATGGAGAATCCATTGAGTATTTTATCCAAGCACTCATCACTGATCACTGGTCACTAAACCATGGATGGAAGAACCCTCTGCACAGAACTTACTGAACGGACTGACAGGACCATCACCGGCCTATTCGAAAGCCGGTTCGGCACAAACAGTCCAAAATGGTCCATCGTAGCCGTGGGAGGATACGGCAGGAATGAACTTTGCCCCTTCTCCGACATTGACCTACTGCTCCTCGCACACCGCAGAACAGGACATGCCGAGATTGAAAAAGCACTTAAAGATATGATGTACCCTCTCTGGGACGAGGGGTATACGGTCAGTTATAGTGTTCGCACAGTCAAACAGGCATTACGCGACACGAGAGACGACTTCTTCTTCCGGACATCATTGCTGGATGCGCGATTTGTCTGCGGATCCAGAGAGCTGTTTGATGAGCTGATTCATGTAATGGGCAAGGATAAGCGCTTTAGAGACACGAAAAGCTTCCTCGTAGACCTGAACGCACATGTGGAAAAACGGCACAATAAGTGCGGAGATGCTTCTTATTACCTTGAGCCGGACATCAAGGAAGGGAATGGGAGCCTAAGAGATTATCACTGTCTCATGTGGGTAATCAAAGCGGCATCGTTTGACCCAAAGGCCCGTTACATCCCCTCATATGTCAGTCCTGTGGACCGCGAGGAGCTTGAAGATGCCTTGGATCATCTTCTTAAAATACGCTATACCCTCCATGATATATCGGGTAGAAAAAATGACCGGCTGTATTTCGAGTACCAAGGGGCCTTGGCTGCCGAACTGGGGTATAATGGTAACGGTTATGAATCTGCAGCCGAGCTTTTCATGAGGCAGTTTCACCGTTGTGCCCTTACGGTGAAATCCTTATCTGAAGCCGTGCTCTCCCAATATAATTTGGCATTGGGACTTAAGCGCAGCCGAGGAGACAAGCTGCTCGATGACAATTTCCGGCTCACCTCCGGCCAGATTTCGTTTACTGATCATCGAAAAATCATTGAAAAGCCGGAGTTGATTCTCAAGGTATTTACCCATATTTCATCTCTCGGTATGACTATGTCCATCGAGGCGCGTCATCATGTCAGGAATGCCCTGGTATTAGTTTCTCAAGTGAGGGAGAGCATGGAGGCGAAAGAGGACTTTCTGACAATCCTCACCGGGAGGTACCCTGCCATGGCACTGACGGCCATGCTGGAGACCGGAGTTCTCGAACGTTTTATACCCGATTTCGGGTCTATCAAGGGCCGCACTCATTTTGATGCCTTCCATACCTACACCACCGATCTGCATAGCATAAAAACGGTTGATGAATTGAAGGCCCTTGAAGATGAAGATCCTGAACTCATTGCATCCGTGTCGGATAAAGCAGTGTTGTATGTTGCCGCGCTCCTTCACGACATCGGGAAAGGATTAGGGAGACCCCATGCTATTACAGGGGCGCCTGTTGCACAGGGCATAGCCGGATCGCTCGGGTTCTCTGAAAAGCGCGCAGATCTTGTTGCATTTCTCGTGCGTTATCATCTCCTTTTACCCGACACGGCTTTCAGGAGAGACCTCTCTGAGGAAAAGGTGGCCCTGGATTGCGCCAGGCTTACACGTGACGACCAGACCCTTACCATGCTCTATCTCCTCAGTGTTGCCGATGCAAGGGCGACAGGCCCCCGTGCATGGGATGAATGGAAGGCTGCTCTGTTACGTGAGCTCTACCTGAAGGCTGCTCACAGCCTGCAGCGGGGTATTCTTCGGGATCCCGACAACATGATCATCCTGGAAGAAAGGTGGAACCAACTCATCGCGGATGTCCCCGCAGAGCAAGGTTCACGGCAGGGGGGAAGGCTGTGGGCGCTTCCCCAGGCCTATATCCTCCATACTGAGATCGAGGATATAAAGCACCACCTCGAACTAAGTGGCGGTCTAAAGAATCCGAACGATATCATGGTGGACGTCCGGGTCAAAGGTGAGTATGCTGCCGTTACCATCATTACCCGAGACAGGCCAGGCCTCTTTGCCATGCTCACGGGGATCCTCACTATCAACCATCTGGAAATTATTTCTGCAAAGATCTTTACTTGGCTCGACGGTATAGCAGTTGATGAGTTCACAGTTCTGACACCATGGAAGGATTATGCAAACTGGGGCAAGATTACCGAGCAATTCAGGCTTGCAGCTTCGGGTTCACTGGATATCAATGAGCGTATTTCCTCCACAAGGCCCATCAAGAATGGTTCTATGATCCACTCCTCATCGATTCCCGTGGTCAACCTGGACAACAACAGCTCAGACTTCTTCACGGTGATCGATGTGCATTCACCGCAAAGGTTCGGACTCCTCTTCCGCACAGCTCAAACCATAGCTGCACTTGGTCTTGATATCCACCGGGCATTCCTTTCACATACCGGCGATCCATGCACGGATGTCTTCTATGTTGTTGACGAGTTTGGGGAAAAAATCACCGATGAAGAGCTTGATTTTCGCATAGTGGTCGAGATTACCAATGCGATATCCAAATTGAGTGATCAGTAACTACTATCTACAGAAAAACCCTTCGCCCGAATATCGGGCGAAAGGGCTTCTTTCGTATTCCCGTTATCTATCTAAAAGAGGAATATCGGGTATGTGTCAGGGTTCTTTCCGAAACAGGTGATGTCGTCGATCTTCTCGATCTTCTCACCCTTGAGCAATGCATAGAGCGACCTCTCTATCCCTATGCCTGCACCTAAGGTGTCGGGGAAGTAAGCCTGCCCCTTCTTGTTCAACATGTGGACGGCGGTCAGGAAGGGACCGTACCCGTCGAGTACTGCGATATTCTGGAGCATGCCGTCTTCGAAGACAGGCGCCTCAGGAATGATCCTGTTGTCGAGGAGCCTCTGAATTATCGGCTCATAGAGCCACTCCCTGAGGGCTCCGGAGACGATCTCCAGGGCCGGGGTGAACTTGTTTGTCTTTCTGAGCAGCGATTTTGCGCAGATGTCGTAGTTGTAGATCATGTCGGATGTGAAGGTGGAAAGCTGTATCTTACCGCCGTCCGGGAGGACATAGGGGTAGATGAGGTCGTAATTCTCCCTCATGAGGCCGGTGACCCAGAAGAACTGTCCCTTCACTTCTTCCCCTACCTTGGCATCGAGGTCCACCTTGCCGTACTTCTTGATGGCCTCATCGTGTCTGATGCGCGGGATAGGCTGTTTGGGGACTTCAATAGCTACGCCAAGCGCCTTGAGACTTTCTTCATTCTTCTCTGCAACGGCCGATAAGCCCGCAATGAGCATGCGCTCAAAAAAGTCTATGGCCTTCTCGAAGTCTTCCTTCAGTATCTTCTTCACCTTTTCAGGCTGGTTCTTGTACTGATCGAAATCAACACCCCTGTTTCTCCTGAGTTCCACATCGATCTGAGAGAAGTCGATGAGGTATTTGCCTCGCTGCTTTCTCTGTGGGCTTTCAATCTCCAGGCGGATGTTCGGCGAATCGACGAAAATCCCCTTCAGCTTCGGGTTGAAGCATGCAAGGAACTTCATATAGATCATGGAATGAGTGCATACATAGGGCATGCCCTTGTAATGAATGTTCGGGACGTGCTCCACGTCATGGGCCAGCGGGTCCGTCACCGGGCTCATCTCCACCCGCTCAAGATTGAGGAGGCCTTCATTCACGAGATAATTATTGATGGCTGTCACAAATGTGGTGCGGACACTCATGGCATTATAAATGTCGTCGTTCACCCACTTGCTTACGTAGTTGTCACGGACGAAATCCTCGAATGTGGACCCTGCCTGCTCGATCGTTGCCTGAAAATGGAACAGATCTTCACCGATAAAAGCCATCTTTCAATCCTCCTAATGTCTGTATTGGCCCCGGGGGCCTTCTCGTGAATTTATGTATTATAAGCAATGGATGTGCCATTGGAAATTAAAAAATTTTCCCCCGGGTCTTCAAGATGGACTGAAGGTATATAAATGCAGGCCTATCCTTAATTCACCGGCGATTTAAAATCAGGAAGAGTTTTAGCAGAAGCGGTTTGTTTGAAAGGCAAAAGGCAAATTCATTATAACAATATAACAATTTTGTTCAAATCTCTCAATCAAGTTTCACTGCGATGTTTCAGAACTTGAACTTATCAAAGTCATCCGGCACGGCTGTAGAGTAATCGCCACTAAAGCATGCCGTGCAATAATTGCTGCTGTTATCAACCGTGCTGAGCATTCCGGGTATGGAGAGGTATCCAAGTGAGTCTGCCTCAATATATTCCCTGATCTCCTCTATGCTTCTTTCACTGGCTATCAGCTCCGAATGGCGGGATATGTCTATACCGTAGAAGCAGGGATGCATGATCGGGGGCGAGCTGATCCTCACGTGTATCTCCCGGGCGCCCTTTTCCTTGAGCATCTTTACTATCTGCCGCATGGTGGTGCCCCTCACAATGGAATCATCCACCAACACGACCCGCCGGTTATCGAGTACGCCGGTTACCGGGTTTAGCTTTACCTTAACGTCGAGCTTGCGCTTGTCCTGATGAGGGGCGATGAAAGTACGGCCTACATAGTGGTTCCTGATAAGCCCGATCTCATATCTGAGGCCCGATACCCGTGCATATCCCAGGGCAGCGGTGTTCCCGGAGTCGGGTACGGCGATCACGATGTCTGCATCCGCAGGTTGATCTTCGGCAAGCCTTTTCCCGAGCATGCGCCTGATCTTGTCGACCTTCTCGCCGAACACCAGGCTGTCTGGGCGAGCAAAGTAGATGTGTTCGAAGATACAGAAGCTCTTCCTCTCGGAAGCCGGAAGGCTTATGGACCGTACTCCGGCCTTGTCGATGATGACGACTTCACCGGGTTCCAGTGAGCGGATATATTCGGCGCCAAGGATGTCAAAGGCGCAGGTCTCTGACGCCACGAGGTAGACTCCATCGAGCGTGCCGAGGCTTAAAGGCCTGAACCCATGCGGATCCCGCACGGCTATCAGCTTGTCCTGCGCAAGGAAGACAAAGCTGAATGCCCCCATAAGCTGCTGTAATGCATCGGTAATCGCATCCATTATGTCGGCCTTGCCGGATCGGGCAATAAGGTGCAGGACTATCTCGCTGTCGGACGTGGTCTGAAAAATGGAGCCGGAATCCTGCATACCTTTTCGAAGCTGGGATGCATTGGTGATGGTGCCGTTATGGGCCACTGCTATCTGGCCTGATTTGCATTCGATGACTATGGGCTGGGCATTGGTGATGGTCGTGGTCCCCTTGGTGGAATACCTGTTGTGGCCGATGGCTGCATGGCCTGATAGCTTGGGCATGGCGGAAGGATCGGCGAATACCGCCCAGACAAGGCCAAGACCCTTGTGAAGGGCTATCTCATTACCGTCCGAGGTAGCAATGCCGGCACTCTCCTGGCCGCGGTGCTGCAACGCGTACAGCCCCAGGTACACCTTTTCTGCGGCACTGGCATCGCCGTAGATCCCGACTATACCGCATTCTTCGTGCCAGTGATCATCAATCTCATGTATGTCATGCATATTGTCCCAGCCTCGCCCGGTCATTGTCTATCATGATTTGTTCAGCGCCTTGGACAGCATGTCCAGGGGACATCGTTCATACCACTCAATATTGAGTCGAGCAATGATAAACCCAGAAAATAATCTCATGTACATGTTTAGATGCTAATAAAGAGCCAGAGATTTCATGCAGTGATTTCAAAGCGCTGTGAGTTAAAAATTATCACCGCAGTCTCTGCCTTAAGATCGTACTATTTATAACTGTCTTTATGCACATCCTTGACCGCCCGGCCGGATGGATCGATCATCTTGGCAAACTCGGCATCCCACTTGATGGCAGTGGGCGTTGAACAGGCCACCGAAGGCCCTTCGGGCACACAGCGGGCGGCGCTGTCCAGCGGGAAGAATTCCTGGAAGATCGACCGGTAATAATACCCCTCTTTGGTGACGGGCGTATTAATGGGGAAACGGAAACGGGCGTTTTCCATCTGGGAATCGCTTACCTCTTTTCCGGCCACCTCGCGCAGGGTGTCGATCCAGCTGTAACCCACGCCGTCGGAAAACTGTTCTTTCTGGCGCCAGGCAACCTCGGCCGGCAGATAATCTTCGAAGGCCTCTCTTAAGATATGTTTCTCCATCCGGCCATCCTTGCACATCTTGTCTTGAGGGTTGAGCCGCATGGCTACGTCCATGAATTCCTTATCCAAAAAAGGCACCCGGCCTTCCACTCCCCAGGCAGCCAGCGACTTGTTGGCGCGCAGACAGTCATATTTGCTGAGCATGGAGAGCTTGCGCACGGTTTCCTCGTGAAATTCCTTTGCATCGGGCGCCTTGTGGAAATACAGATAACCGCCGAAAATTTCGTCGGCCCCTTCGCCTGAGAGCACCATCTTGACACCCATGGATTTGATCTTCCGTGCCATCAGATACATGGGGGTTGAAGCCCTGATCGTGGTAACATCATAGGTTTCTATATGATATATCACGTCGCGCAGCGCATCCAGGCCTTCCTGAACGGTAAAGGTAAAATTATGGTGAATGGAGCCGATGTGGTCGGCCACCTTCTGGGCTGCCGCCAGATCCGGCGAACCTTCCAACCCGACGGCAAAGGAATGTAGCTGGGGCCACCAGGCATCCTTCAACCCGGCTGTCTCCACACGCTTGGCGGAATATTTCTTGGCTACTGCTGCAGTAATCGAACTGTCTAAGCCCCCGGAAAGCAGCACGCCGTAAGGCACGTCGGACATCAGCTGGCGTTCAACCGCCTCTTCCAGCGCCCGTCTGAGCTCTTTGACGCTGGTTTTGTTGTCTTTTACATTATCATATTCCATCCAGTCCCGCTTGTAATATTCAACCGGAGCGTCCATTTTGCTGTAGAGATAATGCCCGGGAGGAAATTCGCTTACCGTGTTGCATGCACCCATCAGGGCCTTCATTTCCGATGCCACATAGAAGTTGCCGTGCTCGTCGTACCCGGTATACAGGGGGCAAATTCCGATATGGTCGCGGCCGATCATGAAGACATCATTCTCGCTGTCATAGAGTGCAAAGGCAAAGATTCCATTCAGGTCTTCGAGAAAATCAACACCCTTCTGCCGGTAAAGAGCCAGAATGATCTCGCAGTCCGATTCGGTCAGGAAATCATAAGGTTCTTTCAATGCCTTCTTGAGATCCTTATGATTATAAATTTCACCGTTGACCGCTAACGCCACTTTGTGGTCAGAGGTGCAAAGCGGCTGGGCACCCTTGTTGACATCCACGATTGAAAGACGTTCATGGGCCAGAATTGCCTTTTCATTCACATAGATGCCGCTCCAATCGGGTCCGCGGTGGCGCAGTGTGCGGCTCATCCCCAGGGCCTGGGTTCGGAGTTCCTTCACATCAGTCTTGATATTAAAAATACCGAGTATGCCGCACATCTTCTATCCTTCATGGCTGTGTTTTATTTTCATAAAGACTATATGCATTTATTCTGCCAGGCAAGCGGTTTCTCCTGATGAGCCTCTCCTCCTTGTTTTTGGAGAGACCTATCGGCATAATTTTTTATGGTGATCTTTCAGTTCTTTCCTAGGGGATTTATGCAAGGTCTTTTTATGTCGTCGGACACATATTCGTATAAAAAGATTTATATTAACCATTTTTGTGTCAAGCCATACTATCTCGATCTTTATTTCGAGACGATACCCTTTGCGCCCCCGGAAGTGAGTGTGGCAATATTTGTAAGAACCACAGGCAGAGACAGGGTAGTGGGCGAAGCGAGGTATCGTGGCCGCCACTGAGGCTGGAACTTCTCTTTATACTGTCGAAGGCCTTGGAAGTTGTAGAAGTTTTCTACATGCCTGAAGAGAAATCCACCTATGCGGTTCCACAAGGATGAAAGAGATTTGTCCGAAAGCCCTGAGAGAGGGGCCATACCGAGGTTGAACCAATGATATCTGTTCCCTTTGCCCCAGAGTATGAGATTAATAAAAAGATAATCCATGGTTCCGCTCGGTGCATCAGGCATATATCGCATAAGATCGATTGAAATTTCTTCCATGTCCCCTGAGGTCCACAAATTTGAGAAGGCTATGATCTCATCTCCCCGCCGAATGAGTCCTATCGGGAATCGCGCTATATAGTCCTCCTTGAAAAATCCTAGAGAGAATCCCTTTTCCTTTGTTTTCTTTTCCTCAAGCCATGCATCCGATACCCTTCTCAGATCGCCGATGATTTTCGGCACTGAGTGTGGCTGCACCACATCAAAGGTGTAACCCTCTTTGGTAAGCTTGTTGTACGTATGCCTCAGCTCTTTGCGGGAGCCCCCATCAAGGCTGAACGTATCAAGTTCCACCCTTCCCTCTTCCCCAAGCTTCACCAGTGTCATGCCTAAATCGATATAGACATGAAGATTATGAGAACCTACTTCATAGAATACCGGCCACCCCCCGAAACGGTCACACAGTTCACAGTATTGCCAGGCAAGCTCTTGCCATTCGGATTTCAGGCCTATCGGATCACCCATGGCAATCCAGCTTCTGCCACTGATCGTATACATGATGAACGCCTTGCCGTTCTCACTGAACAGAAGCGCCTTATCTCCAAGCAGAGCCAGGTTTGCATAACTTTCAGGTGATGCATTTATAACGGGTAATGCCTTCTCGAGGTCGCCAGTGCTTCCGGTTACAGGCCTTGGCGAGATAGGATGCAGGATTTTCGCAAATGAATAAACAAGTGCGGCAACAAGCGCACCCACTGCAGCTCGTAAAGACCGCGGCGCACTTGCCATGAATGCGAACCGCCACCACAAGTCAGTAGAGTATTCCACATGCTTATATGAAAAATAGGTGAGCCAGGCCGTTGACAGCAATACTATCCCCATGACTAAGAGCCAGCCTGCGGTAAACCTGCCCCCGAACAGCGATCCCTTTCTGTAGAAGCTCGGCTTTGATGGTATCAGGATAAAAAGCATTACCAGCAAAACCGATGCCTCTTCATATTCGAGCCCCTTGAGGAGCGAGAGAATGATACCGGCAACAACAAGTGCAACAGTCATATAATAAGCTGTATCAAGCCTCCTCTGGAGACCACGTGCAAGAATGAGGAGCCCTACCCCAAAGATACTTCCCAGGAAGTGCGAAACCTCGATCACCGGAAGGGGCACATATACGCTTAACTGCTCGAGACGATAAGAAATGGCCGGTGTTGCACCCGAAAAAAGCATTATGACACCGCTCAGGAAGGTGATGACCGTGAGGACGGGTGGTACCATGTACGGCAGCCACCGGGTGAGTGTCTGAGCACCCCATTGAAGGATCTGCTTGCGCTGGATGATTTCTTCTATCCCAAGGATTACGGCTGCTATGAGTAGCGGGAGAATATAATAGGTGAGGCGGTAGATGACGAGTGAACCGATAATGGAAGACGCAGGTATGAGGGGGGATAAAAAAATCAGGATGACGGCTTCGAATATCCCGAGCCCGCCGGGGATCTGGCTGACCAGTCCTGCAAGCTGGGCGATCAGATATATCCCGATAAAGCTCGGCAAAGGGATAATGGGAGGTAAGAGCACAAAGAGGATACTGCCGGCAAAAGCCCAATCGACGGTAGCTACCGCTATCTGTGGAAGAAAAAGCCGTGCAGGCGGAACAGTCATTTCAAAATCCCCGAATTTAAGCGCCCTCCTCTTTGTCAGGATCAATGCAGCATAGATGAGAATCGGGATAAGAAAGAGCAGCCCAAGGGGTCGGTCTGTTGCAAAAGGGATATGGAGAGCCTTGGGGATATCAAGAGGCTCCAGGAGAAAAACCCCGGCGCCGAGCATTAAAAAACCGAGCCAGATACTCACGGTATTGAAAAAGATGACCTTGGTGATCTCCAAGGCCGACAGTCCCCAGGATGAATAGAGCCGATACCGTATAGAAGCTCCTGCAACCATGGAAAAGCCGATATTGTTGCTGAATGCATATCCGATAAAGGATGCCGTTGCCATCTTTCTGAAACCCAAGGGCCTGTTGATGAACCGCAAAGCGAGAAAGTCATAGCCGGTCATGATGAGATAGCTGATCATGGTAAGAGCAATTGCGATTAAAAACTGACTTAAGGGAATTCCCTGGAGGTATTGGAGGATCTCATGGAGACGATATTTTTCGAGCTCTTTATGGAGAACCCACAAGGCCACGCCAAAGAGGACGAGCCCGAGGGATGCCCCCAAGGCCTTTATTATACGCCCCATCAAGGCTTGCCCCCAAAAGCCCCATTCATAAAGAAACAACCTAATCTTAAAATGTGGTCTTGGCGTGACATTAAATGCCTGACTGAATCTATATTAAACAATCCCACAACATTCTGTGGTGTGCCCCATGATAGATATATTTCCATGCTTGTCAAGGAGTTATGGAGAGATGTTTCTGTATCTTGCAAAACATACAAACAGAGCTTGAAAGTCATTTTGAAAGCCTTGATTAACCCTAAAATGAAATGGGAACCCATAAAATCATTACGAGCAGCCGCAGCGGGGTATTCAAGCTGTTATCAATTGAAGAGAAAGAATAGGAGAGCGCATTCAGCCTGAGTGATCAGGAGGGATAGAGGATGAAGATCTTAGGTCACCCAAGATTTCTTCGGTTATGGAGGCCAACTTTCCTTGGATCTCTTTTGAAAGGCAATCGTCAAAACACACACAATCGCCGATCTCTATACCATAGACAGCACCTACCTCGGGCATATTCAAGCCGCAGCGCTCCCCGAGTTCCATGAGCTCGAAGAAATGAATGCCGTGCGAGGAGAACAGGTGCATCGTACCATCATTGCCATCTTTGAATACTTTGTGCACCTCGCCTATCCTGCCGCCTCTTGTGCACATGGCATCGATCACGTAGATCCGGTCGTACCCTTCGATCATGTCGAGAAGGTCAAGGCCGATCATGGCACTCGTCGCCACATCGGCACCCTCGAATCTTCCCTCAAGTGAGTTTGCGATCACAATCCCCACCCCGTCATCAGAAAGGATGGGATTTCCCATGCCGAGAACGAGCGTTTTCAAGCTGGTTTACCTTTTGAGCTGCCTGATGAGCGCACCCTCATGGTTCCGGATGTTTACCGTCATAGGCATGGTGCCGGGCAAAGAGTGGGTTGCGCATGATAGGCACGGGTCATAGGCTCTAAAAGCCATCTCCACCATGTTGAGGAACCCCTCCTTCACATCTGGTCCCTTTACGAACGCCTTAGCCGCCTTTTTCACGGACAGGCAGATGGGCGCTGCGTTGTTCTGGGTTGCAACGATGAGGTTGGCCTTGGTGAGTATGCCGTTGTCGTCGGTTTCATAGTGGTGGAACAGCGTGCCGCGGGGGGCCTCCACACACCCTACCCCTTTATTCCTGAGCTTGAGGTTCATGTTGCGGATATCCTTGCTCGTGAGTAGGGGGTTGTTCGCGATCTCAACGTTGCTTTCAGCAGCCTGAAGGGCGCAGATGAGACGCGCCCAGTGAGTGGCAAGCGTCTGGTGGGCCGGCTTACCCCCAAGGACATCGAACATGATCTGGGCTTCCTTGTGAGCCAGCGGGGTCGTCATGGAATCCCCCACATTGAGCCTGGCAAGCGGGGCCACGCGGTACAGTGATGTTCCTTCTCCGTCCTTGAGGCCGTGCCATCCGAGAGGCTTCAGATGGTTGAGCCTGATATAGGTCCAGGGCTCCACCCACTCACCGATGAATTTATCATAATCGCGCGGATGGAACTTCACATACTCCTTGCCGTTCTGGTCTATAACGCGGACCGTCCCGTCATAGAACGTGGTCCTGTTCAGATCGTCAACCAGGGCCATATAGTATGTCTTGAGGCTGTAGGCGTCATTCAGGATAAGATCCACATATGCCTTGTTCGCCAGTACCACATCCTTGAAAAGCTGTATGGCGAATTGAGCAAATTCCAGGGAAAAATCGGCTGTTTCCTTGACCCATTTGCGGTCTTCCTCGGTGAACCCCCTTGGAACTCCGCCCGGGAGCCCTCCTTCAGGGTGCGGGGCCTTGCTGAAGATGTGTCTGATGATGTCGCGGTTTTTCTTGCGGACCTCGATCACCTTCCGGCCTATCTCCTTACCCACCTTTCCGATAACGCCCAATATGTTCCTTTCCTTGGGGTCTGCATCAGGACCCATCACAAAATCCGGTGCTGCCAGGAAGAAGAAGTGGATGTAATGGTCTTCAATATAAAAGGCATTGAACTCCAGTTCCCTGATGAGGCGGGCTGCGGGGGTCGGCTCCACACTGTAGAGGTCATCCAGGGCCTTGGTGGCCGCCATATGGTGGGCTGACGGGCACACGCCGCAGATATTAGGCACGATGCGCGGCATCTCTTCCACAGGCCTGCCGATACAGAACCGTTCGAACCCTCTGAGCTCCACCACCTGCCAGTATGCATCCTGGACATTGCCCTTCTCATCGAGGAAGATCTCGATCTTTCCGTGTCCTTCAAGCCTGGTAATAGGGTCAATGGATATCTTTTTCGTCATAGTGCTTACCTCACGCTCTCTGGGTTTTTCTTCTTCAGGGACACCGAAGGAAGGCTGAACCGGTAGCAGTAACCTGCCAGGTCGGTGATACCCTCAACAGCCTTTAGCGATTCCGCTTCGGTCTCTGCTCCGAGGAGTGCTGCAAGGCCGGAGATAAACTTGGTCCCGGCATCGCTTATACCTTCCACCGGCCCGAAACATCCTCTGCAGGGCATATTGATACGGATACAGGTCTCGCCGCATCCTGAACGGATGGCAGGCCCCATACACAAGATGCCCTGGGCCAGAAAGCACTTTTCCGGGTCGGCCTCGACGGTATGGATCCTCTTTACTTCGCTTATTTCCATCTTGATCGGCTTTGACCGGTTTCTCGGGCAGACATCACACAATGGCTTTTGGGGGGCAAGGGTGGCGCCGTGCGGAGGCAGCTTGCCTTCTACGACGGCAAACACCGCATGGGCGACAAGATCCGGTGGCGGAGGGCAACCGGGCAGATAATAGTCAACCCCGATGATTTGATTCAAGGGGTAGACCTGCTCGTAGAATTCCGGCAGGGTCAGCTTGTGTCCGTCCAGAATAGTTTCTGTCTGGGGGAAGTTGCCTTTAGGATTGACTACCGTGGGCGCATCCCGGTAGACCCAGTTGAAGATGTCCTGCTTGGACCTGAAGTTCGCCAGCCCCGGGGTCCCTCCGAAGCAGGCGCACGAACCGAAGGCCAGCACGATCTGTGACTTCTTTCTGAGCAGCTTTGCCATTTCTTCCTGCTCCGAGTTCCTCACCGAGCCGTGGATAATGGAAAGGACGATGCCCTGGTCTTTCATTTCCCTTATGCTTTTGTACTTGAAATCCATAGCCACAGGCCAGAGTACGATGTCAACGGCATCGGCCACCTGCAGGATGGCCTCGTTCAGATCAACAATAGTCTCGTCGCAACCGCCGCATGCGGTAAGCCAGTAAATGGCAACCTTGGGTTTCTCAGCCATACCTACTCCTTATGATAATATTTTAAATGATGTGGTCTTTCTCATTCCTGTTACCGGCTAAACCGTCGGAGAGACGGGACCCAGCCTTGACAGGCTTTCACACATCTGCTCGATGATGGTAGGGATCAAAGTTCCTTCAGGGTCCATGTCCAGCTTAATCATGACCCTCTCAGGTTCGATGCCGAACTCCTTCAGGGTCTTGTGCAGAAGCATCACCCTTTTGCGGGCCTGATAATTGCCGTTCTGGAAGTGGCATTCCCCATCCGGGCAACCCAGGATGAGAACACCATCGGCACCCTTTCTGAATGCATCCATGATATATGTGGCATCAACCTTGCCGCTGCACATGATCGGAACCACCTGCTCGATGTTTTCGTAGGTTTTATTGCCATTGAGATATCCCCATCCGAACTTGCATGTGAAACACACGAGCTTCGGTTCATATCCGGAGTTTACTTTCACCTTCTTCATCTTGCGGCCTCCTGTAGCAGAGAAAAGACCGCAGAGATGCGGTCTTCCATATCAGACCCGGTAAGCTGCCTGGCCTGGGCCGGACATGCAGATACGCACATGCCGCATGCCTTGCACCGGTACAAGTCCGTTGCCGAAGTGATCGAACCATCCTCCTGCTTTAAATATGCGGACCCGTAATGACATGAGGAAACACATATGCCGCAACCGCTGCAGAGGTTCTTGTTAACGATAACCGAGGGTATATCTCTCTGGAGCCCGATCGATACACATGCCTTGCAGGAGACGCACGGGCCGCAGCAAAGGCAACGCTTTGCCTCCTCAATAGCTTCTCCCAGTGTGAATCCCCTCTCGAAGAGTTGGAAGTGCATGCGATTCTCAGGAGGTATCCACACGATCTCGGGTTCTTCCTTATAATCCCGGTCTTTGAGCTGCGGGATGTCAAAGGCCTCAAACTCCTTGTTCCTTCCCGATGCGATGTCAATGCCTTTGAGATACCGCTCAATGGACTCGGCTGCCTCGATGCCGTCTTTGAGGGCATCAACCATATAGCCGACGCGTCTGACGTCTCCCCCGACAAAGACCCAATCCTTGCGTGTGCTCTGGAGCGTAAGCGGGTCCACGGCAATCCTGCCGTTTTCATCGAGCAGCTCCTCATGTTGGAGGAACGCGCGATCAGGGCCCTGCCCGACCGTGATGATGAGGATATCGCCATCAATGGTCATGACATCGGTGCTGTCGAATGCCGGGTTGAACCTGCCCTCCTTGTCGAATACACAGGTGCACAGGGGGGTCTTGATACCCGTGAACTTCCCGCTCTTGCCCATTATCTGGCTTACACCCCTGGAACAGTTGAGGTTAATGCCTTCCTCCCAGGCCCCCTTGATCTCTTCATCATCGGCCGGCAGACCGTCCTTGCTCGATTTGTCCTCACTTTCCAGGGACACAACCGTGACTTCACCCCCAAGCCTCCGGGCGGACCGCGCAACGTCAAAGGCCACATTCCCTCCGCCGATGACAATCACCTTCTTACCCTCGAAGTAGCCCCCGGGCAATATGCCCCGGCTCACCTCATAGAGAAAAGATTGTCCATACATAACCCCGGCAAGATCCTGATTCTCAACAGGGTCCTTGCCGAAGGTCAGGATTCGGGGCGACGGGGTCCCTTTGGCGACAAACACGGCCTGGTAGCCCTGCTTTCGCAGCTTATCCAGGCTTAATTTTGAATCCCCGACACCGGTGCCGAGTTTCACGTCTACACCTGCGATACGGAGCATGTTCTGGATGACCCTCTGGAGCACATCTTTGGGGAGACGGTAATGCGGTATGAGCCATAATGCACCACCCAGCCTGTTGAGTGTCTCGAAGATCGTGACACGGTAGCCCTTCCTGCCCAGTTCGAAGGCACACATCAGTCCGGCAGGGCCCCCGCCGATAACTGCAACGTTCTCCTTGCCCTTGACGATGTCGAACTCCTCCTTCTTGTCGAGATGGTTGAGAAAGTTGTCCGACACAAACCTCTTCAGCAGACGTCTCCTGATAGAACCACCTTTGCTCTTATAGTTGCACCCGAGCTCGCATACGCCGCACACAAAGCCGCAGACCGGGAAGAAAGGGTTTTTCTGGTAAAGATAATCTCCTATCTGGATAAGCCCATCTCGTGCCAGCGCCGGATCTTCCGGCAGCATGGAGATGAGGACATTGGTCCGCTGTATGTCCTCGTTGATAGGGCATCGCACCTGACACGGCGGCAGGAACTGTTTTATCGCGGCCTCGACACAGGCGCTTCCCTGGCATTTTGTCACCCACATTCTTCTGTGCCCTCCTTACATCTTTAAAAGCGGCGTATGGCTGTAGACGCATACCATGAACCGCTGTTAATATTCGTAAGGCAATATGAATGCCATGAAGATTACCCCTTTAAACTCATAGTGTTAGCAATCAGGGCCTTACAAGGAACCTTCCCTATGGGGGGAATTGTACCCCACCATGGGGACTTTTACCCCAGGGGAAGAACTATGAAAATTATGACTGATACACCATTTGACACGCTCTAATATAGAGTACCTTGCTTCATAGGTTTCAAACCCAGATTTTCAGTTTTCAGACAACTTAAAACCGAGATAAAATCGCAGGAATCTACAGCTATCAGGTCATAGGAAGAGGTCGACAAGCACAGACAAAACATCTTGAATCGACGTCTAATGCAACGTATTATTCCATGTCATAAGAGGGTTCTGAAGAGCATTAAGATCCATTCGGATAAAAGAATCATCAACTGTATGGGATATAACCTTAGCACCATCTATAGTGATAGGATAAGATCCATTGTAGCTATAGGCATCCGTGCGAGGTCCTATGTAAAGGTTGTTGATAGAGAGATTTTTTACTCCGAAATAACCGCCAGTAGTTTTTTCTCCCCAGATGTTATTTGAACCAAGACCATCAGAGTCTCCCCAAGCAATGACATCGAAGTGTATATTCATTGCTATATCAAACATGATACTCACACCAGCCTGTCCACTGACATCAGAAAGCTCGGAATCAGTAAGCGGTGTCATTGCCCAGGTGGAGAATGGAAGCAAAAAGATAATAAAAAACAACAGTGCGCTTTTCATAATTCTTTACCTAAGAAATATTATATCTCTATCATCAGCAAAAGCAATGCCTTTAATGAGGAAGAACTTGGAAGGTTGTTTTCCCCCTGTATAATCAAGAGAATTCTTCAATGTTAAGATTTGTCAAACCATTTCTTTTTAAGCTCAGGAATGATGCCCTGTATCTGAACCGATTTGATGCCTTTATTGATGAGGTTGAGAAAATGATCGTCTCCTTTCTTCACGACAATGCCATACTGCTTCATTGCAAATGGTGCACCAGCAATGACAAATATATCCTTGTATTCCTTCTTATGGAGAAAATAATCGGCTGATATTAGGTTATCGCATACCACACCCTCGATTCTACCCGCAGCTAAATCATTGAATGCGAGGTTGATATCACTATAATTCTTGAGCTCCACATTTTTCACTTTTTGAACTTCCAGGGCACCGGTGGTACCCACTTGAGCACCTATTTTCTTACCCTTCATATCATCGAGTTTGTTCACATCACAGGAGATCTTAGCGACTATAAGGACCTGTTCTATTTTGATGTATGGTAATGAGAAATCATACTTCTTATTAAGCTGGTCGGTGATGGCAATTGACGAGCAGATTGCATTGTAACTGCCTGATTCTAGCCCCTTAAACATTTTGCCTTTTGTCGTATTAACGTAACTGATGGAGAAGCCCCCATTTCTGGCAACGGCATTCATGAGATCTATGTCATATCCTATGATCTTCTTGGTGGTATCGAACATTTCCATGGGGGGGTTGGAGGGATCGACTGCTACCATAAATGTCCTCGCCATGATCTGGTAACGTCTTTGGCGGTAATTATCCACATATTTTTGGATAAAGACAACAGATCCTGCTGATAATACAATGGATAAACAGATAATATACAAAAGGGTAGAGGGAGATTTATCAGCCGCATATGGTTCTCCAAAGAGCGGAATGATTATGAGGTGACATAAGTATATCGGATATGAAAGCTCACCGATAAAACGATCTATCCTATTGCTCCTGCTTATTTGAAATATGAAAGGTAATCCAAGAACGACACTTGTATAATAGAGTAATTGTGCATCATTGAAAAAATAAGGGAGTGAATTTCGCTGGGGCAACAAAGGATAACAAAAGGTTAAAATAAGAATAATGCCCGAAACTGCAAGAGAGTTTACATTGTTTATTATTTTTTTGTGTTTCAAAAGTAAGTATAATTTATGAGATAGGGTCCCGGACAGAAACATTGCAAGCTCAAAAGGGAAAAATCTATACGTCCACGGATCAAAGTTGTATCCCATAGAATAGACAACTATTCGGATCACAAAACTTAGCAGTATGACAAGTATCGTGCTATTTATTCTCTTTACAAAAAATGGCACCAGTAAATAGAAACAAAACTCAAGACTTAACGTCCATGACTGCGGAATGAAATAAAATCCCCATAACATAGGGTCAGTAGTATGTATTAATGAAGTGGAATCGATACTCAAACCGCCAGTATGGGGATTTATACCCAAGAAAAAAGACAGATCCTGGCCTATGACAAGAATGTGTGAGGCAATAACATATACTTTAGAAGTTATGTCGAGCATCTTGAAATAATCAATGAAATATAAGAGTGCAATTGATTTGTAATTTGAATAATCAAAGATGCAGGTAAACCCGATCGAGACTATCAGGAAAAAGCAATATAAGGGCATCAAGCGAAATATCCTATTGGTGTAGAACAGGAAAAGAGATGATTTCTTTTTAGTGTATTTATCGTTTAATATCAGAGACATATAAAAGCCGGATATAATATAGAAGCATTGAACAGCAACAAGGCCTCCTGTAATACTATAGTGATAAATGCCTCCTCGAGAAAATACTGCAAAACCCCCTGCATGGGTCAAAAGAACACTTAACGCGAGAATTACTCTAAAGATTCCCATCAAAGTCACTATCCCATGTTTTAATCACGAGATTCAATATATTCTTGTGAATAGATGACTATGGGCCTATATTTGGTGATACCGTTTCTTATAAAAATTTAATCGATTAGAAAAAGTTTGACAGCCTGAACATGGTTAAGAAGGGTATGGTTGGGAGTTTTTCCTTATGGGCTCCAAACACTTTTTTCTCAACGCCATCGAAACGTGATTTGGTGAAATACAACCCCTTGAAACTAAATATCCAATTGCCATACTTATAGAGAAGACGATTGAGCTTTTTTTGGATACCTGATTCGCAAAACAGGTCCTTATCATCTACTACAAGAGGGCAAAGACCAAGATTCAAGTTCGGTATACCTTCCTGCTTAAATACCTCTATAGCATGGATCATGAGCGGATAGAAAATACCCGATTTGAACTTGCTGCTGAAGCGAGATATATTGGGCACATAGCCTGTTATCTGATTATCAGAATATATCGGATCAAAAAAGATGAATCCTATGAGTTCCCCATTCAAATATGCAAAAAATTTCCTCGTTCCCTCTTCATACTCCATCTCCATGGGGCGAATCAGAAACCCGATCTCTCTATTTTTAACCCTACGTGTTTTCAGCCACTCACATGTGAGCTGATGACATCCCTCGCTGGTGCATTTTTCCTCTATGATAACACCTTCCTTCTTTGCATGGTTAATCGATGTCCTCAAGATCTGCTTTTTCTTTCCTTTCAGGTCCCACCTCTTGAGATCCAGATTAATCTCAATCCCGAACTGGGTGGCATAATAGCCGAACTTATCATGAAGCAGCTCGGCAGTATCTTGAGAGATCTGCACAAAGGTAGTATGTTTGCCATCTTTGTGGAGTTCCCTAAAAAATGTTTCACGGTCTTTAATATCGCAAACCGGATCAGCAAGAGTTAAACGATTGCCCCATTTCTGCATATAGGCTATGAAACCAATCCCAGGGACATCAAAAAAGTGCATCCCGGGTTGGAGTGTTGAAAATGACATGCAATGGTTCCCATACTGTCTTAGGTATGTGAGCCGCTCTTCGAGGGAAAAAAGATCGGACTTCCCCTGAGCCCTTGATCGGTAATGGTCTATAGGTACAACCTTGACCGGCGGATTATCTCTTAATTGACCCGAAAGTGGGTTAATCTCTGCTACATTACCCATGTACACACATCTCCTTATGCTCTCTATGATTTTAGCGATTTTTTCCTAAGCGCTCATGACTCGTGACCCAGTCCAGGGATGCAATCGCCCCGGCAAGAGAGATTTCTCCTGCTGTTGCCGCCGCAGTAACAATCTCTGCAAATTTTAAAACCTTGCCGTGACCATAACACCCAAGAGACTCTAAACATTCACGCTGGGTTGGCAGACTAGTGCCGCCGCCATGTGTTGCAACTATCAATGATGGGAGCGTCAATGACCCATAGAGGTCACCTTCCGGTGTTATCTCAGTACAAACCATGCCGGTTGATGATTCGGATACACACGCCACATCCTGGCCTGTTGCTATGAAAATAGCAGCAAGGGCGTTGGCTGCATGAAGACCATTGCTCGAAGCGCCTCCCATAAAAGCACCGAGTTGGCATGCCCTGCAGAGGTTATCAAGGGTCACAGGATCTACCCTCATGTGCTGAATCAATACTTCTTTCGGAATAAGGATCTCTCCTATTACCCTCTTTCCACGCGTAGTCAGGTTATTGATAAAAGATGCTTTTTTATCAGTGGAGATATTCCCATCCATATAGAAATGTTTAACATCGTTCACCTGGGATAGTATCCAGTTACATGCTGTATATGTACACATACTCACCATGTTCTGCCCAGCAGCATCACCTGTATAGTAGTTGAATCGTAAGTATACGAGCCTGCTCGCCACATACCTGTCTATACTGAGTAACTTTGCAACCTTTGAACAGGATTCAGCCTGCTGGCGGATCTCGTCCAAGTTCTGATCAACCCACATCACGAAGTCCCTGCATTCACGCGCAGAAACAAAGGCGAAGGCAGGCGATCTCTGCATATGATCTTCAATGATTGTAACAGTGACGCCTCCACACATATTGAGGAGCTTCATTCCTCTGTTATAGGATGCAACCAATGTCCCTTCACTTGTGCTCATGGGGATATAGAACTCACCCTTGGCGTGCTCTCCATTGATTTTTAACGGTCCGGCAAACCCGAGAGGAACCTGTGACACACCAGTGAAATTCTCGATATTCCCTTGGGTTACAGTAGGATCAAAGGAATGCTGCTTTACATGATGAAAGTGAGTGCCGGTGTGCTCTTCCAAAAAATCCTGTCTCTTTCGAATAATATCCATGTTGTAGTTATTTTGCTTATCATAAGGTATCATCTGCTGGATTGGTGTTGTCTTAATAATCGAGTCTCTCGCTTCTAGATCCAATGGCCCATAAAGATCTGTTTGGAAGGAGATATTGATCTTGTGCTCCATGTTTTTGGCTAAGGCTACAGTCTGCACAAGGAATTTCACATCCTGGCCCATTGAGAAAAGAAAAGGTTGGTCCGCGTTTATCTCACTAGCATTGATGGTTGCTCCGTTGTTACTCAGTAATATCTCATGCTGAGGGATTTCTTTGCCATTCATGAAGACGCCATTGAGTCTGGTAATAAGAGCATCCTTCATTGGGTTTCTGATAATGAAGGATACACCATCTTTAAGATTGGTAAGGCTTCCAATAGAATAAATCCTCTTCATGATGATCGGGGGAATGTTGATATAATTCTTCGTACCTGATTCATTTTGGATCAAAGCAAGTCTAGGCTCTTTCGTGGTTGTTCCCATTGGGTCCTTCCTCTCTTTGAATTTTAAGATATTTTTCCTATCAATGTATTTCTGGTTTGTTAGATAGGGTAATGGTAATTACTTATTATATATAATTATATATACAAAAACTATACCTTGGATAGATTTTTAATTACTAAAATAATACTAGTCGTATACGTGCATTATACTAGTACACAATATTATTAATCCTTTGATATCATATAATTAACTATATGGTTAAAAGTGAATTAATTTGGCTATGAGAAATATATTTCTCAATTATGACTAAAGAAATATCTCCGGCACTCTACATGGTTTAACTTCCACCTGCTGCCAGACCTTGCCGGTGATATAGGGCTCGGTGGCAAGGTAATGTTCGAGCTCTGCCTGTGATGCAAAATCCATGATCAGCAGCGAGCCTTTCATAGCACCGCCTTCGTCGATAAGCGCAGCACCGTAGAGTGCCTTGCCTTCAGCCTTGAGCCTTATTATCGATGCAAGATGCTGATCCCGTGATGCCATTCTCCTTTCCAGCGCCTTGTCATCAGTGCCGTCATGCGCAATGATGAGATAGTTCATGCTTTCCTCCCCTTCTTTATGTACGATAACATACCATCAGACCCCAGTCATGAACAGGCGGATTCTTGCATTGCCTGGTTCATTGATTTTGAAATAAATCGTGCAGGCTTGACTCAGGTCAATTACGTTCTAAATATAACCTGATATTTCGGGGACACAATAAAAAACACATGAAGGAGGAACATCATGTTTTGTTATCAGTGTCAAGAAACGGCAAAGAATCAGGGCTGCACTGTTAGAGGCGTCTGTGGAAAGACCGAAGATACCGCCAATCTCATGGACCTTCTCATCCATGTACTCAAGGGAATTTCATTATATGGCGAAAAGGCCATCGCCAAGGGGGCATTCAATTCCTCTCACGGCAGGTTTCTCCTGGATGCCCTGTTCGTAACACTGACCAACACCAATTTTGACCCGTCACGAATAAGCTCCCTCATCCGAGACGCGATTACCCTCAGAGATGCGCTCAAGGCCAAAGTGGGAGACGCTGCGAAAGACATTACCCACGACAGCGCAATCTGGCGAACTGAGAGTAACAACGAGTTCCAGAGCAAGGCCAAGGAAGTGGGTGTGCTTGCCACCGGCAACGAAGACGTACGTTCGCTGCGCGAACTTTTAATTTATGGTTTGAAGGGTATCGCGGCATATGCGCACCATGCTTTTGTCCTGGGTTTCGAAGATGACGATATCTACCACTTCCTTGTAGAAGGCCTTGCTGCAACCACCAAGGAAAAGAGTGCAGATGAGCTCGTGGGGCTTGTCATGAAGGCGGGTGAGATGGCTGTGAAAACCATGGCACTGCTGGACAAAGCAAACACCACTACCTATGGCAACCCTGAAATAACCAAGGTGAACATCGGTGTCCGGAAAAATCCGGGCATACTCATCTCAGGCCATGATCTCAAAGATATGGAGGAGCTCATGGAGCAGACCAAGGGCACCGGAGTGGATGTATACACACATGGTGAGATGCTGCCGGCCCACTACTACCCGTTCTTCAAGAAATATGACAACCTGGTCGGCAACTATGGCGGGTCATGGTGGCATCAGCGGGAAGAGTTCGAGGCCTTCGGCGGGCCCATCCTCATGACCACGAACTGCATCGTCCCGGTCAAGGAGACCTATGCCGACCGCATATTTACAACCGGCACGGTGGGATATGCCGGTACGAAGCATATCCCCGACCGTAAAAACGGGAAGGCTAAGGACTTCTCTGAGGTGATCAAGCGCGCAAAGAACAGCCCCGCCCCCAAGCAGATCGAGACCGGCGAGATCGTTGGCGGATTTGCCCATACCCAAGTCCTGGCTGTAGCTGACAAGGTGGTAGATGCCGTCAAATCGGGTGCCATTAAGCGCTTTGTCGTGATGGCAGGTTGCGATGGCCGCTACAAGGAACGCGATTACTTCACCCAGGTCGCTGAAAAGCTCCCCAAGGATGCAGTCATTCTCACAGCCGGGTGCGCCAAGTATCGCTATAACAAGCTGAACCTGGGCGACATCGGCGGTATTCCACGGGTGCTCGATGCAGGACAGTGCAACGACTCCTATTCCCTGGCCGTCATAGCGCTGAAGCTCAAGGAAGTCTTCGGCCTGGACGACATCAACAAACTGCCCATCTCCTTTGACATCGCATGGTATGAACAGAAGGCTGTAGCCGTTCTGTTGGCACTGCTCTATCTCGGGGTCAAGGGCATAAGGCTCGGACCGACGCTCCCGGGCTTCCTGTCGCCTAATGTAGCCAAGGTCCTGGTGGACAACTTCAATATCAAGGCTGTAACCACACCGGATGCCGATGTGGCAAGCATCATGGCAGGCAACTAAGACTTTCTCAGGGGCGGGACCTGTAGGGCCCGCCCCTTTATCCACGCCCATTATTCAATTCCCATAACGCAAATCTTTTTGAACATGATCGGTCATGCATTCCAGATGTTCTATAATCATTGTCCCATTCATCCGTCAGAAGCCCTTGACCTTCGGGTCTTTGCTGACTATGTAAAGCCACATATTTTCCATAGGAGGCCTACCATGAGAAAACAAGCGATTGTACTTGGCGTTTTTATTCTTTTCTCTTTAGCTTTGCAGACACCTGTTCACGGTGCAAACAACTGGTATGCAGGCTTACAGCTAGGCCCCGAGTTTCTGGCAAATAATACAGAGGACAACTGGGATAATACGATCGCCTTCGGTGTATACGGCGGCTACCGGCTGGACAGGCAGTTAAGCCTTGAGGGAAGCCTGACAACGGCAAGTCATGACGGGAGAGGAGATTCCGATCTCGCTATCACATCGCTGCTTTTCGGCCCACGCCTGACTGCCCCGGTCAACAGAAACCTGAATCTCTACGGAGATGTAGGGCTCGGGATATATTTTCTTGATCCCGACTACGGGAATAGCCACTCCGAGGGCGGCCTCTACCTGGGTGCAGGCATGGAGTTCCCATTACAGCAGGGCATAAAGATCGGGATGGACTTCAAGTATCATGTCCTCTTTGACAATCACCCTGTAGATAGCGATCTGGTCACGATTCTGTTCCGGCTGGGGTTCTGATCTATCCCCAGATTTTATAACTTTTGTTGTTTAGTCAGCGAGATCATGAAGAACGGCAAATGGTCCCTGATGGCATCATGATTGAATGTTTCCTCGCACCAGGCATAGGCATCTTCGACCGAGACGGGCCTGATATAGGAGCCCCCGAACCACGATTCCACCCCGGGAAGGCTGTGGAACCCGGCGTTCAGGCCCCCTTCATAGATGATATAGTACTCCCCCTTTCCGCTGACATAGAGGGTCTCGGAATCGTTTCTGAAACTACCCGTATGATCGGCACCGGACCATTGGGCAAGCTTGACGGACTTGCTCGGATCGAGTTCCTTCTCGATGAGCCTCTGTTCGGTCTTCTCGTAGAGGATGTCCTTTATCATAACAGCATCCTCCTTATACTATCTCTTCCAAAAGGCAAGTTAAACAAAATATTGGAGAAGCGGTGAGTATTTTGGAAGGATAGGTAACGCGATTCCAGACCGATTTGGGTCTTTACACCCAATATGCCTTGATACCCTTTGCAATCATCTCATTATAGATCTTCTGGGCTTCAAGCCTTTCATAGACCTTATCCGGGTCGCTCAGAGTAAGGTAGTGATCGCAGTCTTCGTTCGGACAGCCGGCCCTAACCCACTTGAACACCTTGGCTGCCCTGTGCACGGACGGCCGAATGTCCGACCAGAAAATCTCACTCTTACACTTTTGGCACTTGAAGTAGTACACAGCGTCTTTCTTTTCTTTGAGGTCATCCTGTTTGTCCATCCAAAACTCCTCTTTAAAGCGGGGGCGCATATCCATGAGAAGCATGAGTACAAAAAATAATACCACCTGTTTCTATGAAGGGCAATGTTGAAAGCCATTTGGAAAGGCTTTCTTGAAGAGAATCGCAAGTTATCTTAATTTCACGGATAGCTGTCCCCACCGGACCAGCCGCAATTTTTTAAGTCCCGGTTAAAGTATGAACGATCACCTGATACGTATATCTCGACTGCTGATTCATGACGGCAATGCCGGCCCAATCCAATCCATGGGCTACTTCCCTGCCGCAAAAAAGGGCATAGGATGAGTATTCCGTATTCGTCCCAGGCAAAAGGGAGAGGCCTGCATCGAGTAAAGGGCTCTCAAGTTGTGCACAAAACGATACTTTCTTCCAGGCAGGTATCTCATCGCCCTGCAATACAAGATCCCCGATCCTCAGACGGTCAAACGCCTGCCCGTCAACCTCGTTGAGCATGATGAGCCGGCCTTGCCCCTGAAGGGATTCATTATCAACCTTTATGATAAATCCTTGTGGTGTTGCCTCATACATCACCCTGCAATGTCCCATCTCATCCCCCGTAACGAGGGAACTATTCAAGGCAAACGATGAGAAAACCCTATCGCGTAACTTGAGCAGACGATTTTGGAAGGCTGGTATTTTCATGTACCAATTAACTATGCATTCCATGAACACACTTACCCACTCCGGAGCCCTTTTCCCTGCAATATGCCACGCAAGAATCAGGTTCATCGTGAATTCTATCTCAATTGCATGTCTTCCGATTGTATATACATTCACCAGGGATGGAAAATAGGTCCTGCTTCTGGTTTTCCATATCGGCAGACCCATCCCCGCCGATTCGCCCGCGCACAATCTCCCCCGACAGCAGAGGAATAGGCCCTTGGCCATGTCTTTTGTCTTGCCCAAATACACCGATGGGTCATGGATAAGAGAAAAACTCTCAGATATCCCCAGATGTAATTGCTCCATTGGAGAGATGTGTTTACTGGTGTTTGGATACTTGTCTGTCTGCAAATTTTGAATAGGTCTCTTCGATGCGACCATTGAGATATTCCTCATCAAACTCCGAACGGAAGATCAAACGGTTTTCATTCTCATAGCTCCAGTCGGCATCAGCCTGCAAGCCGCATACTTTATCAAAAAGTTTTGTGCCGGGCAGGGGAAACGGGGTAGTAAAAGAGATTTCATTTAAAGGCAGCTTTAAAGCCCAGGTGAGTGTGGCCTCAATGGTTTCATGGGTCTCACCGGGATAGCCCACCATGAAAAACCCTGCTGTTTCAATACCGCTCCGGGAGAAAAGATTAATCATGTGCTCTGCCGCCTTTGTTGTTGTATTCTTGTTCATGAGTCTGAGCACCTTATTGCTTCCTGATTCAAGTCCGAAAAAGACCTTGGAGCATCCGGAGCGCTTCATGAGCCTCACATCATCACGCGAGATGGGTTCTGTACGCGATAGGCAGGACCACTTCATCCGGATATCTTCCCTGATTAATCTCTTGCAGAAAGCCCTTACATGATCGAGATCTAGCGTGAAGCAGTCATCGGCTATCCAGAGCCCATCATACCCCAGCGATCTGATGTCATGGATCTCATCCATGATACTGTCCATGCCCCTGCGACGGAAGTACCTGCCAAAAATAGGTTTTGCACAGAAATCACAATTATGAGGGCAGCCATAGGTGGTCATGATGCTGGCAGGGGAAAAGCCCACTTTCTCTTTCCAGAACAACTGATAGCTCTTGTGGTCATAATCATGGCGGTCAATGATTGGTAACTTATTAAGGACTCCCTCATCTGTAGCTTGTGAAGGAGTTTGGAGTATCATGCCGGTTCGAAGGTCTTTCGTATACATGCCGGGATAGCGGTCATGATGTCTGAGCACGTCTGAAAGGGTTCCGGACTCAAGGTAATCTCTTAAGAATTGGGGAAATGAATGAACAGACTCACCCCGGAAAACAAGATCAAAGTCCCGGGTGAATTGCTCGGGTCTCAGTGTTGGCATAGGCCCCCCGCAAACGATAAGGGTATGGGGGGTTAATACACGTATCTTCCTTGCAAGTTCGAGTGCACTTCCGATCATGGTGAGCATAACATAGATGCCGACCACCTTCGGGCGTGCCCCGACCAGTTCAACAAGCGCTTCATCAATGTTACGGAAGGTGAGATCTATAACCGAGGTTTTAATACCATCATGCCTTAAAATCGCGCTTAGTTGCGCAATGCCAAGAGGATGAAAGAGCATGGCATTGCGTGTATGTTTGTATACATACGGATAGACCAGTATGATATCCGACATCTCCTTTATCCTTCACTCCTCAGTTACACGCTTAAGTTTAATATATAACAGACTAGACCAAAACGGCAACCATCAGACAGACCTCTGTTTGACCTATTGTCCGGGTATGAGTCATATGTAAAATGTCATTGACGAAATACACATCTTGTTTTAATTATACTAAATCAGTTCATATCGTATAAGGCGATGTTATGAAGTCTTGTAATGCGGATATCAAAGAGAGGATCATTCTAACTACCCGCGATTTTTTAAGAAGGCACGGTCTGAGAGGATGGAACATGGATTTGCTTGCCCAAGAGACCGGCCTTGCAAAAAATACACTCTATAAAATCATCGGTTCAAAAGAACAGTTATTGGAGCAGGTCATTATTTCAAAGATGCGCCAAGACCTCTTCCATATTGACCGGATCATTAATGAAGAAAAAGATTACGAAACAGCGGTAAACCGTATAATAGAAAAAGTTGTCGATCTTACCAGGAACAGCGTTGCCAATGTGATACCCAACATCTACTTCGAATATCCTTCCATGGAAAAAAAGATCAAGTCATCACAGAAGGAGCTTACGACAACCATTTCTCAATTTATCCAAAACGGAATGGATATGGGTCGCATAAGGGACGATCTGACCCCGGAATTTATTTTTGATCTCATCGAAGGTATCGTTATACATTATTTCCGCTCGGGTCTAACCGGGGCTGAATTTGAAAAGGCTTTCCAGTGTTCCATGGATTGTCTGATAAACGGTCTGAGAAAAAGAGAGCTGTAACAGCCTGATGGCTGTTGTACATTCCTGCACACGTTTTTGGCGTGCCGGATGATGAAAATGGTAATTTCTCAAAAGGGGGAGTATGGCCAACAAGAAAAAAGTATTCAAACGGATTATCGCAATAGGGGCTTTTGTTATTCTGGTTGGGATTCTGTGCTTCCACATCTTCTTCAACAAAGATAAAAATGCCGTCCCGCAAGGTTTTGTGAAGGCTAACGGCCGTCTTGAAGCCACCGAGGTCGATATAGCCACGAAATTGTCAGGCCGCCTGACAGAGGTCCTCGTGAAAGAGGGCGATTTTGTGGACAAGAACCAGATTGTAGCCAAGATGGATACAACAACGTTAGAGGCTCAACTCAGGCAGGCTGAGGCAGAGGTCGTGCGGGTAAAACAGGTCCGCCTGACAACATTATCAAAGGTTGAGGGAATACGCCTCAAGACCATTCTTGCCGGTAAGGAGTTGAAGCGGAGTAATAATCTCTTTGCGCAAGGCATCGCGACACAGCAGCAGTACGACCGTGATCTAACAGCCAAACAGAGTCTTGATGCAGAATACTCTGCATCACAATCTTCCGTGGCCGAAGCCGATGCCGCCATAGCTGCTGCAATAGCCCAGACGGAAAGGCTGAAAGCGGATATTAATGACTCAATGCTTAAGAGCCCCATCAAGGGGCCGGTCCTGACACGTCTCGCTGAGCCGGGTGAGGTCCTGCCCAACGGAGGTAAGGTCCTGACCATTGTAGACCCTACTGATGTTTACATGAATGTGTACCTGTCTGAATATGTTGCAGGGGAAATCCCCCTTGGCGCCGAGTCGAAGGTCCTGCTCGATTCCATACCTGATAAGCCCTTCCTGGCCAAGGTAGCTTATGTCTCGGAAAAGGCGCAGTTCACGCCCAAGGAAGTCGAGGCCACGGAGGAGCGCCAGAAGCTCGTCTTTAGGGTGACTGTCAGCCTCCAGGATTATAGTGATCCGCGTTTGAAACCAGGCATGCCTGGTGTTGCGTTCATCCGGTTGAATCAGTCTGCAAAATGGCCGGATCTCTTTAAATGAGAAGCCCCATGGAGAAAGGCAACACCATTGCACGTATTGAGGGTCTTCACCACCACTATGGTAAAAAGACAGCCCTTGATTCCATCAATATCGACATACCTGCCGGATGCCAGGTGGGCTTTATCGGACCCGATGGCGTGGGTAAATCCACACTGCTGGGTCTTATTTCCGGACAGAAAAAGATCCAGACCGGAGATGTCCATGTCCTGGGCGGCAATATGCGTTCCGGTATCCACCGCCACAATGTCTGCTCTGAAATAGCTTACATACCTCAGGGCCTGGGACAGAATCTCTATGCAACACTTTCGGTCTATGAAAATATTGATTTCTTCGGCCGCCTCTTCGGGTTCTCCCGCATGGAAAGAAAAGAGCGTATTGATCGGCTCCTTACAGCCACCAATCTTGCACCATTTTCCGATCGCCCAGCAGGCCAGCTCTCAGGCGGCATGAAGCAGAAATTGGGACTATGTTGTGCCCTTATCCACGACCCTGAAGTACTCATCATGGATGAACCGACTACGGGAGTGGATCCTTTATCAAGACGCCAGTTCTGGGAACTGGTTAAAGATATGGGCAACCATCATGCAGGGATGAGCATCCTCATTGCAACGGCATACATGGAAGAAGCCGAGCATCTGGACTGGCTGATCATGATGGAAGGCGGTCGGGTCCTTGCCTCCGGTACGCCGCAGGAGCTGATGGCAAAAACAGGAAAACCGACTATCGAGGACGCCTACATTGCCCTGTTGCCTGAAGAAATGCGCTATGGCCACCATACTTTTACGACCCCTCCAAGAAAAATATCAGATGATGGTTCTGCCATTGAGGCCCACAATCTCACCAAGCGATTCGGCGACTTTACTGCAGTCGACGATGTCTCTTTCACCATACCCAAGGGAGAGATCTTCGGTTTTGTCGGCTCGAACGGCTGCGGCAAGACCACGACCATGAAGATGCTAACCGGGCTTCTGCATCCAACACATGGAGAGGCCTATATCTTCGGCAGCTCTGTTGAAACCGGGAGCATAGAACTCAAAAAGCGTATCGGCTACATGTCACAGACTTTTTCGCTCTATGGCGAGCTGACGGTACGGCAGAACCTTGAGATGCACGCCCACCTCTTTGACCTGCCCTCTAAGGCCATTCCTTCCCGGGTTAAAGAAATGGCCGTGACTTTCGGCCTTACCGATGTCATGGACGATCAGACCGAGCGTCTGCCGTTGGGTATCCGCCAGCGCCTTTCCCTCGCTGTGGCCGCTATACATGAGCCTGAGATATTGATCCTTGATGAGCCGACCTCCGGTGTTGATCCCGTTGCCAGGGACCACTTCTGGGAGCTCCTCATACAGCTCTCCAGGGAACGTGGTGTTACCATCTTCGTGACCACCCATTACATGAATGAAGCTAATCGCTGTGATAGGGTCGCCCTCATGAGCATGGGGCGCGTCCTTGCCTGCGAATCGCCTGACGAGCTCATCTCAATGCGAGATTGCAAGACCCTTGAAGAGGCTTTTATCGCCTACATGAAAGAGGATATTGCCAAGAGCGGCGCCGCGAAAGAACTGGATGATGAAAGGCAGAGCATACCGTTCATGCTTACACCCGAGCGTGTCCACAAACATAGACGCTTCTTCGATATTCACCGTCTGGCTGCCCTTGCACGGAGGGAGTCATTGGAACTTTTCCGGGACCCTGTCAGGCTCATCACTTCTTTCATTGTGTCTCCATTCCTTCTGATTGTCTTCGGGTTCGGCATCTCAACCGATATCGAGAAGATCAATTTCAGCATCCTCGATTATGATCAGAAATTGTGGAGCCGTGACTATCTGGAATACTTTTCCGGCTCCCGCTACTTTGACGAAAAACCGCCCATACACTCACCATCCGAGATCGAGGAGGGTTTTAAGAAGGGTGATTTCAAGATGGTCATCGAGATCCCGCCCGGCTTCGAAAAGGATATCAAGCGTGGCGAAAGCCCCTCGGTGGGTGTCTGGATAGACGGTACCATGCCTTTCAGGGCTGAGACGACAAAAAACTATGTGGATGCAGTTCACTTATCTTATCTTATGGATCTAGCCGCCCTGTCTCCTGCACCCCTAGGACGTTCAAACACTCATGTCCAGCCCCGCTACTGGTATAACCCCCTGGTGCGGAGTCGCTTTTCCATTGTTCCCGGATTGCTGGCCGTGGTGCTTATGCTGGTTCCCTCCATGCTCACTGCAATAGGTGTGGTGAGAGAAAAAGAGCTTGGCTCCATCACAAACTTCTATTCCAGCCCCATGACCAGGCTAGAGTTTCTCTGGGGTAAGCAGATCCCTTATATTGTCATAACCGCCATCACCTTCCTGATCCTTATCGGTGTGGTCAGGTTCCTCTTCGACATCCCCTTCAAGGGCAGCGGACCGGCCCTTGTTGTCGGGGCGATGCTCTATATCATTACGAGTACCGGCATCGGGCTGTTGATATCCACCTTTACCCAGACCCAGATCGCCTCCCTTGTGGCCGCCTTTGTCATTACCCTTGTACCCTCTTTCGATTTCTCGGGTCTTACCACACCGGCATCAACACTTATCGGGGGCGCCAAGTTCATGTCATGGATCTTCCCTGCCCGCTATTTCCTGAACATCAGTGTCGGGACCTTCACCAAGGGCATAGGTTTTCCGGAACTTGTATGGAATTTTGTCTTCCTTGTCATGATCTACACTACTATACAGACCATGACGGTCTTCCTACTGAAAAAACAGGACAAATAGCATGATAAGAAACCTCCGGCACATCTATCGGCTCGGGTTGAAGGAACTCATCAGCTTCCGCTATGATTATGTATTGGTGGTCCTGGTCATCTATTCCTTCACTGTCATGGTCATTGTCCCCTCCAAGGGTACAGGCCTTCAGGTACGTGACTCTTCGGTAGCATACGTGGATGAAGATCAGTCTCCCCTTTCGTTTCGAATCATCGATGCCATTCAGAAACCCTTTTTCAAAAAGCCCCATGCCATCTCGTTTGATGAGATCAACCGTGTCATGGACAGGGGTGAATATATCTTTGTCATCCACATCCCATCGGGATTCCAGAAGAATGTGCTTGCCGGGAAGTCTCCCGAGGTCAGCATAGATGTCGATGCCACGGCAATCGGACATGCCAAGCTCGGCGCGACATACCTGACAAGGATCATAAACGACGAAATAAACACTTTCGTGCTGAGGTCCCAGAAGCTCCCCAACCTGCCCTTTCAGCTGACCACCCGCGTGCTGTACAACCAGAATCGTGAAAGCTCCTGGTTCATGAGCGTCGTATTCCTCACTCACATGATAACACTCTTATCCATAATCCTGCCTGCTGCGGCCCTCATAAAGGAAAAGGAACGCGGCACGGTGGAACATTTGCTTGTCATGCCCCTTGTCCCGGTAGAAATTACCATCGCCAAGGTCTGGGCCAACAGCTTTATCGTGGTAGTGGGGGCCATGTTTTCGCTCTTATTTTCCGTGAAGTGGGTCATCGGTGCCCCCATCCATGGCTCGACCTTCCTCTTCTTTCTCGGGACGATTGTTTTTCTCTATGCAACAACCGAGTTGGGTGTATTCCTTGCCACTATCGCCAAGAACCAGCCCCAGGCAGGTCTTCTGAGCATGCCTATCATCGTGCCTATCTCCATGCTGAATGGCGGGACAACACCTTTAGAATCCATGCCCAGGTTCCTCCAGATCGCCATGCAATTTGCCCCGACCACCCATTATATGGAATTCTGTGCGCGGGTCCTGTTCAGAGATGCGGGAATCAGCGTGGTCTGGCCTCAACTTGCAGCCATGGCTGCCATCGGGACCGTGCTCTTCATCGGTGCCATGATCCGCTTCCGGGCGACCTTCCGGTAAGGATAAAAGATACAAATGTGATGGTGCGTAACGCTTGGCCCATCCATCCTGAAACGGATGATTACAGCCTCCCTTCCTGTTTAAGTTTGGCTATGATCTGCTGAATGGCAGGCATTGCCGCCGCAGCTGCCTTCTCGCCTTCAAGAATGGCCTTGTGCCTCTTTTCCATTTCTGTCGATCCAATATTCTTCACATCAGGGCGGATCACGACATCCGCTTTTTTCAACTGATATTCGCTGATCTTTGCGTACATGATGTCGACCGACTTAAGCATTGTGTCCAAAGTACCCTGTGGCACCACCCCGGCAATACCGCCGGAGATGTCCACAGCAATAACCACATCTGCTCCATAGCGTCTGGCCACATCCACTGCCACTGGGCTGACTACGCCTCCATCCACATACGTGTTTGTGCCGATCTTCACCGGCTGAAATACTCCTGGTACGGCGCAGCTTGCATGAACCGCCTTTCCTGTATTACCTGCGGTAAAGACCACCTCTTCCCCTGTGGCCACGTTGGTTGCCACGGCATAATAACGGATCTTCAGCTTTTCTATGGGGACGTTCTTTACGGCCTTGTTTATGAAATCCTCAAGCTTTTCCCCTTTGATAAAACCATTATCCGGAATGATCCTATAATCGATAACATCACTCTTCTCGATCGTCATGGCCAGATCCTGGAGGTCATATGCATTTATTCCTGATGCGTACAGGCTGCCTACCAGGCTGCCTGCACTCGTGCCCACCACCATGTGGATGGGGATTTTATACATTTCTAGCACCTTCAATACCCCGACATGGGCAAAGCCCTTCGATGCACCGGCCCCAAGGACTACGGCAATCTTGGCCGGCTTCGGAGGTGGAGCGATCTGTTTGGGAATTTCTTTTGGCGCACAGGAAAGAACAGTCAGCATGACAAAAGTCATCAGGAAAAAAACAAACTGTCTTCTGATCATCGGTGAAAACCCCTTTCGTACCTTATTATTGTTCACAGGCTTATCCTCTGGATGAACTTTATCAGGGTTATTACCTATAGGCAGGGTAAAGGTCAATAGATCTAACCGTAATGAATTTGTATAAATATAATATGGATATATTTGCCGTTAATGTGTAATAAATTTCTCTCTCTATTTCTTGTAATCCTAAGCTATATTGATCAATAATTCATTTCACCAATAAATTAGGCCTGTTGGAATAATCCTCCTTTTTACAATTTATGGCACGCAGGGTGAATAGATAATAATATAATTATTGCTTATTGTTTGAACTGGAGAGTGGTATGACAGCATCACGAAAAGATACAGTATCCCGCAACATCCCTTCGGTATCCGAAGCCGTCCTCCCACATCCCGGTCCTGTCGCCCTTCCCCAAGGATTACCCGATACCGGGATAAACACCCGCCTCCAAGACTTAATATCTTTGATAGAAAACCGGATTCTTCATTTACAAGCTAAAACGAGACTCAGAGAACCCATGAGCGGTCTCACACACTGCCTTGGTGCAGTACTCGCAGCTGTTGGGCTTGTCGCCCTTGTCTTGGAAACTACGGAACCTTTCAGACCATGGCACTTGGTAACATATTCGATCTTCGGCATATCCATGATCCTTCTCTATGTGGTCAGTACACTGTTCCACTGGCTCCCTCTTTCTGCAAAAAAGATCCTGCAACTCAGAAAACTCGACCACATTATGATATTTGTCTTCATAGCAGCCACCTACACCCCATTTTGCCTCATACCCTTCAGGGGCCCTTTCGGGTGGAGTGTATTCGCATGCATCTGGGTGATAGCCGCCCTTGGTACGATTTTCAAGTTATACTGGATTAAAGTGCCCAAAAAGATCTGTCTTTCAATATATTTTTTTGCAGGCTTCTTCTCTCTTGTCGCTACAGGCCACATCCTCAGAACGCTTCAGCCCTGGGCCATCTTCTGGCTTGTTGTAGGCGGCCTTTCGTACACCATAGGTGCAATTTTCTATGCATTGGAAAAATCGGATGACACGCCCCCGTTCTTCGGATACCATGAGATTTTCCACATCTTTGTCATGCTCGGAAGCAGCGCACACTTCTGGCTGATATACCGGTATCTCATCAAATTTAACTGAATTACTTTCTCTTTTCCGACTTGTTATTTAAATATCTCAGTAAAAAAGACTTTCATATGCTCCCAGGATCGCTTATCGGCCTTCGCATTATATGCTGCACCACGAGAAGGATCTGACCCGGAATCAGGGTTTGTGAAGCTGTGAACCGCCCCTCCGTAACTGACCATCTGCCAGTCGACTTTTGACTTTCGCATCTCTTCCTGAAATGCAATGACCTGGGGAACAGGTACATTCGGGTCATCTGCCCCATGGAGCACAAGCACCTTTGCCTTTATGTTCTTGGCATCATCAGGGTTAGGCGTATCGAGCCCCCCATGAAAGCTTATTACACCGGCTATCTCTGCCCCGCTTCTGGCGAGCTCCAGCACTGTTGTACCCCCGAAGCAGTAACCTATTGCGGCAATTCTCAGTTTATCCGTTAGAGGGTGATCCCGTAACACCTTTAATCCTGCATTCACCCGATCGCGTAAAAGCTTGCGGTCACCATCCCTGAATTTTCCTGCAAAGGCCCTTGCCTCATTCGGGTCTTTGGTCATGAAACCTTTTCCATACATATCCACGGCAAATGCGATGTAACCATCAGAAGCCAACTGCTCAGCGCGTTTCTTAATATAGCCGTTGAGGCCCCACCATTCATGGACGACCAGGACCCCTGGTCTGGGTCCCTTAACAGAGTCATCATAAGCCAGGTAACCGATAAGCTCCACATCCCCATGTTTGTAAGGGACAATCTCTGTCCTTACTGCTGCCCAAGACGGAGAGCCCAACGTCAACATTGATATGAAGGCGCAGCAAAAACCGATTAGGAGGATTTTATTCATGTCTGTCTCCTTTCAATTTTCATCGTTCTCTCAGTAATACCGTGATAATGCCTGTATTCAGGTCACGCATCATTATATTCACACCTATTAATTACTTTATGAATTTCTCAAAGCAAGACTTGCCCCCACTATTCAACACAGGTCTTCTCTTGCACAAGTTCGTTGAGCTGGAAATGGGATTTTAATTTAGAAAAAATGTTAAATCAGGTATGTTTTTCCCTCGATTATCAATAAGGAGCAAGTGAACCTACAAGGAGAATACAGAACGTGCCTATGATAAAAGGAAGTGACATACGGCAAGCCGACCACCCTATTGACAAACTTTTCCTCGACCGCTGGTCGCCACGTGCTATGTCGGGTGAAGAGATCCCTGATGTGGAACTCATGGTGTTATTTGAAGCCGCACGATGGGCGCCGTCTTCGAACAACAACCAGCCGTGGCGCATCCTTTATGCAAGACGGAACACCAAATACTGGCCGCTTTTTTTCAACCTGCTCACTGAGTCCAACCAAGTCTGGGCTCGAAACGCAGCTGCACTACTGGTTTTCATCTCCAAGACAACTTTCGACCATAATAACCAGCCGTCAATCACCCATTCCTATGATACCGGTGCTGCATGGGAGAACCTTGCACTTCAGGGTATACTCAAAGGCTACGTCGTGCACGGCATGCAAGGATTCGATTATGAACTGGCGCGGACCGTATTGAATATTCCGGGAGAGTTCAATGTCGAGGCGATGGCGGCAATAGGCAAACCCGGGAACTTGGAAGACCTACCGGAAACGCTTAAGAAACGCGAATCCCCAAGCAATAGACGTATGCTCTCGGAGACGATCTGTGAAGGACCGTTGCACATCTAATCACTGTTTAGGCTTGTCACGGACAATATACAGGTGCATTGATGCAAGGGCGATCACGGCAAATAATTGCACAAATAGCGATCTTATATCTACTGATGCAACTATCCTGCCTTGAAAGCTAGGCGGGCTATACAGGAAATGATAACCTTCATATATAACAATTCCCGGGGCATACACGACATGAAACGGTGGGAACAGTATCATTATCAGTATAAATACAACAACTACAATAAGTACTCTCATTTGTCTTTTATTCACACATTATCAATAAGGCTCTATAAAATCGTTTGCAAGATTTGTATAAAAAAATGATTTGATAAAATTTAAAAAAAACAACTCCCGGATAATATTTATAACCCTCTCTTGGTCCTGCACCAGGATTGGGTATTGTCATGCAATATTGGCTTGTACTAGATGACTTGACATGACACCCATAGAACTCCTTGCGCCGGCCAAAGATCTTGAATACGGCAGGGCCGCCATAGATCACGGTGCGGATGCAGTCTATATCGGTGGTCCATCCTTCGGCGCCCGTGCTGCAGCCGGTAATCCCATGAGAGACATCGAAAGGCTTTCCCGATATGCCCATCTCTACAGGGCCAAAGCATACCTAACACTTAATACCATCCTCTTCGATAATGAATTAAAAGCCGCCCAGACACTTGCCCGACAGGCCTGGGAGGCCGGAGTAGATGCGCTGATTATCCAGGACATGGGCCTGCTCGAGCTCGATCTGCCGCCCCTGCCGCTTATAGCCAGCACACAGATGCACAACGCCGATGCCGCCCATATCCGTTTTCTGGAACAGATCGGGTTCCATCGTGTCATCCTTGCACGAGAGCTCTCCCTGCATCAGATCGATGAAATCCGGAGGAATACTAACATCGAACTAGAGGCCTTCGTGCATGGTGCCCTTTGCGTGAGCTACAGCGGCCGCTGCTACTTGAGTGCCGCCCTGGGCGGTCGGAGCGCCAACAGAGGGGCTTGCGGCCAGCCCTGCCGGCTTCCATGGACCCTTATTGATGGTCAAGGGCGAGTGCTTGAACATAACCGCCATCTCCTGAGTCTCAAGGATATGGATCGCAGTGATTATCTGTCCGATCTAATCGCCTCGGGCATCACCGCCTTTAAGATCGAAGGCCGGCTAAAAGACATCGCCTATGTCAAGAACGTCACTGCCTTTTACCGCACCCGGATCGATACAATTCTTAATACCCGGGCCGATCTACAACGCGCCTCCAGCGGCTGTACCGAGATTTTCTTCACCCCCAACCCCTGTAAAACATTTCATCGTGGCGCCACCAACTATCTTCTCAATGGTGATACCCACGGCATCTGGTCGCCTGATACGCCCAAGTCTATTGGTGAGGAAATCGGAACGGTCACAGAATGCGGTCCGAACTGGTTCGAACTGGCCGGAGGAGCCGATGCCATTCACCCGGGAGATGGTTTGTGCTTTCTTGACGAGAAGAAAGAACTCCAGGGCCTGCAGGTGGTCAAGGTGATCGGCAAACATGTCAAGGTACATCTGTCGTTAAATGGACTCAGGCCCGGCATGATAATCTTCCGCAACCATGACCATCAATTTCTCAAGCAGCTTGAAAGTCTTACCGCTGTGCGCAGGATTGCCCTGTATCTCACTTTTCGTCAGACCCAGAATGGCTTTGAGCTTGAGGGCATTGATGAAGACGGCATACAGGAATCCATCACCCTCCCTATCGCCAAGGAACCGGCTGAAAAACCCGAAGCTGCTATGGATACCATAAAAAAACAACTTTCCAAGCTGGCCAGCAGCATGTTTTACCTTGCATCCCTGAAGATGGAGACCAAGCCCTATTTCCTACGCACATCCGAGCTTAACAGGTTACGCCGCGAACTCATCGCCAAACTGGAAACTACCCGTGCTCAAACCTATAAGCGGCTCACACGCCGGTCAATGTCGCACTCCAAGGTCCGATACCCTGTGATAGAGCTTGACTACAGCTATAACATCAGCAATGGGGCCGCACGCGAGTTCTACCGGAAGCATGGCGTATCCGCCATTGAACCTGCCTTTGAGTTGCAAGGGCCTGTGCCCGGGACCGTCATCATGACCACCAAACACTGCGTGCGCCGCTGCCTGTCAGCATGTCTCCGAGCGAAAACCCCTGCGCGTCTTGCTGAGCCCCTCTTTATCGAAAACTCTCATCGCCGCTTCAGGCTTGCCTTTGATTGCACCCACTGCCGCATGCTCGTGGTTATGGAATAGAACAGAATTCCAAAAAAAACACAGGAATGATAATTATATCACCCGTGTTTTTCTTGTAGTCGTGAATTCTTTTATTTGACGTTTTTCCCCTTACATAGAAAGAACAGCCCTGATAGAGAATACAGGAAAGGTCTTCTTACAAGGGAAATCATGATAGACGGATCTCGGAATGGGTTAAAGCCTGCAGGAGGAAAGGTCAAGCAGACTTTTTTTACGGTTGTGGAGCCCGCCGAGCTCATGAACTATCTGCTCGATCAGATGCCTGATAAAAGCCGTAAGACGATCAAGTCTCTCCTGGCACATCATCAGGTATCTGTGGACTATAGAGTAACGACTCAGTTCAATCATCGGCTTAAGCCGGGCCAGCAGGTAGTAATAAACTGGTCAAAGGTGCTGCAGGAAAGCCCCCACAGAGGGATGAAGATACTCTATGAGGACCCTTATTTAATAGTAATTGAAAAGCCTCCCGGGTTGCTTTCCATTGCCACGGAGAAAGAAAATGAACGGACCGCTTTTAGGATATTGAGTGACCAGTTAAAAAAGACAAACCCTAAGGGCCGCATCTTCGTGGTTCATCGTCTTGATCGAGAGGCTTCAGGAATAATGATGTTCGCAAAGGACAAAGAAACACAACAACTGCTGCAACATGCCTGGGATGAAGATGTCATTGAACGAAGTTATGTTGTGGTTGTAGAGGGACTTATACCACAGGAGCACGGTACTATCACCTCATGGCTGAAGGAAAACAAGGCCCTTGTCGTGTACTCCAGCCCTACTCCCGGAGACGGCAAGAAAGCTATAACCCATTACCGGGTGATCAAAAAAAATATTATCTGTTCGCTGCTGGAGGTGAAACTTCAAACAGGACGTAAGAACCAGATCCGTATCCATATGAAAGACCTTGGCCACAGCATAATAGGTGACAAGAAATATGGCGGCAGGGAAAACCCGATGAAACGTCTCGGCCTTCATGCCCGGGTCCTTGCATTCCGGCATCCGATGACCGGCAAAGAACTGCGTTTTGAAACACCGATACCCAAGGTCTTTTTACGTCTATTCACCGGGGGGATGGCTGATAAAAATCATACCGAGAGGGATTAAACCATGGCAAAAGTAATGATCCATCCTGCAACTTATGAGAATGTACACCAGGCTGTAGACAGATCTTTTGAGCTCTTCCCCTTAGAGTTACACGGGAAGAAGGTTATGATAAAACCCAATGTGCTTCGGGCTTCATTGCCGCAAGAAGGTATCGCCACCAACCCTGCGGTGCTTCGGGCCGTAGTGGAAAAGGTAGAGGCCATGCGGCCCGGTGAAATCGTTGTGGGTGACAACCCTGGCCTGTTCAATTATGGGGCAAACGAGGAAAGTTTTCAAAAGACCGGCCTCATGGAAGCAGCCAAAGGCTATTATCTAAACATCGGGAACGATTCAAAGAAGGTCGAGTTCAATCTCGCATTCGCCCCCATAGTAAGCATCTCTCAGGCTGTGCTGGATGCCGATATCATCATCAGCCTGCCGAAATTCAAGACCCATGGGCTAACCGTCATGACAGGATGCATCAAAAATAACTATGGCTTTCTACCGGGTGCCCAGAAGGCTATGCTGCACAAGGCAGCAGGTAATGCAGAACGGTTTCATGAAATGCTCGTCGACGTGTTCCGCTTAAGGGTACCGGATCTGTTCATCGTCGATGCCGTAGTCGGTATGGAAGGCAATGGCCCGGCTTCCCCCGACCTTAGGGACATCGGCCAGATCCTGGCCTCTGACAACGCCGTGGCCCTCGATGCCATCATAGCAACGATGATGGGATGCGAACCGAGCAGGCTGCGATTCTTACGGAAGGCTCAAGAGGTGGGCCTCGGAGAATACGAGCTCAGTACCATAGAAGTGATCGGTGAGTTGTTGCGACTAAACGATTTCAAGCTCCCCTCCTTTGGCGGAGAAGTGATTCTCCATAATGAAGCGATGCAGGCTTTGATCCATACTCGAATGATCATGCGGCCGCAGGCTGATCCCGAATTGTGCACGGGGTGCGGCACCTGCATGGACCAGTGCCCCGTATCAGCATTGTCCATGGATAAGAACATCCCGCAGGTAAACGTCCATTCGTGTATCTCCTGTTTCTGCTGCCAGGAAATCTGTCCTGAAAAGGCCATTACCTTAAGATGATTCTGACCGCGGATACCATCGATATTGACGATAAAGGGTAATATGTCGTAGATCTCAAAAACTCATGGAAAACCGGCGTGCACAAAAGATTGCCATAACGGGTAAAGGCGGGGTCGGAAAATCCACTATTACCGCCGCCCTGGCACTCTTAACCGCACAAAAGGGGAACAAGGTCCTGGCCATAGATGCAGATCCTGATGCCAATCTGGCTTCAGCACTGGGTATACCGATCGAATCACAAAAGCACATCGTCACGATTGCCAAGCACAAGAGGCTCATCGAAGAGCGGACCGGGGCCAAGGTTCAACAATATGGTCAGATATTCAAGCTCAACCCCGAGGTTGCTGATATTGCCGATACCTATGCCTATCATCACCGGGGCATTGATCTTGTGGTATTGGGGGCCATACAATCGGGCGGTTCCGGGTGTGCCTGCCCGGAGAATGTGCTCCTGCAGGCACTTGTACAGGATCTGGTCCTTCACCGGGGCGAGATTCTGTTTCTGGACATGGAGCCTGGCATCGAACATCTCGGACGTGCTACGGCAAGAGGCGTCACTTCCTTCATCGTGGTCGTTGAACCGGGCACCCGTTCCATTGAATCGTATAAACGTATTGCTGTCATGGCATCCGATATCGGCATCAGGAATATCAAGGTCATTGCCAATAAGATCAGGTCCCTCTCTGATGAAGATCTGATCAGACGCGAACTGGATGCAACTGAAATAATCGGCTATATCCCTTACTCTGAAGCCATTCTCGGCAACGATCGCGACGGGAAGTCGGCAATTGACAATCTTGATGATAATCTGCTAGGTCTCTTTGCTGATATTGTCAAGAAATTACTGTAGAAAACAAACTTCTAAAGAAGACCATAAGGAGCAGAAAATACTGGATTCCCGCTTCCGTCCAGCCTTCGCAGCCATATAAATTGCTTCGGCGGAGTTGGCCGGGAATGACACATATAAAGACATGGCAATCAAAACAAAATGCATAGCAACAGCCATTGGAAGCTTTCCCCATAGCGATCCGGGAAAGGCCCTGGATATTGTCTTCAATACATTACCGGACGCTCCGCTATGGCCCCAGCTGCCCAAGCGCTCACTCAATGAGCAGATGGAGATACAGTTTTCCGAAGGCATGCCCAAAGCGGTTATTGATCGTGAAAAGGGCCGCTTGTATTTTGATACATCGGGAGATTACTCCGAAGAATTTGCCGCCTTCTACGAATCCTATATGGCCGCCCTCGATCCGGACGAGGGGAACCGAGACTGCTCGGCTATGGCGATCAGCCCTGATTTTGCGAAGGGTCTTTACGGATTTGAAGACCTACTGAAGACAAAAGGGGCGAAATATCCCTTTGTAAAGGTCCAGAACACGGGTCCCTGCTCCTTTGCATTGACCGTTGTGGATGAAAACAAGCGGGCGATCTTTTATAACGAAGAGTTCCGCGATGTCATCGTCAAGGCGCTGGCCATGAAATGCTGCTGGCAGATACAGAAGTTCCGACCCTATGCGGACAAGCTCATCTGCTTCATCGATGAACCCATCCTCTCTGCCTTCGGTTCCTCCACCTACATCTCGGTAAAACGCGAGGAAGTGGTTGCTCTCATAGACGAGCTGGTCCAGGCCATCCATGCCGAGAATGCCATTGCCGGTGTGCATTGCTGCGGGAACACAGACTGGACCATACTCATCGATGCAGGTGTCGATTTGATCAATTTCGATGCATTCGGATACGGGGAATCCATTGCCTTGTATCCCGACGCGCTCAGCAGGTTTATCGCTCATGGAGGGCTGATTGCATGGGGGATAGTCCCGACCTCACCTGCCATTCGTGAGCAGGATGTGGATTCACTGATGAACCGCTTCATCCACACTATCGATAACCTCTGTACAAAGGCGCATATTGAAAAGCACCAGGTCCTGGATCAATCCCTCATCACCCCTTCCTGCGGCACCGGATCTCTTTTAGTGAGCGATAGTGAATTGGTTTTCGGCATGTTGAGAGATCTTTCCCTGCATGCCCATGGCGTACTTCAGCTCTAAAGGTATGCACCGCCTTGGCTAACAGGTACACCATAGCAATCACCGGCAAGGGCGGGACGGGCAAGACTACCATTGCAGCAGCCATCATCACCTGCCTTATCAATAAGGGTCATCGCCCTGTGCTCGCCGTAGACGCCGACCCCAACGCCTGCCTCGATCAGGCGCTCGGCGTGGAAGTAAAAAAGACCGTGGGGCAGATCCGGGAAGAGAGCCGGGAATCAAGCACTGGTCAGTCAAGCGGCATATCCAAGCGGGAACTGGTTGAAGTCAGGATCGCTGAGAGCCTGGTGGAAGCGGACGACTTCGACCTCATCGCCATGGGCAGGCCCGAAGGCCCCGGATGTTACTGCTATGCCAACAACCTCTTCAGCGATGTCATCAAGGAGCTATCCGCGCATTATCCCTTCATTGTCATCGATAATGAAGCCGGGCTTGAAAACCTTTCCCGGCGTCTCTATCAGAAGATTGACCTTATGATCATTGTCGGCGACCCTTCAAAGCGGGGGATCCTGACCATAAAGCGGCTCTATGACCTTGCCTTGGAAATGGGCATTGTATACGAGCGCCTCGCAGTTGTGGTAAACCTCGCAAGAGACGGGGCCATACCGGAGGGTGCAGCTGCCTTGATGAAAGAGATCGGGGCTGATTATCGGCTCGTGCTGCCGTTCGACACTGAGTTGGCGATTGCAGGCGAGACAGGCAGGAGCATGAAGACCCTGAGTGCATCCAATCCGATAATGGCTGCGATTTCCGGCTTTATCGAACAGTTATCCTTTGCAGGGGAGAAGGTCCATGGATAGCACCAGAAAATCGGCTGAAGAAAGGGCCTGCGATCCGGCATCAATTGAGACCATACGAAAGGCCGAGCTTGAATGCATTGGCTTGAGTTTTTTCCGCATAGATCAGCAGAAGAACCAGTGCACCTACGGCACCAAGGGCCTGTGCTGCCGGATATGCCACATGGGCCCGTGCAGGATCACTGCAAAGGCTCCTCTCGGCGTATGCGGGGCGGATGCAGACACCATCGCAGCCCGCAATTTCCTGCGCGAGGTGGCAGGAGGTGCTGCGGCCCACTCGGACCATGGCAGGCACCTCGTTTTGCTCCTGAAAAAGATCGCTTTGGGAATGGGCGGAGGCTACACCATCAAGGATGAAGCAGCCTTAAAAAATATCGCAAAGCTTTATGGGCTTAATGACCAGGGGCTTTCTATCCCTGAGCTGGCAGCCAGGCTTGCAGAACTCATGATCGGCGAATACACCTCCCAGGAAGACAAGCTCAAGACCCTGAAGCTCTCCCCTCTGAATCGCCAGGGGCTCTGGCAGAAAAGGGATGTGGAGCCGCAAGGGATCGATCGTATGGTTGTTGAGGCCATGCACCGTACGCACATGGGTGTGGATCACGATTACCGGAGCATCCTCATGCATGCCTTCCGTCTGGCCCTGGCAGATGGCTGGGGTGGCTCCCGCATCGCCTCCATGGTGTCCGATATACTCTTCGGCACACCGACACCTGTCCGCAGCAGTGCAAACCTGGGTATCTTAGGAGAGCACACGGTGAATGTCCTTGTCCATGGCCATGAGCCTGCCCTTTCCGAGATGCTCGCTGCAGCATCCGTTGACCCTGAGATAAAGGCATACGCGAAACTCTCTGGGGCTGATGGCATAACGCTCGCCGGGATATGCTGCACAGCCAACGAGATCCTGATGCGTCACGGCATCCCGCTTGCGGGCAATTTCCTGCAGCAGGAGCTGGCCATTGTCACCGGTGCGGTGGAGATGATGCTCATCGACGTGCAGTGCTGCATGCCTTCCCTGCCGGATGTGGCAAAAGCGTACCATACACAAATCGTCTCCACCAGCCATATGGCTCATACCATCGGTGCCACGGAAGCAGATTTCAATACCGAACATGCCTATGAGACTGCAAAAGATCTCCTGAAGCGCGCCATAGACAACTATAAGAACCGGGACCCCCAGAAGGTGGCGATACCCAAACATTCCAAGCCGCTTATTGCCGGGTTCAGTGTGGAGAGCATCAAGTACATGCTGGGCGGCACCTTCCGTGCCTCTTTCAGGCCGCTCAACGATGCCATCATCCAGGGCCGCATAAAGGGTGTGGTAGGCATTGTCGGATGCAACAACCCCAAGACAAAGCTCGATTCCTACATAAACACGCTCACCAAAGAGCTGCTCAAGGAAAACATCCTGGTCCTGAAGACAGGGTGCGCAGCCATTGCCTCTGCCAAGGAGGGCAACCTGATCCCTGAAGCGGCCTTCGAGTTCGCAGGTGACGGTTTGCGGGAGGTCTGCGAGGCCGTGGGCATGCCTCCGGTACTGCATATGGGAAGCTGTGTGGATAACTCCCGGTTATTAGAGGCAGCCACTGAGATCGTTGCAGAAGGCGGCCTTGGGGACGACCTGTCCGATGTCCCGGTGGTCGGTGTTGCGCCTGAGTGGATGAGTGAAAAGGCCATCGCCATCGGCTGCTACTTCGTTGCCTCGGGCATCGATGTCATCCTGGGTAATCCCTTCTATATCTCGGGCTCCAAGAATGTGAGCAACTTCCTCAACCAGGAGGCAAAGCAGCTCTTCGGTGCATCGTTCCATGTCCACGAAGACCCCCATGAAGCAGTGGTAGCCATACTTAAGATCATCAATGAGCGGCGTGATAAACTGGGCATCAACAAAAAGGCCGAGCGGAAGCTTATGGACATGAAGGACAGGAGGGAACTGGGTGTCTAAGCTCATCTGCTCGAGCGCCATCCAGGGAGCTATTGATTGGGTTGCGCGCGCCGAGGCAAAGCTCGATGAGGCCATCAAGCTAAAGGGCCTACAGTGCGCAGTAGCCTTCCCTGAGACGGCCTATCATCTCCCAATAATCTATTCCTTTACCGGCCGGAAGGCTGAAACACTCGCCGATCTGCGTCTTGTGCTTACTCGGGCCAGAGGCCTGCTGAGTGCACTGCCGTCTGAAAAGGTCTGGCTGCCCTATCTCGGCAATACCCTGGATGCAGGCGTGGCGACATTATTTGCATGTGAAATCATCGAGGCATGCAAGTATCTTATCGGCCCGGATCCGGTGGACGGCATATGGCTAGGCGCTGCCAGCGACGTCATCATGCGCGAGCGGGGCATCGAATTCGTGGACGGCACAGCCCCCGGATTTGCCGCCATCACCGGTGCAGCCCCCACCAACGAGATCGCAGTCAAGATTGCCCGCGAACTGCAGGAAAAGAATATCTATGTGTTCATGGCCGGCGCCACCCACGGGAAGCAGTTTGCCGAGCAGCTTGCCGAGGAAGGGGTCCAGATGGGCTGGGAGACCAGGCTTGTGCCGTTCGGCAAGGATGTGTCAGCCCTCATCTATGCCCTGGGCTTTGCCAACCGCTCCGCCCTGTCCTTCGGGAATGTGAAGCCTGGTGATTTCCATGCCAACCTGAAATACAACAAGGATCGCATCTTCGCCTTTGTGCTCGCCTTCGGCGAAGTGGATGCCGAGAAGTATGCCGCAGCAGCCGGGGCCTTGAATTACGGCTTTCCGGTCATTGCCGACACCGCGATCCCGCAGATCCTGCCCACAGGCATATGCACCTATGAACATGTCGTTTCTTCCGTGCCGTATGAGAGCATGGTCGATAAGGCCCTTGAGGTCAGGGGCTGCAAGGTCAAGATAACCAAGGTCCCCATCCCGGTTCCTTATGGACCCGCGTTCGAGGGCGAGCGCATCCGCAAGCAGGATACGCAGGTGGAGTTCGGGGGTAATATCACCCCGGCCTTCGAGTTCGTGACCATGGTGGGCATGGATGAGATCGAAGACGGCGCCATCGAAATCATCGGACCCGATGTGGACCAGGTCCCTCAGGGTTCGGCGCTGCCGCTTGCCATCTGGGTCGAGGTGGCAGGCAGGAAGATGCAGACCGACTTTGAGGCCATTTTAGAGCGGCAGATCCACCATCTCATTAACAGCGCCGAGGGCATCTGGCACATGGGCCAGCGTGATATCGTCTGGACCCGCATCTCCACAAGCGGTTTTGAAAAGGGACTGCGCCTCAGGCACTACGGAGAGATCATCCATGCAAAGTTCCTGTCCAACTATCCTGCCATTGTCGACAAGGTAAAGGTGACCCTCATCACCGAAAAAGATGAGGTTGAAAAACGGCAGGAAATTGCACGGAACACCTATATTGAACGCAACCGCCGACTCGAATCCATGACCGATGAGAACGTGGATATCTTCTATTCATGCCTGCTGTGCCAGTCCTTTGCACCCAATCATGTTTGTGTGGTCACACCCGAACGTTTAGGCCTGTGCGGGGCGTACAACTGGCTCGATGCACGGGCAGCCTATGAGATCGATGAGACGGGCCCCAACCAGCCCGTGAAAAAAGGCGAGTGCACAGACCCGGTCAAGGGTGTGTGGAAGGGCGTGGATGACTATGTGTATCTCTCATCACACAAGACAATTCCCTCCGTTTGCACCTACTCCATCATGGACCGGCCCATGACCAGCTGCGGATGTTTCGAGGTCATATGCGCCTATGTCCCGGAATGCAACGGGATCATGGCTGTAAACCGCGAATACACCGGTGACACCCCGGCGGGCATGACCTTTTCCACACTTGCCGGCAGCGTTGGCGGTGGCCAGCAGACCCCGGGCTTCATGGGCTGCGGAAAGGTATTCCTCACCTCGCGCAAATTCCTCTTTGCCGAAGGGGGCCACAAGCGCTTGATCTGGATGACAAAGGGATTGAAGAAGATGCTGGGCGAAGACCTGAAAAGGCGCTTTGCAGAACAGGGGGAGCCGGATCTGCTTGAGAAGATCCCGGACGAATCCGTTGCCATTGAACCTCACGATATCAGGGCCTACCTGGAAAGGGTGAAGCACCCTGCCATCGAGATGGGTGACATCGCAGACTTTGCAAGGCATGATACTGCATCCGTTGAAAGTACGCCCCGAGAAACAGCTCGGGAAAAGGTAGTTGCAGAGTCAGTGTCTGTCTCGCCTTCGCAGCAGCCTGATACATCATATTCAAAAGACCAGATTGCGCAATTAAAAGCAGAGCTCATCGAACAGATCAAATCTGAAATCAAACAGACCTTTGCCCAGGATATCGTGGGCGATATCATCAATGTCTTGAGCAACCGGTTCCCAGAAACCAAGTTGCAAGACCAGGTAACTGCACCGGTGAATCTCGATAAGCCCATGGATGATAAGCCGGAAAGGAAGGTAACCAGGCCCACTGCAAGGGAGCGTATAGCATCCATAAAGTCTTTGCCCATCAGGAAAGAGACCTGCGAGCAGGGTGTTTACGAAGTCACCCTTGGCGCCACAAATGCTGGGGGAGGCACGCGGGGACGCACCTATACCATCGGCGGAGATACTGCCATGCCCTTCCTTTACTTCGAAGGAGCCATGAAAAACCGGCCTCTGGTGGCCCTTGAGGTCTTTGACAAGGTCAGCCCGAAGTATCCTGAGGCACTGCGTTCGATATGGGGTGATCTCCTTAACGATCCTGCAGAAATGGCCAAGGTATGTGTGGATAAATACGGGGCCGACCTCATCAGCGTAAGGCTTGAAGGGACGCATCCGGAAAAAGGGAATAGTTCCCCTGAAGAAGCCCTGGCACTGGTAAAATCGGTTCTTGCAGCAGTCGATGTCCCGCTGATCATCACCGGCCACAGCCATTTTGACAAGATCAACGAGGTGATGAAAGAGGTTGCACGTGGGTGTGCCGGCGAAAATCTCCTCCTGAGCTGGGTGGAGCAGGAGAACTACCGCACCATTGCTGGTGCGGCCCTGGCCTATGGGCATACAATCGTTGCCCAGAGCCCCATTGATGTGAATATTGCCAAGCAACTGAATATCCTGCTTGCCAATATGAATATCCCAACCGAGAGGATTGTTATCGATCCGGTCACGAGTGCCGTCGGATATGGCATTGAATATACCTACTCGGTCATGGAACGGATCCGCCTCACCAGCCTTGCCGGCGATAAGATGCTGGCTGCACCCATGATCGTCTCCCCGGGACAGGAGTGTGCAAAGATCAAGGAGCTGCGCGCCCCGGAATCAGACTTCCCGGCCTGGGGGGATCTTAAGGACCGTGCAGCACTGTGGGAGCTCTCAACCGCAACCTCGCTCCTTTTTGCCGGGGCATCGATTGTTATCATGTATCATCCGCAGGCAGCCATGGCACTGGAAAAGACCATTGCTTCTCTGATGGATGGGAGGTAGTCATCATGGCGCTGAGCGGACTCCAGATACAGAAACTCCTGCCGCAGACCAACTGCAAGGAATGCGGGTCCAACACCTGCCTTGCCTTTGCCATGAAGCTGGCTGCCAAAAAGGCTGATATCTCCGAGTGCCCGTATGCATCTGAGGAGGCTAAGCAGGTCCTGGGGCTCGCCAACGAACCTCCGGTCAAGTCCGTTGTGCTGGGCCCTGACAAAAGGCTCATTGCCGGAGGCGAGACCGTGCTGTACCGGCATGACAAGACCTTTCTGAACCCGACCATCATGGCCATCAACATCAATGACACCGATGAGCCGGCAAGGATCGATGCCTCCCTTACCTCCATCAAGAATTATGTGCTCGAGCGTGTGGGAGAGTCCCTCACCGTCGGCATGGTTGCGATTACTCAGCTGTCCTTAGATGCAGCAGCATTCATACAGCTAGCAGCCAAGGCCTGGCAGGTAACCGGCAGGCCTCTGATCCTGCGGGGCAAAAGTGCAGATGCGATTGTTAGAGCGACATCTCATATTCAAGGGTCCCGCAGCGTTCTCTGCGCCCCGGATGAAAAGACAGCAGCCATCCTTGTGCCTGTTGCACAGGAACAGGAACATGCCATTGCGTTTGCAGCACCTGACATGGATTCTTTGATCGAGCTGGTATCAAGACACCGTGAAAACGGTTTTCACAACATTTTGCTCCAACTGGAGACCCATTCCCTTTCAGAACAGTTGCAGACGAATACGATAGCCAGACGCTCAGCCATCAAAGACAATTTCAAACCGCTTGGATATCCCTTTGTGCACTTCATCGATACCGGCACCCTGATGGATGACACTACTGCTGCCATCACGGAGATCACTAAATACGGGAGTATCTGCGTCCTGCCCGGTTTTCATGCCTCACAACTCGCAACGCTCCTGACACTCCGGCTCAACATATATACTGACCCGCAGAAGCCCATCCAGGTTGAGCCAAAAGTGTATGCAATCGGCGAACCGACCCCGGATTCGCCTGTTTTCGTCACCACAAATTTTTCACTCACTTACTTCATTGTCTCAGGTGAAATCGAGAACAGCGGCATCAGTGCCTGGCTGGTCGTACCGGAATGCGAGGGCATGAGCGTGCTTACCGCCTGGGCTGCCGGGAAGTTCTCCGCCGGCACAATATCCAAATTCATCAAGGAGATGAACCTGGAAGCACAGATCAACACGCGCCGGATCGTCATACCGGGCTATGTTTCCCAGATAAGCGGGGAGCTGGAAGACAGCCTCCCTGGCTGGCGCGTGATGGTAGGGCCTGAAGAGGCATCCGATCTGGAAGGCTTCATCAAGAGCTATATCGCGGTATAAATATCTGACGATCGAGGCAATTGCAAAACTCAAAAAAGGTGTCACCCCCGCGAAACTTGTCCTCGACCTGATCGGGTAGCGGGGGTCCAGAATATTTTGAAAAGACTGGATTCCCGCTCCCGCTGGAATAACGATCTCGGTCTTTTGCAATTGGCTCTATCAAGATAAAGCATGACTCTAAGATAAGGACCATCCAGTTAATGCGTACATTATCTAATGGTAAGCCCAGAGTTTGGGGTTTCTGGCATGAGGACACCAACACATAACGGCATAAGAAACGTCGTCTACCCCTGCTTATAAATTTGTTATGATCTTGGGAAGAACTATGCGCACTGATGAAAGAATCCATGTGGTGGCACATAACCTTCAGTCCGGATCAAACAGATATAACCTTAAGAAATATTCAATATGGATAAACTGAAGGTCATGGCACGAAATCTACGCTTTGTTTAGAAGATATTTTTCTTATATTCATATCAAAGTTGTTGCCCTTAACATGGGGCATACATTACAAGGGTCTCTTATTATTTTGTATATCAATAATATCGATACAGATTATGCCTATCCCTCATTTAAAACTTTAAAACGCTCAACGGTCTCTTTGAGCTCATCTGCTCCATTACTCAGCATATTTGCTCCAGCAGCTAGTTCTTCTACCGTGGAAGCATTCTGTTGAGTAGTAGTGTCAATCTGGCTTATAGCTCTGTTCACTTCATCTACACCTGAGGATTGCTCATTTGATGAAGAGGAGATCTCCTCCATGGTCTGGGAAAGCATGTCGATATGATTAATGATCTCCTTTAGAGAAACTACAGATTTCTTAACTATCTCATCGCCAACCTGAACTTTTTTAACACTATCCTCTATCATTTCCTTAATCTGTTTGGCGGCATCGGCTGAACGTTGTGCCAATGATCTGACCTCTTGGGCTACAACGGCAAATCCTTTACCATGCTCACCGGCACGGGCTGCTTCCACAGCAGCATTCAAGGCCAGGAGATTTGTCTGGAAGGCCACTTCGTTCACTGTTGTGATAATGTCCCCAATTTTCTTGGAAGACATAGAGATCTCATCCATGGCCTTCATAAGATCTTTGGTTGACTCTCGTGTGACAGTAGTCTGTTGAACCAGACTTTTTGTCATTGTGTGCCCCTTATCTGCCTGAGTAGCATTATTCTTAATGCTCGATGTCATCTGTTCAATCGTGGCGGCCACCTGTTCAACAGCCGATGCCTGTTCCTGGGTTATTTGAGAGAGTCCCTGTGAACCGGCGTCAACTTCTTGTATAGCGGAAATTAGTTGAGTTGACGTCTCTTTTACCTTAGCAATTATGCTTTCGAAATTTGTTAGAAATGCATTGATCCCCTGACCCAGCTTTCCTATCTCATCATTTCCTTGCGTGTCCACCCTTTTGGTTAAATCGCCTTCTCCTTCGACTATATCAGCAATACGTCTGATGACATAGTTCATTGGCTTGGTGATCATGCCATCTACAAGCCACATCCACAAAAAAGCCGTGCCAATAGTAACTATAAGTGTCAGTATGAGGATGTGGGTGATGAGCGTGTTGAATGATGCATAGTATTCGCTTTTCTTAATACCTGTATAGAGTACCCCGATAATTTCTCCCTTGTTGTTTTTAATAGGATCATAGGCGGTAAAGTAAGGTGTTCCAAGAATATTTGCCAAACCCCTGTATGATCTTTGATTATTGAAAATAGCTTCATATGCTGCACCTTGTAGTTTCGTGCCAATAGCACGTGTACCATCCGGTGTCATGACATTGGTGGATACCCGCTCATCATGCATGAAGATAGTTGCTGTTCCTCCACAGAGTTTCTTCATCATATCAGGAAGCTCAAAATTATCATTGATTACATAGTTGCCAATCTTAAGTTTGTTGTCGACAATATCAATATTCTGGCCTTTTTCCTCAAGTAGATGCCAGAAAACCCGCTGGCGAGTCTCCTGGTCTGCCATTGCAAGTCTTTTCAACTCAGAATCGAAATTGAGGTAATAAACGAGTGAAAGGAGACATACAAAAGAGAGAATACCAAAGATTGCTATACCAACCATTTTCAACCTGATTGACATGTTATTGATGATATTAAACATGTTCGCCTTCCTCCAGTTCTGGTGCCTGTAATAAAAGCATTCCTGAGAACTAATTTGCTTGTAAAACTTCTAAGATCGAACTTCTTCTCGTGACCTAATAATCATGAAACAACATAAGGAAATTACACTATGGTATTAAACGGATTTTTACTCTTAAAACTTTAGAGTTTAGAAAGTATGACAACGTATTGAAGAGATCGTGTTATAATATATTGTTTTGATGGTTTTAATTATCCGATAGCAGAGATTACTGCGATAACTATCTGATTTTTATAGGTCCAGATTATTCCAGATATTCAAATGAGATCTGTGCATATGAGAGAATGAATAGTTTTTATACATGATGATCTGCAGGGAGTATGAGACATAAAAGCCATGAATCTCCAGTCCCCTCTCCCCAAAGAGAAAAGGGGACGTTTCTATTTTTCATCCTTGCAGGGGAATAATGTGAACACGTCACCAATTTCTGATTCTTTGTACGCAGTATTTTCGGATTACCGGCTCTTCCTCGACGAAGGCCAGTATCGCATCGTGCCGTAACACGTGGGGCAGGTTAGCGGGTCAACCTCATATATCTCAATCTTACTGACCTGCCCCCTGAAGAATGCGTCTGTTACGCCTGATCAAACTTTCTTGAACCTTTTCCCCAATGACACCAATCCAAGCAGCCCGGAGCCAAGGAGGAGCATGGTTGAGGGTTCCGGGACCGGCGCCGCGCTGCCACTGAAGCCGTAGCTGCCGAAGTCGGAGCGGCCGCTACCGAAGTTTTGGGCGGTGTTATTGTTGGAGATAAGATTGTCTATCAACGACACTGCCCCAGTTAGCGCGATGGCTCTCCCGCACAGAATCTGTGCGCGAGGATCAAGGCTAACACTTGCAAGAGCAAGAATATTTCCTTCGAATGTAGTGTCTGAACCCAGAGTCGCAGAACTTACGACCTGCCAATACACACCGTCAGTTGAATTCCCATTGATGACGTTAACAGAAGAGCTGCTTGCGGTCGTGAGCGTACTCCCTATCTGGAAAATGAAGTCCTTATTGGACTCGTTTTCGAAATCGAGAGTGAGTGCTCCTGTCAACTGAGCCGATGAGTCAAAATGATAGACACCCGGCGTGAGCGTGGTGTATCCCGCTGAACCCAGGACAAAACCAGTATAGTTGTAAACGAACGGCAAGCCTGCTAGCGTATTGTACGCAGTCGTTGCATCCGCCAGAGCAAGTTGCGCGACCCCATCATTTATGTGTATCGTTCCTCCGCTCACGGTCCCGTCAGGATAAAAGCCAGTGACCGAAGTTTTTGGCGTCACACCCAAATTCCCGTATATTTGAGTGGTTGGGTTCGGGGCGCTATGGCCATTGGTCACCGTTTCGTGACCCAGAACCGCGAAGCTCTGCGCCGAACCCAGTATTGGCGTGGCCGATACCAAGGGTGGGTAAAGAAGCGAGGCCAATGCCGCTACTACGAATAGAATCAAGAGCTTGGACTTCATTATAGATACTATTTGTTCATCCAAAATCTGTCTCATTCCCTGAGAAATGTTTTCCATCGATTTCTCCTTTTTGGATGGTATCTTGCATAAAATCTTGTGTTCTATGCATTAAAAATAGACAATCGCAAGCACTAGAACTATCATTACAAAAACTCCTATGACGAATCCCATTTTCCCATAAAGTTATCTCCTTTCCCGTAGAGGACCACATGAGGAATTCCATGGAGTCCTTTTTATTGGAACCTTATATAATAATCATCAGATTGTTCCGGGCAAGGGGCTGCATGACAGGGGCTGCATAATGAGACCCTGCTTTTAATAAACAACTTGAGACATCTTCTCCTAAGGGTGGATTGTAGATCCCTGATTCCTCCCATTTCTGGTTGATCAATAAATACCTCCTGAACAACACAGCCCCTTCGCTCCACTCCCATTACCATTACAGGAGCTTCTTCTCTACTACGAGCTGTCCCGCCCCTGTGCCTGGCATCGGTACTCTCATCCTCGGGGGGCCTCTCCTTGGATTTCTCCCTTCTCATCCAGACGACAGGTTCTCACGTTCCGTGTAAAAGCCCGTATCGGATTCACACCATCTCTACACCGGATGCCGCTCAGACAGTAAACAGGTTTCCTCTGAGCTGTTCCCAGAGTTAGTTTTGGACCCTGGTTTTGACATCATCTGTGATCATTTTCGATGCCTCATCGATTGGTTCGCTTTCGCTCGTCTCTCCGATACTACCTGACGCATTCCTTGCGCCTTTTCCCTAACGCTCACCACCATGGCTCTTTACCATCGCAGCTTAGGGCGGTTTGAAGCCTGCTCCTGTAAACCGGCTCCGAGGGGCCTCCCCTCATCTCCTACACAGCATTGCCTCTCGGCATTCGTGACATACAAAACCGATGATCTCCGGATGAGATATATGTAAATGGTCATATCATGTAAGAGTGCCGATACTGGCAGAGTCTGTTGAAAAAGGGATTTACGAATTGAAGGATTCTTTGGTTCTTTCCACACCACCCATGAGAAGCCCAAGAAGACCGCATAGAATCGTCAAGGTTGCATTTTCCAAAGTCGATCTTATAAACTATTGTCAGTCAAACTCTCCTCGTCATCCTTGACGAACGGACTTTTGACCTCCTCTTAAGCCGGATCGCTCCCTTGTGCGGTCCGGTTTTTATCAATCCACATATAGAGTCACGACATCTTCAGTTATGGTCAACCAGATATTAACTCAAGAGATATATACTATAGGCTAAGCGTGATCCATGGCACGAAATCTTCAGTTCATTGGTGTTAAATATCAAATTGAACTGTCGAAATATTTAACAGTTATGCTCCTATATAAATATTAATAATTTCAATGTTATATAAAGTATACAGCATAATGAACTGTCGAATTACTTTGCATTCTTCGGAAGGACGATAAAATTAAAATAAATATATCAAACTGTTATGTGATGGCACATAATTTGCCTACACTAGCTTAGATATATTATCAAAATTCACTTTCAACTAGAACTCATCTTAGACATATCATCATATGATCCTCCTGATGCGAGGAAAAAGGAGAACGGTCATGGAGGAAAAAACTCTACAGGCCAACAAATTAAATGTTGAGCGTACTAAAATACAAATATTTAAATTGCTTACTCAATGCATTAAGGACATCGATAATACGGCTAAAACATCTGGCTTTACAATGCGTGATGTCGGTGTAGGAGTTGAGAAATACACAACGGGAGAAGGTTCATATATTATCGAGCTGAAATTGCATATGTGAGAAAATGAATCATAGGTGAGCTATAGGAGAGATGTATATGCTCCTTTAATTTTGATAAATTTAAGAAGACTTACAGTGGCAAGATCTAACGGCCATTGATAGTTCGATGATTTATAATCATATCAAAAGGGATTTAGCTTATTTTCTCTAGGGTAAAGATTATTGCGATTTCTTCTCGGTATTATAATGCCTGAAACTGATGATCTTAAGTTGAAACCTATGCAGCAAGGCCTCCATATCTAAGCATGTCACCCTGGCACCGCAACGTATACATACCCTTGATTATAAGTTTATAATGACTTTAACCAAATGTTGTCATCTAAGCCTATTGACTTTCACTATGGAGATTTTATCTAAAAGGGGCTTATCTAAGCTTATGAGTACAGGAGGTTCTTATGTGGAAAGGGATATTCCCAATAGTTTGTCTTCTTTTTCTACTCATTTTACTGAATGGATACACCTATCAAAATCCAACTTTCGAACCTGGTCCATTAAATATATTTTTTTTAGGTGTCAACCTAATCGTGCTTGGGGAGTTAAATAAAAAGATAACATCATAATTGGGCTAGTTCAATAGATTAGACAAAGTGTATATGAGTCACTTCCTTTTTATGAAATGAAATATCTTATTGGAAGATGGGACTGAAGATTCCTATGATAACTTTCTGGTTTTGAAATTCCTGGGAAAGTCAGCCAGGGGAATTTCACCCCCAGCTGCTCGTAGAACCGGACGTGAACCTCTCAGCTCATCCGGCTCCCATTGTTCAGCCAATCGTATAGCTTGGCTTGGCAATACTCATTGATTCCTCCCATTTCTGGTTGATCAATAAATACCTCCTGAACAACACAGCCCCTTCGCTCCACTCCCATTACAGGAGCTTCTTCACTACTACGAGCTGTCCCGCCCCTGTGCCTGGCATCGGTACTCTCATCCTCGGGGGGCCTCTCCTTGGATTTCTCCCTTCTCATCCAGACGACAGGTTCTCACGTTCCGTGTAAAAGCCCGTATCGGATTCACACCATCTCTACACCGGATGCCGCTCAGACAGTAAACAGGTTTCCTCTGAGCTGTTCCCAGAGTTAGTTTTGGACCCTGGTTTTGACATCATCTGTGATCATTTTCGATGCCTCATCGATTGGTTCGCTTTCGCTCGTCTCTCCGATACTACCTGACGCATTCCTTGCGCCTTTTCCCTAACGCTCACCACCATGGCTCTTTACCATCGCAGCTTAGGGCGGTTTGAAGCCTGCTCCTGTAAACCGGCTCCGAGGGGCCTCCCCTCATCTCCTACACAGCATTGCCTCTCGGCATTCGTGACACACAAAACCGATGATTTTGAAATAAGATCTATGAAAAGATCAAACCAACTCTGGGTGTGACACATGACAAATAACGTAATCTATTAATTATACCTTATCAATCAGTTATAGATGGTATGATTTACAGTTATCTGGTTCTATGATCATAGAAATCGATAGGCCGTTCTACGCATTTTATTGATGTAAATAATTACTATCTTTATGGAAATATATTTCTATTTTATCCATTACGCCAATACCCCTATTTTATACTGTCTGAAGTAATTAATTATTTATATCAAAGACATACGTTAATTGGCATAAATATTGGATAATAATCGCTAATAAAACAACATCTACGAGGTCAATATGAAAAAATTTTCCATGACAGTTGCATTACTACTTATCGTGCTTGGCTTCACAGCATCAGTAGGAGCAAATACAATCAATATTACTGGTAGCATCAATGACTATACCTACGTTAATTTTGATTTGAACGGCAATCCTACAGGTGAGTATGCTGGACAGTTTCATCTCAACATTAATGGGCAGCCTACAACAGGATATTGTGTTGACCTGTATGATGTAACATACGTTCCTTATACATACTATAATGTATCCCTTACTAACAACCTAAACCATGACTATCTTGGTTATGAATCAGCATGGTTGATTAACAAAGAGGGTAATAAAGCAGATACTCCAGCATTGCAGTTGGCAATATGGGATATTATGTATGGACAGATTACTAATATCAGTAATCCAACAGTCCAAGCTGACTTCACAAAATATATGGAAGATTTTAAAGGATATGATTATACTGGTACAGGGTATGAGATTGCTGAAATGGCCCTACCCACAACACTTCCCTTTAAAGCTCAAGATCTAATTGTAAAAACTCCCCCTGTTCCTGAACCATGTACAATGATTCTTCTTGGATCAGGTCTTATTGGGCTAGCAGGGTTCAGGAAAAAGCTGAAAAAGTAATACAACATATTGACTGGATATCAGAAGCAGGGTCATTGAAAGGCCCTGCCTTTTTTTGTTTTTCATCTATTCCTGTCTAACTGTTAACGCGATGATTCTGCGATAACTTTCTGGTTTTGTAAGGCCCAGAAACCGATGATCTTGAAATATTATCTATAGATGATGTTAATTATGTATTCAAATGACATGGCAGGTTAACTTATGGTTATACTGTTTTGCTTGCAAGTGGAGGATACTGTTTTGAAAGAACCTACGTCAATTATTTCTCATGCAAAAATATCTCAGACTACGGATAATCAGCGGGCTTATAAGAGAGTAAGGGTAAACATGATGTTCTCTTATCGTGACAATGATTATGCGAACAGGATGGGAAGAGTCTGTAACATCAGCAAGGGTGGAATGTTCGTTGAGACAGGGCATTGCCCTAATGTTGATGGTTTTGTAAGTGCTAGCCTTAATGTAGAGCCGTTCGGCAAGGTAATCTGGGTCATCGGGCAAGTGGTGCGGAAGACTGATTCAGGGATGGCAATTATCTTCACACGAAAAGATGATAAAGGCTTGAATAATTTCATGTCCTATTTGTGTGCACCGTTTTGAGACTATCGTTTTATACCCTATGAAAAATAAAGATCCCTGCAATAACTCATCAATCCCACCTCCATCTACTCAACCATAATATCTTATCCAGGATCTCTCATTCCTTCCCACATCATCTTGAAACCCACATTTGATGCCATGCCATGCGATAATATCACGATGGGCATTGATACCTAGGACCAATCTCAAGATAAGATCGCCTTATTCGAGCAGGAAGAGTTTTGATTTGCTCCCTCTATCCCAAGTGGGTGAGTTCATGAATGGACTATTGCTCAGGACGTATATAGACTGGTTATTTGAGATGCCAGGTATGACACACGTCCTTGCATCTCCACAAAAGCGCAGACTCCTGCGTTTTCCCATCGAGTAAATAGGAAATGGTTGAAGGATTAAGGGCGAAGCGATTTATATCAGAAGCGGATCGGGACAGTGGTGGTAGATGCGGTGTCACTCGGCTATCAAATGAAAATGTAAATATGTAACGTCTTGAATACCAGGTCCATTTGTATGAAGGGTATATTTGAATAAGTTCTTATCCTCAATGATCTTTCTTGCTACAAAAAATGTATCAATTAAATATTGAGCATCGGCATCAGTAAGTTCACCGATATTCTTGATGTCTTTCTTAGGAATAATGACATAGTGATAACGAACCTGTGTATCCGGGATCTTAATGGCGATTGTTTTGTCCGTTTCGAATACAACAGAAGGGATAAGCTTAGAAAATTTTTGTATACCGACTGAGGCAAGCAGCCCGACAAGATCATTCTCACTTAAACAATGTTGACAATTCGATATTGATAAAAATGATCTGGGTTGTGATTGGGAGAACAAATAACCTCCACATACAATTCCCAAGGATAAGACTATAAAATAAACGAGAACAGTTTTCAGCTTATTCATCTTTAATGATTACCTTAACGTGTTTTAATGGATAACCGCATCTACCATGATAATTCACCTCAATCAATGTTGTTGATCACTAAGATATCATCTCAGTTTAAGATGAATAAAACTGATGATCTTGAGAACAGATCTTCGAAATTGTCATATCACGGCAGAGCGTAACGATTGGCACGTTATCTACACTTTCAATTGCCAGCCAGGATGGCGGAGGGCTTTTATTCAACCAGCAAGATAGTAATCTGCCTCTGTCAGAATAAAAGATCACTGTCGAATTAATTTACAGTACTATTTATTGTGCAATGATTTGTACTGCTATGGAATCAAAGTGATTATCGGATTTTTCGCATAAGAACCATAAATTTTAGTGTCGATAAAATTTACAATAGAGCAAGTTCATCTCTTAATTATCGTTCTATTATATTAAAATTAAAACAATTATTCTATTGGCCTGATTATTGCATTATTTAAACTAACAATAACAACAACTGGGAGGTTTATTATGAAAAAGGTTATTATCTCTTGTTTGAGCGTATTTGTTTTATTGTTCGCTGTAAGTAGTGTAGGGAATGCTCTTGTTTTTACCAGTACAGTAGATTTAGACAAAGCTCACCTGTTTGGTTCCGGAACACTATCATGGGTACAGCCCACACCCCTAGGGCTTGAGGTTCCGCCTGACGTGGTAACCAAAGCAAAACTTACACTCTGTGGATTCTTTATAAATCCAAGTAAAGATAAGGTGTATGTAAATGATGATTTCACGGGTACCATAAGCAACAATAAATTATTCTTTTGGGGAGATAAAACTTTCGATATTACTGGTACATTTGCCACATGGGATCTTGGAGAAAACCTTGATGTATGTATGACATATAAAAATTGTCTAACTCCTTTCTATCTTGATACATCCACTTTATGTCTCAAATATGATAAAGGCGCCCCTGTCCCTGAACCGACCACCATACTCCTTCTGGGCTCTGGTCTGTTAGGTTTAGCAGGGTTTAGAAAGAAGATAAAAAAGTAACATTACGGTTCTCAAGATTTTAAAAGCAGGGTCAATTTCAGGCCCTGCTTTTTTTCATCCTAAGCAAACTCAAGAGTAGAGATTACTGCGATAACTATCTGATTTTTATTGGTCCAGATTATTCCAGATATTCAAATGAGATCTATGCATATGAGAGAATAAAAAAGTTTTTATGCATGATGATCTACAGGGAGTATGATACATAAAAGCCATGAATCTCCAGTCCTCTCTCTCCCATATAATTATGGGGAGAGTGTCAGGGTGAGGGGTCCAGTTAAAGATAAGACTAAAATTCATATGCCGAAAATCACCTTTCTTCCCATAGGAAAAACCATAGACGTCCCTTCCGGCACCTTGCTCATGGATGCCGCGGGCCGGGCAGGGATCATGATCGAGCTGCCCTGCGGAGGAAAAGGGACCTGTGGAAAATGCCTGGTCCAGATAACCCGCGGCTCTGTTGCATGTAAATCAGACATACAGCTGACCGACGAAGAAAGGGCTTCCGGGTTTGTAGTAGCCTGCCAGTCCTTCATCATTGAAGACGTTGTTGTCAACATCCCTGAACAGCCGGCCTGTATCGCTTCCAGATCCGCTTCGCCTGCCGATAGCTTACTCCCATCGCCTCTGCGGCCATTACAAGGCTGATCCCGCTCCGCTCCTTCCATCCCATTACCTATAACCGTACCCGTTCCTTCCTGCTCATCACTAAAACCCCCATGGCCCCTACATGAGGCCGATCTATCAAACTCACATGGGGACATTCCTATCGAGTTCACCAGGGGATAGTATGTGTCATGCAACCTTGCCCGGAACAATCTGATGATTATTATACATAAGGTTCCAATAAAAAGGACTCCATGGAATTCCTCATATGGTCCTCTACGGGAAAGGAGATGCCTGTATGGTAAAACGAGATCGTATGGTGAAATTCCTCGTCTGCGTCGGGCTGATAACCGCACTCTTAAGAGATTGCCGACAGCATTGAGGGTGTCAAATCGGTGAAAAACGACCTGATTGTAAAATAGGAGGTGACAAATGAAGAAGGTTATTCTGCTGTCAGTGTTAACGATTTTCGGATTAGCCTTATTTTCGGGCTGCGCTACTATCCAAACATGGCCGGATTCTGAAAGGAATGCAGAGAGCAAGATGGTTGTAATCCAGGAGAAGATCGGGGATGGGCTGAAATCCGGTGCGCTTAGCCCTGATCAGTCCCAGATGTTTCTCACGACACTGAAGGGTATTCGAACAGACTATACGGAGCTGAGAGACAAAAGGGTCGAGCGGGACGAATGGGACAAGCTTCATATAAGACTTGATGCGCTTGGAGCGGAGATCGACAGAGCGCTTGCCCGGCCTGCAAAAATTGAACAACCAAGAGAACCAAGGAATGGGGACAGGATTGTCTCACTCCAAAGGAGAATCGATGATGGAAGAACCAACGGGCGCTTGCCTCAGACAGAGGGGAGAGAATTTCAAGCCAGACTAGACGCCATCCGGAGTGATTATTTTCGGATGACGGAAGAAGGCAGATACGCCACGTACGAGGAGAGAACAGACATTTCCCATCGGCTTGACTCATTGGAAACGGATCTAAATCGGTTTTAGTAGAATTTTTTATAAAATCGGCAACCTGGGTTGACTTTCTGGCGCAGTGGTGAGGGTCCTCCTACGGCCATCCCCTTAGGGGAAGGATAAGGGCCAACGGCGATGATGCATGGGAGGACCTCAAGACAGGTACAGAAAACGTCTGGACGGATGTCAAGACTGCCTTCAACAGCTAGGGCTTCAAAGTTCAAATGGCCAAGGCCGTTGAAAGTATCCGCCCAACGCTACGTTCACGGATAAACTGAAAGGAGGAGCCATATGCTGGCAACTATTTTGATTATCGTCGTGATTTTGATGCTGGTAGGTGCAATACCCACATGGCCTCACAGCCGAGAGTGGGGTTACTACCCGAGCGGGGGGCTGGGAATTGTCCTGGTCATTCTGATCATCCTGCTGCTACTGGGTCGGCTTTAGGCGGCCGAGCTTGTTTGGTGTCACGTGCAAAAAATGGCGCCAAGTGCTCTTGAACGTATGGCGGCGAGCTTGAACCTCATATCGGCTTCACCCAGCAGCGCATAAGCGGGAACGGACCTAAGTGTTCTGCTTTCGTCGACAAAACAAGGAGAATTAGATCATGCCCTTAATTCAAGTAGTGGAAGTCCTGGTCGTAACTGGTGTTGTTCTCTGGCTCATCAACCGATTCATCCCGATGGCGAGCTCCATCAAGTCGATCTTGAATGCCGTCGTTGTCATTGCCGTTGTCTTGTGGCTCCTGAGCGTTTTTGGAGTTCTCAGTTCCTTCTCCAATATCCACGTTGGGAAGTAACTATCCTGGTCCAGCGGGGATGTGGAACAGTCGCTAGGATTCAATCTCGCCCATTCCTACACGGCGACCGGCCGGAGGATGTTCCTTTCTGCTTAAAAAAGAGGGGTGCCTAGCCGGAATAGAAGTGAACCACCCGGCGGCAGAGATGCGAGGTATAAAAAGCAAAATGGAATGCAGAAAGCTGCGAGGAATTAACCCGGACGAGATTAAAGGATTCACGGCAGATGTCCTGGCACGAAATACCCCCATGATGAAGGTGTTCTCAAAGACAGGACACCCCATAGAAACTCACTTGGAATCCGCTGTCTACGAACTCAAGATCCCTTTCAGTGGAGAGGAAAAGGAGAAAGTGTAGGAATATGTTTAAGAAAATCTTATACCCAACTGATTTTTCAGAAGTCGCAAAAAAGGCATTACCCTATATCGTTGGATTAAAGGGTGCAGGCACTAAAGAAGTGATCATTTTATACATCATTGACGAGAGAGGTATTGATTCTTTCCGCAACTCAACAGCGATAGATGCTCTTGCTGTTGAGAAGGAATGGGAGGAACTGGCGCTCAATGAGATCTCCAGCCTGGAAGATGAGTTAAAGGAACAAGGTTTTATCGCCAAGGCCCAAATTAATAAGGGTATTCCATTCAGGGAGATCCTCAGGGTGGCGGAGGAAGAAAATGTATCGGCTATCATAATGGGCTCTCATGGAAAGAGCAATATCGTTGAGATGTTGCTTGGATCTGTTACGGATACAGTGGTCCGGAAGGCACAGAAGCCCGTTCTCATCGTAAGGAGATAATGAGATCTTTGTCGATACGCAAAGAAGATCGAACAGTGCTATTACATGAAAAAGACATGATCAAGGCCTCTTTGCTGGATAAAGTGTATGTAACAACAGACCTATCAGTCAGTATGCCCAAATTCAAGATGTCAGAACATGAACATGTTCAGGTAGGGACAATTGTTATCCGGTAAAGCCACTTGGAGCGGTTCATGTTTAATCAAGCCTCCGGCTTTACCGGAGGTTATAACTTAAAATCCTAAAAAGTCGCTGGGTTCAGCAGGAGGTAACTCCATGTCCTTGATAATTTATCTCATCGGTTTTGCTTTTGTCATTGGCGGCATTGCGTGGGCCCTTATTGTCGCGAAATTGAGCACTGTTTATGTGATGATCGCGATTGTCATACTTGTCGGCGTCGGAATCTTGACCGGGGTGACCCGTACCCGCACTAAAGACTGACCCGGTATCATCCCCCTTACTTGAGGTTTATTTTGATGGCAACCAAACTCCTCGATCCAGGGGAAAGGGGAAGAGGCCGCTGGTAAGGTTTGGCAGCTGATTAAGAACTATCCTTGATAACCTTGAGACCTTTTTATGAGGATTTATTGTTCTTATGATTGTTATTTATGGAGTACCTATGTTTCTACTATTCAATCGTCGATTCCTAACACAAGCCCCGATCAAAGATCTTCCATCGTAGGTCATTCTACGAGGTCTTTTTTTGTCACTTTCCATACTTTGAGTTTTTCGACAGTCACGCGATTTCTTCACGGTTTTGAGATGAGAGAAAACCGAAGATCTTGGTTTGAAACATACGCAGCAAGACACTTTATACCAGAGCGTTGCACCTGGCACGTTATCATCAGTTTCTCAGGTCTTGTGAAACCGCTCATTTATCGAAGAGATCTTCACTTGCAAAACTTCCTAGGATTCTACTAAAGAAACAGCTGCACAGGCAGGGTTGATTTCCTGGCATAATACCCTACTAATTGATGCATCAAAGAGGGAATTCATGAAAGACGGAGACAGGAAGAAGATTGAAGAGATCATGGCGGGAATGCAATGCCCTAAGAACTTTAAGTGTTCAGAAAGAGGCTTCAAGCATTTGTGCAAGGCAACAGATTTTGGACTGGAGAACTATCTCAACTGCCTTGAGAAGAATCCTGCTAATTGTTCCTTTGCTCTGTCATTCGGGTTAAGGCATTTTTGTCAATGCCCGTTGAGAGTCTACCTCGCCAAGAAACTTAAAAAATAATGCTTATTCAATTATATGCATAGTGTCATTTTATGATCGAGTACATAGATAATGGTTTCAATACGAAATTTACAAATAGACTTAAATTCACATTCTTTTTGGTGATGATAATAAGAACCTTGTCTTTAAAGGACGTAATCTTCATTAGATCAACTAAAGAATAGATCCCTGCGATAACTATCTGATTTTTATAGATCGAGATTATTCCAGATATTCAAATGAGATCTATGCATATGAGAGAATAAAAAAGTTTTTATGCATGATGATCTACAGGGAGTATGATACATAAAAGCCATGAATCTCCAGTCCTCTCTCCCCATATGATTATGGGGAGAGGGTCAGGGTGAGGGATCCAGTTAAAGATAAGACTAAAATTCATATGCCGATAATCACCTTTCTTCCCATAGGAAAAACCATAGACGTCCCTTCCAGCACCTTGCTCATGGATGCCGCGGGCCGGGCAGGGATCATGATCGAGCTGCCCTGCGGAGGAAAAGGGACCTGCGGAAAATGCCTGGTCCAGATAACCCACGGCTCTGTTGCATGTAAATCAGACATACAGCTGACCGACGAAGAAAGGGCTTCCGGGTTTGTAGTAGCCTGCCAATCCTTCATCATTGAAGACGTTATTGTCAACATCCCTGAACAGCCGGCCTGCATGGTCCTCGATGACAGCATTAACCCCGTCTGCGAAACCGTGCCTGCACTGTTACACCTCTCCCCTTGCTCACAGCAGGTATGCCTGCGTGTCCCCAAGGCAGAGAAAGAAGACGGCCTGTCGGATCTCGACCGGGTTGGCCGCAGTCTTAAATCCGTGATCCAGGAAAAAGAGATATTCTACCCTTTATCCGTTATCCAAAAATCGGCGGATGCCCTTCGTGCGGAAGACGGCATGGTGACTATCACCCTTGCTGCTGACAGCGGCAAGACCCATATCATTGATATAAAGGGCTCTCGGGCCGAGCGCAAAAACCTGGGGATTGCAATCGATCTGGGGACAACCACCATTTCCGTGCAACTGATCGATCTGGGCAGCGGAAAGGTAATATCAACCAGGAACGGATATAATGACCAGATCCATTGCGGGCTCGATGTCATAAGCAGGATCAATTATGCATCCACCCGGGAGAGGCTGGAGGACTTGCGGTCGAGGGCCGTACGATCCGTGAACCGTCTCGTTCAAGAGGTTGTTGATGATTCCTATACTCTGAAAGAGGATATAACCTGCTGCCGCATATCGGGCAATACGATCATGACGCATCTCTTTCTCGGGCTCAAGCCCGAATACCTGCGGCTGGAGCCCTACACGCCGACCGTGCTGCAAATTCCCCATTTCCGGGCCATTGAAACGGGCCTGGACATTCACCCAGAAGCCCTCGTTACCTTCTCCCCCTGTGTTGGCAGTTACGTGGGGGGAGATATTACCGCCGGTATTCTCGCCACTGATCTTGTGAAAAACAAGGAAGAGACCTGCCTTTTCATCGATATCGGCACGAACGGTGAGATCGTTCTCGGCAATTCCGATTTCCTCATGACTTGTGCCTGTTCGGCAGGACCGGCCTTTGAAGGCGGAGGTATTGATTGCGGCATGCGCGCCACTACGGGAGCCATTGACTCTGTCACGATTGAGGGGGATACGGGCAGCGCCCGATATACGACCATCGGCAACGGCAGGCCTTCGGGCATCTGCGGGTCCGGACTGATAGACCTTGTTGCCGGGCTTTTTCTCTCCGGTTGGATCGATTCGTCAGGCAAGCTCAACAGGAGCAGGACAAGCCCCTTGATTCACCTCAATGGCCGTCGTGCCTCCTATACCGTTGCCGAAGCCGCAGATACGAACAGCGGCAAACCGATCATCCTGTCTGAAAACGATATTGAAAACCTCATGCGCGCCAAGGCAGCCATATATTCTGCTGCGGCTTTGATGCTCAGGCAGATCGGTATATCCTTTCATGACATTTCCACGTTTTACATAGCAGGTGCATTCGGCCGGTTCCTCAACCTCGGTAACGCCATGGTCATCGGACTGCTCCCCGATATACCTGTTGAGAAGTTCCTTTACATCGGGAATGCCTCTCTCCTGGGGTCCTGCCTATGCCTCCTGTCAAAGGAATACAGAGACTCACAAACGGCGTTAGCAAAGCGCATGACCTATATCGATTTGAGCACTACGGCAGGCTATATGGATCAGTATACGGCAGCACTTTTCCTGCCCCATACCGACCTTCACCATTTTCCGAACATTGCAAAAAGACTGAGATCAAGAATCTCCTGATACGAGTTAAGCACACACCGAACCCTTCAATTACCCTTTTTTCACTCTCAGCCCTTTTTACACCACAATAATTTAGTTGCTTCTCTTTGGCTGACCCTTTAAGGGTGAAACCAGGAGGGAGAGCCATGGTTACAGCAATCATATTATTGAATGTTGCACGCGAACGTATCAATGAAACAGCGCAAGATCTTTCAGACATCAAGGGCATGTCAGAGGTCTTCTCAGTCAGCGGCAGGTATGATCTGGTGGCTATAGCCAGGGTGGGCAGCAATGATGAACTTGCAGAGCTCGTCACCAATAAGATGCTCAAGATAAAAGGGATCACCGGGTCTGAAACCATGCTCGCATTCCGCACCTATTCCCGGCATGATCTTGAAGGCATGTTCTCCATAGGATTCGAAGAGTAATGTGAGTTTTTCTCGGGTGCACAGAAAACCCGACCAGTACGCCGGATAATATGGAGATGTGGTCACACCCCCTCTTTAGGTAATTCTATCCAGGATGCACACCCGGCCCCTTCTCCCTCTTGTAAGTGTTCTATTCAATATATGACTCCAGCATCTCGCGCTGTAAGGGTTCTGTCGGACAACATCAGAATCTGTACTCACCTCTGTCTATCTTATTCTTCACTTCTGCTGTCAACGGCACATATCCCGATTCATTGGGTAGCAGGACATAAACAGGATCGATGATTTTTTCAATATCGTACCCATCATTTTTCAGCTGGTCCTTTTTGAATTTCATGGTAGGGGTCTGATCCAGTTCCTTCTTGATCCTGATGAACTTCGGAACAGCGAAATCCGCAAGCTCTCTCTTCAGGTGGTCTGCCAAAGACGTGAAATCAAAATCCTCGAGCCTGGTGTCCAAGGGCACGATGGCCGCCATCCCTGCACTTCCATCGGTATTCGGTATCTTGACGCCGTATACGGATGATATGTAGATCTGCCTGTATGAATCGAGCACTGCCTCCACTTCCGTAGTCGAGACATTTTCACCGTGCCAGCGGAAGGTATCACCCAACCGATCGACAAACTGCCGGTGCCCGAAACCGATATTCCTCATGAGGTCGCCGGTATTGAACCAGGCATCGCCTTTTTTGAACACGTCTCGGAAAATCTTCTTTTCCGTATCCTCTTTCCTAGTATATCCCATCACTGGATCCGATTCCGATATTTCAAACAGCACCAGGCCGATCTCGCCGTAATCGGTCTTCTCCATGAAGCCGTTCTCGTTGATGACCGGTTCGTTGTTCTGTATGTCGTACTTCACCACGGCATTGGTTTTTACGCTGCGACCTATGGTGCAGTCGAAGTTGTACTGGTTCACAAAACCGCTCGGCAGCTCCGCAGCGCCGTAGAATTCGTTGACTGCAGGTATATCAAAGCGCTTCTTGAACGCCTTCCAGATTTCCGGACGGAGACCGTTACCGAACATCCCTTCAACGGGGTTTGCGGCATCATCGGATCTTTCCGGCTGGTTCATCAGGTAACGGCACAATTCTCCTACATAGCAGAATTTTGTAGCCCTGAATTTACGGGTATCGTTCCAGAAATGGCTTGCGCTGAATTTCCTGCGGATGGCAATGGCTCCTCCGCTGAGCGCTGCAGGGGGCCAGGCTGACACGAGAAAGGTATTATGAAAGAAGGGCAGCGGGACATAGATGGTATCATTCTTCTGTAAATCCAGGATCATCTTGAAGGCATTCGCATTTTCCACCATGGTCTTGTGCGTCGTATAGGCCGCCTTGGGCATGCCGCCCGTGGTGCCGGAAGTGAACACGAGGTGGCAGGGATCGTAGATGCTTATCGTGCCTGTTGTGGGGGGGTTCTGCTCGGAGATGTCTTTTATAGCCTCCTTTATGTTGATGAACCCGTCCGGTATGGGTGCATGGCCCGTATCTTCCAGATAATAGATCTGTTGCCCGTCCGGTCTCTTTCCTTCGGGTTGTGCCTCATTGAACAAATCAATACACTCTTCACCTACGATAACCGCCTTGCCTGGAATCAGATTTAAGGCATAGGCAAGGGTTCTGCCCCGCCATCCCGTATTCATCATTGAAGATACCGCACCGATCTTTGCAGCAGCGACATGCAGTTCCAGCGACTCCACCCTGTTGGCCAGGAGGAGGCAAATGATATCCCCCTTCTGGAGCCCTTTTTCTAAAAAGTAGTTCGCATAACGGTTTACCGCCTCATTGAATTCCTTATATTTGATGTGCGGGAGAGCCATCTGCATGGAGCTAATCGGAGCATCGGAAACGTCCCATTTGACTGCTATCCTGCCGGGATATTTAGTAGCAGCTCGTTCGTGCAGGGTTCCCCAGTTTATTCCGCCTTCCGTTTTGGCCTTGTGTAAGACTTCAAGAAATCTCTGGTAGAAAATGTGCGGGGGATAGGGGTCCATGGTATTGATGTATTCCATCTGACACTTGAATTCTTCCTCGGGGATGACATACCCCCTTTTCTGATCGCTTTTTCCCGCCATCCGGCATCCTCCCTATCATGGTTGAATGAGGGATATAGTCCCTCTCAAAAATTCAATAATTATCTGTTTCTCCCCAATTTATCGTGGCTCGAAATCCAGTCGCTGGTGCCATCCTTATTCACCCTCATTGCGCTCATCAATGAAAGCTCTCCCGCAAGGACGGCTGCGGCGACAATCTCGGCGAACTTCTTTACTTTTCCGGTTCCGTAGCAATCCATCAACTCGAGGCATTCTCTTTGGGTCGCAAGCCCGGTTCCTCCTCCGTGAGTGGCCACAATCAGTGCGGGGATCACCACTGAGAAGTAGTAGTCGCCTTCCTTTGTCCTCTCGCTATAGGTTATCGCCGCCGAGCCCTCTGCGACGTTTGCCGCGTCCTGCCCCGTTGCAATGAAAATGGCGGTGATCCCATTGGCAGAGTGACTCCCGTTGTTCACAGCGCCGGAGAAATAGGACCCGAGGTTTCCGATATTGTGATAGAACTGCAATCTTGCCGGAGACTGGTTCATCTGCTCCCTGACGATCTTTTCGGGGATTGTGATTTCGGCGGTAACACGTTTGCCTCTGGTCTTCAGTACATTGATGGTCGAATGCTTTTTGTCCGTAGAGAAATTCCCGTCTATCATGTACCTTTTTACATAAGGATGGGTTTTCCTGATCCACTCGCATGCAATGAAGGTTGCTTTTCCCGTCATGTTCTGACCTGCAGCGTCGCCGGTTGTATAATCAAACCGGGTGTACACGAATCGACCGGCATGGTACTGCTCAATGGTGATAAGCTTTCCGGTCCTTGTGGTGCTTTCAGCCTGTTTTTTAATTTCCTCAAATTGTTCCTTCAGCCAGATCCCGAAATCACGGGCCTGGCGGGCATTATCAAATATGAAGACAGGGGCGCGCTGCATTGCTTCTTCCTGGATCGTTGTGGTCACACCCCCGCATTGTCTTATTATTTTCATCCCCCTGTTATAGCTTGCGACAAGGGTTCCTTCACTTGTTGCCAGAGGGACATAGAATTCACCCTGGGCGTATTCTCCGTTCACGAGCAGCGGACCGGTGATCCCTATGGGAACCTGGGCTACCCCAATAAAATGTTCTATATTTCCGGGCAGCATGGCAGGATCAAAGGAATACTTATTCACATGGTTCAGTTCTATGCCGGTCTTTTCCCGGAGAAACCGCCGGCGTTCTTCAATGATATCCTTTGAATAGTCGTTTGCCTGTGATCTTGGTATCGTATTATCCATCCAACCCTCCTATGTGAGCATTTACATTATTGCAGCCAAAACCCTTTTGACGGCTGTCATTTGCTGTCGAAAATATTCCATGCATGCTTCATCCGGGCCTACGGTTTAAGCAGACGGCGCACCTGGCCCACCGCAGCCTCGAATATCGATGGATCCGTTGCCCGTATCATCTGCAGACTGCCCTGCATGACTGCAAGCACCACGATTGCCTGATTACGAGGAGTTCCCGGAAACGAGAATGTTCCTCTTTTCCGTGCATCGTGAAGAAACTTCTCCATCCATATAAGGAGATCCGACACCAGCCCCCGGGCCTCTTCCTGCATCGGCTGAGGCAGGGTCGTGAAATCCGTTTCCAGGGCTCCGCTCAGGCAGACCGATTCGCTCTTGGCGAGGTAGTGGTGGTAGATCTGGAAAAAGCCGTCGAGCTTTTCCCAGTCACTCATGGCTGCCGTTTCCTTACCGGCGCACCACCTTTTAAAACGGACCCTGGCCCGCTGAATGACGGCAAGGCCAAGGTCGCACTTGCTGGGAAAATGGTAATGAATGGCAGCATTTTTAATTCCCAAAGAGACGGCGATGTCGGCATAACTGAAGCCATTATAACCCTGCCGGAGAAGAAACAGTTCTCCAAGATCAATTATTTTTTTCCCTGTGTCTTTTGGTGATTTGCTCATATAAATCTCTCATTTATTTTACTAACTAGTAAGTATGTTGTCAAGGAATAAATTCTTGCTTTTCGAATAGATCTTTCGTGAGATTTCCGGGAAAATGTGCCATGAAGAGGACTAACCTAAGGGACAGACCGCAATGACAATGACTGTTGGTAATCTGGTGCACGACGTCTGGCACATCGCTGCCATCGGACTCGGGTTGCTTCTCTCTGTGTATGCGACTGGACACGTGGTTCTCAACAAGCGCGATTCGCGCTCCGCCATCGCGTGGGTGGGCTTCGTTTGGCTCGTACCCCTCATCGGGGCTGTCATGTACTTCATCTTCGGAGTGAATCGCATTCGCTATAAGGCCGCTCTGTTGCGAAGAAACCTGGAGCGGTACCGGGCACAAGCCGCACAACCCGAATGTCTGCCGGAAGAGTTGCAGCGCCATCTGCCGGATCACGGAGGGTATCTCAAGATGCTGGCTCGGGTAGTGGGGGGTGTGGTGGAGCGACCCTTGCTGCCGGGCAATCGGATCGATCCGTTGGTGGACGGAGATGAAGCCTATCCGGCCATGCTTGAGGCGATTGGGCACGCACGGCAGACAGTCTCTTTCGTGACCTATATCTTTGATCGGGACGAAGTCGGGATGGTCTTTGCGCATGCGCTTGGTGAGGCCGCGCGCCGGGGCGTGGAAGTGCGAGTGTTGATTGACGCGACGGGGGCCCGGTATTCCTGGCCCACCATTCTCCACACGCTGCAACGGGAGGGGGTGAAGCATGCACGGTTTCTCCCGCCTTTAGCTTTGTGGCATCTGATGTCGATCAACATGCGCACACACCGGAAGATCCTGGTGGTAGATGGGCGCGTGGGGTTTACCGGCGGCATGAATATTCGAGTGGGACACTGCCTTCAAGCCCAACCGAAAAACCCGGTTCAGGACATCCATTTCCGAGTGAAGGGCCCTGTGGTGACCCAACTGCAAGAAGTATTCACCGATGATTGGCTTTTCACAACCGGCGAATCTTTGCGTGGTGATTTGTGGTTTCCACAAACCGAAAGCGCGGGGCAGGTGTTGGCGCGAGGCGTAACCGATGGCCCGGATGAGAATTTCGAAAAACTTCTTTGGACGCTGTTGGGAGCGCTGTCGATTGCCCGCCATTCCGTTCGGATCATGACTCCCTATTTTCTGCCCGACCCTGCCGTGATCTCCGCCCTGAATCTGGCAGCAATGCGGGGTGTACAGGTTGATATCATTTTGCCCGCACGGATCAATCTGCCCTTCGTCCTGTGGGCCTCCCGGGCGATATGGTGGCAAGTGCTCCAGCATGGATGCCGGGTATGGCTGACTCCGCCTCCATTCGATCACTCCAAACTCATGCTGGTGGATGGATGCTGGGTGCTACTGGGGTCGGCCAACTGGGATCCCCGAAGTTTGCGCCTCAACTTTGAATTCAACTTAGAATGTTACGACGTTGAACTTGCCCAGCGGCTTGATCAGTGGGTCGAGACGAAACGGAATGGCGCCCGTCTTGTGACGTTGGAGGAGGTCGATGGCCGCTCACTGCCCGCTCGCCTGCGCGATGGCATTGCGCGATTGCTGACGCCGTACTTGTAGTCCGGGACTCATGTGTGGGCAAATCCATCTGGAAAGTAAAGAGATCATGAAGATGAACAAGAAGAATGCAACGGATAAACCATTGTCAACCGAACTGCTTTCCAGAATCGACGCCTACTGACTTATACAGTTTAAATGCCCAGGTATTCAAGGATTATCAGTTAAACAGGAATCAACGGTATGAGAAAATCGTCTCTGTTCAACTCTTTCCCCTTTTTCCTGCAATGAAATAAAGCATCCAGATCACCAGGCCTGCCAGTATGATGGCTCCCATTATAATGAATTCATACCGTTTTATGTCATGAAGAAGAAGCTCGGCTGCATGTCCAAACACATAGCCCAAGCTGGTTATTGCCAAGGCCCAAGTTAATCCGCCCAAAGAATTGAACAACAAAAATCTCCATGGGGAAATGCCGCCTGCGCCGATGAGGAATGGAGTAACGGTACGGATACCGTAGATGAATCTGAAGGCAATGATTATCAGGGTCTTGTGCCTATGCATCAGTTCAAGGGCACGGCCAGATTTTGCCTTCAAGGACTGGTGATCATCGAGATAGGCCATTCCCTTTTTCCTGCCTATGAAAAAATAGAGCTGGTCACCGGCAAACGTACCTGCGAATCCAAACAGAACAACAAGAGAAAATGCGAGGTAACCACTGTGGGCCAAGAATCCAGCCAATACCAGCACGGTCTCACCTTCAAAGAAGGTGCCCAGCAGAATAATTATATATCCGTATTGGGTGATGTATGTCTCGATACCCATGGTTGTTATTCCTCAGTTTTGCATTTTTTGAGCTTTTACATCATAGGAGCATCATATGGATTTTTAATGACTTACTTCAAGCGCAATAATATAATGACATCATCCACTTCACCTTCCCCCCTTGAAAGGCAGGGGGGTGTTTATTATTATGATTTAATGCGTTTTTATTGGTATCTAATTTGACTGACTGGCTTTAATAGTATTTTACTTTTGTAGTTTTTGCTTCTGATTAGTCAAGATCCTGGGAGATGATAATGGTTAAGGCAAAACATGATGTTGATGTTCTTGAAAAATGCCCGACGGGCATTAAGGGTCTCGATGAGATCACGAAGGGAGGGCTTCCGCGAGGCAGGCCAACCCTGATCTGCGGCAGTGCGGGTTGCGGCAAAACACTTTTCGCCATGGAGTTTCTCATGCGGGGCGCCCTGGATCATGGAGAACCAGGGGTCTTCATGATCTTCGAGGAGACGCCGGAGGATCTCGCGAAGAACTTCATCTCGCTAGGTTTTGATCTCCACGACATGATGTCGCGTGGTCTCATCGCAATGGACCACGTCTACATCGATCGAAGCGAGATTGAGGAGACGGGTGAGTACGACCTGGAAGGATTGTTCATCCGCCTGGGGAATGCCATTGATTCCATCGGGGCCAAGCGGGTTGTCTTAGATACCATAGAAGCACTTTTCTCCGGACTGTCTGATACCGCTATTCTCCGGGCAGAGCTTCGCCGGCTTTTTCACTGGTTGAAAGACCGCGGTGTGACGGCCATCGTTACGGGGGAAAGCGGCGACAAGACCCTGACACGCTACGGGCTCGAAGAATACGTGGCCGATTGCGTGATCCTTCTCGATTTCCGCATCGAGGAGCAAATTTCCACCCGCCGTCTGCGTATTGTCAAGTACCGAGGCTCATCTCACGGCGCCGACGAGTATCCCTTCCTGATAGACGAGAGCGGCCTCTCTCTCCTGCCGATAACTTCCCTGGGGCTCGACTACCCCGTTTCCACGGAGCGCATCTCCACGGGCGTCCCCAAGTTGGATGCAATGCTCGATGGAAAGGGATTCTACCGGGGCAGCACCATCCTCGTCTCCGGTACGGCGGGCACAGGCAAAACAAGTATGTCGGGTACCTTTGCCGACGCCGCCTGCCGGCGAGGTGAGCGCTGCCTGTATTTTGCCTTCGAGGAATCGCCCAGCCAGATCATCCGGAACATGGGCTCCATCGGCATGGATCTCGCCCGGTGGGTGAAGAGGGGGCTTCTCAAGTTTCATTCGGCCCGGCCTTCGCTTTACGGCCTTGAGATGCATCTTGTCACCTTCCACAAGGTGATCGATGAGTTCAATCCCCAGGTTTTCATTGTAGACCCGATCAGCAACCTGAGCGCCGCGGGAACAGAATCAGAGGTCAAATCCATATTAACGCGCCTGATCGACCATTTAAAGATGAAAAAGATCTCCACTTTCCTTACGGACCTCACTCATTTTGGAGGCAGCCTTGAACACACAAGCGAAGAGATATCTTCTCTGATCGATACGTGGCTTCTCCTGAGGGATATCGAACTCAATGGGGAACGCAACCGGGGCCTCTACATCTTGAAGTCCCGCGGCATGGCCCACTCCAACCAGATTCAAGAGTTCCTGCTCACGAACCAGGGCATTGACCTCATCGACATCTATACCGGTTCCGGCGAGGTATTAACCGGCAGTGCCCGTGCAGTCCAGAAAGCCGGGGAAAAGGCCTCTTCGCTGGCATGCCATCTTGAGGCCGATCGCAGGCTCCGCGAGCAGGAGCGCAAGAGGAAGGCCCTGGAAGCAAAGATCGCAGCGCTGCGTGCCGAGTTCGATGTGGAAACTGAAGAGGTGCATTTGATGGCGGAAGAAGAGCAGAAAAGACAAGCTGTTCTGGCCAAAGACCGTTTAGAAATGGCGCATCTTCGCAAGGGAAAACCTTCTGCTCCGCAGGTGTTGCGCGCGAAAAAGAAGAGGGAAAGGAGAGTAAGGTGAAAGCTGTCTCACCAGGAAAGGGGAAGAAGGCAAAGACCGATTCGACGGAAAGTATCTGGAACCTCCGGTTATATGTAGCCGGTCAGACCCAGAAATCGATTACGGCCTTTGCCAATTTAAAGAAGATCTGTGAAGAGCACCTCGCGGGGAAATATCGCATTGAAGTGATCGATCTTTTAAAGAATCCCCATCTTGCTAAAGGGGACCAGATTATTGCCATACCGACACTGGTAAGGAAGCTCCCTGAACCGCTTAAAAAGATTATCGGAGATCTGGCTAACACAGAGCGCGTGCTGGTGGGACTCGACATTCGTTCTGTCTCCGGATGATAAAATCAATTTTGGAGTAACAGACATGGAGAGGAAAAGAGTGAAAACGAGCACTGAGGAATTCGAGAAAGCGACAGCGAAGCGGGCCCGGGCAAAGTACGTTCTTCGGCTGTATGTTACAGGGATGACCCCAAAGTCAACCCAGGCAATCGCCAATGTCCAGACACTCTGTAAAAAATACCTGAAAGGCTACTACGAACTCGAGGTGATAGACATCTACCAGCAGCCCAAGCTGGCCAAGGGAGAGCAGATTATTGCCACCCCAACGCTCATCAAGAAACTCCCTCTGCCACTCCGGAAGCTCATCGGCGACATGTCGGATACGGAAAGGTTTCTTGTAGGCATCGATCTGAAACCCAAAATTTCATGAGTGCGAATCAATGAACAAATCGGATAGAACACGCCAGCAACTTCTGGATGAGTTGCAGGAACTCACATCGCGGATGATGGAAGCTGAGGAAACTCTGCGCGCTATCCGAGGCGGTGGGGTGGATGGTCTGGTTGTCTCAACGGCGGAAGGAGATCGGGTATTTACCCTATCGGGTGCCGAGCATCCTTACAGGGTCATGGTCGAAACCATGAACGAAGGGGCCATCACCCTGGCCTCCGACGGTACGATCCTTTACTGTAACCAACGTTTTGCAGATATCGTCAAAGGGTCTCTGGAAAAAGTAATAGGATCTTCAATCTACCAATACATTTCATCAACAGACCTTCAATTATTTGAGGCATTGGTTGAGCGGGGTTTAAAGGGGAACAGTGAAGGGGAACTGGCCTTACAGGGCGGAGGTGGAAATTCTGTACCTGTCTTATTTTCCGTAAGTCCCCTTCAGCGCACGGATATGCTCGGTGCGGTGTGCGCCGTAATGGTGGACATCACCGAGCGCAAGAAGATGGAGGAGGCGCTAAAGATTTCTGAAACTCGCTACCGCCGTCTCTTTGAAGCATCCCAAGATGGAATATTAATCCTCGATGCCGAGACAGGACAAATAGTGGATGTTAACCCATTCTTGTTAGAAATGTTGGGTTATTCACATGAGGAGCTCTTAGGGAAGAAACTCTGGGAAATTGGCACCTTTAGAGATATTGAAGCATCGAAAGCCACCTCTTCGGAATTGAAGAGCAAGGGATATGTTCGCTACCATGATTTACCATTGGAGACGAAAGAGGGACGGCCAATTGCCGTGGAATTTGTCAGTAATGTCTATCTTGTTAATAATTATAAAGTGATTCAGTGTAACATCCGCGACACCACTGAACGGAAACTTATAGCAGAGGCTTTAAAAAAATCTCACAACGAACTGGAACGACAAGCTGTCGAACTTCGGACGGCTCTTTCTGAAATCAAAACAATGAAAGACCAACTGGAGGCCGAGAATATTTACTTCCGTCACGAGAACAAAATGAAACATCGATTTGAGCATATTCTCGGGCAAAGTGATGGTCTCAAGTATGTTCTCTATCGAGCGGAACAAGTTGCGCCCACGAACACAACGGTCCTCATCCTTGGTGAGACCGGTACGGGGAAGGAGCTGATCGCTTTCGCCATCCATGACATGAGTCCCCGTAAGGAACGGCTCTTGATTACGGTCAACTGTGCTGCCCTGCCGGGCAATTTAATTGAGAGCGAATTGTTCGGCCGGGAGAAGGGGGCATTTACCGGGGCCGATACCCGGCAGGTCGGTCGGTTCGAGGTCGCCCATGGTTCCACCCTTTGCCTGGACGAGATCGGGGAGCTACCGCTGGAGGTGCAGGCAAAGCTACTCCGGGTGATTCAGCATAACGAGTTTGAGCGCCTGGGCTCGTCCCATACCATGAAAGTCGATGTACGGATCGTTGCGACGACCAATCGAGACCTTGAGGAAGAGGTCCGCAAGGGCCGGTTTCGGCAGGACCTTTACTATCGGCTCAACGTCTTCCCCATCACTGTCCCACCACTACGGCAGCGCAAAGATGACATCCCTATGATGGTCCAGGCCTTCATAGAAAGGTATTCCAGGAAATTGGGCAAACAGATTATGTCGATTCACAAGGAGACGATGAAGGCGCTGCAGGATTACCCGTGGCCTGGGAACGTCCGGGAGCTTGAAAGCATCATTGAACGGGCCGTGATCTTATGCCCCGGGTCGGTTTTACAACTGGCAGATAAACTGGAGATTTCATCCCCCCAACTTTCATCCGTCGTGAGGACATTGGAAGAGACGGAGCGAAACCAAATTCTCAAAATCCTTTCTGAAGCCCGATGGCGCATCGAGGGAAAGGACGGGGCCGCAGCGATCTTGGGCATCCACCCGAGTACCTTAAGAGCGAGGATGCATAAGCTCGGCATAGTCCGGTCGGAGACAAAAGAAGCGGATTAGACTGTCCATTTCCCTTCAAAATATCCCTCAATATATTGAGGTTCCACCAAATAGTGAGGCCAAACGAATCATTTCATTCTTTTCTGCTGTTCCCTCCTATTCATCTAACCGGCTGTTGTTAAAAGATGATTCGAAACTTATGATTTTCCATCGGCTATTGGCAAGCCATTTGCTCTTACATTTGTATGATCCTGGTCATCTCACCCAAAAGCGAGTTCTTATCATTAACTGATAGACTGCCGGTTCTCTGTTGGCCGGAGTTGGAATTTGTCTGCCGGTAACGTGTATGAACAAGTAACACGAGAGGAGAAAAATATGGGTACAATACTACTAGTTATTTTGATTCTCATCTTAGTCGGCGCACTGCCTACCTGGCCTCACAGTAAGAGTTGGGGATACTATCCCAGTGGTGGACTTGGATTGATTGTTCTGATTTTGATCATCCTGCTGCTGATGGGCCGGATCTGAAGTGAGTTTAGTGCACGAAAAATCATTATGAATTCGGCTAACAAAGAAGCATTTTTTTGAAGACATCACTATCGACTCAAACCGTAACAACTGAGTTCGGATGAGTGAAGATCTGTAGCTAAAGGAGAATTCAATGAGATACGTATTCAAGATCGGAATTATGATGTTCGCAGTGGCCATAGTGGCCACCGCAATCACAATGGGATGCGCAAACACCCCGCTGCGTACAGAGGCGTCTACGTCGGGTATCCGCGCTGCCGAGGAGGTCGGGGCGGCAGGAGTACCGCAAGCCTCGCTTCATTTGCAAATGGCCAAGGAAGAACTGGAACTCGCCAAGGGGCTGTCCGCAAAAGGCGAAAAGGACGAGGCCGCGTCTATGCTGTTGCGGTCCGAAGCCGACGCCGAGCTGGCTGTCGCTCTCTCCCGCGAGGATGCCCAAAAATCGGAGGCCCAGGCAGCATTGGAGCGTGTGCGTAAACTCCGGCAAGACAACCCATGACCCAAAGAAAGGAGCATTTTATGAAAATGATACAATTATTGATCCTCATCACGGTCGTCACGCTCTTCGCCGGCTGTGCGGCCACCGTACCGAATGAGCTCGTCAACGCCCGTGAAGCATACCAGCGTGCAAGCACTGGGATTGCGGCCGAGGCCGCTCCGGCGGAGTTGCATGTGGCGAAACAAGCCCTCGACGTGGCGGAACAATCTTTCCTAAAGGATCCCGACTCGTATCATACGCGAGACCTCGCCTACGTCGCCCAGCGCAAGGCAGAGTTAGCTGAAGCTACTGCCTCCATCGCTATCGAGAAAAAGAGCCAAACTCAATCGAGTAAAGATTATCAAACGACGCAGGGCAAGATTGTTACGAAGACGAAGCAAGACTTGAGCGATACACAGAAGGCGCTTGCGGCGTCGGAGATCAGCGGCGAAAAAACGGCAGAGCAGCTTTCCACTGAACAAAAGGCGCGGACCGATGCCGAGCAACGAGCGGCTGATGCGGAGGCGGCGCTGGCCAAGCTGGCCGCAGTCAAGGAAGAGCCCCGCGGAATAGTCATCACACTCTCCGGGAGTGTTCTTTTCGCATCCGACAAGGCAATATTGTTGCCCGAGGCGCGGTCGCGACTCGACCAGGTAAGCGACGTACTGCTCACAACCCGTGAGCGCAACCTCATCATCGAAGGACACACAGACTCACAGGGCTCGGAGAGCTACAACCTCGACCTGTCGCAACGTCGGGCGGACGAAGTTCGCAACTATCTCGTACAGCGAGGTTACCCAGCCGATCGCATCAAGTCCCATGGGCTTGGCAAGGGACACCCAATCGCTGATAACGCCAGCCCCGAAGGTCGCGCAAATAACCGCCGCGTCGAGATCATCATCGAACGCGAAGCACCCACACCCATGCAGTAGGCTGGGGTTGAGGAGCGAGCCCAAATTATTAAAACGCTAGAGGCAGCAACAAAGCCATTGTTACAGGCGTGATGGCGTGCACTCAACCGGGGTCATAGTCCAAGGCAGGTTGTCCCAGGGATGCGTCAGGAACCTGGGAGAACCAGTGCCTTCCTCTGATAAAGGGGGATTCATAACTAATGGTATTCTCTTTTGATTTTTCTCGTACTGCCTTCTTGTTCTTACATTCGCTGTATGACCGAGAACTGCTGGAGAAGGCATCAGCAAGGACGGCTGGTTTCATTGGGCAAAGGTGTATTCGGCATTGGCAGGATGCCTTGGCTTAGGCTGTCCACTTCCCATTAAAGTATCCCTCAAAATGTTGAGGTTCCACCATATCTTGAGGCTAAACAAATCATTTCATACTTTTCTGCTTATTTCTTCTATTCATCTAACCCCTTTTAATAATATATGAATCCAAACTTCTAATCTTCCTTGAGCTATTGGCAGGCCATTTGCTCTTACATTTATATGATCATGGTAATCATACGAATGAAGGTCCTTTCTGAGAAGCGCATGGAGTTGTCACAGGCGATCACTTCACTGACCCGTTCCACAAGGATGGAGAAGGGATGCCGGCGCTGTGACTTCTGCCAGAGTATCGATGATGAAAATCGACTCTTTCTCCTTGAAGAATGGGATACCCAAGAGAATCTCATGACCCACCTGAAGTCGGAGCATTTTAGGGTGCTCCGGGGGGCGATGAACCTTCTCAAAGAGCCCTATAAAAGGACGTTCTACAACGTTTTCCATCCGGCGGGGATGGAGGAGATTTAATTAAACTTCGATGGACGTATTCTGTACTCAGAAAGGAGTCGAACATGCTTTGGACCATATGTGTGATTCTCTTAATTCTGTGGCTTCTGGGATTTATCTCCGGCTATACGATGGGTGGGTTCATTCATATCCTGCTGGTCATCGCCATCATTGTAGTACTGATAAGGGTCATTCAGGGACGAAGACCCTTTTAGCAATTTGGACTCGTAACTCTGCTCATAAAGGAGCTCAATTCTTATGAAACCGGTAATGATTATAGGTATTGTTTTAATCGCTTTCGGGGTAGTGGCTTTTGCCTACAAGGGCATAACATACACAAGCCGTGAGAAGATCATTGATATTGGCCCCATCCAAGCTACCCAAGAGACGGAAAAGACCATTCCGTTGTCACCCATTCTGGGCGGCGTTGCGCTTGCGGGCGGAATTGTGTTGGTCTTCATTGGTCGTGAATCCAAAAAATAAAACATCAGAAAAGGATATAGGAGGTATTTTAAAAAAAGTGAATGTCAGGAGAAAGGGTCTCGTAGTGAACCATTTCACAACTAAATTTACAAAGAGGAGTAATCGCTATGAAAAAGAGAAATATCGTTATCAATTGTTTAGTGCTACTTATGCTGATCGCCGCCTTTACAGCCTGTGCATCGACACGCACACATGAAAGCACAGGTGAATACGTTGACGATTCGGTCATCACGACCAAGATAAAATCTCTGCTTGCAGCAGATGATTTTCTCAAATCATTTCAGATCAGTGTCGAAACTTACCAGGGCACCGTTCAACTGAGCGGCTTTGTTAATTCTCAAAAGGCCGTCGATAAAGCGGATGAAATCGTAAGGGGCGTCAAAGGGGTTAAATCCATAAAGAATAATCTGATCGTGAAATAGGCAAAGGAGGAATACCTTGAAATCCAGCACGAAGGACCAGGCGGAAGGCATGTATCACCAAGTAAAGGGTAAGCTCAAGGAGTTCACCGGGGACTTGAGCGATAACCCAAAGTTGGAAGCTGAAGGTACCGGTGAAAAGATAGCCGGCAAAGTTCAGGAAAAGATCGGTCAGGTCAAGAAGGTTTTGGGGAACTAGTGAGAGCGGCGTATCATGCACCTGCGTGTCCTTGTGCCCACGGCTGCAGTTGCATGATACACCGCAACGAGGACTCCGAAAGGCATGAGGTCTTCGAAGTAAAAGGGGTCAAAAATTAACAGTAACAAAAATACAAGGAGAACATGCTATGAAAGCAATATATTCTCTATCTCTCATGGTGGCAGCGGTGGCTCTGCTGGCACTCAGCATGCCTGTGCAAGCGTCGAATATGGACAGCCGCATCGAATCAACCGCAAAGCAGTCGTATGTGTTCAAGACCTATCTCAAGGACGATGATATTAAGATCCAGTCCATGGATGGCGTTGTTACCTTAACGGGAACTGTCTCCGAAGAATCCCACAAATCTTTGGCCCAGGAGACCATGGCGGGTCTGCCCGGGGTCAAGAGCGTGGACAACAAACTGGAAATCAAAGGCGAGCCCTCCACCGCAAACTCGGATGCATGGCTCCGTGATAAAGTGAAAGTCGCACTCTTGTTTCATCGTAGCGTGAGCGCCGTCACAACCGAGGTTGACGTCAAAGACGGCATGGTGACCCTGCGAGGCGATGCTGCCAGTCAGGCACAAAAGGAATTGACGACTGAATACGCCAAGGGTGTCGAAGGGGTTAAAGACGTAAATAATGAGATGACCGTGACAGAAACCTCGAAAAAGACGCGAACGGTAGGCGAAAAAATTGATGACGCTTCCATCACCGCCCAGGTCAAGATGACATTGCTCTATCACCGCTCGACCAGTGCCCTCAATACCAAGGTCGAGACGAAACGTGGCGTGGTCACATTGTATGGAAAGGCCAGCAACGCAGCCGAATTGGACCTGGCCACCAAACTCGCTAACGACGTAAACGGTGTGAAGGGTGTAAATAACCGGATGACCATCGAGTAGTCCAAGACGAAAAAGACTCTATGATCACTGCCGGCTAGCAAGAGTAATGAAATAACTAGCTGTGAGAAAGCAGGGGAACATGGGATTCGTCATTGGAGTTTTGGTTATGATAATTTTAGTGTTGGCGATTGTTTATTTAACTCAGCGAACATACGAATCTTATGCAAGACACCTTATGTTATCATTTTAATGTTTGCATAATACAAACGAAAGGAGAGAAGGCAGAATATCAAATCTATCTCTGGAACGAATATATTTGCTTTTAGTCTGACTATTAACCTTTTTCTTCTCATATCTACTCATGAAAAAACGCTGGCTGATGTGAAAGTAATCAGATCAAGCCATCTGAACCCTTTAAAACTATCCCTCAATATGTTGAGGTTCCACCAAATATTGAGGCCAAACGAATCATTTCATACTTTTCTACTGTTCTCTCCTATTCATCTAACCAGCTGTTGTTAAAGGATGATTCGAAACTTATGATTTCCCATCGGCTATTGGCAGGCCATTTGCTCTTACAGTGAATAACATGGGGACTATCGAGTAGTTATTTTCGTGTAGTACCTGAAGAGAGGGATGAGGCTACAAAATGAAAAAGTTGCTTCTTGGAACAATACTTTTGGCGCTGGTACTTGTATTTCCTACTCCAGCGATGGCCGGGGTAAATGTAGGTATTAGCATTTCTCTTCCACCCATCGTATTTGCCACACCTCCAGAGATGGTAGTGATACCTGAGACTGATGTCTATGCTGTCCCTGACGTAGATGTGGACATCTTTTTCTACCATGGTTGGTGGTGGCGTCCGTGGGAAGGGCGTTGGTATCGCTCACGGAACTATGACTCAGGTTGGGCCTACTATCAAAGGGTCCCATCCTTTTATGGAAGGGTACCGTCAGGTTGGAGGAATGACTACCGAGATCATCGTTGGGGAGGACATCCATGGAACTACCAGCGAATACCTCACCAACAAGTCCAACAAAACTGGAGCACCTGGGAACAGAGCAGACATTGGGAAAAGCAAAATACCTGGGGTGTCCAAGGTTTGAAGCCCCGAACGCGATCACAACAGCCGTCTCAAGCGGTCCAACCAAGATCCCAGGCAAAACCGCAATTTCAAAAGTCAGCCAGACAACAACAATCGCGGCCACAATCCTTAAAGGTCCAACAACAGCACTCACAGCAACAACACCAGAAGGCACCACAACAATCTAAACCTCAACAGGGAAAACCTGAAAGAGGGCAGGAAGATAATCAGAATAGAAATTAGGGTGATAATTAGTTTATGCCATTATGAAAAGGCTGTCATCTATAAGATCTGTCGGGCAGAGCATGATAACTATTCGACGTTACAATAACCTGGTCGGTGTTTGAGAGTTCTTATGAATGAGGTGAGAATGAAGATTCGATTAATAAGAACTCTCCTATAGGAGATTATTATGTATGATCCAGGGAGGACTACCAACTACAACATCTTCAAATGTCTATTCCCCGGATGCAATAAAAATATTCCGGTTGAGTCTTTCCTCTCTCACAACAATTACTCAACTGGGATTGCCTACCTGCAAAAGGAAGGGATCGACTTGAGTCATGACCTTATTGCAATTGATGTTACCTGCCCATTTTGCAGTCACACAAATCATTTTCGAGTTATGGACAGGGTCAGAGCGATAAGTAAACAGGAGTACGATGTCCAAAGTAATGCGGTTAAATCGGACTCTTCAAGAATTAAGGTTGTCTATAAGGTTAAGACACATGCTGACAGCACAGTCCCAACACTGCCTCAAGGATATCACCCATGAGAATGCGCCAAAAACAGTTGAAAAGCTAAAACCCCTATACCTGTTGAGGGAGCGGTTTTGTACAACCCTCCCTTGTTTTGAAAACTTTAGAGTATTGGAAAGAAAGGAGAAGCCATGAAAGGCGCAAGAAAAACATTCAAGGCGATTCTTGCAGTGCTCCTTGTGGGTGGAGGGATCTCTGCTGGTAGCTGGGCCTTTGCCCAAGGAGACGGCATCTCGGGTTCCGTAAAGGATATCTCTAACAACCACGGTATTCAAGGGGTAATCATCACGGTAAAAGATGCAAATATCGGTGCGTTGGCAGGAATAGGGACTACTGATGCGTCGGGTAACTATTCAGTGGGTATTCCAGCCCTGGGGAATTACACCCTCATGGCATCAAAACCTGGATATATCAATATTTCGGCTCCGGAGGTGATGGAGCTTTCCGATATGACCACGAACCGGACCGTAAATATCTCTATGAGCAGGAAAGGGTTGTTGGAGGAAAAGCCCGAGGAGACGACACAGACCTTGTCTTGGGAGACGGGGGCCGGCAAGAGCTACCTCATCCCAGCCCTCGAAATCCCGGCCTTCGAACTTCTCCTCAACTTGTATGACCGGTTCGCTTACCCTAACTCTGTAGAGTTATCAGGGAAAAAAACCTACAGCACGAACTGGTCAACCTTCCACGATCACGTCGTCCACGGGGGCTGGCAGATCGACACGGACGCCTTTGCCATGAACCAGTTCAACCATCCGTATATGGGATCCATATACCATGGATTCGCCAGGTCGGCGGGCCTCGATTACTGGGAGGCGCTCCTCTACGACAACGCGGGCAGCCTTCTCTGGGAAACGGCCGGGGAGAACTCACCACCCTCCTACAATGACATGATCGCCAGCGGCATTGCCGGGAGCTTCTTCGGGGAGGCGCTCTTCCGGATGGCCAGCCTGGTGCTCGAGGGCGATGGCAGCAAACCCGGGTTCTGGCGCGAGCTGTGCGCGGCAATGATTTCGCCATCCATGGGTTACAATCGCCTTGCCTTCGGCGATCGATTCAAGCCCGTTTTTCCGAGCCATGATCCGGCCATCCTCTGGCGTCTGCGGCTCGGCGCAAGTCTGAGTTCGCACCTGACCGACCAGGGTGTCCCCGGCACCAATACCAAGACCGAGGCGACCGGGGACTTCCTCTTGGCCTACGGGCTCCCCGGGGAGCCCGGCTATAGATACACGCGTCCTTTCGACTACTTCCATTTTGAATTCTCCACGCTGGGCAACACAGCTAACCCTTTTGATAACATCATGATCCGGGGCCTCCTCCTCGGAACGGACTACGAGGTCGGCAATTCCTATTGCGGGATATGGGGCCTCTATGGCGGCTATGACTATATATCGCCGCACATCTTCCGTGTCTCAAGCACGTCGGCCTCTCTCGGTACTACCTATCAATGGTGGCTCGCGCGAGCAATAGCGCTCCAGGGCTCGGTCCTCGGGGGTTTCGGTTACGCTGCGGCCGGTAATGTCACCCCAGATGCTGAACGCGACTACCACTACGGCGTCGCCCCACAGGGGCTCCTCGCGCTCCGCCTCATCCTTGGTGACAGGGCCATGTTCGACTTAACAGGGCGCACGTATTATTTGACCGGTGTGGGTAGCGATGACCCGGGGGGAAGAGAGATCATCGACCGCCTGAACATGGGATTCACCTATCGCATTTACCGCCATCACGCCCTCGGGATCACATACCTAGCCTCCCTACGGAATGCGCAGTATCCCGACCGGCCTGACAGTCACCAGACGGCGGGAACCGTCAGCCTCGTTTACACATACCTTAGCGACACCAAGTTCGGCGCCGTCGAGTGGGCTCAGCGGTGACAAGGTCTGATTCGAGTACCGCCGAGTGATGGGTAAACTCAAATCTGTAGAACAATTATGGTGGAAAGTTTGTGCGGGTGCACGGGACCAAGGTGAGACCCATTTGATGTTCGGGCTGATTGCGATAACGGCGACGCATTTATTCAGGCTATTCCAGTGATCTGAGACAAATGAGAGGTCGATATTTTTTCATATCTTTTTTAATAACCCTACTTGTTTTGCCTCCATTTGCTTACAGCCAAAGCCAAACGGAAAATAAAATTCAGGTAGAACCAGTTCAAAGTGCAAACTCAACACAAACCCCATTTACAATTCAAATTCCTGCATCAAACAAAAGTGATATTGATCATTGCACAATCTTTAATAGCTACACAGGTTTTGGTCTATATACCGCAAGCAATCAACCCACAATAATTGTAGAAGACGAAACTACAAAGAGTGAAAATTCTTCCAGGCAATTTATTTTAAGAGAACATACCGTGGGACAAGATGCTATCGATGTGCTGAAGCTTGCTGGAGCAGGATTTTTGAACCAATTTACAAATTGGGATTCTGTACTTCTTATTGGGGCTACAGGCGGAATTACCTATATGCTTTCCCTGGATGAAATGCACCAGCAACAAGTTATTCAAAGAGCCAATGTTATGGGTAAAGATGGACAAAAGGTTGGTGATATTAGTGGGCTAGTGCTTAATATCCCAATTTTCCAAGTTGGTGGCTACTTTTTGGGTCGTGTAACAAATAATGAAAAATTGACCCAGTTTTCCATGGATATTACGGCAACATATGTACTTACAATTCTTGAAGTTGGCGCCATCTCTCAAATACCATTTCACCAAAGACCTAATGTAGCAAGGGGCCAAGAGGCTGAAGGTGGGGGCATCGATAACGTATTCAGGGGAACTTCTTCTTTCCCAAGTGGACATTTGGTAGGAGTATCAGTTTTAATGTTCAAGAGTTGGGAATACTACGGCTGGAGTGCGGGAATTCCTGCAACAATTGCAACAGCCCTAATTGGATATTCAAGGGTTGAAGCTGGGGAACACTACCTAACAGACGTATTTGGAGCCGTTGCCCTTTCAGGTATTGCATCGCTTTCAACCTCAAGAAAATTTGACATAGTAACCAGGGGAATATCCACTTCTGATGGTGGGAGAATTTTTGTAACACCCGTTATAGGCACCAATAACTTGGGTGTTACAGTCACCAGAACCTTCTAATGGTATTTTAGAGAAATGGAAGCTGGTTGGGCCAATGTTGGGATTACCCCTGTTAGGTGCAATCGCCGCATGGAGCAGGGATGAACCATCGTATTCTCCGGATTAACATTTTACTGTTCGTAACGCTGTTCGGCCTCATGGCAGGTATCGACGCACAAGCGAACGAACGTTTTGACGATCGTATTGAATTAGCGGGTAACGTTTTGGTGTTTGCCTTACCTATCGCCGCAGCCGGTCTGACCTTCGGCTTTAAGGATGGCCAGGGCACTTGGGAGTTTGGTGAGTCAGCGGCGCTGGCAATGGGCACGACTTTTGCCCTTAAATTCACCATCGATAAGACGCGACCCAATGGTGGAAACCAATCATTCCCGTCGGGACACGCTACGATTTCCTTCATCTCTGCCGAGTTCATGCGCAAGCGTTACGGATGGGAGTACGGATTGCCGGCTTACGCCCTCGCAACATTTGTGGCTTACAGCCGGGTTGAGGCAGGACGACATTATACGATCGACGTGATAGGGGGAGCGGCCATCGGCATCGTGAGCAGCTATCTGATTACCCGGCCGTACAAAGGTTGGGATATCCAGCCGGAGGCGGGTTATTCATATTTCGGCATCTGTTTGAACAAAAGCTGGTAAAACGATATAACGTCTAAATAGTTGTGTCCCCTTGTCTTGGTTTTCCGAGAGCGGATATTTCGGGTCAGAGACAATTTATCATTATCTTGGCTATAGAAAACATATTTTCACCATTCTCTGCAGTAATCACCCACGAAAACATTTCACCCCGAGGAATGAACGTGTAATAATAGGGAAAGAGCATCATTCCCTTTCTTCTGTGTGCGGGAGATCCCTTGAGGCGGAAGGAGTGAAAAAAGTATTTTATCAACGATTGAATCCTTAAATCCGCTCCGTCGCAGCAGTGCGAGCTGTTCCTATTACAAGGGCTCAGGGAGAAGGGATAGTAGATTTAAGAAACAGGAGCGTAGATGTCAAAATCATTGAAAATCATCCTCTTCGCCATCATTGGGCTCATTGGGCTGCTCATCCTCATCTCTGTTGTCCTATTTTTTATTGTTGACACCAGTGTATACAAGCCCCGGTTGGAAAGGGCCGCCTCCGAAGCCTTGGGGATGGAGGTCCATGTTGGAGGCCGACTGGGAATCGGTTTCGTTCCGGGCTTGCATGTCAGGCTTGATGATGTGCACATCCGGAATCGGGAGATGGACATCGCTTCTGCAAAGGAAGCCAGCCTTGAGATCGCTTACCTCCCTCTGCTCCACAAGGAAATCCGGATCAGGAGGATCGGGCTCCAGCGCCCCAGGATCTCCATTAAGCGGGACCGCAATGGTACGTTCAATTTCGAAGAGGCCAAAGGGACATTCTTTGTCCTGGTCCTCGATAATATTTCCCTCTTCGACGGTGCTTTCCTCTATAGAGACGAACAATCCGGGAAAGGATTCGAGGTGGAAAACTTCAACTTGGACATGCGCAGCTTGCGGATTGCAGGAAGAAATAGAACGGAGCTTTTGAAGAACCTTTCCTTCACCGCAGAATTCGCTTGCCAAGAGATCCGGACGAAAGACCTCATGTTTTCCGATGTGAAGCTCACCTGCAGGGGCAAGGATGGCATCTTCGCTCTCAATCCGGTCACGATGCGCCTTTTCGGCGGACAAGGGTCAGGGAGCATCGGGGTAGATTTTTCTGATCCCGTTCCCCGTTATTCCGTCCGCTCATCCCTGTCAAAGTTCCGGATCGAGGAATACCTCAAAACCTTTTCCACAAAGAAGGTAGCTGAAGGATCGATGGACTGCTCTGCAACCCTGTCGATGCAGGGGAATACCACAAAGGAGTTAACGCAGACTGCTGGAGGAGAGGTCTCTTTGCGTGGCGAGAATCTCACGCTCTACGGCGACGACCTCGACCGGGAGTTTGCCCGGTATGAGTCCAGTCAGAACTTCAACCTCGTGGATGCTGGCGCCTTCTTTCTTGCCGGCCCACTTGGCCTTGCAGTCACAAAGGGGTACAACTTCGCGAGCACCTTCCAGGGATCGGGAGGTAGCAACAGCATCCGGAAGCTCTTCTCCGACTGGAAGGTCGAGCGCGGCATAGCCCAAGCCAAGGACGTGGCCATGGCGACCAAACAGAACAGGATCGCTCTCAAAGGAAGAATCAATTTCGTCAACGAACGTTTCGATGACGTAACCATAGCGCTGATCGACGCCCGGGGATGCGCCAGGGTGCAGCAGAAAATCCACGGCCCTTTCCGGAAACCGGTGGTGGAGAAGCCAAGCGTCCTAATGTCCCTCGCAGGACCGGCGCTCAATCTGCTCAAGCAGGCCCGGGACCTCTTCACTGGCGGAAAGTGTGAAGTGTTTTACAACGGTTCAGTACCAGCGCCAAAGTAACGACAAGCCAGCGCGGGGGGTCGAACCCCGGACCTGCTGATTACGAATCAGCTGCTCTACCACTGAGCTACGCTGGCACAGGTGATGTTTTTGACATAGACATTGGGGACTTGTCAACGGATTAGGAGCTGTAAGAGTAATATTGTAGGAGCGGCCTCAGCCGCGATCCCGGTCCGGTCGCACCTGAAGGTGCTCCTACAGGATCTGCCTCATGAACTGCTGTGTGCGCTCGTGCGTGGGGTTCTTGAAGAAGTGCTCGGGCGAGCCTTCTTCAAGGATCACCCCGTAGTCCATGAAGATGACACGGTCCGCCACCTCGCGGGCAAAGCCCATCTCGTGGGTGACCACGATCATGGTCATGCCCTCCTTGGCCAGGTTCACCATGACGTCGAGCACCTCGCCGATCATTTCAGGGTCAAGGGCGGATGTGGGCTCATCAAAGAGCATGAGCTTGGGCTGCATGGCGAGCGCCCGGGCAATGGCCACACGCTGCTGCTGTCCGCCTGAAAGCTTGGTGGGGTACACGTTTGCCTTTTCGCGGATGCCGACCTTGTCAAGCAGGCCGTAAGCAATCTTCTCCGCTTCTTCCTTCCCCCGCTTCCTTACTACGATCTGGGCCAGCATGAGGTTCTGGAGCACGGTCTTGTGAGGGAACACGTTGAACGACTGAAACACCATGCCGACCTCTTCGCGCACCTTGTTGATGTTCACATTAGCATCGTAAATGTCAAAACCATCCACAATGATGGTGCCTGCATTCACTTCTTCCAGGCGGTTTATGGAGCGCAGGAGAGTGCTTTTTCCTGAGCCTGAGGGGCCGATGATGACCACCTTTTCACCGTCAAAGACATTCAGCGATACATTATCCAGGGCCTTCAGGGAGCCGAAGTACTTGAAAACCCCCTTCATCTCGACCATCTTGCGTCGGCCTTCATTCTGCACGGATCTTCTCCTCCATGATGCTGATGAGCTTTGAGAAGAACAGGGTAATCATGAGATACACAAGCGCCACCATGGTGTAGGTCTCAAAATAGGCAAAGGTCTGGGATGCATACTCGCGTCCCCTCCTCAGCAGGTCTGCGACGGCCAGGATCGACACCAGTGACGAGTCTTTCAGCAGTGCCACGAATTCATTACCGATAGGCGGCAGGATTGTTTTAATAGCCTGCGGCAGGATGACATGAAACATGGATTGCGTGCTCGACATGCCGAGCGAGCGTGCCGCCTCGGTCTGCCCTTTGGATATGGACTGGATACCTGCCCGGAATATCTCTCCCATGTACGCGCCATAGCAGATCGACATGGCCATAACAGCGCTCGGCATGGGGGGCAACTGGATAATTCTGCCCAGTGCGAAGTATATGTAAAAGAGTTGGGCCAGCAAAGGAATGCCCCTGATCACCTCGACGTAGAGCGATGCGATGCCGTTGATGAGCGGGTTCTTGGCGATCCTGCCAAGGCCTGTGAATAACCCGATGACAAGCGCCAGCATGATGGACATCACGGTCACCTCAAAGGTTACCAGGATGCCGTCCGGCACGAATTTGATGATCTCCAGGTAAGGGTTGGGCTTGAAGACGACCAAGCCGGCCGTGATCAAAATCGAGCCGAAGAAGGCTACCCGCCACGCGGTGAAAAGGCCGACATCCTCCTTTGAGGGGATGGCGGCCCCATCGCCTACGTCTATGAGTACCTTCTTAGGCTCATCAACCTTTTTCTTTTTTCTAAAACTTATCTCAGCCACTTCTTTTCAATTTCTTTATCAATGCCTTTTTTCTGCACAGCCTTGATGCCCTTGTTGAGGAGGTCCAGCAGCTTCTTGTCGCCCTTCTTCACGACGATACCGTACTGTTCCTTGGTGAAAGGCTCGCCTACGATCATGAATTTGGTCTTGTACTCGGCCCTCTGGAGTGCATAGTCGGCTGCAACCGGGGTGTCGCACACTACACCCTCGATCCTGCCTGCCGCCATATCTTCAAAGGCAAGTCCGATCTCGTCGTAGTTTTTAAGTTCTACGGCCTTATCTTTCTGCACTTCCATGGCGCCCGTGGTGCCGATCTGTGCACCAACCTTCTTACCCTTCAGGTCAGCTACGGTCTTCACACCCTTGGTGGTCTTGGGCACCACGAGTACTTGGCCTGCATTGATATAGGGGAGCGAGAAGTCGTACTTTTTCTTGCGCTCATCCGTGATAGTGACCGAAGAGATAATGGCATCATACTTACCCAGTTCGAGCCCCCCAAATATGCCGTCCCAAGCAGTGTTCTTGAACTCAACCTTGAAGCCTGCCTCCTTGGCAACAGCATTCAGGAAGTCGATGTCGAACCCGACGATGTTCTTGTTGGCATCGAGGATCTCCATGGGAGGCCATGTGGCATCTGTTGCCACAATCACGGTTTTCACCGGACCCGCTGCCAAGAGATAGGATGGGACAATGGCCGATAGGAACAATCCGACTACAAAACAGACTGCTACGGTTAAACTGAAGCGCCTCATAGGTTTTTCCCCCTCATATAGTTTTGATTCACATGCAGTAGCTTGAATGATACTATTCAGGTGAGTACCATAAATACGCCGTGACGTCCATAGTCATACGGGGAGCATCATATTATTTCTTGTGAGTAGAGCACAAAGCAAGGATTAGTGCCGTTTTCCAGTTATCAAATCATATTGCGATCCTGACTCATATCTCATCTTTTTCACATGCATTTATCTTGACATCTGAACCCTTAGATCATATTCTTCCGCAATAAAATGTAATTAGTTATGTGAATCAATGAGTTAGTTGGAAAACATGGCAAACACATCAGACAATAGAAGAGAAAAGACCAAAGAAAAGATCATTGAGGCTGCATGCGAGCTTTTCAGCAAACACGGATACCACAATACCCAGGTTATGGACATCGTGAAGGCTGTCGGCATGTCAGCCGGGACATTCTATAATCATTTCAAAGACAAGAGAGACCTCTTCGAGCAGATCACCTTGGAAAGTCTCGAGAGCCTCAGGATAACGGTAAAGCTCATGCGTGAGCCGGTTGATATCTGGAGTCATGAGGAAAGGGCAAAGACCCTTCTGGCGACCTTTAATGCCGTCTTTGATTACGTAGACAACAACCCCCAGCAGCTCCTCATGGTCTTGAGGGGAAGTTTCGGTGTCGACACGGACTTAGATGTAAACGTGTGGAAATATTTTCAGGGTTTCGCCTATGATGCAAGCGAGGACCTGGAGAAGTGGATTAAAATGGGGGTCATCGAGGGGATAGACCCGATGATGTTCGGGACAGCCGTTATCGGCATGAGTCTCCAGCTTATCCACAGCTATCTTGTTGAAAAGCAGTACACGCGCAAAGAGATCATTGAAAACCTGATAAAGATGGTTCTCGCCATGTTCGAGGCATACCTCACCGAAGAAGGCAGAAAGGCCCTTGAGTTGACAAAAAAACAGGATGCGCTTGTTTTATAATCTCTGTAAACAGCAAGAAAAAAATACAAAACAATTTTGACCTTGTTTTTCTTACCTGATCGGCTCTCTCTCATATCATATCACTATCCTGCCGTATTCACCTCTTCCTGCCGGGGATAGAGCCTGCACCCAATCACACAATGCATTCATGTCAGGTAAAATAAGGGATAATGCACTATCCCCTGGTCCGTACCCATGTGAAGATATTAATTACTCCTGAGAAAAAATATTTTTTGCTTCCCTTGACAAGAGAGTAATGATAATTACTATTCAGGATATTGAAACCTCATTACTGTCAAACAACATGAACTTATCACCTACCGGTTCAGTGAAAGCCCGGGACTTTGAAATCGAATTTTTGAGGCACGCACCCATGCCTCAGAAAGGAATCGCATGGGGATGGTTTTCTTCTCAGGGTCATCTTCCTACCATTATTCATGGTTAGGCCGATCATCAACAAGTACCGTCCTTTTGCCCTTATAAAAAGAAAACTATGTCTCAATTCGTGGGGGTTCTATGAACAGGAATGTCGATGATCTTTTTATTTTCCCGAAGCAGTGGATGGATGATGAATCGCGGAGCATTGCCACCCTTGTGAGGCAGTGGGCCGACAAGGAGATCATCTCAAAGCGTATGGAGTACCGGGAGAACTACGCCAGGCTCTTCAAGGAAAAGAGAGAGAAGCTGGGGCTGGCCATCGGCCTCCAGCGGCTTACCCTTCCTGTGGAACATGGTGGATTTGGATGGAACAGCCCTGAAAATGCACCGGGCGTGCTCACCATCCTCTGCGAGACCGGCAGGGCGGATGCTGCAATAGGCATAACGCTGGCTGCAAAGTACGCCATCTTCGCGACCATCACCCTTGAGCATAACATCAACCAGAAACTCTGCGACACGCTCGCTCCCCTGTACGCCGGCGACGAGATCAAGACCGTTGCCATTATCCTCCCCGGGGCGGGTATCGCCGGGAAAGAGCACCCGCTGTTCAATGGCAGGGCCATCCTTGCCGAGGCAAAGGCCGTCGAGGGTGGATACACGATCGAAGGCGCAAACTTGAGGCCGCTGTTCAGCGGGAAGGAGGCCGACCTGTTCTGCGTCGTGTGTGCGGGGAAGAAAGGGAAGCCCTGTATCGCCTTCGTTCCCGGTGATGCCGCCGGTGTGAAGAGAGGCGTGGCATTTCTGACCACCGGGCTCAATGCCTGTGAGAATGCGGATGTGACCTTCAGCAATGTCCGGGTCTCCAAGGAGAACGTGATCGAGCGGGATGGTACGGTTGAAGAACTCTATGTCTGGCTTAACCTCCTGCTCGGTGGGGTGAGCGCGGGGGCCGGAACGAACTTCTATGAGATGCTCTTTGATTGGAGCGAGACACGCGTGATCAAGGGCGGGACAATGCTGAAGGAGAACCCGCTGTGCGCCTCGGTACTCGCCGACGTGGCGGAAGAGGTCGCGCTCTCCAAGCTGCTCCTCTATGACCTTGCCCACATTATCACCACGCCCGAGGAATGGAGCGCGGGTAATGGTGCACGCGTCTTCACCTTCGCCGAGATGATCGGGGCCCGCGTGCAGCAATCAGTCATGAAGGCCATCAACCGCGGCCTGGAGCTCATGGGCTCGGCAGGGTACTCCAAGGAGTGGCACGTGGAGAAACACTGGCGGGATGTGAAGACCATCCAGTCGCTCCTGTGCGGGGTGGCTGCCGAGGCGCCGGTGAAGATGGACACTGCACGCTTCTTCTATAACTGCACTGAGATCTGAGGAGGGATTTTAGCCATGAAACATTTCGATGAATTCTCGCGACCGGAAGAATATATCTCCCCCTTTGACAAGCACTTCAGGCGGGTGATCAGGAAACACCTGGATGAGTGGGTCATGCCGGAACGTCGCAGATACGATGAGGACTGGAAGGACCACCACCTCATCGAACCGGCATTCGACAAGCTCATGGTCGAGCTCGGCCTTCAGAAATCCCTCTTCCCCCAGGAATACGGCGGGTGGGGTTTGGCCAACTCAGATTATATCTTCCGGGTGGGGTATATGCTCTGCGAAGAACTGGGCCGAGCCGACACGGGTATGGCCGTGGCCCTGGCCGTCACCTTCTGGCCCCTGCTCGTGATCATGGTGGAGCCCTATGTGAACGAACGGCTCATCGCGGAATTCGCCCCCATGTTCTGCAACGCAAAGAAGGCCGTGTTTGCAGCCAATGCCATGACCGAACCCCAGGGGGGTGCGGACATCGAGAACCTTGGCCTGCTTGGAGGCAAAACCATCCGCACCACGGCCCGGCTCGAGGGCGATGAGTGGGTGGTGAACGGCCACAAGCTCTGGCCCACCAACTCGGGCGGTGTGTCCAAGCTCTTCGGTGTGCCGTGCACGACAAAACTCGGGTCAAATGACCCTATGGATTTTGCCTTCATTTTTGTTCCTGCGGATTTGCCGGGCGTAACCCAGGGCGGGGCCTACGAGAAGGCAGGCATGGCCGCAGACAAGAACGGCGACATCTGGTTCGAAGACGTGCGGGTGCCGAGTTGGTACCGCGCCCACGGTCCCGGAAAAGATGCCAAAGCCTTCTACCAGCTCATCTCCTTCGGTCAGGTCATGAGCTGCTCCTTCCTCACCGGTGCCATGTTGAACCTGTACGAGAAACTCTACGAATTCGTGTCCACGCATACCTACAACAACCGTCCGTTAAAGGAAAATGATGCCATTGCCGCTATCATCGGGCGCATAGCAGGCGACATAGATATCTGCCGTATCCTTGGCCACGAAGCGGCCATGATCGGCGACCGCCGCAACAAGCCATATGGCAGACCGCTCACCTCGGAAGACGTGGTGGGCAGGATCCGCAACATCAAAGACTTCGTCTCGGACAGGGCCGTAGACATCTTCGGCAAGGGCATGGACATCCTCGGTCACTACGGGGCGGACAGAGAATGGGATATCGAGAAGCACTGGCGCGACATCAAGATCGTCCAACTCTGGATGGGCGGCAAGCAGCTCTGCCAGATGGAGGCTGCCCGGTACTTCTTCAACTGCGAAACCTTGTGAGGTTATGTCCATGGAAGAAAACACAAACACGGGATTCATTGAATCCAAGAGCAGGGTTCTGGATGAGCTGCTGGCAAAGACAGCGTTCAAGGACAGCCTGCGCCTTTTCTTAAAGAGTATCGACCCGGGGAACAGCCCGCATCTCGTGCGTACACTGCTGGGCAGGGACATCGAGGTGCCGCTGGCTGTGGCAGGGGCTCTGCCTGTTCTTGCGAACTGCTTTATCAAGGCCGGACATGAGCTCATCGTCCAGATACGGGAGAAGTTCCCCCCTCCCCTGCTCGCGAGTTTCGTCGAATCGCTCCTGGATGAGATCGACAAGGAGACACTGGCCGACCTCATCGCCGAAGCCAGAGAACTTAAGAATGATCTGGCGCCGCTATTTATTGCAGTATGGCAGGTGATTCAAGACCGGGCTGCACGGAGGGAGGAGAACATATAATGCATAGCGATTCCTTAACTCACAACCGTTCCGGTATCATAAAAGGGATCATTCGCTCACCCCTGTTCAAGGATATCCTCCGTACAAACCTCAATGAAGTCGACCCGCACACCGGCAGCTCTTTCGTGAAGACCCTCATGGGTGAAGACCCCGAGGTATTTTTCGGCCTTATCAGCTCGCTGCCGATGTTTATAAACGTCCTCGTAAAGGCATCCACCGAGTTTGCCGTCCAGCTCAAGGACAAATATCCCCCTGAGATGCTGAAGGCATTCCTTACAAGCCTGTATGACGACATCGACAAGGATGCCCTTAGACAGTGCGGAAAGGCATGGGCGGAGCTGGCCGCTTCCCAGTGGAAGGCCTCGCCGGAACTGAGGCAGGCCGCCACAGGGTTCCTGCTCTCTTCAGGCCCCAAGATCAAGGCAGGGGCCATCAATGGCCTGGCGAGGTTAATAAATGCGATAACCCAAAACAATCCGCAGGCCTTCAGCACATTCATTACTCAGGTGCTGAGAAACATTGATGGCGAGGAGGTCGGCAAGGCCACCCATACCCTTGCCGGGGCATTCCTTGACCAGAACTGGCACCTCACCTCGTGGACATGGAACCTCGTACGGAACAGGATAAAGAAACGATTTGGAAAAATGTAAGGAGCGGCTTTAGCCGCGATATGAAAATGGTTAGCCGCGCCTGAAGGCGCTCCTGCATCATAAAGGATCATACTACATATGCCAAGACTTGCTGAAAAAAAGCGGCAATACATGAGAGAGATGATCATCGAGGCTGCTGAGGAGCTGTTCAGCCAGTACGGCTACCACAACACCCAGATCATGGATATCGTGAAGGCGGTGGGCATGTCCGCCGGCACGTTCTATAATTATTTCAAGGATAAGCGTGATCTTTTTGCCCAGCTCACCAGGCATAATTTCAGTACGTTCAGGACCCGGATCAAGGAGGTCAGAAACCCGGTGAATATCTGGGACCAGACCGACAGGCTCTCAAAGCTGAACGAGACCTACTCCGCCTATTTCGATTACATTGACAGCCACCAGCAGCAGTTCCTCATCCTGCTCAGGGGAAGCTTCGGTGTGGATGAAGAATTCGATGATAATGTGTGGAGCTACTACAGCGATCTCGCCCAGGACCTGGCCGAGGATATCCAGAGCTGGCTAAATGTCGGTGTCATTGAAGGGGTGAATCCCCATACCCTGGCCTATTCCGTGGTCGGCATGGCCATGTACCTCGGACACAGCTACCTCATGGAAAAGAAGTTTACCCGGGATGAGGCGATCCAAACCCTTACCTCCATGAGCAACCTGATGTTCGAATCATACCTCACCGAAGCAGGCAGAAAGGCACTTGTAGGGCTGAAATAGATGAAGCGGAGGTTTTAAGGATGAATACTTTAGATAATCAAGACCAACTTGCCCGGCTCTCGGCAAAGATCATCACGGAGACTATCCGGGCAACCGGCACGAGGACCTTTCTCTCTGCGGTTGTCAAGGAATTGATCGAAGAATGGGCAAAAAAAGGTCGTTTCAGGGGCAAGATCGCCTCCCCTGTCAATTGGATAGTATCAAAGGTGTTACAGCCCGGTAAGGATTGGAACGGCAAGGCCATATCGGCTGATGTCGGAAGGTTCCTGACCACATGGGCGAAAAAGATCAATACCGATCATGCGGATGACCCGCTTTGCCATGCCGGGGCGCGAGGGGATACCATACATAACTTCCTTAAATATACCGACTTCGGCGAGATCAGGGAGATGGTCGAGGGTTCAGGGCCATGTGTCATCAAGACTATTGAGGCCTTCAACGAGCAGCTCTGGAAATACCCGGCAAAGGTCGGGACCCTGGTGGCAACCATCATCCCGCTCATGAACACCTTCATAAAGGCCTCGCGTGAGATCCTGATCCCCATTGAGGAGAAAATAGGTCCCGACCTGCTCGCAGACATCATGCTCTCTATGGTAAAGGGCATCAACGGTACGGATACTGCGAAGCTCATCAATGCCGTCCGCGAGGTCATCCGGAGGGTCCACACCGGGAGTCTCCTGCTCGGAAAGGGCGGCAAGCCGCTATTCCAGATCTACCTTACGGACCTGCTCCATGACTGCTTGCCCGAGATGGACCCGGAGCTGGTAAAAAAGATCCGCATCATATTCGCCGAAGACAGGGAGGCCATGGCAAATGCTATGGCGGATGCGCTCTCCGACAACCCAGATATCACCTTATCCTACCTGGCATCAATGGGGCTGGTGAAGACCTCGGACATCAAGGCAAGAACCCGTAGACTGGGCGTCATAGAACAGATCGATCCCGTCGGTCTGAAGTCCGCCGTATCCGAGGGCATGTCGGACCTTGACACCTACGAGATCGCCGGGCTCGTGAACACCGCATGCAGGGTCGCCAACCGGATCCATGAAGTCAAACCGGACATTCTAAGCAACGCCTTGAGCGGAGTTGTGGATTCCGTGAGCCCTGAAGAGGTCAAGAAAACGGCCCGGTGGCTGATTCCGGATATTGTGGAAGCCATCAAGCCGCTGGCTGTTGAAATGATGCCTTTCATCATCAAAGGCTTCAGCGAGCTCATAAGCCCTGATGACGGCTACACGAGTCCGGAACACAAGGAGGCCATGGATTCCTTAAAAACAGCCCTGGCCGCAGGCAGCAGGGGGTAGGAAATGATAGAAAAACTCAAAAAAATTGCAACCACCCTGGACAACGAATTTGTGGAGAAGTGGAAGAAGGGCAAGGGCAAGGTCGTGGGCTACTCGTGCACCTTCATACCCGAAGAGATACTCCATGCCGCAGGGCTGCTGCCGTTCAGATTACGGGGTGTAGGAACCACGTCTGTCTCCATCGGCGACTCATACTTCGGTCCGGTGAACTGCAGCCTGCCCAAGTGCATGCTGCAGCTCGCAGGACAGGGGTCGTACAGGTTTTTAGACGGCGCCATCATCAGTAACGGCTGCGACTCCATGCGCAGGCTCGAGGAGTGCTGGAGAAAGGCGAGCGAAGACTACCCCGGCACCCTGCCGGGTTACTATGAATTCTTCTCCGTGCCCCACAAGTCGGTGGACTACAGTATTGAATTTTACGCCCAAGAGCTCAAGGGCATGATCGCTACCCTTGAAAGGCATTTCAAGGTTGATATTACGGACAAGGCCCTGAAGAAATCCATCAAGGTCTACAACCAGGGGAGAATGCTCCTGAAGAAACTCGACGAGCTCAGATACCGTAACGACGTGCCCATCACGGGTTCGGATGCCATGGCCATCCTTATTGCCGGCCATGCCATACCGCGTGAAGAGTGGGGCACCATGCTCACAGATATCATTGCAGGCCTGGAGAGGTCGCCATCCGTATCAGACCGTAAGAAGCGTCTCATGCTCATCGGGAGTGCAAACGACGACGTGGATTTCATCAGGCTGATCGAGGATGGCGGAGCCATTGTCGTGGCAGACACCGTATGCTTCGGGTCGCGCACCTATGCAAACCTGGTGGACGAGAAGGCAGACCCGATCCATACCCTTGCATCGCACTACCTGAGCAACAGCGTCTGCCCCCGCATGCTCGGCTACTACAAGGACCGGCGCTCCTACATCATGGACCTCGTGAAGAAGGCCTCAGTGGACGGCGTGATCCTCCAGAACGTGCGTTTCTGCGACCTCCATGGCTCGGAGAACGGGGTGCTTGAGCGGGACCTCGAGGCGGCAGGGATCCCATGCTTACGCATCGAAAGGGAGTATGGTCCCCTGGTGGAGACAGGCAGGATCAGGATGCGCCTCGATGCCTTCATGGAGAGAATTTCATAAGGAGGTTTCAATGTGCCAGATAGATAGAGAAACAATAGCCATAGAGGTGTTACGCGACATCGCCCTGGATGACTCAAGGATGCTTGCCGAGAGGCAGCGGGCCATCGATGCGCTCACCCTCTTTCCTGCATCAGCGGTTATGACTCTGGAATACATCGTGCGCAAGACTGACCTCACGGTCTTAAAGGACCGTTCCAAGCTCTACATACAGCGGATAAAGTCCGGGGCACACTTAAGTATGTCGGGGGTCTGAGGAGGGAAAAGTTTATGAAGAAGGAAACGCGCGAGTATAATTATGACTGGATGCTCTGGACTACAATCAGTGCCGCTGCAACTGCACTTGATGGGACCCAGAAGGAGTATGAAAGCCTGAAAGGGGTCATACCGAACTTCAAGAACGTCATGGGTGCGATGTTACGGCATGGAGAGCCTGGCGTGCTTTTCATGAAGATGGCAGCAGAATACCTCACCGACGTCATGACGGCGCATGCTCAGGGGAAGAAGCTGTGTCTCGGCACCTTTGTCTCGGCGAAACACCTGTTCTTCGCCTTTGACAACGTGGTGCCTGCCTGGGCCGAGATCATGACCGTATTCGGGACCCTTGTCCTGAGGAAAGGTACGGCAGAGTACATGGACTACTGCTGCGAGGTGGGGTTTACCGAGACCTCCTGCTCGGCCCAGCGCGGGTCGTTCGGGGCATACCTGGCAGGCCTTGCCGAGAAGCCCGATTTTCTCATCTGCGGATCGCCCGGCATCTGCGACACGAATGCCAATGCGGTCCAGTTTCTCTCATCATATCTTGACCTCCCCATGTTCCAGCTCAACTTCCCTGCAAAGCTCACGGGTAAGAGGATCGACGAGTATCACCGGAAGGACTACAAGGCCCTGATCTCCTTTATCGAGGAGCAGTCAGGCTCACGCCTGAACGAGGACAAACTCCGGGATCTCCTTGTAGAGCAGAAGCGCCAGGACGAGCTCGCAATCGAACTCTATGACCTCATGAGACTCAAGCCATGCCCTGTCCCGCCCATCTTCACCCTGTTCATCTACGCCGGAAGGCTTAGCATGCCGGGCAGGAAATCGTACACCGCAGTGCTGGAATCCATGCTCAAGGTTGTTCGTGAAAATGCAGCACAAGGGTATGCAGGCACGAGCTCGAAAAAGGAACGGGCACGGCTCCTGATGTGCTACATCGACCACTACACCACGGATGCCAGGTTCTGGGAATGGATTGACTCCCAGGATATCAGCCTCCTGCCCACGCTCATATTCAACTTCTGGAATGAAGGCCACGAGTATGCAAAGGGCCGCGAAGACGAGACCTACCACATAGACACCACGAACCTGGACACCATGATCGACTCGCTTGTGGATATCAACTCGCGCATGCCCATGGTCAAGCAGCTCAGGGGGCCGTATGACGCGAAAGGCATGTGGCGGGATGATCTCCTCTTCATGTCAAAGATCATGAAGCCCGATTTCCTGGTCTATGTGGGGAGCATGGGGTGCCGCAACAGCTGGGGTGCCAACAAGCTGATCCAGCGCGATTGCGAGCGTGAAGGCCTGCCCACCATGCTGCTCTTTGCCGATGCCTTCGACGATAGGGTCGCCTCATGGGAGCACTGTGTGGACAAGATCAGCGAGTTCATGCACGTAAGGGGGATTATGTCATGATCGTGGCAGGCTGTGACGTCGGATCACTGACCACCAAGGCAGTCATCCTCAACAACACCAGGGTCATCAGCCATGCGCTGATCCGTTCATCCTTCAATCCTGAAAAATCCGCTTCTGAAGTTATGGATATGGCGATGAACACCGCAGGGCTCACCATGGATGATATCGGGTTCTGCGTGGGAACCGGCTACGGCAGGGAGCGGATACCCTTTGTGGGCAAGGCCGTCTCCGAGATTGCCTGCCATGCCAAGGGCGCACACTGGCTGCTGCCGTCGGTGAGGACCATCATCGATATCGGCGGGCAGGACTGCAAGGCCATCCGTATCGACGAGACAGGGAACATCGTCAGGTTCGTCACCAATGACAAGTGCGCCTCTGGCACGGGAAGATTCCTGGAGGTCATGGCAAAGCTCCTCGGTCTTGAGCTGGAGGATCTGGGCAAGCTATCCGAACAGGCCAGAAACCCCATCACCTTAGCCGCCACTTGCACGGCCTGGGCCCAGGCCGAGGTTATCATGCATTTGAACACGAATACATCAAAGGCGGACCTTGCTTCCGGCATCAATCAGGCCATGGCTGCCAGGGTCGCGATCCTGGCCAAGTCTGTGGGTGTTGAGAAGGATGTGTGCATGACAGGCGGTGTTGCAAAAAACGCCGGCGTTGTGGGGGCCATGGAAAAACAGCTGGGTGTGCCCATGCGCAGGCTTAAGCTGGACCCTCAGGTCATGGGTGCACTTGGGGCTGCGGTGTTCGCCAAAGAGAAGATGGGGGGGAAGTGATGTTTATTGCGGGATGCGATGTCGGGTCATTGAGTGCCAAGGCCCTCATCATGAAGAAAGGCGATGTGCTTGCCTCGCATGTAATATTCGCAAAACCCGAGCCCGAGGAGTCGGCCCGGGAGGTGATGGATAAGGCCCTCGAGAAGGCAGGGCTTTCAATGAAAGACATCGCATACTGCGTGGGCACGGGCTACGGCAGGAACTCCGTTCCATTTGCCGATTCTGTGGAATCCGAGATCATATGCCATGGTAAAGGCGCCCAGTGGCTCATGCCTGAGGTGCACATGGTGATCGACATCGGCGGCCAGGATGCCAAGGCCATCAGGCTGGACGATGCAGGCAATATCATCCGCTTCGCCTACAACGACCGGTGCGCGTCCGGCACCGGCAGGTTCCTGGAGGTCATGGCCGGGGCCATGGGCATTGCCCTCGAAGACATGGGGCAGATCTCCTCCCGGGCGAAAGCCCCGTTGTCCATATCAAACCAGTGCGTGGTCTTTGCAGAAACCGAGATCATCTCACTGATCAATGCGGGCAAGGAACTGCCGGAGATCGTCAGCGGTCTGCACAAGTCTCTAGCCCACCGGGTGGCGGCGCTGGCCAGGGGCATAGAGTTGGACAGCGAGATCACCATGACCGGAGGGGTGGCGAAAAACTCCGGCATGTTCGCGGCCCTTGAGGAGGCCCTCGGCGTGAAGCTCAGGAAGATGACAACCGACCCGCAGATCATCGGCGCCCTGGGCGCGGCACTCATCGCCCGCCAGGCTGCAGACGGTAACGGTAAGATACGGACGGCATGAGATATGGAACTCTTTGAAAAAATAATAACCACACTGCATTCATTTCTCGATGAGCAGCCTCACAAAAGGTCCTGGCCTGCTGATGATAAAAAACCATGGCCGGGCGGCCACGGCATGAACATCGTCCTGAAAGAGCACATGGGGCTCGAGCTGGGCAGCCCGGAAAGGGAGTCCGTGTCCTGCCTGCTGTGGACAGAGAACCTCTCAAGCATTGCAGATGGCAGGATAACCCTGGTGGGCCCTGATTTCCCGGAGAGTATGGGCGACAGCCTCCCCTTCGGCAAAGTAGTCCTGGCCGGGGTGGGAGGCTTTAGTGAAGACAATGCCTATGACAGGCATAAGGAAATGGATTTCCTGAGATACGACCTTGACCTCAAGGGGTTCATGATGAGGGCTGTGTCCCAGTACATGAGGGAGTGGTGCAGGATCGGCCGCGATGTTCTCCTGCAGGGATTTTCCGCACAGGTCCTAGGCTCGGCCCTCATGTGCCTGTTCAAAGGTTTGCCCTATGTGAAAGCCGTCGAGGTGATCTTCTTCACTTCCAGTACCCATGATGTGAGCAGGATCAAGGAGATCACAGCCCCTGCAGAGAAGATCATCGCTGCCATGAACAAGATGGCCTCGGAGATGGATTTCGAATGCCGGAGCTGTGCTTATCAAGATGTCTGTGACGAGGCCGACGGGCTTAAGGGCATGAGGGATAGGCTCATGGAGAAAACAAAAAGGGCACTGCATGGCTGACACGAAAATCTTGGCAATGTGCGGCAAGGGCGGTGTGGGCAAGACCTCCGTCTCCGCCCTTATGGTGAAGCTGCTCTCACAAAGGAATGACCGGAAGATCCTGGCCATAGACGCCGACCCGGCTGTGGGCCTGGCAACAGCCCTGGGTATAACGGTGAAGAAGACCGTGGATGACATCAGGAAAGGACTGATTACAAGAATTCAAAAGGGTGAATCCCTGGGAAATAAGGAGACACTGAAACTCCTGGACTATGAGGTGTTCGATGCCATTGAGGAGCGTGACGGATATGCCCTGCTGGCTATCGGCAGGCCTGAGGACGAGGGGTGCTTCTGCAAGGTGAACAACCTCCTCAGGGACATCATCGGCGATCTGGCAGGGAAGTTCGACATCGTGCTCATCGACGGCGAGGCCGGCATCGAGCAGATCAACAGGCGGGTCATGAAGAAAGTGGACCACCTGGTCCTGGTCTCGGACACCTCGGCAAAAGGCGTCTGTGTGGCCGGCACCATAGCCCTTGTTGCGAACGAGAAGAAGGCGGTTGACTTCTATAGCATGGGGCTCGTTCTCAACAGGGTGAGGTGCCAAGCCGAGGTGGATGACATCAGGGGCAGGACAGACCTTGATATCTATGGGTGGATCGCAGAAGACGAAAGCATCAGGGATTTCGATTTCAAGGGAATGTCCTTGACCGGGATCCCCGACACCTCACCGGCCCTGGCAGTGATTGCACATGTCCTCACAAAAATGGAGGTGCTGCCGTGATACAGGTACACCCGGCAATGGAGCGTGTCCATGGGGGAAATGACAGTGAAGAGACTGGTAGGTGAATGCCTGAGAAACTCCATGGTGCCGGGCGGAGTGTCATGACGACAAAGAGCAAGACGATGCGCGTATTCGAAGGGCTTCTTGAAAGCCCGCTGAACAGCCTGGTGGAGCAGGCCTCGGCTGACGGCCGCATACCCATCGGGTATTCCTGCTCGTTCGTTCCCGAGGCCCTTCTCATGGCGGACAGGCTTTTCCCGGTGCGCCTGCGTGCCCCGGGGATTGCAGGCACTGAAATTGCGGACAACTATCTTTCCAACTTCATCTGCTCCTATGCACGCAGCCTCCTCGAATTCGCCATGGACGACCGTTTCGACCTGATACAGGGGTGGGTATTCGTCCCCTCGTGCGCGCACATGCAGCGGCTCTATGACAACCTCGAGTACCTCAAAAAACCGGCATTCTCACATATCCTCGATGTGCCCCGCAAGGTGAACGAGGTCACTACGGTCTGGCTGGCCGAGGAGCTCAGGATGCTCGCAGACAGGCTCTCCTCGCACTTCGGCGTTGACATGAGCGATGGCTCCCTCATGAAGGCCATTTCCGAGTGGAACAGTTTTGCTGATGTCATTCAATCCATCGGTGATCTGAGAAAAAGACCGGACCCGCCCATCACCGGCACCGAATTCCACGCCCTGCTCATGACCTCCCTGGCGTCACCCAAGGACCTCATCCTCCCCACAATCCTCGATTTCCGCACAGAGATCGAAAAGCGCGATGGCATTAAAAATTACCGGGCCCGGTTACTGATGGTGGGCGGCCACCTTCATGATCCTGAATTCATCCATGTCATCGAGTCGCAGGGCGGGCTTGTGGTGGCAGACCGTCTCTGCACCGGTTTCATTCCCGGACTCAAGCCCATAGAGATGAGTGGCGACCCCATCAGGACCCTGGCCGAACACTCCTTCAAAAAGACACTGTGCCCGCGGATGATGGAGGATTTCGATCGGAGGCTTACGACCATCATCGAGACCGCAAAGGAATACAACGTGGACGGCGTTGTCATCGAGATCATCAAGTTCTGCGACCTCTGGGGCATTGATTCGATGCCGCTGGTCAGCGCCTTGCGAAAAGAGGGGATACCCGTGCTGAAGCTGGAGCGGGAGTACCGTATGGGCTCGGAAGGCCAGCTGCGGACCCGGGTCCAGGCCTTCATCGAGAGCATGGGGAAATGATGTGCGGACGGGAGGATTGAAATGACCGTGAGTGCCGCAAACGCAAAGTCTCTGTTTATGAGGCTGCCGGGCCAGGTGAAGGGCTTTCTCCGGAACTCCCTGGCCGGATATATCCTTGAATCGAAAAACCTCAAAGACTCATTGATCTATGCAAAATACTGGGCCCTCATATGGGCGGTTATCCTGAAGTTCGTCATCAGGCTTCTTTTCAAGCGCGGCCCCATCGGTATCATCCGGGTGCTTGTAGGCTATCCCTGGATACTGCATCTCCTCAGGGTGACCGGCCTGATGCGCCGTCTTTCCAGGGGGCGGAGCGGTTTATACCTCAAGTCCATCTGCATGACCATATACACGATCGCTTTCACGCTCGCAGAGAACCTGGAGGATGTGTTCTACCATCCTGACCTCCTGATCATAAACGAGGAGATGGTGCCGCCGGACATCGCCCGTGCCATGGGCCTGAAGGTCTGGCTGCTGGAGGCCATGGGGATACTCCTGCCCATATTGGCAGCACAGAGCGACCTGAAATATATAGACGAGGCGGAAAACGCCGGGATCAATCCCGATGCCTGCAGCCTGCCAAAGGCCACCGTGGGCATGGTCCTCAAGGGTCATATGCCCAAAGGCATTGCCATGGTGAGCTCCAATATGCCCTGCGACGCCGGCATGGCTTCCTATTCCCTCATACACAGGGAGCATGGCACACCCATCTATCGCCTCGATGTCCCGTCTAATTTCTACAACGAAAGGGCGGATAAGCTCTTTGCCGACGACCTCAAGGGCATGATCGCATGGCTCGAGGAGCACACACCCGGCCGCATGGACTGGGACCGCCTGAAGGAGATCTGCGAAGGACGCAACCGCATGCTGGAGCTTGAGCTCGAGCTGTGGGACATGATCCGGATGAAACCCGCCCCGCTGGCCGCTGAAGCCGTGTTCCTGAGCCATATGTGGCATTTCAATCTCTTTGCGGGGTACAAGCTATCTATAAAACACTTCGAATCTCTGGTTGCCATGGCACGGAAAAACCTCACTGCTGGGATTCCCGCCACAAAAAACGAGAGGTATAGGGCTGTTCTCTGGAACCCGCCCTTCCCCCATTTCATCGACATCTTCAACAAGAGCGAGCGTGCCTATGGCGTGACCCTCATCAACGACAGCATGACCTATCACCACCACGCCCCCATAGACACCTCGACACCCGATACCATGCTCCGCGGCCTGGCCAACACCATCATGCAGGGGCCCATGGTACGTCACACCAGGGGTCCTGCGGAGAACTACCTGGATGATATCTTCCGCATGTACAGACAGTTCAATCTCGATATGGTGTGGGTGGCAAACCACGTGGGCTGTAAGAGCGGGCAGGCAATGAACGGCATCCTGAGGGAGAAGTGCCGCGGGATGAAGATACCCCTGCTCATCCTCGATTACGACCTGCTCGATCCCCGCATCGTATCCCAGGACGGCATGATGAACCAGGTGGAATTTTTCATGGAGAACGTGATGAAGGCGCAGCGCCTCGATCAATAAGGAGTGACCTATGATCAGAAGAAATGAAGGAGATGTCTATCGCCGACTGGGAGAAAAGATCGATAACCTGACCGTGAGGGCACCCTGGAATGAGACATTACTGAGCATCCTTAAAAAGGTGTATACCACTGAAGAAGCAGAACTGCTGATCAAGATGCCTTATACCCTCTCATCACTCGAGAGAATTGCCGGGATAGCCAAGATTGAAAAGACACGGTTGCAAACCATACTGGATATGATGTGCAGCAAAGGTTTGGTGTTGGATCTGTATAATGAGAATGACGGCCAGTATTACTACATGCCATCTCCCCTCCTCATCGGGATATTCGAGTTTACCATGATGAGAACCGGGAACAATCATGACAAGAAGGAATGCGCGAAACTGTTTCAGGAATATTTCCATGAGTTTTACCCGGCCAATTTCTCAAGAGATGAACAGGTGGCAATATTGAGAGTGATCCCTGTTGAAGAAACCATACGGCCGGGTGAATACGTCGAATTCATGGATTATGAAAAGGCCTCATCCCTCATAGAAAATTCCCATAGACTCGGCCTCGGACTCTGTTCCTGCAGAAATGAAAAATTTCTTAACCACGAAAAAGAATGTGATACTCCCATGAATAACTGCAGCACTTTGGGTATTGGTGCAGACTATACCATCAGGCATAACATGGCCAGGGAGGTATCCAAGTCCGAGATGCTGGAAAATTTTGCCCGCTCAAGAGAGCTTGGGTTGGTTCTCTGTGCTGAAAATACCAAAAGGAACCCCACGGTCATCTGCCACTGCTGTAAATGCTGCTGCAACTTCCTGGCCGGGCTGAACAAGTTCGGCTTCGTGAACAGTGCCGTCACTTCCAATTTTATCTCACAGATCGATGGCTCTGAGTGCAAAGGGTGCGGAAAATGCGTTGATGCATGCCCCGTCAATGCCGCTGTCCTGGTTTCTGCAAATGAACCGAAACATCTGAAGAAAAAGAAAGCCAAAGTTGATGAGGAAAGGTGCGTGGGTTGCGGCGTATGTGCATTGAAATGCCCGGCTGACGCCATTGCGATGATACAACGGGGAACCAGGGTCATTCACCCGGAAACAACATTCGAAAGGATAATTCTGCTCAGCCTCGAGAGGGGTAATCTCCAGAATCAGATCTTCGACAATCCGGAAAGCATCACCCAGGAAATCATGAGATCATTTATCGGCGGTTTCCTGAAACTCTTGCCGGTGAAAAAGGCCCTCATGAGCGACATGTTCCGTTCCACATTCTTAAGTTCCGCAAAAACCATTGCCAGACTGCAGGGCAAGGGCTGGATGCTTGATATCTGAATAAAAGCCGCACAAGACCATAACGATAGGGAGACGGATATGGCAGCAAAGTATTTCGGCGGATGCGACGTAGGATCGACGACAGGAAAGGCAGTCATCCTTGACGAAAGCGGCACCATCGTTGCCGCCTCCATAGTCCCGAGCGAGATCGATCCGGAATTGACCTCGGTTCTCTCCCTGGAGAAGGCCTGTGCACAGGTCCCGGATATGGGCGGCTACAGGGACATCGCCTATCTGGTGGGCACGGGCTACGGGAGAAACGAGGTCGCCTTTGCCGACAAGAATGTCTCGGAGATCAGCTGCCATGCCATGGGCGTGTTCTCCTGCAAACCTCTCATCAAGACCATCATCGATATCGGCGGCCAGGATGTGAAGACCATTGCGCTTGACCACGACGGCTCGGTCCTGGAATTTGCTATGAACGACAAATGCGCGGCCGGTACCGGCCGGTTCTTCGAGGCCATGAGCAGGATATTCCGCATGGACCTGAACCAGTTTTCCGAACTTTCCCTGAAGACGAACAGGATGATACCGGTCACGGCCCAGTGCAGCGTCTTTGCCGAGAGCGAGGTGATCAGCCTCCTGGCTAAAAAGAATCCGCCCGAGGAGATTGCTGCAGGCATCCAGACCGCCGTGTCCAAGCGGTGCTTCACGCTGCTCAAGCGCATCGGCATACGGCCGCAGGTGACGGTCACCGGCGGTTGCGCCAAGAACCTCGGCCTCATCAAGGCGCTTGCCAGGATCATCAATATGGAAGTGACCTCGCTGCCGGTTGACCCCCAGATCGTCGGCGCCCTGGGGGCGGCGATTTTCGCCCGTAAATCCTTCACACTGAAAAACCAGGAAGTTACTCTTGAATAAACCGAAGGGGGCATATGCAGAATTTCACCAACAAGCTCGTGTACATAACCGGGGGTTCCAGCGGCATCGGCCTTGAAACCGCCGGACTGCTGTCATCCTTGGGGGCTCATATCGTCATCTTTGCCCGGAACAAAGAGAAACTCGATCAGGCAAAAAAAGATATTGAAGGTCACAGACTCTCTCCCTCTCAGAATATCCAGGCAATGCCTCTCGATGTGGCAGACCATGACGATTGCCAAATAAGAATGAATGATGCGGTAAAGCAGTTCGGCGTGCCTGATATTGTTATCACCAGCGCAGGTGTGGGCAATGCCGATCATTTCGAGAACATATCTCATGAGGCATTCGATTCGCTCATGAAGATCAATGTCTACGGCACACGAAGTGTGATCGCCGCCCTGCTGCCCTCCATGAAAGACCGGGGCGGACTGATCGTGATCATCTCTTCTGCTGCAGGGCTCATGGGAATGTTCGGCTATACCTCCTATGCGACATCGAAATATGCACTGGTGGGTTTTGCGGAATGCCTGAGGAGCGAACTCAAATGTTATGACATCTCTGTTACCCTGGTATGCCCACCTGAGGTAGATACCCCCTTCCTGGCAAATGAGAGTACCATCCCGCGTGAGGCCAGGGCCTTGAAGAATTTTGCCGGGACCTTGCAGCCCGGACCCGTGGCAAAGGCCATTGTCAAAGGCATTGCCAAAAAGAAATTCCTGGTAATACCGGGGATCCTGGCTAATCTGTTATTCCTCAACCACCGCCTCACGAATGGATGGGCCACCAGAATCACCTCGGATTTGATCGTGAAATGGGTGCAGCGCAAAAAATGATTCTTTCAATCGTACCATCCTATGGACTATTATCCTGTTAGGAGGATATGAGTCAGAGATGGATGATATTACTCAAAAAATATTAAAGGACCCCTTTATCCGTTTTCTCGGCATCAGTGTCGATACCATTGAAAAAGGGTATTCCCGGTGCTCTGTTGTCATCAGAGATGAAATGCTGAATTTCAATGGCGCAGTGCATGGGGGTCTGATCTTCAGCCTGGCCGATGTCGCCTTTTCCATTGCGTCCAACAGCGATCACCTGCCTTCATTCGCGCTGGATGTGAGCGGGTCCTTTTTAAAGACCCCACAGGTGGGCGACAAGGTAGTTGCGGAGGCAAAGATGATCCACACGACAAAGCGTACCGGCCTCTACCGGATGGAAGTGTTTAAGGGCAATGAATTGATAGCAACATTCAACGGCACGGTGTTCAGGAAGGTATAACAAGCTTAAAAAGATCATAGAAGTCACCTTTTATTTTGCATCATACGGCGCCCTGCGGGATGGACAGCCCTGCCTCGGGCATAGAGAACAGTTCACAAATCCCTCCTCCGAGACAAACTGTATGCCTGAAACAGATTTAAGAGGCTGAATGACCATCTTCTCGGTGAGCCTGGTGCCGATTGCCTTGGCACTATCTCCCAAAAGGGAGAAGAGTGCTGCCTGTTCCGTGAGCGGCCAGTCCGTAAGCGAGCCCGGGTTCATGGACGAAAGGGATGCCCCGTCGCCTACCCTCTTCTTCAGGCATGTTTCAAGGAAGGTCATGGCACAGCCCAATGCCATGAGCATGATGGAATCGGCCCAGAAGGAATGCAGCATGCCGCTCATGGTCCGTGACCACTGCTCGAGCTCGCTCCCGCATGTGGCTACAAACGGAAAGACAATGCCCGCCTTGTCCAGGTTTATGCACAGCAGCCTGCTGGTGAAATGTACTCCACCGATCTCTATGGTTCCCTCTTCAATCATATGCGCAGCAGCCGCGGCAAAGGCCGCCTTTGGCCTGGCAACCAAGCGGGCCTCTCCCAGGATCTTCGAGAGCTCGGCTGCGCTGCGGGAGCCGGGTTGAATCCTTAAGAGCTCTACAAGCCCTTTCTCATCCACCTCAAAGGGTATATCGTCTAAGATGATCCGGTCCATGTCATCACCACCAAAGGTTCATCGATTATTTGTATACCATGAGCGTATCAGCCTTCACCATTTTTATGCCGGGAATTCGAGTGATCGAATGAATACATCCTGGAAGGTTGGCAACGCGGAGAGCACCACCTCCCGGGCTTTGTCCCTTAGTGTAACGGCACGTTTCAGGAAATCAGGGTCAAAGCAGGCCTTCTGGGCGGCCTTCAAGCTCGTATTGCCGAGAAACTCGCAGGCGGCATTGGGAAAACAAGGGATAAAGCCGAGCCTGCTGAAATGATCCAGATCAAGGTTCTCGCCAAAGGCCCCTGCAATGAACACATGCTCGACGTCACCCGGGTCAAACTCGGCGGCCTCCAGGAGGAAGCGTGCAGCGCTCAGCGATGCCGCCTTGGCGAGCTGGACATTGCGGATATCCTTCTGGGTGAGCCTGATATCTCCCCAGAGCTTAAGCCCTTTGGATTCTCCGTTGTGGTTTAGGCACAGCGGGCTCAAGAGATTATATTTCTCCGAATTATTGGAAAAGGCGCCATGCGGTGCGATGATGCCATTGTCCAGAAGGATGGCGATCAGGTCCACCAGCGCTGTGCCGGTGATGCCGACAGGCCAGCCCCGGCCGATCATGTGATACCTGAGACCTCCCTTTTCTGCATAAATATGGGTGATGGCGCCGGTATCGGCAGTCATGCCCCAGGTGATGTTCATGCCCTCCAGGGCAGGGCCCATGGCACAGGAGGTTGTATACGGATTACCCTTGCCGTCCAGGAGGAACAACTCGCCGTTGGTGCCCAGATCAATGAAGAAGGCATTGCGGGTGATGCCAAGGTCATGGCACATGGTTAATCCGCCCACGAGGTCAGCGCCGATGAATGCGCTGAGCACGGGCAGGCTAAGGACACGTGCCGAACCGATGCAATCAAGGCCGATCTCTTCTGCCAAGAGGTCTTTAAAATCCTTTGTCAGGGTCGTGTACGGATACCTGCCCAGAGGCTCCACGTCGAGCCCGAAGAGCAGGTAGAGCATGGTGGTGTTGCCCGAGAACACGATCTGTTCGATCATGCCTGCAGGGAGTTCTATGACATTAAGAACCAAGCCGAGACGGATATTGACGGCCTTTCTGATAAGGTTTTGTAGGGACTGTAGCTTGGATGGGTCCCTGCCTGCTGCGATCCGTGAGATGACGTCGTGTCCGAATCTCTGCTGCGGGTTAAGAAATGATGCGATCTCGAACGAGGCCTTTCGTGATGTATCAACCAGGGATATCCTCACAGAGGTGGTCCCGATGTCCACGGCCACTGATATGTGATCATCAGGACGGACATGAGGGATATGGATGTCCCGGTTGATCTCCTCTTGCTCTGCATGCACCCTAAGATCCTTAGTGATGCGTGTCTGGCAGGCAAGAACTGCAGCGGGTTCTCCTTCCACCATAACCTTGCACTTATTGCATATGCCCTTGCCGCCGCAGGGGGTTTTCAGGGCAATGCCCATGTCCAGGAGCGCCTCTGTGAGAAACATCTCCGAAGGGAACGATTGCTGTGAGCCAGAAGGGATGAGGGTTATGGTATGCTGATTCATGAGGTCTTTAGGATCGCTGTTCCTTAGGTCTTACGGGGAAAGGCTTCCATATCAGGTACTTGCAGTAAATCCGTTGAAGATCCTCAAGGCATCGATGGCGGTCTCTCCATAGGCATCAGCCCCCATCTCCTTGCACAGGTCCTTTGATGTGCAGGCGCCGCCGATGACAATTCTTAGTTTGTTGCGCAGGCCTGCGGCCTTGGATGACTCTACCACCTCCTTTATGCTGCCTACCATGGTGGTGAGCAGGGCTGAGAGCCCGATGAACCGTGCCCCGGTGGTTTTTGCAGTGTCCATGATTTTCTCTGCCGGCACATCCACACCCAGGTCGATCACCTCGTATCCATTGGCGGACAGGATCATGCCCACGATGTTCTTGCCGATTTCATGGATGTCCCCTGCCACCGTGGCGAGGATGACCTTGCCCCTGCTGTTGCTCTCGCCCGGGTTCATCTTCTCCTTGAGGATGGGCATGGCCTCTTTCACGACCTCTCCGGCCATGATGAGATCCGCCAGGAAATATTCACCGGCCTCGAACTTGCCCCCCACGATCTCAAGCCCCTTGCTGACGCCCTCCTGGATGACCTCTTCCGGGGAAAGACCTTCCTCCAGGCATCGGCTTACGAGCTTGCTGATCCCGTCGATGTCGAGTTCGTCAATGGCCTTGCGTACCGCCAGGATCGATTCCTTCATGTGAGAGCCTCCTTGGATTCAATGTTAGGATATTGATATGGGATAGCTGCCATAACGTTTGGCTGCATCCACCATAACCTTAAGTTTGTGCGCCGGTATGGAACTCAGGCTGTGGACCGGGGAGATGATGAACCTGCCGCCGGGGCCGAGCTCTTTGATGAGCTTCCTGACCTCTTCCACTACCTCTTCATCCTTTGAGCGGTCCGTGAGCAGATAATCCACCCCCACCCCGCCGATGATGGTAACCTTGTCGCCATGGATCTTCTTTTCCTTGAAGATGTCGACATTGGAGGTCATTTCATAGGCGTGGAGCCCATCCACCCCCCAGGAGATGAAGGTGTCGAAGAGCAGGGTGTTGTCGCCGCATGAATGGAGCACATACTTGGCTCCACGGTCGTGCACGGCCTTGATGATGCGCTTATATGACGGGCCGAAGAGCTCGTCGATAAGCTTCGGATTCATGATGGGGCCGCTCTTGAATGAAAAGTCGTCACACTGGATGATGACTCTCACCCCCGCATCGATGAGGGCCATGTTGGTCTTGAGGCAGAGCTCCTCGTTTCTCTCGATAAAACGCTTGATCAGATCCTTCTCACGTCTGATCCAGATAGGCATCTTCTCAAAGCCCAATGCCCACAGGATCGTTTCCTGGATACCGTATGCAGAGGCTTCGCCGATGATGCAGGAACGATCTCCATATTTTTTAACCATCCTCTTGAAAAACTTGTACGAACTGTGCGCCACATCATCGGCATCCGGCCAGTAGGGCCAGCTCTCGAAATCCTCCCGGCTCTTGATGCCCGGCCCGCGGTACATGTAGGTCATGTTCCCAAAGCCGTCCGGCTGGAGATTGAAGATGGACCCCGTGAACCTCGCCATGGTCTTCGAATCGAGCACGACGAAGGTCTCGTCGAGAAAGGCCCATACCGCATCGAAGCCCAGCTCGACCTGGGCCCTGATGCGCTTTTCCAGGGCACGGTTCACCTCGGGCTGAAATACGAGCTTCGTCAACCTTGTGCCCCATCTGTCGAGGAAAAATCGGGACACGGGGTTTTTCAACAGTGTCTCCTGGGATATGAGCGGTTTTCCGAGCACCTCGTTGAAGGTCCTGTCTTCAACCATGGCACAGAAGGTGGGGACCCTGTCGGTCGGCTTCCCTTCCAATGCGTTGAGTACGCGTTCGATGGCATGCATGCATGACTCCTCTTTATTATTATAAGCCTTTCAGTGTTTTTCCAATCTCACTGATGAATGCCTGTTCCGTCCCGCAGCATCCGCCGATGAAGTTCGCACCCGAGCGAACAAGGTCGGGAACGAAGCGGACGAATTCCTGGGCAGTCGTTCTGTACACCACCTTTCCCTCCACCCTTTCCGGGAGCCCTGCGTTCGGTTTCATCCAGAGCGGAAGATCCGTGACTGAGCGCATACGCCTGCAGATGGGGATGAAACCCTCTATGCCCTGACCGCAGTTGGCGCCGAGGCCGTCAATGCCTAGATGGCTGAGAACTTCCACAACCTGTTCGGGGGTATTGCCCATCATGGTGCGGTCTTTGGTTTTGCCTGCATCGAAGACCAGACAGGCCAGCACGGGAAGCCCGGTCTGTTTGGCCGCAGTGGCGGCTATCCTGGCCTCGGCCGGATCCATCATGGTCTCCACCACGATGGCGTCCGCACCCGCCGTTGCGATGGCCTTGGCCTGTTCTTCAAATGCCTGCCTGAGGTCGTCCTCGCTGACATCCCTGGTAAGGAGCAACTTGCCGCTGGGCCCCATGGATGCAAAGACATACGCCTTTGTGCCTGCGGCCTTCTTGGAGATCTCGACTCCTTTGCTGTTGACCTCGGCCACCTTGTCTGCAAGGCCGAACTTGCCCAGCACGAAACGGTTGGCGCCGAAGGTGTTGGTCAGGATGATCCGGCTGCCCGCATCGACATATTCCTTGGCTACCTCCTGGACCTTATCCGGGTGGGTGAGATTCCATGAATCAGGGGATTCCCCGGGCTTAAGGCCGCGTTTGATGATCTGCGTGCCCCAGGATCCGTCCGTCAGGACCGGCCCGTCTTTGATCAGGTCAGCGATAAATGCATGCATGGTCATCTCCGATCTCATCTAGAATTCGAGCATGGATTGCAAATGTTTATTGGAAGTCATGAATGGCCTTCTTTCTTAATTATTTCTCACACCCCGGCTGACCTCTCTTTTTTTACCCGGGAAATGTGGGCATGCATTCAAGCAGGCCGTGCAGCCGATACCATAGGTCTCGAAGAAATTGAGCGAGATGAGCTCCATGAACTCTGTGAGCATCCTGCTGTGTGCAACTGCCTTCTTAACCACAGGGAGCATGAAAGATGGAGGCAGCATCGCATGCTTGATGCACCTGCCCAGGCAGGCTGTCTTATTTACCCTGCCATCTTTGATGGCGCCTATCGGACAAGAGCGTTCGCATACATGACACCCTTCCGGGCAGGGTCTGTAATCGGCATTGGATGAGTATTCCGGCCATTGCATCTCGGTCATGAGAGCACCAAGCCTCATGATATTCCCATATTTGGGGTTGATGAGCAGGGTATTTCTTCCGATTGCGCCCAGCCCGGCTTCGGCTGCAGCGTGTTTGAGGCTGATGACCCCCCTCGGTTCGCCCTCATGAAATCGTAATGGGCTGTAGGACGGGATGGGCAGTGAAAGATATCCTTCTTCCTGGAGGATCATGCTCGCTCCATCTGCTACCCTATCCATGAGGAGGTAGTACATGTAGGCAGACCGCTGGTAATACATGTGATTGAATCCGTCGGGCACAAGGAATACGGCAAGGGGAAGAGGCTTGGCAAAGACGAGCACGCTCTTGGCACTCGGCATTATGTCCACGGGGCGGAATCCTTCAGGGGCCTTTGCATTGAGCACCTCTGCGCTCGCAACGCCCATGAGGACTCCCTCCTGTGCCGTAAAATCCTTCACCGCATTGATGATATCGGTTTTCATCCCTTCTCCTTATTTTACTCATAGTAGCCGTACTTTTCCACAGCGCCTACCATGGCTTTGAGATTCTCCACACGGGAGTTGGACGGGACCTCTCAGCCACCGGCCAGGATGAATCCCCCTCCCCTGCCCACCTCCGTGATGAGACGATGGCAGTACTCATCGACCTCGCTTTCTGAGCCCATCACGAGCATGCCAGCGGGGACATCGCCGAAGATACACATATCCTCGCCTATCTCCTCCTTGGCCTTGAAGATGTCCGTCAGCCCGTCGAGCTGGAGTATGCAGGACTTTGCCGGGAGGCGGCGCAGGGTCTTCAGGTTCTTCAGCCAGTCTCCGTCGCAGTGGAGGATCGGGGTGATCCCTGCATCAACCAATCGGTTCACGATGATCTCGATGCTCGGGAATGCAAGCATCTCGAACTGCTTAGGCGAGATGAAGCTGTTGGATGTCCGGTGAAGATAGAGCTGCACACGGGGAACCTGCATGACCTTTGCAATCAGGATGGAGAAATTGGCGAAGCTGTCGGCAAGCCTAGTGGCTGCTTTGCCTATCTTGTCGGGTATGGCAAAGAGGTCTTTTGAAAAGTTGATGACGTTTCTCGCCTGCGAGAAGATGTCAAAAGGCATCTCGGCCTGGTAGCCGATCTGGATGGCCGCCCCCTTTTTCCTCCACCATGAGAAATCCCTGAACCAGAAGAGCCACTGGCTGAAGAGTCCGGCGATAAATTGTGAAAAAACCTTTATGGGGCTACTGCCGCTTGCCTCCTGGCAGAAGCGGGGAAGCATCCTGAGTCGGAACAGGGTATCGCCGAGCTTGGTTGACCACCATGAGTCGGACCTGAGGATATCATCGTAGTCTTCAGGCGTCATATATTCTATCTCCTCGATCTGTACCACCCCGCCGCGAGGAAGCTCTATCCCGGGCCACAGGGACCTCATCATCATGACATAGCTGTACATCAACCTCGAGAAAGGATTGATGTTGTAATATATGTCCCAGGGCCCGATATCTTCAAACACCTGGTGCATCGCCGACATGTAGGCCTTGGGCCGCTTCAGGTACGTCCCCATGTCCATGCCCGTGTGAAACGGGGCATAGTAGTAGATCATGAGAGAAAGCGGAACCCGGTCAGGCTTTTCGCAGCGCACAACAGCATTGACCCTTTGATCAGCGCTCAGTCGATCCCTCTTAAATATTTTCTGCTCCCTCACCCGAGCTTTCCCCCTTCAGAGGCGATTTTCACATCAGAGGCTTCTTGAGAAAGGAACGACTCTATGATCCTGATCCCTTCATAGGCATCCCATGTTTGTGCATCTGCGCCCAGCTTCTGAGCGAGTTCTTTTGTGGTGGCACCGCCCCCGATCACGACCTTGACCCGGTCTCGAAGCCCGTCTTTTTCGAGCTGCCGGATGACTTCCTGCATGGATGAGTATGCAGTCGTAATGAGCGCAGACATGCCTATAATCCTGGCATCTGTTTCTCTTGCCTTGGCGATAAAGGCATCAGGCGGCACATCTTCCCCCAGGTTATGGACCCTAAACCCTACAGCCTCGGCCAGCATACAGAAGATGTCCTTCCCGAGGCTGTGTATATCGCCCCTAGGTGTGCCGACCACAATGCTTCCGCTCGAGCCGAGGGTATCATATGTCTTGAGAAATGGTCGTATCTTTAGGCTCAACAGCTTGAAGACCTCCCCTGCAACAATCAGCTCCGGGAGGAAGTATTCACCTGCCTCAAACCTCTTCCCGACAACGTCCATGCACTGTTGGCATACAGTAAGGAAACCCTGCGGGGATACATGAGAGCCGATAAGATCATCCGCATGCTTGATGATCTCATCGATTTGAAAAGTAAAGAAGATCTCCTGAAATCTATCGAACACACCTTTATCCTGGGATTCCATAGGGCATCCTCCTTTTTTATCTTAACCTTTAGCAGCCCCAAGTAAAGTCAACCGTTACCGAGCTACCCGCCAACAGAGACCACCGTGTCCCTTCATCTACAAGAAAACAAGTTGTTGAAGCCTGTTCTGTTATCATCTTTACGAATGACAGCCGGGAATATGATATTCCGGGCCAAGTCTATCAGGGCCCTCTCAACCGGCATCCTCTCTTCCAGCATGGACATGTAGATGTATCCTTCCACAGCCAGCAGGAGGAAAAAGGATAGCGCCTTTTTGTCCAGGTCGACCTTAAAATAGCCCTGTTTGACACCCTGGCTGAGCAACTCATGGAGCAAGTCCTGGACCCTTTGGTAATAGGCGTTCGCCTTCTCGCTGAAATTCTCCTGTTCATTTACCGGATGGGAATGGAGTGAGCCGAAATGCACCAGCTTGTTCAAGGCATCATTATCTCTGAAGAGCCGTGTGAAATCCGTCAGGAACAAGGTGAGCTTCTCTCCAAACGGATCAGGGGAGTCGATGGTCTTCTGCAGGAGATGGCAGTAGGGTATCATGCACCGGTCAACCAGCTCAGAGAATAACGCAGCCTTGTTTTCCCAGTACCAGTAGATCAATGCCTTACTGAGCCCGGTATCTGCAGCAATGTCATCCATGGTGGCCCTCTCATATCCCTTGGCAGAGAAGACCTGTATGGCCGAGGAGATTATGGCCTCCCTGCGCTTGAGTTCCTTGAGATTCTTCCGTAAACCGAGGGTGCTGCGTTTCACTGCTTTTCCTTTTTAAATTGACTGGGTGTTCAATATAAAAGATAATTTGATAGATCATTTTGTCAAGACGTCAAGTTTAGGCATGAAGGATGAAGCAAAAATCTCTACACATCATTGCTATCCTTAATTTTATGATCCCCGTGTGGTTGACAAATGCCCGGTAGACCGGTAGCACTATATGGATCGATAACTACATGCAGTCCTAGGGAGGGTGTATGAATCTTATTTATGAAAAAATCGGACACATCGCAAAGGTCGGCCTCAATCGCCCCCAGCAGCTCAATGCCCTGGACCCGGGTATTCTGCTCGAACTGCACAAGACCTGGATAGACATCAATGATGACCCTAACATCAGGGTGGCTGTGTTGTACTCGGCACTTCCCGGCATATTCTGCGCCGGAATGGACCTGAAGACTGCTATACCCATTCTCACAAGGGCAAGACCGCCTGAGAATGAGGCAGAAGAGTGGGTAGCCTCCGGATGGGACGGCAAGGGTGTCGGTGAGGCCATGCTCAAGATCAGCTTTGTAAACAAGCCCGTTATCGCGGCTATCCATGGTTATTGCCTCACCGGCGGTTTCGAGATGGTCATGGGCGCAGACCTGCGCGTTGCATCCGAGGATGCGGTCTTCCAGATGCGTGAGGCGAGCCTCGGCATCATGCCCACGGGCGGAGGGAACATCTTCCTTCCGAGCCATGTCGGAACGTGCAGGGCCCTTGAGATCCTCCTCACAGCCGGTAATTTCGATGCCAAGACCATGTATGAATGGGGTTTCCTTAACAGGGTCGTCCCCAAGGACAAGCTCATGGATACCGCCCTTGAACTTGCTGGTAAGATTTCCTCCAACGGTCCACTTGCCACCCAGGGCATCATCAAATTCAACCGAGAGATGCGCATGAGGAATTTGAAGGATCTGTTCATTCGTGAGGTGGCCATCGGCATGCCTATTTTTGCCAGTGAAGACGCCCGCGAGGGGGTTCGTGCCCAGAAAGAGAAAAGAAGACCCGACTTTAGGGGCAAGTATTAATCATGCCTGCCATCAACGATCTTCAGCGTCTCTTCGAACCACGCACCATAGCGTTCATCGGCGCCTCTACCGACATCTTCAAATGGGGGTTCAACATCCTCCACACCATCGTGAAACGGGGTTTTGCAGGCGAGATCTTTCCCGTCAACCCCAGGGGAGGAGAATGGTTCGGCAGAAAAATGTACTCTTCCCTCGATGAGATCGACAAACCCATTGACCTCGCCCTCATCGTGGTTGCAGACAACCTTGTTCTGGACACGGTGAAACAGTGCATAGAAAAAAAGATACCGTATGGCATCATCATTACCGCCGGTTTTTCCGAGACCGGTTCCAAGGGAGCAAAGCTCGAACGAGAGGTGGTTAAGACCGCCAGGAAAGGAGGCATGCGGTTGGTGGGTCCCAATACCATGGGCGTGTTCAGTGCGTATCCATCCATCATGCAGGCCCTCATGGGCTCCATGCCGTTGAGACCGGGCGGCATCGGCCTCATCGTACAGAGCGGCAACCTTGGGTCTTCCATCTCATACCGCTTCCTGCGACGGCGTATCGGCATCAGCCGCCTCATCAGCTCGGGGAACGAGGCCGACCTCACCCTGGAAGACTTCATGGAATATCTCGAGCTCGATGAAAAGACCACGATCATCTGCCTTTATGTGGAGGGCCTGAGGCAGCCCAGGAAGTTTTTCGAGGCCGCCCGAAGGATATCGCCGAAGAAACCCATCATCCTCATCAAGGGAGGACGCACCCACAGAGGTGCCGTGGCTGCCATGTCCCATACAGGCGCCATGGCGGGCAACGACGAGCTTTTCACATCCATGTGCCGGCAGACGGGTATTATCCAGCTCGATACCATGGACGAAATGATCGATACGGCCGGGGTCCTTATGCAGCCCATGCCTTCCGGAAACCGCGTGGCCATTATCACCTCGGGCGGCGGATGGGGTGTGATAGCAACCGACTTGTGCATTAAAAACTCTCTTGTCGTAAATCCCCTTGATCCGTCTCTTATAGAAACACTCGATAAGATCCTTCCACGCTACTGGAGCAGGGGCAACCCTATCGACCTGGTGGCGCCCCAGCGCGTGAGTGTAATCACGGACACCATTATAGAGCTTATGGAGCATGCGTCAGCCGATGCCGTTCTTCTCATGGGCCTCGGATACCTAAGCCTTCGCGCCCATGGCTGGCTCAGGTCCAGCACCGTACCCACCCAGGCCGTGAAGCAATCGGCTGAAATCATGATAGCCGAAGAAACCAAGCTCTTCACCCTCATCGTTGAACTTGTCGAAAAATACCGGCGGCCTATCATACCGGTTTTCGACATCATGAGCTTCGATATCCGAATGGACAATAATCCCGTGGACTTCCTCGACCATCACGGCATCATGCCCTATTCCGCACCGGACAAGGCGGCCTCTGCCCTTGCACGCGCAGTGAGATACCATCAGTGGGTTGAGGAAAACATCAAAGATCAGAGCAATGTCGCAGCCTCCGGCCGACCATGAACAGGTTTTTAGGCGTTCTCGGCTTTTTCATCAGAGTTAGGCACTTTCAAATCTCAAGACATGGAACGCCCACGGACTGAGATCAACATACAGGCCGATCTCCGCCATCTCGTTGCCTGATCGCTCATAGAGCTCATTACTGATGAGGTCTCTCATCTGGAGCGTCTTCCCTGCAAGGTCGACGCCGGTCATACGCACACGAGCCTGGGCCCTTGTCTCGGAGAGATTTACCACGATCAGGCAGACATCCTTGCCTTTTTGCCAGAACCATGCAGCCAGGGTCATCCACGTCGCATTGTCCGGCCATCCGGAAAGTCCGCAGAGACGCCAATTTCCTTCCTGTATCACCGGTATGTTCACGGCTTCAAGCAGCTTGCCATAGAATGCTTTGAGACCATGGTCCACAGGCTCATCGGGTCTTCGTTTCAGGAAGACCGGCAGTTTCACCCTTCTACCCTCGAACTGGCCTTCATGGAAGAGCTTCGCCCCGGGTAACGTTGCAATGACGAGCGCTGCGACTCGCGCTTTATCATGGGGGAATACAAAAGCCGCCCTTGGCTCATCGTGATTTTCAATAAAACGCACCAGCCTCTTCTGATAAGAAACATCAGAGCCCACGTGAAGCCTCACACTCTCGGCGTTTTCTGAATAGAGCCTGTCATAGAGACGTTTGTCATAGCAGTAGTCAAACCCCTGCTGCAGCAATTCCCATTCCAGATCCCAGTAAGCCTCTGCCATGAACAGGGTGTCAGGGAGGTATTTCTTTACTGATTTGATAAGATCCGGCCAGAACTCCGTGACAGGTCTTGAACCCGCCCTGTCTCCCCAGGTCCTGGCGAACACGTCATTCATGAGCAGCATGGCCATGTCGCACCGTATGCCGTCACACTGCTGAGCGATGGCTGAAACCACCTCAAGGTCTGCCTGGCGCAGGCCTTTATTGAACGCATTGAGCTGGAGCACATCCTGCCAGGCCGGGAAGTAAGGGTCTCTTCCGCAGGCATAGATTTTGTCTTTCACTTCGATAAATGATGCAGGGTCGTTTTCAAGGTCTTCATGGTCTCCATGTATGAAATACTCAGGATGCTCGGTAACCCAAGGGTGATCAGGGGCCACGTGGTTCGGTACATAATCAAGGATAAGGCTTAAGCCCCGCTTTGCAAGCTCTTTGCGTGCTACGGCAAGGCCATCGGCACCACCCAGACGTGCATCCGCCACATACCGGCGTACACAGTAGGGAGAACCCGTCATGTCAGAGGTTTGATAACCGGGTAATATACGCCGGAATTCCTCCTGAAGACCCTCGTTCTTCACCGCAATACCGAAACCCACGGGACTCCTCTCCCAGACCCCCATGAACCAGACCGCATCCAGGGAAAGTTCTGCAAGGGCGTTCCATACCTCTTTTGATACCGTGGCAAGCGTTATCTCCTGCCCGGCTTGCCTGCTGAGTTCTTCAAGCCATGCCCAGGTATTGATTTCATAGATCCTTGGATGGTTCGGCCAGATTCTCATATGATATCCTCCATGTCTTCAGCGCATGCGTAGGTACTCTTTCATGACAGCGGCGATCATCATTGCAAGGATTCGAGCTTTCTCTCCAGCCGATTGCGGTCTTTCTTCAGAAGTTCTTCGACTGCGAGCCCCTGCCGGTACACAGCCGCTGCATCCCTTTTCTTTCCCCGCTCTTCATAGATCTCACCCATGAGCAGGTATGCATCGCCAAATGTCCTGTCTGAAGCAACTACCTGTCTCAACACATCTAGGGCCTCGTCCCAGTTGCCGTCTTGTTTCAAAAAGGATGCCAGGCTGTAGCCGTATTTCACCTCAGGCTGCATCAGGTAAGCCTTTTTGCTCCATGCGACGGCCTCCTTCAATCTGTCCTTTGAGAGTATGATACTCAAGTTGTATGCGGCTGCAGCCATGGTCGGGTCATCATTCAACGCGGTCCTGAGATCCTCTTCGGCCGTCTTTATATCATCCTGCTCAATCTTCAAGAGCCCTAAGTTGAAATAGGCGTCCGCATTGTTCGGGTCAATCTTAAGTGCCTTGTTCAAAGATGCTTCGGCCTCAGACACATCATGGAGCCGTGCATAGGCAATGGATGAATGAACATAAGGGGCCGTGGCGCCGGGCTCAATCCGTATGGCTGTCTTATATGCCAAAAGGGCATCCTTGTTCTCCCCCCGGTCAAGGAAGTAATTACCCATATTGTAATGAGATTGCCACAGATCCGGATGAACCAGCAATGAGGTAAGGTATTCACCTGTTACCCGCTCAAGACTCTTTGCCTCGGGTTCAGTGAGTTTCTGTGTGGAATACCTGGCCAATACGGAAGCAGCCTTGATGCGTACAAGTCTTATCGGGTCATCCGTTGCTGCAAGCAAGGCCTTGATTGCCTTTGATGTCGACACATCTCTAAGCCCCTCTGCCGCTGCCGAGCGGATAAGCCCTGAGGGGTCGTCAAGGGCCTCGATGAATACAGGGACCTTATTCATATCAGGGCATGTCTTAAGCATCCGAAGCAGCGAGCAGGCAATCACATCATCATGATCCTTGCTCTGTATGTATGCGAGCATATCAAAAAGCTTGCTCCAATCACGCCTGCGCCCTGCTTCAATAAGTGCTGCACGTTTAAGGAATGGGGCCTGATAATCATCCTTGTGCCATAGCCTAACAGTGTTATCTGCCCAGGCGGCATCCTTGTCCGCATGACAAATGGTACAGGCGTTTGGAGACTTGAAGGCTAACGTGGCGGCAGGAACCGGGGGCAGCATGGAATGGTCGGTGCTCTGCATGCGGGCAAATCCCGTCTTAGGCATGTGGCATGAGATGCACAAGCTGCCGGGACTGCCGGGTTTGTGGTGGGTATGCGCGCTTGTGTCCTGAATACGTTTTGCATGGCATGGCAGGCAGGCATCATTGGCCTTGGCACTGTCGGTAAACCGGTAGCCGCCGCCGTTGGTATGGCACCTGAGGCAATCGAGCCGGCCGGATTTGACACAGGGGCTCATGAGCCAGCGGGTATAGGTGTGATTGTCGGCCAGATTGCATCCGTCGGAAGAAAAACCGGGGTCTTCGAGCGTCGCCAGGTCGTAATGGTCAAAGAAGTTTTCGCCTGGTGTAAAGGAGTTGGTAATGGGAACCATCTTGGAATGACATGATGCGCATGTTGAGTTGATTTGAGCCGAAGTAAATTTCTTGTTGCTGATGATCTTCCGGTCTTCGGGAACGGTACTGTATTCCGCAGCCTTCAGGAAGATCATGCTATGTTCGTTTACCGGGCCATGGCACGACTCGCAGTTAATGCCCTGCTCAAACAAAACTGTGCCGTATGTATTGTTCTTAAGATCGTAGTTCATTGAATATTGGCCTGCATGGCAGCTGGAACATGAAGTGTTGAAGGTATACCCCGGTTCCTTCCAGTTCCCCGGTTTCCCTCTTGCGTGTCTGATCCCGCTGGAAGCCGTATCGACCCATTCCTTCTTATGTACATCGTAAGCCAGCGGCAGGATCTGAAACCTCCTCTCCTCTAAAAACGTAAGGAAATAAAATATATTCTTTCCTCCAAGCACGTGATCGATTCGATATCTTGAGCTGTTCCAAGGCAAGTTACCCTTTTCGATCACATAACCTTCCCTACCCTTTATATCGGCCTGGTAACCATATCCGCCGATTCTGATATCCTTTGCCTGTGGGGAAAGCTTGCTCAAGGCAAACTCCTGAGAGTACGGCTGTATGGCAAGGCCGTGAAGAGACTGGGACCATACAGCGTAGAACTCGGCATGGCACTGCCTGCAACTCACCGAGCTAATGTTTTCTCTATTCTGTGTGAGGGTCTTCTCTGCATAAACGTCTTTACGATTATGAAAGGTTGAGCATATCAGTATGATGACCAGCGCCAGCATGGTTACCATGAGCATGAACAGAATTCTCTTCATAACACTCCTCATACAATTCATTTCATGGGTGGATTATTTCTTTCTTCCTTCAATTCATAGAATAATACGCAAAAGTGTTTCTTAGTCCAGGAATTTCACAGATTGTCATTATATAGTGTCTTTTCTTGACATGCATCCTTTTCCTCGGGAATGCATCAAAATATTAAGCAATAAAGTTTTAACCTCCTCTTAAGGATGGCGCGTCCTATGCCCTAACCGCCATCCTATTTTTTTTATTATTTTAATAAAGGACCCCTTTGATTTTCACTTGAAAGCCTCTATCTGATATTGAAGATGTCATGAAAGGAGCGCGCGTATGAAACTTTCTGAATACTTCGAAAATATCAGAGGTAAAGGTGTGCTGGCAACCTCCGATTCATCAGGATTTGTAAATGCAGCTGTTTATGCCCACCCCCATTTCATAGACGAAGCTACCATAGCATTCATCATGGGTGAAAGGCTTTCACACGACAACCTCAAGTCCAATCCCCATGCAACATACATATTTATGGAAGAAGGCGAGAAGTACGTGGGCAAGAGGCTTTATATAACCAAGATCAAAGAGGAAAGGGATAGTGAACTGATAGACACCTTGCGGAGGAAAAAACACTATATCCCTCATGGTGAATACTACAAAGAGAACAAGTATCTCGTCTCATTTAGGATCGATAAAGTGTTGCCGTTGATTGGAGATGGAGAATAAAGAAGTGATCACAGATCACTGTTATCAATCACTGCCGTGTTCTCCATCCAGCAGTGATTGCACTCAAAACCCCTCCGAAACCGACAAGTACTGCAGCATACTTCACAAGCCACCCGGCAAAGGGGATGCGGCTGATGGTGAAGAGGACGACCAACCCTAAGATCGTCTCGACAAGGATATGCCTGTTCGGTTTCCTCAGTGTGATGGTAATCCGTTTTCCCATGAGTTGTGCAACTGCGATATAGCCCAGGGTAAAAGCGCAGCCTAAAAGAATAATCAAAACGGGTACTATGACAATTCCCACTATGGATATAATGAGCATGAAACCAATCGGAAAGACCAGGATTGAGCCGAACAGACCCCAAAGGGTCGTACGCAGCGTATTGTTTTCAATCTGGAAAGAGATGAACCCCACTGCAGCAGGCATTATTGCCACTATGAAAAGTGCGATTATGAAGAAGCCCAGGGCTGGAATCCATCCGATGCTGTCCCAAAACTCATTTACTTTGGCAATTCCTTGTTTCGGCAACCAAAATAAGTATGATTTCAGGCCCGTGGCATCAACAATGGTCACCTCACCGCCTACCTGCGCACCCGGCTCTCTCTCCACCGTGCCCCCGATAGATACGACATTCCCCTCAACTACCGAGTCCGGTCCGAGGTAAACCGATCCACCAACTGAAACCGCATCTTTCCGGACATGCCCGTAGACTCTGACATCTCCGCCTATGGATATCGCTTTATTTACTTCAATGCCGTTTTTAATCACTATATCACTGAGGATTTTGATTATAGAGCTGCCTTCAGATACCGATACCGATTTGTCGGGTTGTGGTATGAAGGCTGCGAGGCAAACCCATACCATAGCAAATATCATTGTCCGTATCAGAGAACCGGCACTAAATCTGTTTTTCTCTAAAGGCATACCCGGCAAGCGATATATCATCCTACAGCCTCCTGTCTTTCCCATCTATGACACGTTCTTATTGAAACATATGTTAGGGCATCATTGCCCGTCAAGTTTTGATTATTATCTTATAGATATATTATGGATGTATAATGCACAAATTGCAGAATGAAATAACCGATTGTACCCTTGGGAAAGCGAGCGATGAAGGAAAGGAATCAGTTCTTTGAGGACATCCTGGAGTCCATGTCCTCGCATTTGGCGGTCTTGGATGAATCCGGCCGTATCATTGCAGTCAACACCGCATGGAAGACGTTTGCCAGGGAGAACGGGTGTCCGGATGAAAACGCATATATGGGGGGTGATTACCTGGCGGTATGTGAAACTGCAATCAGGCACGACGGGGATGAATCCGCAATGGCAGCGCTCCAAGGCATCCTTGAGGTGCTTGAGGATACAAGAACTGCTTTCAGCATGGAATACCCCTGCCACTCACCCGACAAGAAGCGTTGGTTCGTAATGCGCGTATCGCACATGAGGGACCCAAGGCGTGGTGTCGTGATCGCCCATGACGACATCACTTTGCGCAGACTGGCTGAGGAGGCTTTGCAGAAAAACGAGGAGAACTTCCGTGCCATTGCTGACTACACGGTGGATTGGGAAAGTTGGATTGCAATCGATGGAAGGCTTGTTTGGGTGAATCCCGCCGTGGAAGAGATGACAGGCTACTCCTTTAATGACTGTCTGGCCATGCCCGACTACCCGTTGCCGATTATCTTCGAGGAGGACCGTGCCTTCATGAGACAGAAGCTCCAGGATGCCGCACATGGCAACCGGGGTGATGGAGTGGAATTCCGGATAGCCTGCAAGGACGGCACGGTGCGCTGGGGAGAGGTCTCCTGGCAGCCGATCTTCGATCAGCAGTCTCATCCCCTGGGGTATCGGAGCAGCGTCCGCGACATTACCGAGCGCAAACAGGCGGAGCAGGCATTGCGCGAGAGCGAGGCACGTCTGCGTGCCATCTTCGAGCATAGTATTGTGGGCATCCTGCTCACGGCCCCGGACGGCCGCATATTTGCGGCAAACCCGGCCGCATGTAGGATGTTCGAGAGAACAGAGAAAGAGATTGCGAAGATAGGGCGAATCGGCTTGGTTGAAAGGAATGATCCGCGTCTCGGCAAGTTGTTGAGGGAAAGGGAGAAGAAGGGATACGCTACCGGTGAGATGGATTTCATCCGGGCGGATGGGTCGTCCTTCCCGGCAGAGGTGTCCTCTGCGGTATTCGAGACCGAAGAGGGACTGCGAACCTGCATGGTGATCCATGATGTTTCGGAAAGGAAGCAGGCTGAAGAGCGCACCCACGAATTTTCACGCAAGCTGCTGTCCGTAAGAGAGGAGGAAAAGCGCCGTCTTTCAGCCGTGCTCCATCACGATGTGGGCTCCATCACGGTGGGCGTCATGGCACGCCTGCATGCCGCAGAGGAAGACCTCCGTGCGGGCAAGTATAAGGATGCCCTGGCGTTGCTGAAGGAGAGCCGCCGACTGTTCGAAAAATCGGTGAAACAACTGAAGGCCCTGGCCACAGAGCTCCACCCGCCGGACCTGGATGTCCTCGGTCTGCCAACGGCATTGCGCCTGCACATTGACCAGATCACCCACATGATACCGTTGAAGATCCATTTTAACGACACCACACGGAGAGCCACGATTCCCCCTGAGATCCAGACAGTCTTTTTCCGTATCGTACAGGAGTGCCTGAACAATGTGATCACGCATGCACAGGCCCAACATGTGCGGGTGCGTCTATCCTCCCCCAAGCAACAGTTGCGGCTTTTCATCACTGACGATGGGAAGGGATTCAATCCGGCCCACCAGGCGTTAAAGCCGGGCACACACCTCGGCCTGCAGGTCATGCAGGAGATGATTGCAGGACTTGGGGGCATGCTGAATATATCATCCACGCCCGGGAAAGGGGTGAAGGTCACCGTGACGATCCCTACTGATCGTGAAACATCCGAGGGGAAGGAGCCGCAATGAGCATTCGTGTCCTGATCGCCGACGATCACCCGCTCGTGCGGGATGGGCTGCGTTTCGTCATTGAACGCAGCGACAAAGGCATCGAGGTCGTAGGAGAGGCATCGGACGGCCTGGAGGCCCTGAAGGTGGCAGAGGGGAACCCTGTGGATGTCTTCATCCTCGATGTCACCATGCCTTGTCTGAACGGGTTGGAAACGGCGCGAGAGCTGATCAGAAAACACCCTGCCTGCAGGATCATCATGCTGAGCATTCATGACTCGCAAGCCATGATCGAAGAGGCGATAAAGGCCGGAGCACATGGATACCTGACAAAGGAGGCAGCCGGCCGTATCATGGTGGATGCCATATGCGAGGTGTTTGCGGGAGGCTTTTATTTCAGCCCTGACATTACCCACGTGCTCGTGGATAAGTTCCGCATGGGTGGAAGAAGGAAACCAGGTTTCTCCAAGAGGGTTGCATACCTTACCTCCCAGGAGCGGATCGTCCTGCAGCGCATTGCAGAGGGCCTGACGACCAAGGAAATCGCCGCTGATCTGGGACGCACGGTCAACACGGTTCAGTCCCATCGGAAGAACCTCATGGCCAAGCTCAATATCCATAAAGAGACCGACTTGGTACGTTTCGCCATCAAGGAGGGGATCGCGAAGCCCTAACCGGCAGGTTATGTCCAATGATCAGTCATCTTTCACCGAAAACTGCAGATCTAACCCTTTTAGGTGATTGTATCTCTCTGTAGTGCATCACATAATATAATGAGAGTCGCCGATGGGTTTGAAGAGACTTCGTAGATTAAGCATAGTCGCATCCAATACATCATCAAGCCAGCATCGAAGGTACGTCCAAAATGAGACTCCAGACGAAATTGTTGGTCCTATATACCCTCAGCGCGATATTCATCATGTTCACCTTAGGGGGTATTCTTTATTCCTGGATATGGGAAGAAAGGTTAAGCTCGATCCAAGAAGATATATCAAACCAGCTTCATCATGTTGACTTTGCTTTGAATGCCTTTTTTACCAATGTGGAAAATGACATCAATACGTTTGTGGCAGACGAAACAGTCCGGTCAAGGGATGAGAACAATTTTACCAACTTTGTTCATGCCGACGAAGTAATCTTTACATACCATATCCAGGATCTTGAACAGAAAATAATCGATATCTTCAATAATTATCGAGTTACGCACGATTATGTGAATTCGGTTTACATGGGAAGGGAAAACGGCAGCTTTGTGCGATCGCACAAACGTGCACGGCCCACCCGTTATGACCCCAGAGAACGCCCCTGGTATATATTAGCGAAAAATAATCCCGGAAAAGTTATGAAAACCGACGCGTACCCTTCGCTCACAACCTCCGATATCAACATCAGCATCGTCAGGGCCCTTGTGGATGAAAACGGCGTGTTTTATGGAGTAGTGGGCGCTGATGTAACATTGGTGAACTTAACAAACTATATTTATAATTTTAAGACCAATCCTCGTGGAAAGATAATTATTACAGACAGGAATGGGGTGGTCTTGGCCGGCTTAAGCAAAGATATGCTTTTTAAAAATGTGAACAACTATTCGGCTGACCTTCTCAAAATACTTGAACAACCCAAACAAGGGTTTGTCTCGGTTACTATCCAGGATAAGAAAAATTATGTTTTTACGCTACGTTCCACTGAACAAGACTGGAGGATAGCCGTTCTTATCCCTTCTGAAAATATCGAAAAGCAGCTCATTAACCAAATCGTATTGACAATTTCAGGGATGGCGATCGCTCTGATATTATTGAGTATCCTTACCTTGATCGGACTTAATATCTATGTTGTGAGACCTTTGAAGAAGCTCATTGATGAAACAGATTACATTGCTCAAACATCGAATCTTGAGCGCTTTATAGATATTACCTCTCAGGATGAAATCGGATTATTGGCAAATTCTTATAACCAGATGATGAATACCCTCAGGCTCACTTACAAATCATTGAAGGACACACAGGCCGATCTCATAGAACACAGGGATCATCTTGAGACACAGGTCAAAGAGCGCACGTCATGGCTAGAAGAGGCGAACGAGAAGCTCTCAGCGGAGATTAACGAGCGTATTCAGACACTGAACGAACTTGCAGTCGCAAAAGAACACGCAGAGGAGTCTGACAGATTGAAATCCGCGTTCCTGGCCACCATGTCGCACGAACTGCGGACCCCTCTTAACTCAATCATAGGTTTCACCGGTATTATTCTCCAGGGAATGGTCGGACCCTTGAATGATGAACAGAAAAAACAACTGAATATGGTGCACAGCAGTGCACAGCATCTACTTTCGCTGATCAATGATGTCCTTGATATATCCAGGATCGAAGCAGGACAGCTGCAGGTAGCATATGAAAATATCAACCTGCGTCAAACAATAGGAAAGGCTTTGGAGAGTGTAAGTCCACTTGCAGGGAAAAAGGGGCTTGATCTTACCCTTTCAATCTCTCCCGAGATTGAAACCATAACAGGCGACCGCAGGCGATTGGAACAGATTCTTCTGAATTTGATCAGCAATGCCATAAAGTTTACAGAAAAGGGTTGGGTAAAAATTGAATGCGAACCGGAAGGGGACAACGTAACTATAAGGGTTATCGATACCGGCATCGGCATCAAGAATGAAGATATGGAAACAATTTTTCAATCCTTCAGGCAGATCGATTCGGGACTTACCCGGAAATATGAAGGCACGGGCTTGGGGCTTTCCATATGTAAAAGACTTGTAGAGATAATGGGGGGTAAAATCTGGGCAACAAGCATATGGAGTTCAGGAAGCACCTTCAGTATCACGCTACCTAAAAAGAGAAAAGATGTATGAAAGGGAAAATCCTTGTCATAGAAGATAATGAGCAGAATCTTTATCTTTTCAGGTTCATCCTAGAGCAGAACAACTATGAAGTCTTTGCTGCGTCGGATGGTAAACCGGGCATTGATATGGCAGTCTTGCTCAAACCGGACTTGATCATCCTGGATATCCAGTTGCCTGCAATGGACGGTTACGCCGTCGCCCGCAACCTGAGGCAGAATCCGGACCTTGAAGATACGCCCATCGTGGCTGTGACCTCCTATGCAATGGTGGGGAACTGCGAACGGGTCCTGGCGGCGGGTTGCACCGGCTATATCGAGAAGCCCATCAACCCCGAGACATTCATGGCGGAAGTGAAGACCTTCCTGAAAGCAGGATCCATGTGAAAGAAGAGGATACGTTATGAGCACGGTGCTGATCGTTGATGACCATGCGGAGAATCTCTATCTCCTGCAGACAATCCTTGAGACCCGCCAGTATGACATAATCCGGGCGGCAAACGGTGCAGAGGCCCTGGAACTGGCCGTAAGCAACCCGCCGGACATTATCATATCGGACATCCTCATGCCCGTGATGGATGGCTTTGCCCTGTGCCGTGCATGGAAGAAGGACGACCGGCTGAAAGACATCCCCTTTGTTTTTTACACCGCCACCTACACCGACCCAAAGGACGAGGAACTGGGCCTGAGCCTGGGGGCTGCATGCTTCATCGTCAAACCCATTGAGCCCGAGGCCTTTCTCTCCCTGGTGGAACAGGTCATTGAAGAGCACAAGGCAGGCAGGTCAGCCGTCCCCAGGCATGGCATTGAGGAGGAAACGGTCTACTACCGTATGTATAACGAGGCCCTTATCCGCAAACTGGAAGACAAGATGCTGGACTTGGAAAAGGCGACTAAGAGCCTGCGGGAAAGCGAGGAGAGATACCGCCTCATGGCGCGGAACATCAGTGAAGTGGTTATGGAGACCGATGAAAAGGGAACCTTCACCTATATCTCACCGTCTTGCCGGAGAATCCTTGGCCGGGGAGACGAGCTGTTAGGTCGCAGCTGGCTTGAATTGGTTCACCCCGACGACCTGGAAAAGGAACTGAAGACTTTCGCAAGAGGCCTGGAGTCCGGGTCCGAAGAGCGGGCCGAATACCGGTACTCTCACCCCGAGAAGGGCTATATCTGGCTTGAGACGACAGGGACGGTATATACGGACGGCAACGGAAGAATCACCGGATTGATGCTCTCCCGGGATATCACTGAACACAAACAAGCAGAGATGGCGCTACGGGTCTCCGAGGCCAAATATCACCGGCTCCACGACAGCATGATGGACGCCTTTGTCTTGACCGACATGGAGGGAAGAATCCTCGAATCCAACATGGCATATCAGGACATGGTCGGTTACGGCTCTGAGGAATTACGTGCCATGATCTACAAGGACCTGACACCTGAGAAGTGGCATGCATTTGAGGCAGATATCGTAGATAAACAGATACTCCCATTGGGGTATTCTGAAATCTATGAGAAGGAGTATTGTAAAAAGGACGGCACCGTCTTCCCGGTGGAGCTTCGGACCTTCCTCCTGAAGGACGATGCCGGCAATCCCTCGGGCATGTGGGCCATCGTTCGGGACATAACCGAGCGCAAGCATGCAGAGGAGATGCTCAGGACATCGGAGTCCTTTCTCAATAGTGTCATTGATCAGAGTCCTCACCCCATGTGGATCTCCGATGACAAAGGTACACTCATAAGACTCAACCAGGCTTGCAGGGACTTGCTGCACATCTCGGATGTAGAGGTCGTCGGCAAGTACAACATCTTTAATGATTCCATTGTTGAAGAACAAGGGTTTTTGCCTTTGGTAAGACGTGTGTTTGAAAAAGGTGAGACGGTGAGGTTCGAAATCACGTATGACAGTTCACAGCTCAAAAACCTTCAATTGAAACATTTCACATCCGTGATTCTTGATGTCACGGTGTTCCCTATAAGGGACGCAAGGGAAAGAATATCCAATGCAGTGATACAACACATGGACATCACCGAGCGAAAACATTCGGAAATGGCCCTCCATAACCAAATGGAATTTCTGGAGACCATGATCAATACAATCCCGACGCCGATCTACTATAAAGACGCTGAGGGCGTTTACCTGGGCTGCAACATACAATATGCCTCCATGATCATCGGTCTGCCGAAGGAACGGATCATCGGCCGGACCATCCTCGACCTGATCGGGACCATCCCGCATGATCTTGCCCAAAGGTGCCACGCACAGGACATGGAGCTCATCCATATGCCGGGGTTCAGGGTTTATGATGAAGCCATATTATGCCCGGAAGGCACCGTGCGCAATTATGTCTTCAGCAAGGCGACCTATACGGATTCACAGGGTCATGTTTCCGGCATGGTCGGGATAATGCTGGACATAAGCGAGCGTAAACAGGTCGAGCAGGTGCTGAAGGAATCGGAACGAAACCTGTCCATTCGGAACACGATCGCTGAGATCTTTCTTGCATGCCCTGTCGAGGAGATGTATGGAGAGGTTCTGAAGGTTCTCCTCGATATTACCCGAAGCAAACACGGGTTGTTCGGATTCATGGATGAGGAGATGACCCTCGTGGTTCCTTCCTTTATCGGGAATATTGAAAACACCCGCATCTCCGAAAAGATCCTTCGCATTCCCTGGGCCGCCCTTTCCGGAGAAATCATCGGACAGGCTATAGCAGAAAAAAAGAGTATATTTTCCAACATGCCGGGTGCGGTACCTGAAGGACACATCCTCATAGACTGCGTCCTGGTTGTCCCTATAGTCTTTCAAAAAATGACCATCGGTGTCTTTGTCGTAGCCAACAAGGCTTCAGGATATGGTGACCATGAACAACGTCTGATGGAGGGCATTGCCGAGCAGGTGGCCCCGATCCTTCATGCCCGGCTGCAAAGGGAAAAAGAGGAACAAGGCCGCAAACAGGCAGAGGAGGCCCAACGCTCCCAGGTGTTCTTTTTACAACAACTTCTTGATTCCATACCGCCCCCTGTTTTTTACAAGGACATCCAGGGCGTTTACCTCGGTTGTAACAAGGCTTATCTGGAATTTATGGGTCTGGCAAAAGATCAGATCGTAGAAAAGACCGTTTTTGACCTGGCCCCCAAAGATCTGGCTGAGCTGTACCTTAAAGCAGACACCGAACTGTTCAATAACCCCGGAGTACAGGTTTATGAGACATCAGTCTCCCATGCCGACGGCAGCAGGCATGATGTCATTTTCAATAAGGCCACATATGTAGGAAGCGACGGCAATATAGCCGGCCTGGTAGGTGTCATCCTGGACATTACCGAACGAAAACGGGTGGAAAGAATTCTCCTCCGGCAAAATGAAGCCCTGGAGCAATCAATCGACGGCATCGCCATGATCGGCCTCGATAACGACATTCTCTATGTCAATCCCGCCTGGGCAGCCATGCACGCTTATACCCCCGATGAACTCAAGGGCGTGAACTTAAGCATATTCCACACTCCGGAACAGATGGAGAATGAGGTGCTGCCGTGCCTTAAAGCAGCAAGAGAGAAAGGGAGTTATAGGGCGGAAATAGGACACAGAAAAAAGGACGGGACAATCTTTCCTACCCGTATGTCCTGTGTCGGCTTGAAAGATACCCAAGGAAACCCCATCGGTCAGGTGGTTTTCTCCCGGGATATTACCGAGGAGTTACGGCTTGAGAGCCTGCTGCGTCAGGCGCAGAAGATGGAGGCTGTCGGCCAACTGGCAGGAGGAATAGCCCATGATTTCAATAACATGCTTTCTCCTATTCTCGGGTACGCGGACCTGCTTCTCAGCGAGATAAAGTCGGGAAACAAGTATTATCAGGAAATTCTCCAGATAAAGCGCTCCGCAGAGCGTGCAAAGGACTTGACCTGGCAACTGCTTGCATTCAGCCGCAAGCAGGTCCTTGAAATGAAAACGGTCGACCTCAGGCAGGTAATCTCAGACTTCCAGAAGATCCTGAGACGAACGATACGCGAAGATATCATGATAAAGGTTGTCCCGGCTGAAACACCGAAATTCATTCGTGTTGATGCAAGCAAGATAGACCAGATCCTCATGAACCTGGGCATCAATGCCCAGGACGCCATGCCGCATGGCGGAACCATCACCATAGAAATCACGGATGCAGTCCTGGATGAGGCCTATACTGAGATTCATCCGGGCGCCTCACCCGGCAAATATATAATGATTGCCTTCAGTGATACAGGAAGCGGGATAGACCACCGGACTTTGGATCATATCTTTGAGCCGTTCTTCACAACCAAAGAGGTGGGCAAAGGTACCGGCCTCGGCCTGGCAACCGTGTACGGCATTGTTAAGCAGCATGGCGGTTATATCATGGCATACAGCGAGCCGGGTATGGGTACAACCTTCAAGATGTATCTGCCCGGCGAGGAAGTCACGGTTCAAGACTCGGCCGAGGAGGCCCAAGAAGTTGAAACCAAGCACGGCACAGAAACGGTCCTCGTGGTCGAGGATGAGGAAGCGGTCCGTGAACTCATGTGTCGGATTCTGGAAAAACATGGGTACACGGTCATCAGCGCCGGCAGCGCCCAGGAATGCTCCCATGCCGTCGAACAATACAAAGGGCGGATTCACCTTCTGCTCACCGATGTCATTATGCCGGGGATGAACGGAAAACAACTCTACGAGAATCTGGCTCCCATACTTCCGGGTCTTAAGGTCATATTTATATCGGGTTACACCCAAGACGTTATCGCAAAGCACGGAGACCTCATACACGGCATGAATTTGATTTCCAAACCCTTTACGGTAAAGGAGCTGACGGGAAAGGTGCGATCCGTGCTCGATGGATGACAAAGTCCTTATGGCCTGTTCTTCAGGATAAGAAAATGGATTTGTTACATCAGACTTGAAAATATCATGTAAAGATAGCCCGACATTCCAAAGGTTTTAATAAGACTTCAATCGTTATATCCGGCAACTCGTTCAATGAACAAAAATGCATCGAATTTATCTTCTCAAATCATAGCAATTTTCCGATACGTTGTAGGCACCAATAATTCATAAAAGAACAGGGTGGAGAATGAGTGTTTTGAAAGAAGACAAGTCTCCCAGAATTATGGAGATTATTGCCCCCGAACAATTCCGATCCATGCTGAGCACCGCTGTGGAACAGTCGATCCAAGGGATCATCATCGTGGATCTCGAAGGCGCTATCCTGTTCTGTAATCACGCCTGGGCCAGTATGCATGGATACGAGAATCCGCTGGAGCTCATCGGGAGAAGCCCGAGCATGTTTTTCGCCGGAGATCAGAAGGGAAACGAGGTGTTCCCCTTTCAAGATAGCGTGCTGGAAATCGGCTCATACCGCCGGGAGATCATCGACGTCCGGAAAGATGGGACAGTCCTCACTACCTGGATAACAACGACCCTCCTGAAAAACGATGAAGGAAAACCTATTGGCTTCTTCTGTACTGCGGAAGAAATCATCAAACAGGAAAAGACTGAGCAGGCTCTTACCCAATTGGGCAATAGCTATCGTCAAATGGTCGAGAACATTAACGACATCATATTCACCGTGAATTTGGAAGGTACTATCATTTATATCAACCCTGCCGTCGAGCAGATAGGCGGATACAAGGTGGAAGAATGCCTTGGGAAGCCCTTCACTACATTCGTTCATCCCGATGACCTGCCCTTCGTCCTGAAAATATTTGAACTCACCTTGTCAGGAAACAATGAGCCCTCGGAGTTTCGGTTCATCGATCGGAATGGAAACATCCTCTATCTGAGGACATCGAGCAGACCCCTGTATGATAGGAACAGAGTGGTTGGTTTCACGGGTGTGGTATCGGATATCACCCCTCAAAAGCTCGCTGAAGAAGCTCTTAGGAAAAATGAAGAAAAGTACAGGACCATTCTCAACAGCATCGAGGACGGTTACTATGAACTTGACCTCGCCGGGAATATGACCCTCTTTAACTACAGGCTGCCCATGATCTCCGGATATTCACCAGAAGAGGTCATGGGAAAAAACTACCGGGAATACACCGATGCTGAGAATGCTAAAAATTTGTTCAAAGAGTACCGTGATGTATTCACGACAGGGCAACCTTCCAAGGGATTTCAATGGGAGCTCATCAGGAAGGACGGCTCACGGGTCTCCCTTGAGTCATCGGTAACCCTCATCCGGGATGCGTCCGGCAGCCCAGTAGGCTTCCGCGGCATTGTACGAGACATATCAGAGAGAAAGCAGATTGAAAATGCCATCAAGGCCAGCGAGGAAAGGTATCGTACCATCCTCAACAGCATTGAGGACGGCTACTATGAGGTTGATCTTGCAGGGAACATGACTTTCTTCAATTACTGGGTTCCTCGGGCTTACGGATACACTCCGGATGAGTTACTGGGGAAAAACTACCGGGACTATACCGATGTGGACAACGCAAAAATTTTGTTTCAGGCGTTCCATGAGGTATTCAAGACCGGGGGGCCTTCCAAGAGACTGGAATGTAAGGTCAAAACAAAGGACGGCTCACGAGTCTCCCATGAGCTATCGATATCCCTCATCCGGGATTCGTCCGGCATACCGCTAGGTTTCCGCGGTATTGCTCGAGACATATCAGAGAGGAAACGTGCTGAAGAAGATCTGCGCAAGAGCGAGGAGAAGTACCGAACCATCCTGGAGAACATGGATGAGACATATTTCGAATTGGACCTAAGGGGCAACTACACCTTTTTCAACGAGTCCCTGTGCAAAGATCATGGTTATTCACGCCGAGAACTCATGGGTATGAACTACAAGGTATATACATCACCTGAGACCGCCAAGAGGTCTTATCAGATTTTCAACGAGATTTATCGCACCGGCAAACCGAATACCATGTTCGATCATGAGCTTATCAGAAAGGATGGGACCAAGAGAATAACCGAGATGTCTATCTCGCTTATGCGAGGTTCATCAGGGGAGCCTATCGGATTCCGAGGGGTTGGGAGGGATGTCACGGAACGGATCGAGGCAGAACAGGCCCTCAGGGAATCAAGGGAGTACCTGAATACCATCATCAACTGCATAGGAGACCCTGTCTTTGTCAATGATCAGCAGCACCGGTATGTATTGGTCAACAAGGCCTTTGCAGATTTGATCGGCAGACCACGAGATGAAATAATCGGAAAGACTGACCATGACTTTTTTCCGAAGGAGCAGGTGGATGTTTTCTGGAAATTCGATGACGAGGTATTCGAAACAGGCCGGGAGACCACAAAAGAGGAGTTCATCAATGATGCACATGGTCAAGTCTTAACCGTTTTAACCAAGAAGACCCTTTTCACTGACAAATCCGGCAACAAGTATATCGTCGGCGTCATACGGGACATCACGAAACGCAAAAACACGGAAGAGGCGCTCAGGCAGAGTGAGAAACGGTTTCGGTCTTTCGCCCAGACCGCCAACGATGCGATCATCACGAGCGACAGCAGCGGCAGGATCATCTTTTGGAACATCAGGGCGGAAAGGATGTTCGGGTATACGTCACAGGAGGCCCTTGACAAAGTCTTCACCATGATAATCCCGGAGAGGTTCCGGGTGTTTTACGATATCGAGATGAAGAAGATCATAAAACCCACGAACAAGATGGAAATTGTGAATACTACACCAATCGGAAGGATGGCTGAAATAGTGGGTTTGAGAAAGGACGGCAGCGAATTTCCCATAGAGCTCTCTTTTTCTTCCTGGAACTCGGAAGGCAAAAGCTTCTTTACCTCCATAATACGTGACATCACTGAGAGAAAACGGCTCGAGGATACGGTTAGAAGAGAGACTTCTGAGTTGAAGAAAACCAGGGAGGATCTGGAGAAGGCCTATATTGAGCTCCAGACCACCCACACACATCTCCTCCAGCAGGAAAAGATGGCCTCCATCGGTCAGCTCGCTGCGGGTGTCGCCCATGAAATCAACAATCCCATTGGCTTCATCTCAAGCAACTTAGGCACCCTCGGCAAGTATCTTGATAAGCGATCCGAGTACACGGCCTCCGTAGAACAACTCATCGATCAGATCAATGATAAGGCGGCATTGGCCGAACTCAAAGAGAAGCGTAAAGCCCTCAAGATCGATTTTATCACCGAAGATATCAAAGATCTGATCAAGGAGTCTTTAGAAGGCGCAGAGCGGGTCAAGAAGATCGTCCAAGACCTGAAGAGCTTCTCGCGTGTGGACCAGGCCGAATACAAACACGCAGATATCAATGAATGTATTGAGAGCACCATCAATATCGTTTGGAATGAGCTGAAATACAAGGCAACGGTACAGAAGGAATATGGGGAGATCCCATTCACCAAGTGCTTTCCCCAACAGCTCAACCAGGTCTTCATGAACCTGCTCGTCAATGCCGCCCATGCCATTGAAAAACAAGGGACGATCACGATTAAAACATTGAGAGAGGGCGACTCCATCTTCATCTCGGTCTCCGATACCGGCCGGGGTATAGAACCAACAATCTTAACCCGCATCTTCGAACCATTCTTTACAACCAAGAAGGTGGGAGAAGGGACCGGCCTGGGCTTGAGCATCACCTATGACATTATCAAGAAGCATGGCGGGGAGATCACGGTACGAAGTGAGGTAGGCAAAGGGTCTACATTCACCGTCCGCATCCCTATCGTGGAGGAGAAATAGGCATGGACGAACAGGTCCGAATACTCTGCGTGGATGACGAGATCTCTATATTGAAGACATTGAAACGCCTTTTCATGGATACCGAATATGAAATCCTTACAGCCTCATCAAGTGGAGAAGGACTCGATCTGCTCTCAAGTACTCAGCCCATACAAGTAGTGGTATCTGATTATAGGATGCCGGGTATAAACGGGGTGGAGTTTCTTCAAGAGGTGTGCAGGAGGTGGCCGCATACCATACGAATCGTACTCTCCGGTTATGCGGACACGGCTAGCATCGTCTCCGCCATCAATGAAGGGCAAATCTACAAGTTCATCCCGAAACCATGGAATGATGACGAGCTGAAAATCACCATCGCAAACGCCGTTGAGCGATACTTTCTTCGCAGGAAGAATATCGAGCTCACCAATAAGCTTAAGGACACGAACGAGGAACTGCGGATCATCAACGAGAATCTGGAGAGGATGGTCGATGAGAGGACCCAGGAGCTCCTGTTCCGGAATCAGGCCCTGATAAGCTCTCAGAACATCTTTGACGCGCTCCCAGTGGCTGTTGTGGGCCTCACACCGGATGGTATGATCGCCCTGTACAACAAGATGGGCGCTTCACTTTTTGGTGAAACGATCTTGGGTGCAGAGAGGCTCACGGCCTTTTCACCTGAGATCAATATATTCATCGATCGTGTCATCGCGGAAGGTCACCTGACAGAGAAAATAATCTTTTCAGGACGAACAATGAGAACCAAAGGCATGGTCATGAATCATAAAGAAACCCAGCAGGGCATAGTGCTCGTCTTTGATGAGGAATAATGATCCGAGAACAGGAGGTGCGACAGTGAACGATCTCTCTTCCCTTGTACTACAGAATAATCCGAATACCGTGCTCTTTGTCGATGATGACCAGCATATACTTTCTGCCATCAAGCGGATTTTTTCCAGCACTGATATCAAAGTATTCCTCACGGACAAACCCCGGGATGCACTTGCCATGCTCAATGAGGAAGATATAGCAGTACTCGTCTCGGACAACTGCATGCCTGATATGACCGGAATTGAGCTTCTCACTCTGGCAAAGGAATTATCTCCTGATACCGTGAAGATCCTCATGACCGCTTATGCAGATCTTCCTACCGCCATCAATGCCATTAATGCCGGAGAGGTTTTTAAATTCATCACCAAGCCGTGGGAGAACGAACACCTCATCAATGTTGTTGAGGAGGGTATGCGAAGACACCATATCACCCAAACCATGAGAAAGGGGGATGAAGGAAATCTCCTCTCCTTGGCCCAGACCATCGAGCTCAAGGACCCCTACACACGCGGCCATTGTGATCGGGTAGCAAGGCATGCCCTGCTTGTGGCTGAAGCCCTGGATCTTCCACAGGGGATAAAGACCAATATAAAATACGGAAGCTGGCTTCATGACTGCGGAAAAATCGGCGTACCGGAGGCCATATTAAATAAGCCGGGCAGCCTGGAAGAAGAGGAAATGGAAATCATCAAAAAACACCCTGCCTGGGGAGCAGATGTGGCAAGGTTTTCCTGCAGATCAGACACCATAGTAAATATCATTCTTTATCACCATGAAAGGTTTGACGGCACCGGCTACCCCACAGGGAAGAAAGGGAAAGACATCCCTATCGAGGCACGGATTGTGTCTATTGCGGATATCTTTGATGCACTAACCTCAAACAGGCCATATAGAGAAGCATTCAGCTTCCAAAAGGCATTTGATATCATGAGTTCCATGAGGGGTACCGCCCTGGATCCTGAGCTTCTCGACATATTTCTTAAATTGATGGAACCTCAGGAGGAAAAGAGGATTTAACATGAATGATATCAATCAGGAAATCCCAATAAAAGTGCTCCTTGTCGATGATGAGGAGAATATCCTCCGTTCATTAAAACGCCTCCTCATGAACGAAGGTATAGAGATCCTGGCTGCTAATTCAGGTGATAAGGCTCTTGACATGATCAAGAATAATGAAGACATAGGCCTCATTATATCGGATCAGCGGATGCCGGGTCTTATGGGTGTGGACTTCCTCGAACAGGCTAAAAATATCAGTCCATCGTCCATTCGGATACTTCTCACCGGTTATAGCGATATCACTGCAGCCATCGACGCGATCAATCGCGGCGGTGCATCGAAATATCTCACCAAGCCTTGGAAGGATGAAGAGCTCATCATGAGTGTCCGCGAGGCATGCCAGCGATATGTCCTCGTTCAGAAAAACAGGCAGCTGTCCGCTATCATCCAGCAAAAAAATGAAGAGCTCAAGCAGTGGAGCCAGGAGCTCGAGATCATGGTACAGGAACATACCATGGAACTATCACGACAGAATGATACGCTCAAGAAGCTTACAGAGCGGGAAAGGGGCAACTTCAAGGGTATCATCAGTTCACTGTCCGGACTCATTGAACTCCGCGATAAAAATGTAAAAAGTCATTCCAGAAAGGTAGCTGAGATCTCATCTAAGATCGCCCTTACAATGGAGCTCTCCCGGAATGAGGCGGATACGATATTCGTGGCTGCTTTACTTCATGATATCGGTAAGATAGGGCTTGCAGACTCACTGATCAACAAGGATCCCGAGGAGCTTTCTCCGGAGGGTTTCAAGGAATATTGCCTCCATCCTGTCAGGGGACAGACAGCCATCGACGGCATCGAGGATTTGAGGGAAGCCGGAATCCTGATCCGTCATCACCATGAATCCTATGACGGGACAGGTTTTCCTGATAAGCTCAAAGGGGCCGCCATACCCATGGGCGCCAGGATCATAGCGATGGTTGACTTTGTCGACAGGACCATAGGGAAAAAATTCACAGAGAATGCCATTGATCTCACATTCCTGGCTGTTCAGGAAGAACTCGAAAAGAGATACGACCCCAGCATATTCCCTCACCTGAGGAAACCTGTAACGGATCTCTATACCAGTTTATTGCGAAGCAATGAGATTTCCGAGCGCGAGCTTAGACCAGGTGATCTGAAGGAAGGTATGGTACTCTCCAGGGATGTGAAGAGCGGGACAGGCCTTCTGCTCCTGATCAAGGGAGTGAGTCTCGACAGCACCAGTATCGAGGCCATCGAGCGTTATTACCAGATCGATCCTCCGCCCAGGGGGGTGTTCGTATGGACACACTGAATAGATTTCATCCCCTCCCTTTCCCTCTCCCACAAGGGGCAAGGTAGCCTGATTCTTGGCCGGATTCGTTGGGAGCGCTATGATAAAACACGATGAGATCGACAACAAAATGGTACTGATGCTGGTTTATTATGGACCGTCCCTTTCAGGGAAGACTACGAATCTCCTCAAACTCCATAATCTGCTTAACAAAGAAGGCAGGGGGGACCTCATAGTCCTCGATACTAAGGATGACTGCACCATCTTCTTCGACCTGCTGCCCTTCTTTATTATTGCGCCGAGCGGTCTGAAGATTAAGCTCAAGGTGTATACCGTTCCCGGACAGGTGAAACATGATGCCACACGCAAGGCGGTTCTCCAACGGGCCGACAGGGTAGCCTTCATTGCGGACTCCCAGCTTTCCGAAGCCACAAATAATGCCGGGAGTTTTGAGAACCTGGAGAAAAACCTTGATAGAGAGGTTGTATGAATATGGGTGGCAAAGACAGCATTGATAATCTCGAATTCGTCGTGGGTTCTGAGAGGAAACTTGAAGAGATCATCAGGGATGATGAGGTAATGCCGCTTTTGCAAGATACCCTCCTTGCCGGGGCGTCCGCGGCCATGGTGACAGACCCCGGAGGGAATGTCCTATGGGCCTCAGGGCCGGACATTGAGGGTGGCCATATTGCAAGATATCCGCTCTCGCTCGAGGGAGAGATCGTAGGGTATCTGGCCATCAAGGGGGATGGTCAGGTAGATCACCTCTCCAGGATGACATACAATGCCCTGAACTTGCTCATGCAAACAAACCTCAAAAGGATGCTCACCTCGGAGGTTCATTTATTGGTGTTAAATCAATCCAATGAGGAACTCCTTGAAATCAATAAACAACTCTCTGCCTCGGAAAAGAAATACCGCGAACTCTCCGAGCATCTCGAGGAGAAAGTGAAGGAACGGACAGAGGAGCTCAAGCAACTCCATACGCGTCTTCTGCAACAGGAAAAGATGGCCTCCATCGGCCAATTGGCTGCCGGTGTCGCACATGAGATCAACAACCCCATGGGATTTGTCATGAGCAACCTGAACACACTGAAAACGTATATGGCGCGCAGCAAGGATCTTCTGAAGCTATGCCTCTCTGCAGCGGATAGTGGTAAGGTTCTTCCTGAATTCGGGAACGTATTGAAGGAGCAATGGAAACGCCTCAAGATGGATGTGGTATTTTCAGATGCCGATGATCTCATCAACGAGTGCATTGACGGAGCGGAGCGGGTCAAGCACATCGTATCCAACCTGCGGGGGATTTCCCATATCGATGAAAGTGCTACAGGCATGATCGACATCAATGAGGAACTGGACATGATCATCGACCTCCTGAGCCATGAGATTCCTCAAGGCGCCCATATTGTAAAAAAGCTCAATCCGCTCCCCAAATTCACATGTAGTCCGGGCCTCATATCCCAGGGCTTCCTCAACATCATCCTGAACGCCCTCCAGTCACGCTCGGAGGGCCTTGAAGTCACCATTACAACTGTGCACACGGATAATAATGAGATCATCGTACGGATTTCCGACAATGGTCCGGGAATCCCGGATGCGAACATCAACAGGATCTTTGAGCCGTTCTTCACCACCAAAGAGGTCGGACGGGGCATGGGTTTGGGGCTTACCACGGCATACGACATCATTGTCTCTCACGGAGGGACGATAGATGTGAAGGGAATAAACGGGGCTACTTTCGAGGTGAGACTCCCGATAAGGAAGTAAAGGAAGGATAGCGATGAATGGATAGTGCTGCCATGAAAAAACGGTTTGACCGTATACCGAACCTGCCGACCCTTCCCCAGGTGGCACTCAAGGTAAATGAGTTACTTCAGGATCAGAACATCTCAGTGAGAATATTGGGTGATACGATCATGAAGGACCAGGCCATAGTCACAAATATCCTCAGGCTCGTGAATTCATCATTCTATGGGTTTCCTTCAAAGATCGACAGCCTCTCCCGTGCGATCATGGTGCTTGGCTTTGAAACACTGAGAAATGCCATCCTCTCGGTATCGGTTACACAGACACTTTCAAAGACTAACGGCTCTGACGATTTCTCGATCACCGATTTCTGGAGGCATTCCATTGCCGTGGCGGTAACCTGCAGGCAACTTTCCATACGCATTCCCCTGGAGATCCCCGAAACCTGCTTTGTGGGAGGGCTTCTCCATGACATGGGCAAAGTGATCCTGTCATGCTATTTCAATAATGAGTTCAAGCAGGTCATGGCATTATACAAGACCGGCATGAGCTTTTATGAGGCGGAGCGATCTCTCATCCCATTGGACCATGCAAAGATCGGCGGGTATCTTGCGAACAAATGGCACCTGCCGGAGTGTCTCATCAATACCATCACCTTCCACCATGAACCCAGGAAGGATGTAGTACGCAGTAATCTGATCTCCTTGGTACACGCAAGCGACAACATCGTGAACAGGAGAATGAATGGATCAGACACGCCTCCTTTGATTGCAGCCACCTCTGAACATGCCAAGAGCATCTTGAATCTTATCGACAGTGCCCCAGTTTGGTTCGGTGAGATACAATCAGAAATCGAGACTGCCTACGAATTTTTTCAAATCGGATAATCATCCCTTACATCAAGATTACACCTTGGTGATCTTTTTGTACAATAAGGCTGCAGAAAAAAACATCATATTGATCATGACTATCGTCGCACCGGCCGGTATATCCAATAAGAAAGACAGGGTAATCCCGAACAAGACCGATATGACTGCATCAAGCACAGCGATCAGCATAGCCCCCTTAAAACCTCTGGCGACCTGCAGGGCGGTAACCGCCGGCAGGATCAGCAGGGCCGAGATCAGCATGATGCCGACCACCTTGATGGCCAGGACAACCGTTATGGCGGTAAGAAAGGTCAAAACCAGATTGATACGCTCGGTTTTAACCCCGGTGATCTTGGCGAATTCTTCATCGAAGGTAACGGAGAACAAATCATTATAGAGCAATATGATGATCAACAGGACGGCTATAGAGAGACCCAGCGATAAATAAACTTCCTGATTGCTGATGGCCAATATGTTCCCGAATAAATAACTGAACAGATCGACATTGAACCCCTTTGACACGCTGGCCAGGATGACACCGCCTGCAATCCCTAGCGATGAGACGATGCCGATGGCTGCATCACCGTAGATCCTGGCTCTTTCGGTAAGTCTTAAGATAACATAAGAACCGATGAGGACTACGGGGATCGCAACATAAAAAGGATAAATACCGAAGAAGAGCCCCAGCGCAATCGCCCCGAAGCTGACATGGGAAAGGCCGTCGCCGATCAATGAAAGTTTCCGTAATACCAAAAAGAGACCGAGCATGGCGCAGAGCACGGCGATAAAGGTCCCGGCGAGATATGCCTTCTGGATGAAGGCGTAATGGAGAAAGTGAAGTACGGTTATATTAATCATGCTGATGGCAAATTAAATGCTGGGAAAAATGACCGAAGTATCGGCTCATTTCCTCAGACTTGCAGAAGTCGGAGAAGCTCCCGTAAAAAACGACCTTCTTATCCAGATACAGGAGCTTGTTGGCATATTTTCCGATTTGTGCCGTGTCATGGGTGATCAGAATGATCGTGATCCCCTTACTTACATTGAGTTTTTTTAAAAGCTCGAAGAAACTCTCCCGCGAAACCGGGTCCAAGGCAGTGCTCGGCTCGTCCAAGATGAGAAGTTCCGGATTGGACACCAGGGATCGAGCCAGAAATACGCGCTGTTGCTGGCCGATGGAAAGTTCCCCGATCGGCTTGTCCGTGAGATCGGCGATGTCCATTAAGTCAAGGGTCTGTCTGATGCTGACCGCATCATTCTTGGTGAAATTTTTCGGGAAGTGCTTTTGAGATAATAAACCCAGGCCGACCACTTCTCTTACCATGGCCGGTAAAAGCGGATTGAAGGCATTCACCCTCTGGGGCAGATACCCGATACGGTCCCACCGTTTAAAACCTCTTATGTCCTGGCCGAATACCTCTGCCGTACCGGTATATTTGTCCATTAACCCAAGGATTGTTTTGACAAGCGTGGTTTTGCCCGCGCCATTGGGTCCGGCCAGGGCGATATAGTCGTCCTTTTCCACGGCAAAAGTTATATTGTGGAGCACTTCAACCGGCCCGTAACCCGAGCATAATCTTTTTATCGATAAAACGGGATTCATGTTATCTGCACCCAAGCCCGGTCTTCAGATTATCAAGATCACCTTTAAGAATATCCATGAAAGAAACGCCTTTCTCAAATTGATCCTTGGTCACATTATGGGCCATCTTGCTCTTTGTCCCATTCACTTGTCCCTCAGTGTCCGCTCACACATACCAGGTATCGTTCCTGGCACTTCTGGCAGGTCTGTACCTGGTGGTCTGCTGCAAACTCGTCCCAGTGCTGTTTTTGATTCGGTGATAAAATACCGGTGCCGTTGCACAGGGGGCAGATGTTCCCGAGTGCCGACAGTAATGCATTCCTGATGAATTCGGACCGGTTCGGGATATTCCTGATCACATCATAGAGCCCTTCATCCACCTTGAAGGTGATGATCCCCTGTTTTTTCATTGATTCAATTCCTCCTGTAATCCGATGCGGTATTACCATGTATTACAATCCACGAGTCTTCTGTCAAGATCCCAAGAAAAAAACATTTTATAACATGATATAAGGTGCGTATAAGTTGTTCATGAACACATCCATTGATCGGCTCATGGAGCGATCTAAATACCTTCAGGCACATGCATCGTCATTTCTCAGTACCGGACATTTCCGTATTCATTTCCTCCATGCAGGTTCCGGCCTGCCCTTGATCCTTATCCATGGCGGAGGCGTGTGGCTCTATTCGTTCAGGCATAACATAGGCCCGCTGTCTGAGATATCCTCTGTATATGCCCTGGACATGCCGGGGTACGGCTTTACAAGCATTGTCGACCATACCCTTCCCATAGGGCTCGATACCATGATCCTTGCCGTCAGGGAATTCATGGACGGGCTACATATCGACAAGGCGACTCTCGTCGGCCACTCCTGGGGCGGGGGTTGGGCCCTGGCCTATGCACTGGCATATCCCGAGAGGGTGGACAGGTTAGTGCTCATCGACTCCAGCGGCCTGGATGTGCCGGATGTACCGGAGTGGGAACTCCTGAAGGTGCCTGTTATCGGAGGCATGCTCCTGAGATTCCTCACCCCTGACATGGTCAGGAAGAGGCTTGAGCTTTCCTTTGTCCACAAGGGTATGGTGGATGATGCCATGGCCCGTGAGGTGCACCTTCCCATGAAGATCCCTGCAAACCGCAAGGCCCAGACCCTGCTCGCCCGGAACCTCTCATGGAGCCTTATCGAGAGGCGCCTGGAGAATCTCAACCATCGGGTCCTTCTCATCTGGGGAGAGCAGGACCTCTATCTTGATGTAGGGCTTGCAGGCAGGTTCAAGGAAAAGATCAAGAACATCAAGGTGGAGATCATCAAGGATTGCGGCCACTCGGCACATGAGGAGGCCCCTGAGAAGGTCAACCGCTTCATCACCGAGTTCCTTCAATAATTGAAAAATGTTTAGTGGTATCCCACCGGCATGATGAGCAACGGCTCATGGGCTGTATCCGTCTTCAGGACCTTCTTCACGTCCTTGTCGATAAACGCCCCGACTATCCCTGCCGCTAATCCCAACGCACCGGCCTGGAGAAAGATGTTTTGCGCGATATGTCCCGATTCCATCAAGGCGTAGCGCTCGCCCCTCTCCCCATATTTGCCAATGATCCTGTCGTATTTCGCACATATGACGATACTCACCGGTGCCTGGGCTATCCAGAGCTGGGAAAGCGAGGCCGCTGCAAGCTCGTCCCGGTGATCACCTTCTGCAATGAGGCTCGTTACGTGTAACGTGGGCTCATAGTGGTATATCCCCTGTGTGATATCATCCACCGCCTCATGACCCACTACCACGAAGACGTCCATGGGATAGAGCGCACCCGCGGACGGGGCTGCCCTCTTGTGCCCGCCATCTTCGGTAATACCCTGCGCCGACCACAAAAGCTGTGAGAGCTGCTCCGGCTTAAGCTGTCTTGGAGTAAACGAGCGCACGGTCCGCCTTGTCCTGATGGCCTTTTCCACAGAGATACTTCCATCCGACTTGGGCTTTGGAAGATTCATAGAAGCCTCCTCCTATAGGAATAAGGGCATCACCTGTTTGGTGCAAGGTGACATTTCAGTGCATGATACAAATCAAGAACTTCTCTTTAACTTGAGCCATCAATATACCGTGTTTCCATCTTCATTAACATACCTTTCAAGTTCTCAACAAGCATCTGAGGCCTTATGAGTCGGGCCTCACTCCCAAAAGACAGCACCCATGAGATAAGCTCCTGTGCCGAGGATGCACTGAATACTATCCTTATGGTGGAATCATTCATGCGGCGTATGCGCTGGTCGGGGCTCCACATCCTCTCCGAGACATACCGGGCGGACAACCCGGTGAACTCCACCTCAACCTCGAAGGTACTGCTTTTCATGATACCGAAATTCCGGTTGTAGATCTGCTCAAAATCATAGTCCTTGGGAAACTCGAAGGACTGCTCCGTCATCTCCAGGCGTTTCAACCGGTGTATGGCCAGGAGCGGATCGTATTCGCGCCGTTCGTCGCGCTTGCCCGGTTTGCCTGCATATCTGGCACTCAGATACATGGAGTCGTTGTGGGAGAAGATCTTCAGGGGCATGATGAGGAAGGTCTTGGACGCTCTGGAAAGGAGTGAGCGATATGCCACCTTACAGATTTTCTTTTGCTCCATGGCCTTGAGCAGTGTCTTGATGCTCTCCTCGTGCGGGGTGTAATCAATGCTGCCGGGTTTATAGGAGGTAAAATGGTGCCCTGCATTATCAGACAAGGGGCCTGAGAGTGCGCGGTTCTTTTCAATGGCGGTTGATGCCTCTTCAAACAAGACATCCCCCAAGAGATGTCTTGCAAAGGCCTGGCACATGAGCAGAACGCTCATCTCACCACCCGTGAGTGCAAGGGCCGGAGGCACCCTGCCCGGTTTCTTGATCCGGTAGAACTTGTTCCGCTCAATCACGGTCTCTTCGATCTCAACACCATAGGAGCGGCGTATATCATCCATGAGCCTGAGCACTGTCTGTTTCGAGCAGACGAGCATGCGGCTCAGCTCGGTGAGTGAATAACTCTGCCCGGAGAAAAGCAGCTTTGCAAAGAGCTTGATGATCTTTTCTCCGTATGATGCATAAGGGCTTATTTTTTCAGGCATAAAATATTCCTCATCGTGCAATTGGATTCCGCGGTATGGAACGATGCCATGGTACCATCCTGCCAAGCCAAAGGGAAGGAGGTATCTGTCATGCGTTCCTGGTTTCGGGTTATGATTGCATTCATCGGGGTCATTGTTGTTCTGATTCTCCTTATAGGATCACTCGGTAACGGCTGCCGGGGTATTCCGGCATCAATACTATCCAAAAGGGATCTTCCCTGCACACAGCAGACATGCAGTGCAGCAAGTGCCCTTCCGTGGCAGCTCGATACCGTAACTATAGGAACCGCCCGTAATCCTAGAGGTTCATCTGGATCAGGTGGGGGCCCTGTTCTTCAAGGGCCTTTGAAAATTCAGACTCCAGCTCCGAGGCTGTGTTTACTGCAGTGGAGGCCACACCCATGCCCTTACCCAGGCAGACCCAGTCAATCCCTGTAAGATCCGTCAGCCTGGAGGCGTGTGGACCGGGTTTGTCAACACCGTACCGTGCCAGCTCATATTTCAATATGTCATAGCTTTTGTTGGAGAAGATCAATGTGGTCACATTCAAATCCTCCCGTGATTGTGTCCAGAGGGCCTGCATGGTGTACATGGCCGCACCGTCCGCCTGGATATTGATCACGGGCCTGTCAGGACATGCAATTGCGGCCCCCACTGCGCAGGCCGGCCCCTGGCCTAAAGACCCTCCGGTAAGGGTGAGGAGGGTAAAAGGCCTTGCCCCTTTGGTTGCGGGGTAATAGGAGATACTGTTCGTGATGGACTCATCCACGACAATCGCCCCTTCGGGCTGGAGGGCGGCAATCATTGCACATGCCTTCTCCCCGCTCAGGGGGCCGGTGGGCAAGTCAGGCTTCGATCGTGGCTCAAGATTGCCATGAGACGGACTTTCAGGGGCACCTAGGCTATGGGCTAATAAAGTCAGACCTTCCGTGGCATCATGCCCCGGTTCCGTCAAGTGCACCATCTTCTGACTATCATTGACAAGCCGCCCCGGCACACCGGCATAACCGAAGAATGATACGGGCTCATTGGCACCTGCGAAGACCAGCGCATCATAGTGCGAAAGAAGCTCCAGCGCAGGCTCGGGTAGATAGGGTATGCGGGTAACATCGGGCAGGCCTGCACCCCGCTCCATCCGTGCGGGAAAACCCTCGGACAGAAGGTCGCATCCGCATGCGGATCTGATGCGCGCGGCAGCCATGAGCCCATCTTTCCTGAGTGCCTTGCCGCCAAGCACAAGGGCTGTCCTGGTGCCTGTGCCCAAAATTCCGAATGCTTCCTCGATCTTCGCATGGTCGACCTCTTCGCGATAAGGGGCCTTGAGAGTGACCATTTTTTCTTCGCACCCCTTCATCTGGAGATCATACGGCACAATCAGAATGGCCACCTGTCCTTCAAGGGCAGCCGAGACCGCATCCGCCATATCCCGGCCCAGAAGGGAATCCGCTCTGCATGTGCGCAGCCATCCGGAGGTGGTGGATGCGATTGATTCGATATTCATGGCGAGCGGCGGGTCTAAAGGACGATGCCACGTGGCGTGCTCGCCTACCACAACAACGATGGGTGTATGTGCCCTGCGTGCATTATGGAGGTTTGATGTTCCGTTCGCCAGGCCGACACCCAGGTGGAGCAGCACCATGGCCGGTTTGTCCAGCATCCGTGCATACCCGTCCGCTGCACCGGTGCACACGCCTTCAAACAGGCAGAGGACCGGCCTGATTCCTCCCACGGCATCCAACGCAGCGACCAAAGGGATCTCGGTGGTTCCCGGGTTGGCAAAACATACATCAATGCCGCAGGACCTTGCGGATTGAATGATCGATTCGGCTCCGTTCATTTTCACCTCAATTTTTTAAGAGATTGCCTTTCCATATTCCCATGAAAGCGGCCTTTCTTATATTGGTGTTCTGTATACGCCGAGGCAATACCTGCGTTGAACATGTCTGTCTGCACAGGTATCCGATTCAAGATTGCGGATGCCCTTCATGTGCGTATTCCGTACGACCCACGGGCTTAAGCGCAACCCACCTGCCCTTCCCTTAAATCATTTGACAACTATCACTTCTTCTTGTTATAATTGCAGTATAGTTGTTTCTACAGCACACCACATGAATTGGAATGACAAATGCCTGCCTAGCTCGAATGAGGGTCCACACCTCCTCCACGAATCCACCCTTTGTAGACGGAGTCTTGACGCTTTCATCCCGGAAGGCCTAATGGCTTTATTCTGCTCCAGCACCCCATCTCATCGCATGGGTGCAGACCGTATCCTTCTCTCCCCTGGCAGGTGGAAGAAGCCATCCATCAAATGATTCCCCGCAGGAAGATACAGGGTCATCTTATTTCCCTCTTGTGCCACGCTTCGCGGGTACCCCGTAAAGAGGAGAAAAGAGAATGATAATGAATAAACTATTTATTATTATTTTACTTTTTCAAATTTCAGTCTGCTATGCGGAAGAAACAGAGGTTTCAGCAACTCAGAACAAAACTGCAATGTCTTTATATAGGGATAATTACATTACGTTTGGCGACAATAATGATCAGATAAAATTTCAATTATCTGCTAAATATCAGTTATTTATTCCAGATAAAAATCCAGAAGACAATAAAATTAATACCTTCTTTAAAATAGTTGGTAGTTCAGCATTTTTTGCATATACCCAGACAAGTTGGTGGACTGTTTATTCCGGTCGGGATACATTTTCTAGCAACTACCAGCCAGAAGCATTCTTTAAGTTCGAGTCAAAGAATCGTTTTCGAGATTTGAATTTAGGTCCGTTTAAATATTTAAAAATAGCCCCGATTTATCACTGTTCTACAGGTGTTGAAGGCTCTGATCATAGGAGTATAAACGAATTCTACGGAGAGTTTGATATTTCATATACAGATGACAAGGAACAGAATGAAATTGGGATTAATCCAAGACTATTTGGATATTGGAGCAAAAGCACGCAAAATAAAGACATAAATGATTACCGCCATAATTACGAAACAAAGCTATATTATATACACAAATTCGACTGGAAAGATAATGAGAAGCATTTTTATAGCCTTTGGCAAATAATAAAGGAGCAAGGTTTTAACTTTAAATGTACGGGGAATCCGTTAGGAAAGGGTTATTATATGATAGAAAGTACCAGCAAGGTTTTTAGTGCTAATTTTCAACCGAAAATATTTTTTCAATACTCTCATGGTTATGGTGTTAATATTGTTTCTTACAATATTAAAGAAACTGAATTTCGAGGTGGTTTTTTGTTTAGTTTTTGATAGGAACAAAATTATGAAAGGGGTCAAATCTGCTCATGACTCACCTTGAGGGGGTGGGTGTCAGGCCTACACGGGCTGTTGCCCAAAGCTGATTTCGGAGGACTTTGTGAAATCTCCGGGAACGGGTCATTCTGAATATGGCAAAATCATAGGCCTTTTTCGCAAGTATATCTCACATGCCTAGATACTTTGGTTTGGGCACAGCCCGTACACAGGTGACAGTCTATGCTTTTCTAACAAACACATTCACCGGACGGCTAAAGCCGCCGGTGAGGCAGAACGTTATACCTATTATTTAATCTTAAGGAGGTATCTCATATGAAAAAAGCGATTTTCCTAGTATTGGTTTTTATGTCATCCGTTGTGGCAGCGGAATCTGGGCGCCCGGGAGAGTGGGCAACGCCGGAAAAATTGACGGGAATTGGTAACTTATATAAGGTCACTGATAATCTTTATAGAAGCGAACGGCCAACCATAAAGGGTATAAGGAATCTTGGAACAAAGCGGATAAAGACGATAATAAACCTAGAGTCGGTGGATAAGATTTGGGAGAAGAAGGAGAAGAAAGCTGCCAAAGAGGCAGGATTAAATTATATAAGAATAAAAGAAAATCCCTTGCTGCATGTTGAAGATGAAGACGTAATAAAATTTCTGCAAATAATCCAAAAAAATGAGAATGGTCCATTTTTAGTGCACTGCTTACACGGTGCAGATAGAACTGGTGCTATGATTGCAATGTTTAGAATCGTAGAACAACGATGGAGTAAAGAGAATGCAATTAAGGAAATGAAGGAAGGTGGTTATGGATTCCATACTGGATTTGCTAGCAGCATTATACAGTATATAGTGAATGTAGACGTTGAAAAAATACGAAAAGAGGTGGGAAAATAACCTACACCTAACTTGTGTTTTCAGCGGACTTGGGACTTCCCCAGAAAAAGTGGACACTAAGACCTAACTAGTGCCCATCCGGAAAGTATAGTTAGTTGAAATAATTGAGTAAAAGAGCATTTTCTCATTGGAGATTTAGAGAATATCTGCTATGGTTATCATGCAACACACTGATATTCCAAATCAATCT
>JBEKDT010000011.1:0-179468 GCA_050014195.1 Desulfomonilia bacterium | reverse complement strand
ACGGCCGGATTCTACAGTGACGGCACGAAGGGGATACCCTGCTACTGGACCGGGACCACCCGCACGGATCTGGCGGGCGACGGCACTCATAGCGCCCATGCCTATTCAATAACCGTATCCGGCGGCACGGTATACACGGCCGGGAGCTACAATGACGGCACAAAGGACATACCCTGCTACTGGACCGGCACCACCCGCACCGATCTGCCGGGCGACGGCACTCATAGCGCCCATGCCTATTCAATAACCGTGTCCGGCGGCACGGTCTACACGGCCGGATTCTACAGTGACGGCACGAAGGACATACCCTGCTACTGGACCGGCACCACCCGCACCGATCTGGCGGGCGACGGCACTCATGATGCCCAAGTCTATTCCGCTTTTTGGGATTAGTGCCGGGCGTCGGTCTCGTCGGAGATTGGAAAAGATCACCTGAAAAAATCTTAATGATTTTTCATAAATTCAGTTATACAAGATGTGTTTCTTATATTAGCAAGATCAGGGTCTTTTTTGATCAGATCCCAATTATGAAACCCCTTTTCAATTGCTAGTTTTAGCCAACCGATTGATTCATTAACCATATTCTGTTTTGCATACATGCAAGCAATGTTATAATACATACTCACAATTCCAGGCTGAGCCTTAATAATTCTCATCATTGCATCTAATGCTTTTTCATTATCCTCCCATCCAGAATACACAACTGCCAATCTATTCAAAGCTTGCACATTTTCAGGCTCTATTGATACTGCCTTCTCATAACTTGCTACTGCCATGGTTCTATCTCCACTACTTAAGTAGATATCGCCTAACTTTATATAATCTCCTGTATTCCTAGAGTCATTCAATAATTTCCTTTTTAAATCAGCTGTTGCAGCTTCTATTTTGCTTTTGTGCTCTAATAACTTTAATAAAATCTCATTAACATTCATATATCGAGGATCTATTATTAGAACTTTTTTATAATGTTGAATTGACTCATCAATCTTCCCTTGTAGTAATAGCGCAACACCAATATTATACTCTGCTTCCTTATAGTCAGGCTTAATCAGAAGGGCTTTGTTATAATAATGAATTGCTTCATTTACTCTACTCAGATTGACTAACGTAATGCCCATGTTAACATTTGCAACTTCAGAGCCCGGATTTATCTCAAGTACCTTAGAATATTGTTTTATAGCATCGTTAAACTTACCCTGTTGACCATATATGTTACCAAGATTGTTATAGGCTTCTATAGAATTCGAATCTAGTCGTATTGCTTTAGAATAATTATCAATTGCCCCTGAAAGATCTCCTTTATTTTTAAGAGCAAGCCCCATAATATAATATGTATATGAATAGTTTGGGTTTATCCTCAGAGCCTCAGTTCCATGATTTATTGCGCTATCAAAATCGCCCCGATCAATAAGAGACTTGGCTATATAGCTATGGGCCACATAATTATTCTCAGTCACTTTAAGGGCATGCCCAAACAATGTATAGTCATTCTTCCAATATCCTATTTGTACCCATGAAATAATTATGAGTATTGATAGAATAATTCCTGCAGATACCTCTAATACTATCTGTCTGTATTGCCATCTCTTTAAAAGTTCTGGCAGACCCCAAGCAAATATTATGAATAATCCTATTAAGGGTATATATGTATATCTATCTGCCATAGTCTGCAACCCTACTTGGACTATCCCCACTACAGGAACAAGTGTTCCAAGGTACCACAGCCAACCGACAATAAACCATGGGTACCTAATGGAAGTTATAAATGCTGCTGCAGAAATGATTATAATCAAAAAACAAGCAATAACAAAAAACCACAATGATACCAACTCTGGAGAATATGGGTAAATAACAGCTAAATGTAAGGGCCAGAGTATCTTTTCAATATAGAACGCATATGACTCAATAATATTGATAATCCTTATATGAATAGGGAGTGCAGTTAAGGAACTCATAGCTCCAACAGCATGCTGAGCCAGGAAAGTAATTAGACTTGATAAAATCGCAAGTATAACTAATGGTATTTTTTCCCATATAAGGTTTAAATTGGTATCTCGATATGGACCTGCTTTTTCCAGATGGCTGCTTTGTAAACGGAGTCTTTGTAGGGGCCAATAGTCAAGAAGTAGCAATGTAAAAGGCAATGTTACTAGCATGGGCTTAGATAAAAGCCCCAATATATAGAAGAGAATCATTATTAAGTACCTTTGTATTTTACGTTGCTGTACATACTTTTGATAGCTCAACATAGTGAGCATCCAAAAGAATGTGCTGAGTAAATCTTTGCGTTCTGCTGCCCATGCAACCGATTCAACATGAAGCGGATGAAGACCAAATAAAGCAGCAATAAAAGCACTCTTCCATAAGGCCCCTGTCATCCTATAAAATACAATAAAAACTAATAATGTGTTTGATATGTGGAAAAACACATTCACAAGGTGGTGCATGCCGGAATTCAATCCGAACATCTGACAGTCCAACATGTGGGAATACCATGTCATTGGGTGCCAATAATCAGGATAGAAAGACGTTAAGGCCCAAAGAAAGCTTTTTACATTTAAGCCATGAATAACATTGTTATTGTTAAAAATATATTGGTCATCATCAAAAGAAATAAATTCATGATTTACAACTTGCCCATAGGTAATGCAAATTGTTATGATCAAAAATATAGAAATGATAATAATTTTTTGATTATTTTTATTAAACCATGTCTTATAGGTAGATACCTCTCGCATCAATACCTCCACTAACACTGAGAAGAGAAAGTATTATCATATTTAGGTCACCTCTAATAATCCATTTTTCAGAAAGCACACTCTTTGAATATTTTATTTACAAATCATCACCTCAAATTCATTAGGTGAGATTGTAGATTACGGTAAGCCATTGAATGCGATGGCGTAGGATATCACAAAATTAATAGGGAAATCGTATTCCCATAACAGGCATAAAGACCTGTTTTGAAACACTATACATTCTGGCGGACAGGCACAAGGCCTGCTCCTGGGGTACGTTTACCTTTTCTGGTCACTGGTCACTTTTTAGCTCGTCTATTTCCCTGCGCCTGTCCAGGCTCTTACAGGCCTGAGGCCATTGACAACCATTTGTCTTGTGGGATAGATTCGTCAGGCGCGAAAATGCAAGGAGGAAAGGATGGATTACAAGGATACATTGTGTCTGCCCAATACAGAGTTTCCCATGAAGGCCAAGCTCGTGCAGAAGGAGCCCGAGATCCTGAATCGATGGGAGAAGGAAAAGCTTTACCATAAGATTATCGAGGCATCTGCAGGCAGAGACAAGTTCATTCTCCATGACGGACCACCCTATGCCAATGGCCACATCCACCTTGGCACGGCACTCAATAAGATCCTGAAGGACATCATCGTAAAGTCCCTCTTCATGATGGGCTACGATACTTTCTACCTCCCCGGCTGGGACTGCCACGGCCTGCCCATCGAGCACCAGGTGGAGATCTCGCTGGGCGACGAGATCGCAGGCATGTCAAAGGCTGAGATCCGCAAGAGGTGCAGGGAGTATGCCGGGAAGTTCCTCGACATCCAGCGTGACGAGTTCAAGCGCCTGGGCGTGCTCGGCCTGTGGGAAGACCCGTATGTGACCATGTCTTACAAGTATGAGGCCACCATTGTCCGCGAGCTGGGCAAGTTCATCGGCAAGGGCTCGCTCTACAAGGCCCGCAAGCCTGTGTACTGGTGCGCCACCTGTCAGACCGCTCTGGCCGAGGCCGAAGTTGAGTACAACGACCAGACGACGCCTGCCATCTTCGTGCGGTTCAAGATGATCTCGGACGTCTCTACCGTTGTGCCGGAGCTCAAGGCATATAAGGACAACGCCTATGTTGTCATCTGGACCACCACGCCCTGGACCATCCCCGCAAACCTCGCCGTCGCTTTCCATCCTGAACTGGACTATGCCGCTGTGAAGACGGACGAGTACGGCGTTCTCATCATGGCCAATGACCTAGTATATGCGGTCATGCAGCAGATCGGGTTAAAGAACTATGAGACCTTGGCCGTATTCAAGGGCGGAATCATGGAAAACCTCAAGGCGCGCCATCCCCTCTACGACCGTGAATCGCTGCTGATCCTGGCGCCCTTCGTCACGCTCGATGCGGGCTCGGGCCTCGTGCACATCGCACCGGGCCACGGCGAGGAAGACTACGAGATCGGCAAGGTCTACGGCCTGGACATCTATGCGCCCGTGGACAACGAAGGCAAGTTCACCAAAGAGGTTGACGAGTTTGCAGGCAAGTTCGTGTTTGACGCCAACGATGACGTGAATAAGGCCCTGAAGAGGGAAGGGGCCCTGCTGGCAGTAGACAGCTACAGCCACTCATACCCCTACTGCTGGCGGTGCAAGAACCCCATCATTTTCCGATCCACCAACCAGTGGTTCATCTCGCTGGAGCATGGCGACCTGCGCAAGAAGGCCCTGCAGGCCATCCAGAACGTCCGGTGGATCCCTTCGTGGGGCAGGGAGCGCATCTATGGCATGGTAGAGAACAGGCCCGACTGGTGCATCTCAAGGCAGCGCGCCTGGGGAGTGCCCATTCCAGTGTTCTACTGCAAGGACTGCGGCGAGGTGTTGGCCTCACAGAAGGTCGCTGAACATGTGGCCGGTCTTTTCGAGAAGGAAGGCGCGGATGCGTGGTTCACCCATCCCGTGAAAGACCTGCTGCCCGACGGCACTGTGTGCCCACACTGTTCCGGCGCCAACCTGGTCAAGGAAGAAGACATCGTGGATGTGTGGTTCGACTCGGGTGTGAGCTATGCTGCAGTGTGCGAGAACGATAAGCGGCTTGGAACCCCTGTGGATATGTACCTGGAAGGATCTGACCAACACCGCGGCTGGTTCCACAGCACCTTGCTGGCATCCGTGGGAACCCGTGACACTGCACCGTACAAGACCGTGCTCACGCACGGGTTCGTGGTGGACGGTGAGGGCCGCAAGATGTCCAAGTCGCTCGGCAACACTATCGCCCCCGAGGAGATCATCGACAAGTACGGGGCCGAGATCTTAAGGCTGTGGGTGAGCGCCCAGGACTATAAGAATGACATCAGGATCTCCAAGGAAATCGTCGAGCGCCTGGTGGAGACCTACCGCAGAATCAGGAACACTGCCCGCTTCCTGCTGGGCAACATTTCCGGCTTCAACCCGGATACGGATATGGTTGCCTATAAGGACATGCTCGAGATCGACCGCTATGCCCTGCATGCAACCCAGGAGCTTATCGAGAAGGTGCGCAGGGCCTATGAGGAATTTGAGCCCTATGTCATCTACCAGCAGGTGCACAATTTCTGCGTGGTTGACATGAGCGCCTTCTACCTCGATGTGCTCAAAGACAGGCTCTATGTCTACAAGGCAGGCTCAAAGGAGCGCAAGTCGGCCCAGAGCGCACTGTTTACGATCCTGGTGGAACTTACCAGGCTTATTGCCCCCATCCTGGCCTTCACTGCGGAAGAGATCTGGAACTTTATACCGGACTTTTCCGGCAAGGAGATAAGCGTGCATTTAAGCACCTTGCCGTCTTCCGATCCGGCGCTGAAGGATGATTCGCTTCAGGCAAAGTGGGAGCGCATCCTGGCTCTCAAACAGGACGTGTCCAAGGTGCTCGAAGGGGCGCGTAGGGACAAGGTCATCGGCCATCCACTGGACGCCGATGTGAAGCTTGTTGCCGATGGAGACACACTCGATTTTCTCAAATCAGTCGAGCCGTTCCTTCAGGATGTGTTCATCTGTTCCGGAGTGGATGTCGTCAAGGGCGATGGGCCATATATGGAGAGTGAGAACTTCAGTAATCTTCGAGTGGAGGCCGCCAAGGCGGCAGGACAGAAATGCCCGAGGTGCTGGCATTTCAGCACGGGCATAGGCAAGAGCCGGGTTCATCCGGATATCTGCCCCAGGTGTGTGGAGCAGATTGGATAATGAGGCCAGAAAAAGACGAGGCTTGAAAGCCATTATGGTTGACCAAGTAACCGTAGGCGTATGCCAGAATCTACAAAGCTACGATATCGAACACAACATCATGAATTCTGCCTCCATGGTAGATCAGGCTGCAGACAAGGGGGCTGATATCGTAGTATTTACTGAGATGTTCTCCACCCCCTATGAGCCCAAGGCAATCCGCTCTGCAAAACAGTTCAGCATGAAGGCCCTTGATATCATGAAAACCAAGGCATTGAGCCGCAAGATCCATATCGTTGCCGGTTCCTTACCCTGGACATCGCAAGGGAACAGGCTTTTCAACCGGGCCCATGTCATCGGACCGGATGGAGAGATCATCTATCACCATGACAAGATCCACCTCTTCGACTGCACACCGCCGGGAGGCCCATCGGTGAGGGAATCAGAAGCTATTGCCCCAGGCAGTTCGCTCGGACATTTCGCAACACCTTGGGGAAATGCTTCCGTAATCGTGTGCTATGACATCAGGTTCACCCCCCTTGCACAGATCCTCATTGAAAGGGATGTAAGGCTCCTGTTCATCCCTGCCGCATTTTCTTTAACCACCGGGAAGGCCCACTGGGAGATGCTGGTAAGGCTGCGGGCAGTGGAGCTGCAGGCATTTGTCATCGGTGTGCAGCCTGCATACAACCCTAGTCTTGCCTATATCCCCTGGGGACATTCCATGGTCGCATCCCCTTGGGGTGATGTCCTGCTTGATGCAGGCACTTCGGAAACTGTCCAAGTCGTGAAGCTTGATCTTAGAGAAATCGAAAAGATCAAGGCACAGTTCCCCTTGAGTGCACATCGAAGATTCGATCTTTACCAAACAATATGGAAGGGCGGCTCATGATCGAGGCACGTTCCCTGTCAAAGACCTTCAAGAGTCAAAAGGTGCTTGACCAGCTTGACTTCGTTATCCCCGAAGGGAAGATAACCGTAGTCATGGGTCCCACCGGCACGGGAAAGAGCGTTTTGCTGAAGCTCATCCTTGGTCTCATGAAGCCCAATTCGGGACAGATCCTCGTTGAAGGTAAGGATATTGTTGCCATGAATGATGAGGAGCTTACCGAGATCCGGAAAAAATTCGGCGTATGCTTCCAAGACTCGGCATTGTTCGATTCCATGAGTGTGGGAGAGAATGTAGGGTTCCCTTTTACCATGCATACTGACCTTACGAAAGAACAGATCGCAAAAGAAGTGGCATCCTTACTCAGGGAGGTAGGCCTCGCAGGTATCGAAAGCAAAATGCCTGCGCAACTTTCCGGGGGTATGAGAAAGCGTGTGGGGCTTGCCCGGGCTCTTGCCCTGAACCCCAAGGTACTGCTGTTTGATGAGCCCACCACAGGGTTAGACCCGGTCATGACCAGTGCCATCAATTCACTCATCAAGGAAGTCCAGGGAAAGTCCGGAGCCACGAGCCTCGTAATCAGCCATGACATCCATGGGGCCTTCGAGCTGGCAGATCATCTGGCAATACTTTATGAAGGGAAGATTGCATTTCATGGTTCGCCGGATGACTTCAATAAAACCAAAGATCCTCTTGTGAGACAATTCGTTGAGGGATTACTGGAGGGTCCTATTAATCCGATACAATAGATACGGCTTTTCAGGTGTGCCCAGCGAACCCCGACGGTCTGTTTATAGGTTCAAATGGTCAGGGCATTATGAATTCCGTGTCCGGATGCCTTACGGACAGTACAGGGCAGGGGGCCTTCTTGACGATCTTTTCCGCCGTATGTCCGAAGAGTACATGCTTAAGGCCTGTGCGGCCATGAGAGCCGACCACGATAAGATCAATCTGCTCGTTACGGGCGAACTGGATAACCTCGTAGAAGGGGATTCCATGCAATATATAGGTGTCGCAGTGCATCTCTGTAGGAATGATGCTCACCATCTCTTCAAGCTTGTTGGAGGCATTCTGCTCGAACTCGAGATAAAGCTGGGGCAGGATGGTGGGGCTGAGGGTATATTCTGAGAATTCAGTGAAATCCTGCAACACGTGCGCAAGATAGAGCCTTGCTCGGAACATTTTATTGAAATCAACAGCATAACTGAATGCATGCCTGGAAGGAACACTGAAGTCGGTTGGTATGAGTATCTTATTGATCATAGCTTAAAAATAAATTCGAACATAGCTCTTGTCAATACGGCCTATCTTGCCATTATCGCCCCAACCTTGTATATGAGCCACAGATGAAGCACGCTATACTTTTATCATTATGTATAATAATGCTCCTTGAGGGATGTGCTCATCTGGAAGTGCCCACAAAGGATATCTACCCATTTCGTGCCGAGTTTATTGCGCAAGGTGACTTCCAGGGTAAGGACATGAACATGACCGGGGCCGTATACCTTACATCCGGATGGGCAGGCATTATTCAAACCTACCTTCCAGGCGGCTTGGCGTCATACACTATTGATATTCTCTCAGATAGGCTTGTCATAAAAGATATGTGGGGAACGCAAATGGACATGATAAAGCTCCCGATCAGTGGCATTGCGGGACTGATTGCCGGTGACATGCCCCCTCAGAGGTATCTGTATAAAGAAAAGACGCCAAGGGGAATAAAGGTTGTCTATACATGGGGGGTACTGCACATTAACGATGTCTTCCTTCCCACAGAGATTCATATACAGGGTAACCCGGCTGTTGATATCTTCTTCAAGCCCGCAGGAAGAAATGTTACTATGGATGTGAATTGTGGAACGGATGTTATAAAGATCTTGTTCATAGTAAAGCAAGGGGGGAGATGGATCTCCTCATGAAGAGCGATTACGAGGAAAGGGGAAAGCCGTATTCATGTTTATAGTCAAGTGTCCGACATGCGGTAAAAAAATTGTATGGGATGACTTTCAGCCCATCGATATCCGGTGTTCCAAATGCGGGGAGCGCCTAAATGTTCATAATGAATTGAAGAGAAACATTGACTTAAGGGAACAAGGAGAAACCGGAAAGATCATATACTGTCCGCGATGCAGGGGGCTTATCAAGCGCAGATGGTTCATGAAGTGCCCGCACTGTAACTATTGGCTCTTCGGTCCCTTTTCCTTTTACGACAAGCTGGCAATCGCCCTGTTGATCGGCATGGCCTATATCGTCTTCTCGGTGATCTATCTTGTTTATTTCCATTAATCTTATGGATTAGATTTAATGGAAAGATACTTTACTTGAATAGGTAAACATATGGGGGATTCGTTCATCAGTCCGGAAAAGCTCAATGCGCTTGAAGAACGAATGAAGGATCTTGGTATAAAAGAAGGGGATATAGAAGAGAAGTTCATCCGCTCTCAGGGCCGGGGCGGACAGAAGGTGAACAAATCGTCTACCTGTGTTTATCTCAGACATGTCCCCACCGGCGTTGAAGTGAAATGCCAGAAGGCCCGGACACAGGCCATGAACAGGTTCTTTGCCAGGAGGATCCTATCTGATAAGATCGAGACGCTTCTTCATGGAGCTCGATCTGCAAAGGCAAAGACAATTGAAAGGATCCGCAAGCAAAAGAGAAAGAGCACGAAACGCTCGAAACTGAAGGTGTCGTTTCATGAAGCCGAATGATATCCTAAAAAATATCCTTGGCCGGTTTTATAAAGTTGACATGTGCATTTATCTCTCATTGACTAAAAGCGTTGCACGTGGAGCGTGAATATGGATATTTCACAAAGATATCTCATGGAGAACCCTGAGGAAGCTCAAAGGCTCGATATCAAGACCGATCCGGATGCAGTGAGGCAACAGGCCCTTTTGTGCGGTATAGGTCCGGGCGCGAGGGTGCTCGATGTCGGATGCGGGTCCGGTAAGACGGCATCAATACTCCATGAAGTGATCCAGCCGGGCGGCCAACTTGTGGGTATTGATTTTTCCAAGGATCGCATAGATTATGCGGCACAGCATTACGGCGGCAAGGAAGGCATCGAATTTCGTTTCATGGATTTCACGAAGCCGCTCGACGGCATCGGGCAGTTTGATTTCATCTGGATCCGTTTTATTCTTGAATACTTTCTCAAGGAGTCTATGGATATCATCAGAAATGTATCGAACTGTCTAAAGCAGGATGGGACACTGTGCCTCCTGGACCTTGATTACAACTGCTTGAGTCACTATCCCATGAAGCCTGAGATGGATATAATCCTGCAGAAGCTCGTAAAGAAGATGATGGAAGAGTATAACTTCGATCCGTTTGTCGGCAGAAAACTCTACACCTATCTTTATGACCTCGGGTTCCGCAATATCGAGGTTAATCTCGTAGCTCACCACCTCATATACGGGGAACTCAGGCTAAGCGATGATTTCAATTGGATCAAGAAGGTTCAGATGGCATCCCTCAAGGCAAAAGAAATCTTTAAAGACTATCCGGGCGGATATGACGCATACTTTAACGACTTCAATGTCTTTTTCCGCGACCCGAGGAGATTCACCTATACACCCCTCATGATATGCAGGGGGAAGAAACCGTATCGAATCAGTTAAGAAGATAATTATTTAACACCCTCCCGAACTTTCGGAGCCGACAATAAATAAGTCCGAATGTACATTTGTCTTACAATAAGGTATAAGATCTCTATGCATTAATATTGTGTGTGCCGGATTGTGAAGATTTAACGGAATGGATGAATCATCTGAAGGTATTCGGCGCATGTTGTTATAATATATGTTAATTGTAATATTTTGTTCTTCCGAGGGCCGCGGGGATGGGGGCTATATGTATAATGACACTTCAAGGTATGGATTGTTTGTCGAGCAAGCAATTGAATCGCAGAATCCGAGTGCAGCATCGGAAGTCATTCCACTTAAGCGCAGCAGCTTTGACAGGTCTGGGTTCTCCTCTAAAAAGATCAGTCAAAAGCGGTGCATCAATATAATCAATTATCTTCATTTCGCCGGATCTTCCATCTTTGCACATGTCACCTTCCCGGTAACGGATGAGGAATTTTTCATCAGGGTATATCCTGAGCCATGTCAAAAGGATATGGTCACTTGCAAGTTATCAGAAGATAGCAAGTTGGATCTTCAGAACTATGAACTGAAAAATCTCATTGTTGATGACGGGAAATATCTGCTGTTCATAAAAGTTACACCCATGAATGTTACAAATGCATCTTTTACGGCCAAGATTCTGGAGAAGTGCTTCAAATTCAGCAAACGGAGCGGGAAGAGAATTCACTGCCAGCTTGTAGATGCAGAGATCCAACAAGAACATACCATTATTAAAGGCGTTCTAGAGGATTTCAACCCAAATGGTTTGCATATTTCAACTACCGCAGGGTTCAATGAAGAACCGGGGATAAAGCCCTTTGACGAAGTGCTGATCAGGCTTTATAAAAAAGGCATGCTTATCTTTTCCGGTACGTGTCGATTTATTCGATCCGTTGATGCAGGCAGGTCAATAATTCTGAAACCTCTCCGCATGCAGTATCCAAGGTTCAAGGAAAGAAAGAACCGAAACCCCAGGGTGAGTCTTATCCCTGTACCCAAGGTTATTTTCGAGCACCCATTCACGAATAAGAGGATCACTTACGAAATTACCGATATTACCACTTCGGGTTTCTCCATAATTGAAGATCGTGAGAATTCCCTTTTAATGTCGGGTATGATCATCCCATCCATGACTATTCTTTATGCCGGAGGGCTTAAGATCAATTGTTCGGCCCAAATCGTATACAGCTCGCAGAACAAGTTCGGGAAGCATATCCGGCATGGTCTCTCGATTATTGATATGACAGCGAAAGACTACAGCACACTCTTTGATATCGTAAGCAATGCGGTAGATCCCCATGCCAATATGAGTGCAGAGATAAGCATGGACGACCTATGGGAGTTCTTTTTCGATGCCGGATTTATATATTCGGGAAAATATGAGCATCTGAGCTCAATTAAAGAAAAGTTCAAGGATACCTATAAGAAGCTCTATCATAACGGTCAGGATATCTTTAACAACTTTACCTACCAGAAGAACGGCCGTATCGATGGGCATAATTGCTCCATCAGAGCCTACCAGAGATCATGGATGATCCATCACCTGGCGGCGAGATCTACCGGTGCGAGGCGCATCGGGCTTGATGTCTTGAAACACAGTCATTATTTCTTCGACGGCATGTACAGGCTTCCGTCCATAGGGATGGATTATATGATAATGTATTTCCGTCCGGATAATCGATTCCCGGATTATTTTTTCGGCGGTTTTTGCAGAGAATTTAAAAATCCCAAAGCATGCTCTATGGATCTTTTAAGCTATTTGACTTTCCACATGCCCTTAAAAACAGGCAGGCTACCCGAAGGGTGGACAATCAACAGGTGCACATCTCATGATATCGATGAGCTTCGAGAGTGGTACAGCAGAGAATCCGGTGGTTTGGCTGTTGATGTTTTCGGTCTTGATAGGAAAGCAGGTCATAATGAATATTCTCTCGAAGAAATGTACAGGCGCAATGGACTTAAGCGATGTTGTACCCCATATGTCTTGAAGCAGAATAAAAAGAGTTCTGCATATCTTATTGTGGATCAATCGGATGCCGGCATTAATCTTTCAGAATTGCTCAATAGCATTAAAATATTCATACTTGATCGTGATCTCCCATGGGAGATCTTACAGACGGCGGTTGCCTATTTTAGGGGCTATTATGAGACCGACGACGTCCCATTGATTATTTACCCGGTGCAATATTCGATTTCCCGAAAAATACCCTATGAGAAAGAATATTATCTGTGGGTCTTGAATACAAAGTACGGGGATGAGTATGTTGAGTATATCAAACAAACACTCCGGTTCCGATTGATAAAATATCTCACAAAACTTCTGACTGTCAAAATATTGAAGAGATAAATTAGGTATAGGATCAATCATCGCCAGCCGTATAACTTTGCATAGATCCTTAGTGAATCCGGTGGAGGCCTGATTCTGAGTGGCCCCTTATTATTTCAATTGAATATGACGATATCATAATGTGCTACCACAGAATGAAGATGATGGGATCTTGAGTGATATCGAGATTTTTGATTTTAGTGAGGCTGCAATAGATCGCCAACCTATTGTTTTCAGGTAGTAACGAGGCTTAGTTATCTATTCTCCGATGGGGGCACAGAGTACATGAGCAATGGAGAGGAAGATTCACCGCGTCTCTACAATGTTCGGATATTACGTACATGCATCGAGTATTTGGAGAAATTTCATCCGGATGTAAGGATCGACGAGGTTCTCCAATTCACCGGCCTAACCAGGTCTCAACTTGAGGATGACGGCTACTGGTGCACCCAGGTACAAGTGGATCGTTATCAAAAAATCGTAGACAAACTCACCAGAAATCCAGAGGCTGCAAGGGAAGCAGGCAGGTATATCTTATTTTCCAAGGCCTATAGGCCGATCAGACAATATGTAGTCGGGTTCATATCGGTCGCGACGGCATATTCACTACTCCCGAAAATAAGCAGCAAGATTACCAGGTCAGTAAATGTCTCTGTTAACTCTCTTAGATCAAATGATAAGATTGAAATAGTTGTAAAGCCATTACCCGGAGTTAATGAAAAACCATATCAATGCCAGAATCGCATTGGCCAATTCGAGACACTGCCTATGTCATTCAGCGGAAAATATGCGAATATTGAGCATCCAGCTTGTGTTCATCGAGGTGATGCTGAATGTCGTTATATCGTGTCTTGGGTCGAACCTTTCTTTCTCAAAATGCGGAGATTGAGGAATCTCCTCCTGCTCTATGCACTCCTTCCATGCCTGATTTTGGCCTTCTTACCGATTTATCCGTACAATATATCCCCGTTGTCGATTCTCCTCTTTCTTGTCATCTCCATAACGGTGATGGGGTGGTATTATGAGAAGAATGATTGCCGGAGGCAAGTTGCAGAACAGGCACAAACGGCAGAGCTCTTGATGGTTGAGTCCAACATCCGGTATAATGAGACTGTATTGATCCAGGAGATCGGCCAAGCCATATCGAGTATCCTTGATATCGATACCTTGCTCTCCACTATCATGAACATTCTTCAGCACCGTCTCGAATACGACAGGGGGATGGTGTTCCTTGCAAATAACGATAAATCACGACTCGTCTTTAAGGCAGGATACGGGGTTAACCAGGGACAGGAAGATTTTCTTAGGAAGAATGAATTTCGCCTTGACCGCCCTGAATCAAGAGGGCCGTTTGTCGTGGCCTTTCGCGAACAGAAACCTTACCTTGTCAATGATGTGAGTGAGATTGTAGATGACCTTTCGAATCGCAGCAAAGAATTTCTCTTGCTGTCAAACAGCAGTTCTTTCATATGCGTCCCCATAACTTTTGAGGGTGAATCCCTCGGGATCCTCTGCGTTGAAAGACAAAAGTCATCATCATCCCTCAAGCAAAGCGATCTTGATCTCCTTATGGGCATAGCCCCACAGATTGCCATCAGCATCAATAATGCACGGTCCTATGAGATGTATCGAGACCTTGTAGAGAGCGCGAACAGTATCATCGTGCGGATCGACACGCAGGGGAGGATCAGATTTGTCAATCGATACTCCCAGGAATTCTATGGATACTCGGAACAAGAGCTTATCGGCAAAAACATCATGGGGTTAATCGTCCCTGAAAAAGATAGTGATGGGAATGACCTTACTACATCCATGAAAAGATTTCTCGAGAATCCTGAAAGCTATCATACCGGTAGAACAGAGAATATTGTTCGAAACGGCAAGCGTGTGTGGGTAAATTGGAGCAGTAAGCCAATTAAAGATAAAGATGGAAACATTATAGAGGTTTTGTGTGTCGGCAATGACGTTACAGCGCTTAAACAAGCCGAGGAGGAAAAAAGTGCTCTTGAAGAACAGCTTGTTCGAGCTCAGAAGATGGAGGCCATAGGCGCCCTGGCAGGGGGTGTTGCCCATGATCTCAATAATATATTGAGCGGGATCACAAGCTATCCCGAACTCCTCCTTATGGAGATACCTGATGGCAGCCCCATGAGAAAGGCGGTTCAAACCATTAAGAAATCAGGCGAGAAGGCTGCTGCCATTGTTCAGGATCTCCTTACCTTGGCACGGAGAGGGGTAAGTGTCTCGAGTGCCGTCGATTTGAACGCCATAGTGCGAGACTACTTCGATAGCCCGGAACTCTCACGACTCAAGGAATATCATCCCCATATCAATTTTGAGATCAGGCTTGATGATGAGCTCAAGTATATACTCGGCTCCGAGGTGCACCTCGGCAAGACTTTGATGAACCTTGTCTCAAATGCTGCCGAGGCCATGCACATGGGCGGAACCGTAATTGTGTCTACCTGCAACAAATATCTTGAAAAACCGCTCAAGGGATATGATACGGTTTCCCGGGGTGAATATGTCGTCCTGTCAGTGGCCGACACGGGCGTCGGCATTTCTGAAAATGACATGAGGAGTATCTTTGAGCCGTTCTTCTCAAAGAAGATCATGGGCAGGAGCGGTACGGGTCTCGGTATGACCGTCGTCTGGTCAACGGTTAAGGATCACAACGGCTATATTGATGTCGAAAGCCAAGTAGGCAAAGGCACCAGATTTGATCTCTATTTCCCGATAACCAGGCACATCATCAAAGAAAATATCACCAAGGGATCGATTCTGGATTATCCCGGTACAGAGCATATCCTTGTTGTGGATGATGCCGAAGAGCAGCGTGAGATAACAAAGAACCTTTTGAAGAAGCTCGGCTATCAGGTGGATGTAGCAAGGAGTGGTGAGGAAGCCGTTGAAATAGTCAAACAGCATGCAAAGGATCTCGTTATCCTGGATATGATTATGGATTCCGGGATAGACGGCCTGGAGACCTATAAAAGGATTCTTGCTGTCAGTGATCGACAGAAGGCCATCATCGTAAGTGGTTTTTCCGAGACTGAAAGGGTCCGAGAGGCCCTTAAATTGGGTGTCGGCGGGTATATCCGTAAGCCGTATGCCTTGGGCGACCTTGCCAGGGCAGTAAGAACTGAGCTCGACAGACGATAGGACACATCACCTCGTTCCTCGACTTCAATGCCTGAGAAAAGCTGAAGCCTCCAAGATAAATTCGTTTCCGCTCTTGCAGTCCGACAACAAAGCCGATGTCCACGGCTTCATGTTAGAAGAGAACTATGTTACAAGGCCATTGGTGTATAAATCTTGAGGTGAGGAGATTGATACGATCCTGCCATGGAAATATCGACAAGATTCGTTCTCTTCCAGGTATTGATCATCCTCCCCTTTGTCTTGGGTATAACGGTAAAGAGCTTATGCCGTATACGGAATCCTTTAGCTTTTACCAAGAGGCTTATCAGGATCAACCTGGTCATTATCGAGCCTATTATTGCACTGTGGAGCACCTGGGGGCTTACCCTCAGAAAAGATCTCATCATACTGCCACTGGCAGGACTCTTCCTGGTATTATCCGGTATGACCTTTGGGAGCGTATTAACGCGTATGCTAAGGCTCAGGGGGAAAAAGGCGGCAACCTTTCTCATCAGTTCAACGCTCGCCAACCACGGGTTCACCATGGGGGCCTTTTTGTGTTACCTTATTTTGGGAGAGCAGGGGCTCGGGCTGGCGTTTCTCTTCCTTTCCTACTTCATGCCGTTTGTCTTTCTTGTCATCTTTCCCTATGCGCGCAGGCAATCAACAGGAAAACCCTTTGACCTTGCATTTGTGTGCGACTTCTTCCTGAGCCTCCAAAACATGCCGCTTTTTGCCATCATCCTGTCACTCATTCTTCTGGCGCTCGGGATCAGGAGGCCCCACATTTATTTCCCGGTTGATGCTTTCATCATGATTTCCATGACGCTTTATTATTTTACCCTGGGGCTCAATTTCGAGATGCCTTCCTTCTTCGGCTCGGGAAGAGAGAATGTTGCCCTTGCAATGATAAGATTCCTTCTCGTACCGTTTGTTACGCTCCTTGTCCTGAGGATTGTTCATCTGAGCCCTAAAGTGGAAACCGTAATCTTAGTCCAGTCATTCATGCCTGCTGCGATCTATTCGGTAGTGGCATCGGTCCTGTTCGACCTGGATGCAGGTTTTGCATCAAACCTGTTCGTGTGGAACTCAGGTGTCTTCCTTGCAGGGATACTCCCTGGGCTTTTTATTTTCAGGGACTTTTTGCTTACAATTATAAAATGACAGGAGGAATCCAATGACATCACACACAATCCAAGCTGTGCTTTTTGACTTCGGTGGTGTGATCGCGGAAGAGGGCTTCAGGAAGGGCCTTTCCTACATTGCCTTATTGAATGGACTGGACCCGGAGGAATTCTTTAAAACGGCCCAGGCCCTGATCATTTCAAGCGGGTACCTTACTGGGCGCAGCACAGAGGCCGACTACTGGGACCGGCTCAGGGCACTCACCGGTATAAGCGGCAACGATTGCGAACTCAGACAGATTATCCTGGAGCGCTTCATCCTCCGTGACTGGATGATAGATCTGGTAAAGACTCTTAAAGTATCGTCTGTCCGAGTTGCCATAGTGAGCGACCAGACCAACTGGCTTGATGAACTTGATTCCAGACTGGACTTTTTCACCCTTTTTGATTTCATTTTCAACAGCTTTCACCTGGGCAAGAGCAAGAATGATCCGAGCCTGTTTATGGATGTCCTTAACGTAATGGGGCTGAGCCCGCACGAAACACTTTTCATCGATGATACGATCGCTCATGTACGAAGGGCGCGTTCTAATGGCCTTCATGCAATCCACTATAAAGGCAAGGAGCCGTTTCTGATCGAGATGAAAAGGTTTTGTCCCTAGCACCTGACCGAGATATTGATTATTATAATAACAATGAAACCACCGATTAATAATCAAGATACCCTGGCAGTACTGAAAATAGTCGGGATTTATGTTTTTTTAGGGAGTCTCTGGATCTATCTTTCCGATACCATTCTTGGATGGCTTGTACGTGATCCGATTCTTATGACACGTATTTCCCTTTTCAAGGGGATGCTGTTTATCGTGTTTACCGCAACTCTTCTCTTTTCTCTCATTGCCCGATATATACGGCAGTCCAGGAAGGCCGAGGGGTTGCTGCGGGAGAGCGAGTCCCGCTACCGGCTTCTTGCCGAGAATGCAAGCGACATCATCTTCAGCATGGATACAAATCTCCGCTTCACCTACATAAGCCCCTCCATAACACGAATCCGAGGCTACACCGTTGAAGAGACTATGTCTCAGACACCCGCCGAGGCCCTGGCCCCAGCCTCTTTAGGGGTTGCAATGAAGGCCTTCCAGGAAGTATTAGAGATCGAGGCAGGAGAACCCAAGGAACTTTGGAGAACTCGTACTATTGAATTGGAAGAGACCTGTAAAGATGGCTCTACCATCTGGACCGAAACCACCTTTTCACCTTTACGCAATGAGAAGAATACGTTTACCGGATTCCAGGGTATTACACGCAACATCACCGAGCGCAAGCAGGCAGAAGAGACAATCAGAAAAAGCGAGGAGCGCTACCGCACCATCTTTGAGAACACCGGTAATGCATCGGTACTCCTGGATGAGGACACGACCATCCTGTTGGCGAATTCCAATTATGAGAAGCTCTCAGGGTACTCGAGACAGCACCTTGAAGGCAAGATGAGTTGGACCGCATTCGTTGACAGGGAAGATCTGGAAAGGATGAGGCAATACCATGAAATGCGCAGAAAAGAACCGGGTTCTGCCCCCGAGTCTTATGAGTTCCGGTTCATCAATCGACACGGGGAGACGAGATACATCTTTCTGAGCATAGCCATCATCCCCGGAACCAAGGTGAGTGTCGCCTCCCTTATGGATATCACCGAGCGCAAGCAGGCGGAAGAAGAGAATAAGAAGCTCGAGATTCAACTTAACCAGGTCCAGAAGATGGAGTCTATAGGGACATTGGCCGGCGGCATTGCTCATGATTTCAACAATCTACTCATGGGTATCCTCGGAAATGTCTCGCTTATGCTCATGCACGCGAATAAATCGCACCCGTTTTATGATCGGCTCAAAAATGTTGAGGAATACGTTCAGCGTGGCTCCGATCTCACCAAGCAACTTTTAGGATTCGCACGGGGGGGCAAATACGAGGTCAAGCCCACGGATCTCGGGGGGTTAGTGAGCAAAAGCTCAGAATTGTTCGGACAGACCAAAAAGGAGATCCGTATACATCGCAAGATTCATGAAGGGCTCTTAACCGTGGAGGTAGACCGCGGACAGATGGAGCAGGTATTACTCAATCTCTATGTGAATGCGTGGCAGGCCATGCCCGGCGGGGGCGATCTATACCTCTCGGTTGAGGATGCTGAGCTGGACGAGATGGATGTAAACCCCTACGACATCAAGGCGGGGAAATTCGTAAAGGTGACTATCACGGATACCGGCATCGGTATGGATGAGGCCACCAAGGCGCGGATTTTTGAGCCGTTCTTCACCACCAAGGAGCGAAGCCACGGGACCGGTCTGGGTTTGGCCTCGGCGTACGGCATTATCAAGAACCATGGCGGGTTCATCCATGTGGAGAGTGAAGAAGGCCGTGGGACATCTTTTATGATTTATCTCCCCGCATCGAATAGAGAAGTCGAGTACGATTACAGGTCAGAAGACGAGTTCCAGAAAGGACAAGAAACAGTTCTTCTGATTGATGATGAAGCCATGATACTGGATATCGGCTCCAAGATGCTCGATGGTCTTGGTTACAAGGTAATAACAGCCAACAGCGGGAGGCAGGGTATTAAGAGTTATGAGCAGAATCGTGACAAGATTGATCTGGTAATCCTCGACATGATCATGCCTGATTACGGCGGTAAGGAAACCTTTGAAGCCCTGTACCGGCTTGACCCTTCCGTCAGGGTGCTGCTATCGAGCGGTTACAGCCTTGACGGTCAGGCAGAGGAAACCATGCAAAGTGGATGCAAAGGCTTCATCCAGAAACCCTTTACCATGGCTGAACTCTCTCAGAAGATCAGGAAAATTCTTGATGAGCAACAAGAGGCATAGATAAGTAAAAGGGTTCGCCCATGTTTCATGTCAGGAGATAAAACGTGAATGATGATGAGATAACAAAAGATCAGCTCATAAAAGAGTTGGCTGAAGCACGCCTGCAGATCACTGAACTGGAAAAATCAACCTTCGATAGCAGGCAGATGGAAGAGGCGCTCAAGGAGAGCGAAGAGCGGTACCGGCGGATAACCTCGGCTATAACGGATTACATCTTCACGGTTCATGTGGAAGACGGCATTGCTGTGCGTACCTTGCATACCCCTGTTTGCGAAACCGTGACAGGATATACTGCCGAGGAATTCAATAATGACCCCTTTTTATGGTTAAACATGGTTGTGGAGGAAGACAGGGAGATAGTCCGGGATCATGCATCACGGATTCTTGAGGGAAAAAACGTCGGCGCCATCGAGCACCGTATCAGGCGCAAGGATGGTAGTGTGCGGTGGGTAAGCAATACGCCGGTGCTCCATCGTGATCCGGGCGGGATCCTCATCTCCTATGACGGCGTCATCCGAGATATCACCGGGCACAAACAGGCTGAAGAGGCCCTGCGAGAGAGCGAACAGAGACTTAAGATCATCCTCCATGGCTCACCTATCTCCACATTTGTCATCGATAAAGACCACAGGGTTATTTACTGGAATGAGGCCTTGGAACACCTGAGCGGGATCAAAACAGAGGACATTGTCGGCACATGCGACCATTGGAAGGCCTTCTATGACAGTAAAAGGCCCTGCATGGCCGATCTCATTGTCGATGGGGCATTGGAAGCCATTCCCGAATGGTATCCCGGCAAGTTCAGTAAATCTCAATTGATCAATGAGGCCTATGAAGCCATCGATTTTTTCCCATCGCTTAAGGGGAAAGGTAAGTGGCTTCGTTTTACCGCCGCTGTTATCAGGAATACTGCAGGAGATCTCGTAGGCGCCATAGAAACACTTGAAGACATCACCGAGAGCAAACAAACCGACGAAGAAAGAAAAAAGCTCGAAGCCCAACTCATGCAAGCCCAGAAAATGGAGGCCCTGGGTACATTGGCCGGCGGCATTGCCCATGATTTCAATAATATCCTTTCCGCCATTATCGCTTACGCGGAAGGGGGAAAACATATTGTCCCGGAAACCGATAAGGTGCGGAAAAACATTGATGAGATACTTAAAGTGAGTAGCCGTGCGAGAGACCTCGTGAAACAGATTCTTGCCTTCAGCCGGCGTACCAAACATGAATATATTCAACTCAAGCTCGACGTCACCGTCAAGGAATCGCTCAAGATGCTGCGTGCAATCCTACCCAAGACCATTGAGATCCGGCAGAACCTGCCCGCAAATGGCCGGGTTATGGCAGACTCCACACAGATACATCAGGTGGTGATGAACCTTTGTTCCAATGCAGCCCATGCCATGGGTGAGAGGGGAGGTGTGCTGGACGTAAGCTTGAATAAAGTGGATGTACATGAAGGTGTCGAGGCCCTTGCTCTGGATCTGCCACCCGGACCTTATCTGAGGCTCTCTGTACGTGATACAGGACACGGCATGACCCCTGAGGTTCTGGAACGGATTTTTGATCCTTACTTTACCACCAAAGAGAAAGGCCGAGGTACCGGCCTGGGGCTATCGGTTGTGCACGGGATTGTAAAAAGTCACAAGGGGGCGATCACCTGCAAGAGCATGCCGGGAGAAGGAACCACGATTGATATATATCTGCCTGAAATTGAATTCAAAAAAGAAGCAGCGGCGCCTCGATCCGGGACGTCTTGCCTGAATGGAACCGAGCGCTTACTTTTCATTGATGATGAGCAGATTCTGGGAAAGGCAGTGAAAGAAGGTTTAAGATACCTGGGATACCGTGTGGTTACCAGGACAAGCAGTATCGAGGCCCTCGATCTTTTCCGGAAACACCCCGACCAGTTTGATCTGGTGATTACCGACATAATCATGCCCGTCATGTCAGGGGATAGGCTTGCTCAAGAGATGCTGAAGATCAGGCACAACATCCCTGTTATCCTCTGCACCGGATATAGTGAACAAATGACGGAAGAAAAGGCAAAGGAGCTCGGCGCTCAAGAATTGATTATGAAACCAATGGAGATTAGAGACTTGGCTCAAACCATTAGAAAGGTACTTGATGGAAGGTAATCATGCCTCTATGGTCAGGGCACAGGGATGTATGAGTCACTGATTTGTTGAGAAGATTGAATCCGCCCAGCCAATGGCGTCGAGGTATATCCGGGGGAGCTTTTCATGGGATATCTTAAGGGTTTCGGCAAGCCTGCTCACCTTTTCCCATGAGGCATGCTGGTAGCTCACTGCAAGATCAAGATAGTCGCTTAGGATGTTTTTTTTGCCGAGAAGGGTATTCTTAATGTCCTGGGTTAACGGCAGCTTCTTCATGATATTTTCCATACTGTTGCCCAGTATGGCATCAACATGGGAAAACAGGCCCAGGGTGAACAGTTCGGCAGTGTCAAGACCGTTGCTTTTTTCAATGCCGATTCTTTCACACATACGGGCCCGTATCACCGAGCTTTTTATCAACTCGTCCGGCTTGTCCTGGCTCAGCTCGGCGAGTATGATAACCGAAAGAAAACTTCGGAGTCCCTTTTCTCCAAGCATGACAATGGCCTGGCGGATGGAAGAGATCTCATTGAGCCTCCTGAAAAAGGGTGAGTTGAGGTAGCGAAGCAGTTTATATGAGATGCCCACATCCTGCTCGATAAGTTTCTGCAGTTTCAAGACATTGAAGTTGTCATCTTTGGCCTCGCCCATGATTCTCATGAGGTTCATTTTGATCGCCGGGATCTCGGTCTCTTTTATGACTTGGGGTTTGCTGAAAAAGTATCCTTGGAAATAGGTAAAGCCCTTCTTCAGGGCATATTCGAACTCTTGGGATGTCTCCACCTTTTCAGCAAGGAGCTTTTTGCCTTTACCCAGAAAGTGCCTGCAATAATCCTCTATCTGTTGTTTTGTGCTCTTCATGAAATCGATCTTGATGATATCCGCAAGATCAATAAGTGGTTCCAGATCGGGAATATAGTCGAAATCATCCAATGCAATGACATAACCCTGCCGTGAGAACTCGGTACAAGATTCTATAACCTGCGCATCGGGCTTCACATCTTCGAGGACTTCGATGGTAGTTATCAGGGAAGAGAACATTAAGGGGATCTTTATAACGAGGAGCTCTCTGGTGAAATTTATGAAGGCCTTCTTACCGCTCGTGATCTGCTCAACCCCGGTAGTGAAAAAGGTGTTGGATAAGAGACGGGAGGTAGCGCTGTCGCCGTCGATGCCGGGGAAATAGTTCTGCATGCCTCCCCGAAAGAGGAGTTCATAAGCATAGATCTCCTTGCTCCTCGTAAAGATGGGTTGCCGGGCCAGATATATGTCCATTTAAAATCTTTATCGGATGTTTTAATAGCCGTCTTGATAAATTTTAATCTGGGTCTTTCCCCGTTTCATTGGTATAAAAGGATAAAAAAGTAAAAAAGATATATGGGCACCTAGGGCCGTGATCCATATCTCAAATATGTTCATGCCGGAGGCATGAACCCCTGGAAAGTCGCATTCTTAAAGGCGCAACCATCTGTTGACAGCTTGGATTATCTATGGTCTAGATGTACCTTACCATCAAAATAAGGGGTGAAGTACATGGAAGAGACGGATCTGCAACTGATTCGTAAGCTCATCCCCAAAGACAAGGAGCTGAAGAAGCTCTGGGATGAGCATCAAGGGTATGAAGATAAGCTTGATCAGCTGAATAAGAGGAGATACCTAAGCACCGAAGAAGAGATTCGGCGCAAGGAAATCCAGAAGCTCAAGCTGCAAGGCAAGGACAAGATTGAGGAGATACTGCGCAGATACCGGAGTGAATAGGTGCTTGAAGCAGGTTTTTTCTGAAATGAATATGAAATAAGAGGGGTGTCAGATAAAGGTGAGCATGAAGAAGATAACAGGAGCATACGCATTTATCGAGGCCCTGCGATGCGAAGGCGTCAAGCACGTCTTCGGCTATCCCGGAGGGGCCGTGCTGGATATCTTTGATGCCATAATGGATGCGCCGGATATCCAGTTTATCTTATCACGGCATGAGCAGGGTGCGGTCCATGCTGCCGACGGATACGCCCGTGCCAGCGGACATGTGGGTGTGGCACTCGTCACCTCCGGACCCGGTGCCACGAATACCGTAACAGGCATCGCCACAGCCTGTATGGACTCGATCCCCATCGTAGTATTTTCCGGTCAGGTGTCTACCAACCTCATCGGCAATGATGCCTTCCAGGAGGCGGACACCGTAGGGATAACGAGGCCTTGTACCAAACACAACTATCTGGTCAAGGACTGCGCTGAACTCCCCAGGGTAATCAAGGAGGCCTTCTACATCGCCGCCACCGGGCGGCCGGGACCTGTTCTCGTAGATATCCCCAAGGATGTCATGAGGGGCCTCATACATTTCAAGTACCCTGACAACATATGTCTGGAAGGGTACTGCCCCACTTACAAGGGGCATATGGGCCAGATCAAGCGCATAGTGCACACGATCGTCAGGAGCAAACGGCCGGTAATCTATGCCGGCGGAGGCGTAGTGCTGTCAAACGCATCTGGGGAGCTCATGGCCTTTGCCAGGCAGCTTAGAATCCCCGTAACCACTACGCTTATGGGACTCGGTGCATTTCCTGCAGATGACCCGCTCTGGCTGGGTATGCTCGGCATGCACGGCACCTATGCGGCCAACATGGCTGTCACTGAGACGGACTGCCTCATTGCCATCGGCGCCCGCTTTGACGACCGGGTGACGGGAAAGACTGACGAATTCGCACCCAAGGCCAAGATCATCCATATCGACATCGATCCCACCTCGATCAGTAAAAACGTCCGGGTGGATCTGCCCGTAGTGGGCGACTGCGGAAACGTACTGTCCGACATGCTTGAAGACTTAAAGGACAAAGGGCGTGATATCTCCGAACTCCATCATGCCGTACAACCCTGGCTTGAGAAACTGGACCAATGGAAGCGAGAGCAGCCGCTTCGGTACGATCAGGGCCCAGGTCTGAAGCCACAGTATGTGATCGAGAAGATAAACGACCTCACCCCTGATGACGCAATCATCACAACCGAGGTAGGCCAGAACCAGATGTGGACCGCGCAGTTTTACAAATTTAAAAAGCCCAGGCTCTTCCTCACGTCGGGTGGGTTGGGAACCATGGGCTACGGTTTCCCTGCCGCCATCGGCGCACAGGTGGCCTTCCCTGAGCGAGTCGTCATCGACATCGCGGGAGACGGCTCAATCCAGATGAACATCCAGGAGCTTGCAACCGCCGTCCAATACAACCTGCCGGTCAAGGTCATGATCATCAACAACGGCTTCCTCGGTATGGTCAGGCAGTGGCAGTCGCTCTTCTACAAGGGCAGGTATTCCCATACATCAATGGCCGTATCACCCGACTTCGTAAAGCTGGCAGAGGCCTACGGCGCACACGGCATCCGTGTGGAGAATTCCTCTGATGTGGAGGATGCCATCCACCAGGCCCTTTCCATCAAAGGACCGGTCTTCGTTGACTTCAAGGTGGAGCCCGAGGAAGACGTCTATCCCATGGTGCCGGCAGGCGCACCCATAAACAACATGCTTCTGGTGTGAGGTAGCTCATGAGGCACGCCATATCCATACTCGTGGACAACCAGGCCGGGGTACTTTCCCGCGTCGTGGGCCTGTTCTCAGGCAGGGGTTTTAATATCGAGTCACTTTCGGTGGCACCCACCCTTGACCCGACAAAATCAAAGATGGTCATCACCACCTCCGGCAACGAGCAGGTGCTCGAGCAGATCAAAAAGCAGCTCAACAAGCTCGTCAATGTCATCAAGGTGGTGGATTACACGGACAAGGACTTTGTCGAGCGGGAGATGATCCTCATCAAGGTCAAGGCCAAAGAGGAGACCCGGGACGAGGTGTTCCGAATCGCGGACATCTTCCGGGCCAAGGTGTTGGATGTATCCCATACGTCCTTCACACTCGCATTGACCGGCGACCAGGACAAGCTCAAGGCATTCATCGATCTGTTGAGTCCTTCGGGCATTATTGATTATGTACGCACAGGCACCATCGTGATGGAAAGAGAAATGCAGGCAAAGAGGAGGAGTGATCAATGAAGGTGTATTACGACAAGGACGCAGATCTCAAACTGATCAGGTCCAAAAAGGTGGCGATCATGGGCTACGGCTCGCAGGGATTCGCCCATTCCAACAATCTGAACGATTCCGGTGTAAAGGTGGTTGTGGGCCTGAGGGAAGGCAGCCCTTCCGCTGCAAAGGTCAAGAAGGCCGGGCTTAAGGTCATGACACCTGTCGATGCAGCCAAGTGGGCGGACGTAGTGATGATGCTCATTCCCGATGAGCTTCAGGCAGCCCTCTACCGCGCCGAGATCGCACCGCATATGAAAAAGGGCAAGTATCTTGTCTTTGCCCACGGCTTCAATATCCATTTCGGCCAGATCACGCCTCCCGAAGGAGTAAGCTGCTTTATGGTGGCGCCCAAGTCGCCCGGCCACATGGTGAGGTATGAATACACCCAGGGTAGAGGGGTGCCTATGCTCATCGCAATCCATGCCGACCCCACGGGTGATACCAAAAAACTTGCCCTGTCGTATGCAAGCGCCATGGGTGGAGGCAAGGCAGGGATACTGGAGACAAGCTTCAAAGAAGAGACCGAAACCGACCTGTTCGGCGAGCAGGCAGTGCTCTGCGGCGGTACCACGGCACTCATCCAGGCAGGCTTCGAAACACTGGTGGAAGCCGGCTATGCGCCTGAGATGGCATACTTCGAGTGCCTGCACGAACTCAAGCTCATTGTTGATCTCATCTATGAGGGCGGGATATCCAACATGCGCTACTCCATCAGCAACACCGCCCAGTACGGCGACATCACCAGGGGCCCGGTCCTTGTTGATGAGGATGTGAAGAAGCGGATGAAGCAGATCCTCGCCGATATACAGGACGGCAGCTTCGCCAAGGAGTGGATCCTGGAGAACATGGCCGGCCGGCCCAGCTTCAATGCACTCACGAAGAAAGGTGAGGAGCACCTAATCGAGAAGATCGGCGCGCAGCTCCGGTCCATGATGCCCTGGATATCCAAGGACAAGAAGGTTGATAAAAAAATTAATTAGGATTTTCTACGAGCGGCTTTAGCCGCGATGAACGTATGTTGGGGAGAGTATAAGCGGATCACGACAAGTGGATAGCAGGGTGGGTGGAGCTGAGGTGTAACCCTCCTAAAAAACCGTGAGAGATACGGGGAAGCAAAAGGTGAACATCCGGAAAGAAGGCTTTCCGTTCATAGTCATGGCCTCTGCACTCTTCGGGTTTTTTTTCCTGACCGGGGGCCTTGTGCTGCGTATCCTGGGGTCCCTACCGGTGCTGTTCGTCACCTGGTTCTTCCGGGATCCGGAACGTGCCGTGCCCGCAGGGGAAGGACTCGTGGTCTCTCCTGCCGACGGGACGGTACTCGAAGTCTTCGAGACCGAAGAGAGCAAGATCGGGCCTTGCACCAAGGTGGCTGTCTTCATGTCGGTCTTCAGTGTACACGTAAACCGTGCACCCATATCCGGCACGGTCCTCGATGTATTCTACAAGCCCGGGACGTTCCGCGTTGCCAGCCTTGGCAAGAAGACCGAAGCAAATGAGCGGATGATCAGCTATATCGATTCCGGCTACGGCATATTCCGGATCGATCAGGTGGCCGGGCTCATAGCCCGGAGGATCATCAGCTGGCTCGTACCGGGGAAAAGAGTGGAGCAGGGCGAAAAGATCGGCCTCATCAGGTTCGGATCGCTGCTTGAATGCTATCTCCCCAGAGGATATACCGCAACCTGTGAGAAGGGCCAAAAGGTTCATGCCGGATCCAGTGTGATCGGAAGGAGGACCCATGAGACCGTTGAGAAGAAAACGTGACACGGCAGGAGTCGAAAAACACAAAAGGTCCGTGCCGTTTCTGCCTAATTTCATCACCACCATGAGCCTGTTCTGCGGCTTTTACTCTATCATGTTCTCTTTGAAGAAAGATTTTCACTGGGCAGCCATCCTTATCCTTATCGCCGGGTTCATAGATGGTCTCGACGGTAGAGTGGCGCGGATGACGGGCACGACCTCAGAGTTCGGCAAGCAATACGACTCACTCTCGGATCTGGTTGCTTTCGGCGTGGCACCTGCCATGATGGTATATATCTGGCAGCTCAGTGCGTTCGGCAGGCTCGGCTTCATAGCAACCTTTCTTTATGTGGCCTGCGGCGCTTTAAGACTTGCAAGGTTCAACGTCGATACATCGGGCTCCATGACACATTTTACCGGGCTACCCATACCTATGGCCGCTGCAGGGATGACCAGCACCTACCTGCTCACCGAGGAGATCGCGGATTTTTTCATCCCGATACAACCACTGGCGCCCATAGCTATTCTCATAGTGGTGTACGTACTCTCATTTCTGATGGTGAGCAGCATCCCCTATCCGAGCTTTAAGCACATCAGCTACATCAAGGCGCACCCGTTCCAACTGCTGGTCGCAGGGGTCCTGTTGCTCGTGGTGGTGGCACTCGCTCCGGAGCTCATGCTCTTCGTCCTGGCCCTTACATTCATTGTAGGAGGGGCGATATGGAGCGGTTTGGTTTATCTCATTCAGGCCAGGAAAGGGAAGAAAGAGATAAAGGAAGGCTCACATGAAGGCTACTCAGGACAAGATAATCATATTTGACACGACACTGCGCGACGGTGAGCAGTCGCCGGGCGCCAGTATGGATGTACATGAAAAGGTGCTGGTGGCCAAGCAGCTCGAAATCCTTGGCGTGGACAAGATTGAAGCGGGCTTTCCCGTATCTTCTCCAGGGGATTTCGATGCCGTTCAGGCAGTAGCGGAAGAAGTAAGCAGGTCTATCATCATCGGCCTGTGCCGGGCCCGGGATGAAGACATCAAGACCGCCTGGGAAGCCGTAAGGGATGCGAAGATGCCGGGCCTGCACACCTTCATCGCCACCTCCGACATACACATGAAGTACAAGCTGCGCATGAACAGGAACGAGGTGCTCGCATCCGTCCGGAACTCGGTATCCCTCTGCAAGTCTTTCACAAACAGTGTCGAGTTCTCGGCCGAAGACGCTACCCGGTCCGACTGGGACTTCCTGGCGGATGTCTATACCGTGGCCATCGCCGCCGGAGCCAATACCATCAATGTCCCGGACACCGTGGGCTATACCAATCCCCAGGAATTCTTCAATCTCATCAGCCATCTGAAGAAGAAGGTAAAGGATATCGACAAGGCAGTGATCAGTGTGCACTGCCACAACGACCTCGGACTTGCCACGGCCAATTCCATCTCGGCGGTGCTTGCCGGTGCCCGGCAGATCGAGTGCACCATCAACGGTATCGGAGAGCGTGCCGGCAATACCTCCCTCGAAGAGACGGTCATGATCCTCAATGTGAGGAAGGACCTCTACAACGTCACCACCAACATCGATACCACCCAGATCTTTCCCACGAGCAGGCTCGTTACCCACATCACCGGCATACCGGTGCAGCCCAACAAGGCCATCGTGGGTGCCAATGCCTTTGCCCATGAAGCGGGCATCCACCAGGACGGTTTCCTCAAGGAGCCCTCCACCTATGAAATCATGACCCCCGAGGCCGTAGGACTCGGCATGTCGCACCTCGTGCTGGGCAAGCACTCGGGAAAGCATGCGCTTGCTAAGCGCCTCGAGCTGCTCGGGTACCGGCTGGATGAAAAGGACATCAAGAAGGTCTTCAAGCGCTTCAAGGAGATAGCAGACAGAAAGAAGGAGATCTTCGACGAGGATATCGAGGCCATCGTTCTGGAAGAGATATACCGCGTGCCCGACAAGTATGTGCTCAAGCATATCAATGTGAGTTCAGGTACCCTTGCAGTCCCTGTGGCCACGGTCCAGCTTGCCATAGACAACAAGGTGGTGCAGGAGGCCGGGTTCGGAAACGGTCCGGTGGACGCCCTGTACAAGACCATCATCAGGATGACCGGGTTCAATGCGGAGCTCAAGAGCTTTACGATTAAGGCGATAACAGGGGGAACCGACGCCCAGGGCGAGGTGACCATCGAACTCCAGGACAAGGGCAGTATATCGGTAGGCCAGGGTTCTGACCCGGATATACTGGTGGCCTGCGCCCGGGCGCTTGTAAATGCCATGAACCGCATGGAGTTCCTCAAGAATAAAAAGCTCTCAGAAGCTCCGAACCTGTAGGAGACATTACCCGTGGGAAAGACCATTGCAGAAAAGATCCTGGCTGCACATACGAAGGATTCAAGCTTCCAGCCGGGAGACATCATCAAGGTGGACGTGGATGTGGCCTTGGCCAACGACATCACGGCACCCATCGCCATCCAGGCGGTCAAGGAAAGCGGTATAGAGAAAATCACGCATGCTGACAAGGTCATATTCGTACTCGACCACTTCACGCCCAATAAGGACATTGCATCCGCCAACCAGTGCAAGTATGTGCGCGACTTTGCGCTGCAGCAGGCAATTGATAAATTTTTTGACGGAGGCGAGGCAGGGGTCGAGCATGCACTGCTCCCCGAGAAGGGGCTTGTGCTGCCGGGCGATCTTATCATCGGCGCCGACAGCCACACCTGCACCTATGGGGCCTTGGGCGCCTTTGCTACAGGGGTCGGCAGCACGGACCTGGCCGCAGCCATGATGACAGGCCAGGCATGGATAAAGGTCCCCCGGACCATGAAGTTTGTCTTTAATGGAAAGCTACTGCCATGGGTGGGCGGCAAGGACCTTATCCTGTATCTCATCGGCAAGATAGGCGTAGACGGCGCCCTGTACCGGGTCATGGAAATGGAGGGGACTGCCGTCTCTGCGCTGACACTCTCCGACCGCTTGAGCATGTCCAACATGGCCATCGAGGCAGGGGCCAAGGCGGGCATCATAGAAGCGGATGCAAAGACGCAAAGCTATATTAAACCGCGCGCCAAGAGGCCTTATACGATTTATACAAGCGATAAAGATGCGGTCTATGAGTCGGTAACGGTCTTTGATTGTGAGAACATTGAGCCCCAGATCGCTTTCCCCCACCTGCCCGAGAATACAAAAGGCGTCAGCGAGGCAGGTGATGTGAAGATCGACCAGGTGGTCATCGGATCATGCACCAATGGACGCATTGAAGATTTGCGCATTGCTGCGGAAATCATGAAGGGCAACAAGGTGAAAAAGGGCTTGCGATGCCTGATCCTGCCGGCAACGCCCGAGGTGTTCCGCCAGGCTTTGGCTGAAGGTCTTATCGAAACATTCCTCCAGGCAGGCTCCATCATAGGTCCGCCCACGTGTGGCCCGTGCCTGGGTGGACACATGGGCATCCTCGCCAAAGGTGAGCGAGCGCTGTCCACTACAAACCGTAACTTTGTGGGCAGGATGGGAGACCCTGGAAGCGAGGTCTACCTCTGCGGACCCGCCGTTGCAGCCGCATCGGCCGTCATAGGCAAGATCTCCGCTCCGCAGGAGGTGGTGAAATGATCTTCAAGGGCATGGCATATAAATTCGGCAACGACGTGGATACCGACGCCATCATCCCTGCCCGTTACTTGAGCACCTCCGACCCTGACGTGTTGAAGAAACACTGCATGGAGGATGCCGACCCGGAGTTTCCGGGTAAGGTCAAGCCGGGCGACATCATTGTTGCAGGCAAGAACTTCGGGTGCGGCTCGTCGCGGGAGCATGCGCCCATTGCCATCAAGGCGAGCGGTGTCAGCTGTATAGTAGCTTCAAGTTTTGCACGTATCTTTTTCCGGAACAGCTTCAACATGGGGCTTCCCATCTTCGAGTCGGATGAGGCCTCAGAAGCTATTATCGAGGGAGACGACGTAGAGGTGGATGCCGACAGCGGCCTTATCAAAGACCTGACTTCAGGCAAACAATTCCAGGCCCGACCCATCCCTGTATTCATGCAGGAGCTCATCGCCGACGGAGGGCTGATGGAGCATATCAAAAAGCGGGGGAGCATCTAGGCCCTTGATGCATATAACCCATGTCACGAAAAACAACCCTTAGCCCGATAACCTTTGGGGGCAGCACATGCCGTCCGGCCTGAAGATTGCCGTGGTGGAGCCCACGGATTTAATCGGAGGCGAGCTCATCAAGATCCTTGAAGAGCGGGATTTTCCCGTTAAAGACCTGGTCCTGCTCGGGGGCAAGCGGACCATAGGGACCAGGTTGGAATTTCGTGGCGAAGAAATCCCGGTTAAGCAGATCGAGGACCTGTCCTTCAAGGGCGTGGAGATCGTGTTTTTCATTTCGGACAAGGCAATGTGCGCTGAATTTGCCGGACGTGCAAAGGCATCCGGGGCTGTCGCCATTGACCTTACCTCCCGCTTTGCCCTGCAGGAATCGGTGCCGCTCATCGTCCCGGAGATTAATGCCGAAAAGATAAAAGATCATCAGGGGATCATTGCCAATCCCCGTAGTGCCACTATTCAGCTGGTTTTACCGCTGGTTCCCATCAGTAGGGCAGCACGTATCAAGCGGATTGTCGTATCCACCTATCAATCTGTATCCGATAGCGGGGAGCGGGCATTGGAGGAACTTACCTCTCAGGTAAGAGATCTTTTCAGTTTCAAAGAGGTGTTCTGTGCGGCCTATCCTCATCAGATCGCCTTCAATGCATTGCCCCATGTGGGCGCCTTCACCCAAGATGCATACACTGAAGAAGAGCACTCCATCATGGCTGAAACAAAAAAGATCTTCGAGGACCAAGGGCTTCGCATCTGTGCAACGAGTGTTCGTGTACCCGTGTTCTATTCCCATGGCGCCTCGGTGAATTTCGAGACGGCCCGGAAGATCTCGCCAAGGGAGATTAGAGAGATCCTTGGCCGGTCAAAAGGAGTGCAGGTTGAGGATGAGCCTGCAAGCAATACCTATCCCACCCCCGTCCATGCAGTCGGCAGTGACGAGTGTCTAGTCGGCAGGATCAGGCAGGATCTTTCTTTCGAAAACGGCATTGCCCTGTGGACCGTGTGCGACAATACCCGAAAAGGCGCTGCCCTCAATGCGGTTCAGATCGCAGAGCACCTATTGTAAAATGGTTCATCACAGTAAAGCATACTTAAGATCATTGAAGAGCACACAGAAGGGATATATCACCACGAAGAGCTTAGCGCAGCTTAGCCGCAACCAAAATGAGCTTGGGATTTGAGCAGACATAGAAGTCCTTCACCACGAAGAGCACGAAGAAAGGAAACCTTTTGAAATAGTGGACCGGTTCAAAGAACCCATGATTGTCTGTTCTGCATTTTTTAGATCTTCTTCGTGCTCTTCGAGTCCTTCGTGGTGAGAACAATGGGTTGTAAAAAGGATGCAAACTATAAAAGTATGCTTCACGGAGAAGAACCTGTAAAATTATTAGCTGACGAGCTCTATATATAAGGACAACAGCATGAAATCGAGAATGCCATGAGGATGACCCTGGGGCAATACCTGCCGCGGGATTCTTTTGTGCACAACCTGGACCCCCGTGTGAAGCTCTTTCTCATGGGCCTTTCCATCGGCGTTACCTTTCAGCTTCATCATGTCTTGGCCTTAATCGCCTTCACCCTGTCCTGCATTGCCTTCACCATGCTTTCCAAGATACCCTTGAAGCACATCTCAGGAGGATTGCGACCATTTCTGTGGCTCTTTTTATTCACCGCCGTGCTTCACGTATTCATGACACCCGGTGACCCGATTCTGATCCCCTATGCCACAAAACAGGGGCTCATGGGCGGGGCACGCGTGGCTTGTCAGCTGATGATCGCCATCTGGATTTCTACACTCACAACACTTACCACATCGCCGCTGGATACGGTATGGGCACTGGAATGGTATCTAAAGCCCCTGAAATATATGAACGTACCTACCGACGAGATCGCGCTGGTCGTCATGCTTGCCATCCGCTTTATCCCATTGCTCTTTGAAGAGACCGATCGGATCATCAAGGCCCAGAAGGCAAGGGGGGTCGATCTGGAGTCGGCCGGGCTCGTGCATAAGGTGAGGTCCCTTGTACCGGTACTCGTGCCCTTGCTGCACAGTGTGTTCAGGAGGGCGGATGACCTTGCCGCCGCCTTGACGCTCCGCGGCTATACGCCCGGTATCAGGCGGACCCGCATGAAAGAGATGGCCGTGCGCAGGGCTGACCTCCTGGCCCTGGCAGGTGTAAGTGTCTGGTTCATGGGGCTCCTCGCATTATAGATGTGATGAGTGAACAGTTGTCAGTGATCAGAATAAGATTTGTAGGAGCGGGGCTTGCCCCGCCCGATGATGGGCACAACGAGCAGCGGCCCTACGACATCAAAAACTGTTGGGTTTTGAAATATGTAGGGTGGGTGATCAAAGAGTGACCCACCAATAAGCCTGAATCACATACCGGAATCATTTGTCATCAGATACAAAGTTTTGTATAACAAATAAAAGCTCAATGCTTACTGGTGCCCTGCACCGATAATATCATGACATAAAAATGGAGGCAGCAATGTCTGACGGACTCGATGTGGTCATTGTCGATGACGAGCAGCATGTGTGTGAGGTGCTCGAAGAGAGCATAAGGAAGTTTTATACCTGGGGTGATATCATTACATTCAATGATTATAAAAGTGCTCTGTCTCATTGCCTTTCGCGGGACAAAGGGCTGATGATCTTCATTCTCGATGTATTCGTGGAAGACAGCAATGGTTTTGCCTTTCTCGATGCCATTACCGAGAAATACCCCAATGCACACCTTGATACGGTAATGATCTCCGGTATGGCCAGTGACGATGTAGTGGACATGTGCATTGCTACCGGGGTAAGCCACCTGCTGGAAAAGCCGGTACGGAATTACGCCCTGCAGCTTGCGATACGGTCCATTGTCATGAAGTATGTGAAATTCGCCAAAAAGCTGCTTTCGGATACACAACTCGCGGAGCTCATCGAACGCATCTGAAAAGGGATGTAGACCAAAGAGCGACTATTCATGGGTATATCAACGGATCTGATTATTGCCATTGTAATCTTTGCCGGCCTCGTGCTCATACTCTGGTACTTTTCGAGAAGGGCTCTTGGCGGTGAGACGGAACGGATAGAAAGCGTACGTGAAGCCGCAGAACGTGGTGATGTATATTCCCAGTTCAGGCTTGGCCAAATCTATTACGAAGGCAAAGGCGTAAGCAGAGATGATAACGAAGCTGCAAAGTGGTTTTTAAAGGCCGCCGGACAGGACCATTCGGAGGCACAGTTTATCCTGGCTACTATGTATGAGAAGGGTGCTGGTCTTAAACATAGCGACGAAGAGGCATTCCGCTGGTATTTGCAGGCTGCCACCCAGGGGCATGAAAGGGCATCGGCCGTTATAGAGGCCGACAAGTGGACTGTCTTTAAGAAAAAACATCTGGCCGGAGATGAAATACAACCTCCCAAGGCTATTAAGGATCATCAAGAACAGGCACCTGAATACCAAGGACACGGGCAAGAACACCATAGCCCGGATCAGCCTTCGGGCGGGGATGCTCAGATTCAGAAATACTTAATAAAGGCGCAGGCAGGAGATGTGGATGCCCAGTATAACTTAGGCATTATATACTACCATGGCGAAGGTGCGGCCAAGGACTATCAGGAGGCCCTCAAATGGTTCCATCTGGCTGCCGAGCAGAACGACGCTGATGCCCAGTACAACCTAGGCTTTATGTACGGCAGGGGCGAAGGCTCACCCAAGAACCACCGGCAATCCATGGAGTGGTTCCAGAAGGCGGCGTCCCAGGGGCATACCGGTGCCCGGGAAATCTTGGAAAAGATGTTCAGGAAGGCATAATTGAGTCAACAGATGATAATAAGAGTTATAAGAGAGGATTCCGATTGTCTCAGGGAAAGAAACGATTTTACGCCGTTGTGAGAGGTAGGACACCCGGGATCTATACTCGCTGGTTCGGACCAGGGGGCGCAGAGGAGCAGATAAGGGGTTTCACCGGTGCTCTGTACCGGGGATTCACCACCATGCCTGAGGCCCAAGACTTTATGCTCTATCCACGATATACTCCTGCATCTAAGCCCACGGCACGTCACCATGAAGAGACAGAGGAAAGCACCCGGGATGTGCAAAATCGTCCTATCCGCATATATACTGATGGCGGTTGCATTGAAAATCCCGGACCGGGCGGTTATGGAGTTGTAATTATTAAAGGGGATAAACGTAGCGAGCTCTCAGGCGGGTATCGGCTCACCACAAACAACCGTATGGAACTCGTGGCCTGTATCCAGGCTCTACGAGCGCTGAAACAACGATCAAATGCAGTGCTTTTCACCGATTCGCAGTATGTGGTCAATGCCATCCAGAAAGGTTGGGCCCTCAAGTGGCGTTCGAGGAACTGGATGCGAGACAAGACCCACAGGGCCGTCAACAGCGACCTGTGGGCAGAGCTGCTTGGTCTCATTGATAGGCATGATATGGTCTTTTGCTGGGTGCGCGGTCATGCAGGCAACCCGGAAAATGAACGATGCGATGCGCTGGCGAAGAAGGCGGCGCGAGGGACAGACCTGGCACCTGATCCGGGATTTGAGGATGTTATGAAGAGAATCACAGAGTCGAGGTTGTTTTAAGGAAGGACTCGGTAGTCAGGATTCAAAAATGGAAGGAAACGGAAAAGTCTTTCAATGGGCGGAATTGGGATTAAACATCAGCCCTGGTCCCGGTTTCTCGTCACTCTTCACGCTTAGGGTTTATCTCTTTGTATAAATTCCAACCACTTTTCATCATCCGAGGTGCTTGTTATGTTGATGGCGCCTTCACCCCTCTTGAAGTCGGCCCAAGCAAGTACCCCGTTGACGGTCAATGCCTCAGATGGAATCATGACGCGTAGCGGCGCGCCTAAGAAGTCTTTCTGTTGAATGGTGCTCATGGCTTTGAAGATCTGAGGTGAGACCAGGCACATCCCATGGTGGCTGATGTCCTTTGCAATGCCGCGTCCATTGATCAGCACACCCATCTTGAGCAGTAGCGTGATCTTGACCTTTTTCCGATGTTCTTTTCGCCGCTCGTGAGCAGTGTCATCTGCATCCATGGTATGACCCCTCTTATGAAAATTTCTCCATATATCATAACCATTATAAGTTAGAGCTATTTTTATTGTAAACAATTTATACACTACATTCATAAGAAAGAGAAGTAATCATAAAATGCGTCTTTCCTGCCCTGTAAGGGTGTTCGAGTCTGGAATGAACAGGAGTATAAAGTATAGCAGAATAAATGACGAGAAGAGGTCTATGTCTAAAATTAAAGTGAACGGGAAAGAGAGGCGTAGGCATGAGCGACAATCAGCAAGGTATCCCGCCCGGCTTAAGATATCTCTTTCAAGCCGGGATTCCGGCAAGATACTCCAGGGAATCCAGAGCGTTATCGCCTTGGCCGAGACCAAGAACATCTCTATCGGCGGTATGTCGCTCAAGGTTGTCGGATCGCCCATGGATGCAAAAAAAAGCCTCACCCCGGCCAATGCCTTGCATCTCGTTGGCAGGCCCATAGAAGTGGTCCTCGAAGAAGATAACATCATCATATGGGGTGATGTGATCCGGACCGAGGCGGATACTCTTGAGCTTTCCATTGTGATTTATAAGGTATCCGATGTGAAAGAATGGAAAAAGCTCTGCAGCAAAGCGGCGGAAGGCCTCAGTATCTTTCCGGATTCACTGTCGGTAAGGCGGAAGAGAAGGTCGTAATAAAATAGTTTTAAGTTTTTAAGTGTTAAGATTTAAGTATCGGATTAGAATAACTTTTTCCACGCTTAATAACTCAAAAGCACAGAATAAAACCTCAAACTTAACACTTCAAACTTTAAACTTAATTCAATCAAACGGCAATAACATCTGCGTGTATCGGTAATTCTCATTTTCATTCCCTGAAAAGTTTGAAACGCTCACTCCCAAGAGCCTCACCTTTTTATTCCCTGCATCGGTATCACGCAACAGGATAAGGGCCTGCTTCGTTATGGACTCTGCATCGTTCGAGAACCCCGTGAGGGTAATACTTCTGGTGATGGAACGGAAGTCATAGTACTTCAGCTTCAGTGTCACGGTGCGTCCTGTAAGACCTTCTTTCTTCATAATTTTTGAGACGCTGCAGGCAAGCCGAGAGATGATTTCAGCCATCCGGGCCAGGTCGTCGGTGTCTCGCTTAAGGGTAATCTCCTTGCCGACGGATTTCCTCTCACGTTCCGGTGTCACGGGTCTCGGGTCGTATCCACGCGCAATCCCATAAAAGAACCAACCTGTCTTACCGAACAAACACAGCAGGTCTTCTCGAGATATGGTCATGAGATCCGCACCGGTCCTGATGCCGAGTGAGAGCATCTTTTGCTCCGTCACCTTGCCCACGCCGTAGAATTTTCGGATGGGTAAGTTTGCGATAAAGGATAATGCCTTATCCGGGGTGATAACCGTGAGTCCATCGGGCTTGTGAAAGTCTGAGGCGGCCTTGGCGAGGAACTTGTTGTAAGAGACCCCGGCAGATGCCGTTAAAGAGAGGGCCTCTCTTATCCTCAGCCTGATCTCCCGGGCGATCATAGTCGCCAGTTTTAGGTGTTTCTTGTTTACCGTCACATCCAAGAAGGCCTCATCCAGGGACAAGGGCTCAACGCAGTCGGTGTAGTCGCAGAAGATCGCCATGATTCTCTCTGAGACCGCCTGATATTCCCTGAATCTAGGCTTGAGAAAGATGGCATGGGGGCAGAGCCTTTTTGCCTTTGCCGATGACATGGCTGAATGGATGCCGAACTTGCGGGCCTCATATGAACAGGCAGCTACAACACCCCTCTGTTCGGGCTCACCACCGACTATAACGGGCTTGCCTTTAAGGCGTGGATTATCCCTCTGTTCCACAGAGGCATAAAAGGCATCCATGTCGATATGGATGATTTTTCTTGAGTCATGCATGGATTTAGTATCGCAAGGTGCATCAAGGCACTCTTTATAGCGGGCCAAAAAAGTCTCTGATAATCTCAATCGTCTCCGCCGGCTTTTCCTGAGGGATAAGGTGTCCGGCACCGTTAACCATACGGTAGGTGGCCTGTTTGAATGTGGAGGCGGCCTTCTTCAGGTCAATGAAGGCCCGGTTCTCACTTTCTTCTCCTTCGAGGATCAGGGTAGGGCAGGTCACCTTGGGAAGCAGCGGCCAGGGATCGTACTGCATGCCGCCCATGAACAGTGATGCCTCCCTCTTGGGAGAGCACGCAAGCTGGAGGCCTCCTGCATCGAGGTTCTTCATGCCGTATTCCACGTAAAGGTCGAGCATCTCGCTATCCCAGTTCTTGAACATTGGCTTTGACCTCAAATACGCATGCGCCTCATCGGTATCGCTCCATGTGTCCCTCCTGCGTATTGCCTTGGAGGCGAGCGGATGGAGGTCGATGGTTATCTGCGCCTTATAGAAATCCTCGGGCAGGAAGATCGGCTCGATGAGGATGAGACCGCGTGCATCAAGATCGAATGCCGCATTGGCAAGAGTGATCACCGTGGCACCCATGGAGTGGCCTGCCATGGCAGGCCTATCAAGGCCGAGCCGTTTGCAGAAGGTTGCAAGATCCTGGGCAATGGTCAGCCAGTTCAAGCCCCCCTTCTCAGGGTCGGAATCACGATGGTCGCAGAAGTATGGGGCGATCACACGCCACCTGGGCGCGAGCTCTCGGGCAATGGGGTGCCACAGCCAGGGCAGGAAGCCGGTGGCATGCATGAGCACGATCGTGGGCCCATCACCTTCGTAAAGCAGGTAGGAGAGATCCACATCACCGATATCCTGCAGAAGTACCTTGGGCATCTGGTTTTTCACCATGGGTCATTCTCCCTAGGGAAGTCCATAATCACTTTTTCGCAATCTCATCCAGCGATTTTTTCAGGGTATCCAATTTATAGCCGGGGAATACAAAGGGTGATTCGCTCTGAGAAGACAGGGCCGGGATCTTCTCGGAGGTCTTATCAAAGATGGAGAGGACGTATTCCTTTGACCCTTTGATCTTCAGGGTTATGGCCGGATTTGTCAGTGAGGCCTTCATGGCATCGTCCAGGTATCCTTCACCGTAGATCTTGCTCAGGACGGAAAGGAAGGCATCGATTTTCGCCTTGTCCACAACCGCACCCTTTTCGTCTTTCCAGATAAAGAGCTTGACCGCATCCTTGTCTGGTTTTTTTTGCGACTTATCCTGCGGGAGTTCCTCCCGGTTAAGGACGATCTTTTTACCATACTGTTCGATACTGATGCCGGTAATGTCCGGAGGGTTGATGGAAAAGACGAGCATGTCTCTCAACTCGGCAGCAGGGGTCTGGAACAGCCGGGACAGATCACCGCTTGCGAGATAGACCTTGTCGTTACCGGGGAATCTGATATAGGTGTGCTGGTTGGTGGTTGCAACCTTGCCGACATCCAGCTCCCGATTGAGCACGTTGCCCGAGTAGGCCTTCAGGATCAACTTGTTCTTGTCATCGAGCGCATAGCGTTCATAGGTCTTTGATTCGGACACCAGGTCGGTCACGACAAGCCCGGAAAGCTTTTCAAGCATTTCGGAAATCTTGGTCTGATCGGCTCGCCAGTTGTTGGGAGAGATATACCATGAGTCGTCCTTTTTCGTGAGAGCTATTCTACTGCCTGCATGGGTCATCTCGATCTTTGTTATTTCGTCCGTCTTTACTGCCTTGAGCTTCGGCAATGTGTAATGGACACGGTCCGTCCGCTCGAAGACAAGATATGCGATGGATGATGCAATGAGCAATGCCAGCAGTATGTATTCCTTTTTCACGTTCATACCTCACCCCTTATCCATGAAAGGCGGCCTCGATACGTTTCTTGCGGCTGTGCCGCCTGAGCCATACAAATAACCCGAAGATCACGACGATAACGGGAAGACCTGCGATATTAAACGCCTTGGCCGCAACCTTGATCTTCTCATCCTTGACCTCCAGGGGGTTGAATGACTGGATCTTGCTCCGCATGAGTGCTATGTCTGACTTGTTGTTCAGGACATCGATGATATTCATGATGAGCGTGGAATTGGGATTGTCGCCCTGTTCGGTAATCAGATTGTCCGTGAGCATCTCGGATGAACCGATGATAAAGATCTTGGCCGGTTTCGAGACCGGGAGGAAGTCACCCTTGTGCTCAAGCCGGCCGGCTTCAGGGTTCTTCGCGCCTTCATCACCCTTCTGCTTGTCTTCTTTTGCTTGTGGCGCGGCCGCTTCAGCGGGCTTCTCGGGTATAGGCTTTCCGGCAAAATAACTCGGGAAGCTCCCCTCTATGATATAGGCAAGCGCCCTGCTCGCCATGCCCTCGCCGGATGCAGGAGGCCTGATGAACATGGGGTTGAGGACTATCTGGTCCTTCATCTCCCAGGACTTCTCAGAAGAGGAGAAAAGCCTTAAGGGGTTCAGCTTGTTTTTCTTGATCTGCTCATCAAAGAGCGTAAGCGGGGCAATCTTGTAGGTGATGAGCTCCTTGATGTTCTTCATGAAGTCGAGCTTAGCGTTGATCTGAGAGCTCTCGATCATCGGGGCAAAGTATATTTTCTGCTCGCCGCCGCCGTACTGCTCGGGGAGCCTCTGCTTGAAGCAGTTCTCGTCCAGGACATAGGACTGGTTAACCTTGACCCCGTAATTGGCAAACAGCTTCTCAAGCCCTGTGTTCACGGGCACGACCTGTCCCTGCTGCTGATAGGGGGAGCCTGTTGGTGCAGCCTCCTTAAAGGGGTCGAGGAAGACGGCAAGGTTTGTCCCTTTCATGAGGGCCTGGTCGATCTGGTACAGGTCATAATCGCTGAACTGCTCGGTAGGCCGGACGATGAGCAGGCATGAAAGCCCTTCGGGAATGCCCCCTTTTAAGTTGATGTCCTTTATGGAGTAGCTCTTGGATGCAAGGTTGTTAAAGCTCGCCAGTGATGCCGTAGCACCCGGTCCGCCGTACATATCGAGTGTTCCCTTATCCGAGAGGTATCCCAGGGTTTCGTTGATACCGATCAAAGATTCGACGCCCTGCTCGACGGCATCCTCTATGGCGCGGGTATCAGTAAGCTTGTACTGGGTCCCGAACAAGGGGAGGTTGAAGGCCTGCAGGACCGGGATCATGAACGATTTGCCGCCATATTCCGTGACCAGCCCGATGACGCCGGAGCCGGCAGGGACACGGCCGCCCTCGAGGGCCGGCCATTTGAGCGTCATGAGGTTGTAGCTTTTTGAGAGCTTCGTCATCTCGGCTTCGTCGGCCGGTTCCGAGAAGGCATAATCGAGCTTGCCGTACATGCGGGCGTTCAGGTCGTCAACCACTTTTTTTATATCAGAAGACACCTTGGGCAGGTCCTTGATGCCCATTTGCGGGGCTACGCCCTGGAGGGAGGGCGAGATGTAGAGCCTTACCTTCACTTTGTCCTTGAGGTTCAGTAGTGCGCTGATCTTGTTGTTGAGCCTCTGGATCGCGGTGGTGAGCTTGTATTCAAGCCCGTCGGTCGAGGTTATGGTGGGGATGCGCTCCACCATGTCGCCGTGGATGAGCACAAGGCCCATATAGGCCTTTTTGAACTTCATCTCGTCCTTTTCCACCACCTGGATCTGTACCGGGCTGATGCCGTAGTTTTGGGCGAGCTTGCGGTTTTCCTCCGTCCTTGCTGCATCGATCTCACCTTCGACGCTCACGTCGTAGAACCGGTAGTTGAAGTAGGTATTTGCATTCAGGGCATATTCGCCGAGCATGTCTTTGATGTACTGCTCGACGGTGTTGTAGGGCGAGGGCAGGTTTGAGGTGAAGAAGACATTGATGGTGAGAGGCTCCTTCAGGGTGGATACCACATCCCTGCTCACCTTGGAGAGCGAGTATACCTTGTTGGCAGTGAGATCGAGCCTGAAGAACAAGGTTGCGGCTACGAGGTTAATGAGCACAATAGCTGCGATGTAGACGGCAAATTTTCCATACCGCTTCTGTTTCATCATGGCCCTTCTCCTTATCGCTTTTCCTGCATGGTGAGGTTTGCGCCGTAGAGCGCAATAAAGATAATGCTGAGGAAATAGATCATGTCACGCGTGTCGATGATGCCCTTGGCGACATTCTCGAAATGGAACCCGGCCCCCAGATAATGGATAAAGGGGAGCATCGGCGCCGGGAAGAAAAAGAGCATCTTATCCACAAGGCTTAAAAGAAAGCAGATGACCATGCCAATGATGAATGCGATGATCTGGTTGCGGGTCGTGGCGGATGCGAAGATGCCGATGGCGCTGTAGGCGCTTCCCAGGAGCACTGCTCCGAAAAACCCGCCGATAACAGGGCCCCAGTCGATCTCGCCCATAAACGATGCCCAGATGGCATACGAAAGGGTGGGCGCCATCATGAGGACCACAAACGCCACACAGGCCAGAAACTTTCCCATGATCACGTCGGAAAGTCTCACCGGTAGCGTCAGCAGCATCTCAAAGCTGCCGATGTGCAGTTCCTCGGCAAAGAGCCTCATGGTGACGGCAGGTATCACGAATGGAAAGATGAGCGGCAGCATGGAAAAGAAGGTACGCAGGTTGGCCTGGTTCACGAGAAAAAAGGTGGAGAAGAAAAACCAGCCCGATATCAGCAGGAAGATGCAGATCACGATATAGGCGATCGGGGAGACGAAGTAGTCTTTGAGTTCCTTGGAGAAGATTTGCAGGGCCTTGGCCATTTTATTCCTCCCGAGTCAGCTCCCTGAAGATCTTCTCCAGGGACTTGCCTTCCTGACGGAGCTCCAGCAGGGTCCAGTCAGTGGCCTTGATTGCGCGGTAAATAGGCTCCCGAGGGTCATCCGTAGCGCTGGTGGTCAGCTTCAGCCTCAGCTCGCCCGCAGTAGGCGGCTCCTCATCGACACGGGAAACGCCTGATATGGTGGATATCAGCGCGCGGGCCTGAGGGAAGTCGGCACCCTTCAGTGACAGATAGATGGTCTTTTCCCGGCCTGTGCCCATCTTGAGCATCTCGGTGCTGCCGTCCGCCACGATCTTGCCCTTGTCGATGATGACGATGCGGTCGCATGTAGCCTCTGCCTCGCTTAAGATGTGCGTGGACAGGACAATGGTCTTGTCCTTGCCTATGGCGCGGATGATGTCGCGGATCTCCACGATCTGGTTCGGGTCAAGGCCCGAGGTCGGCTCGTCGAGCACGAGTATCTCAGGCTCGTCGATCATGGCGTGCGCAAGGCCTACCCGCTGCTTGAGTCCTTTGGAGAGCACTCCTATGGTCTTGTGCATGATCCCCTTCAGCCCGCACAGGTCAACCATTGCACGGATGCGGGTGTTTTTCTTCTCCCCTTCGAGTCCTCTCACTTTTGCCACATAGTCGAGATAATCATACACGAGCATGTTGTGGTAGAGCGGTGCGGACTCAGGGAGGTAGCCCATGAGCTTCTTGATCGAGAGCATGTCCTCGGCAGTGCTGAAGTCCTTTACCTTGATGCTGCCCGAAGAGGGCTCCAGATAGCCTGTGATCATGCGCAGCGTCGTTGTCTTGCCTGCACCGTTAGGGCCCAGCAGGCCCATGATCTCGCCCTTGTGTATGTCAAGGTCAATATTGTCCACTGCACAGAAATCGCCGTAAAATTTGGTGAGTTTTTCCATATGGATCATTACTGTTCCCCCTGTACCGATAAAGAACATGGGTGTTAAAAAGAAGCGTGCCCCGATGTTACTGGAGAACTCATAAAGAAGATTTTTCCGGCTTTGTCAATACTTCTATGAAATATGGGGAATGGCGAACGGCACACGATAACGGAATCATGAGATCGTTTTTCACCGCATGCCGTAAGCCGCAGGTCTTAAGCCCCACTATGATGTCTGCTCTGAAAAACTGATTGAGAACCCTCCGTTCAAGGTCTTTGTCTTTGAGGTTATTATCGTGAACACGCCGGCAGGATCTTCCTGCGTTTCGAAAATGATAAAGCTGTCATACACCACACCGCCCGGTTTCTTGTTCGTTTGGTCCGGCACGAACCCTGCACTGCTCAGTGTATCAACCCCGTTTAATGTATCTATCTCTTCTACAAAACCGTCAAGATGCACGGAACCGAACAAGAGGGTGTCCAACGAGTTGCTCGGATCGTTTTCCCAGTACCAGTTGTAAGTCCATTCGAAGCTGTCGCCTGGACCGGCCTTTTTATCCCCGTTTGTGTCAACCCATTGAAGTGTCCGGTCACCTTGATCCGGAATACCGCCTGGAGGGCTTCCGGGATGGGTATTCTTTGAAAATGCATCACCGGTTTGTGTATATGTCTGAGTTTGTTCAATGGTGCTCTTATTACTCTCGATAGTGAGGATGGAGTCCATGGAAGCAACCATCTGAGTCAACACGAGGTTGATGATGGATGCAGCCATAGATGCCTGCTGTTGCCATGTAGGGGCGCTTGATCCCAAGAGATCGTCGAGTTGATCCCAGGTAAAGAACACGGGTGATTCCGTATTGTGGCTTAGGTTCACACCACTTGAATCCCTCACGGTTACGGTCACTGAGCTTGTTGACCCGCTGCCTACCTCAATAACCTTGAATTCACCCTGGCTGGTGACCTTGCCCCCCACCGATTCGATGGGAGAGGTCACCTGGATGGTGAAGGTTCCCGAGGGGGCACTCCAGAATTGGGTTGTAACATTCAGGAGGGATGATTTTGCCAAGGTATAGGTACCGGTATCCGGTTCGTACGTTCCACTGAGCGGCACTAAACTGCCGAGAGTCGCATCATAAGGTTTTGCATTAATGGTGTATGTGATGGTGAATGGTTTGTGGTCATACGTATTATCGTCCAGGACGTTTAAATCATACGTATACACCGCCGAGGTCTGTTCCGGGCTCCCGTTCGAAGGGCTTTTATGTGAGCTGCTTCCGTGACAGGAGGCTGAAATCACACACACGAAAATAACTGCGACGGTCCCTGTCAGCTTTACGACATTATAGAGATGCCCCATGTAATTCCTCCTTCCATAAGAAACACTCGCGGCATCGGTATGCCTGCCACTATCAACAACTATCTCTAAAAACACTTTACCGTGAAGTACCAAGAGAAGTCAACGGCACGTGCATAGGGGTAATGTCGCACTTGAACATCAATGCCAACTATGGTCTATGATGTGATGAGTATCCCCTTGATGGGAGGTGGAACAGTGAATGCCTATGTCCTGAAGAGGATCCGGAGTCTATCAGAAACAAATGAACCCCTCGAACAGGCCATCCTCCCGGACCCTGTCCCGGGGAAAGGAGAGATCCTTATCAGAGTCAAGGTCTGCGGTGTCTGCCACACCGAGCTCGATGAAATCGAGGGCCGAACCCCGCCCCCACATCTGCCTATAGTGCTTGGCCATCAGGTGGTCGGTGAAATCGTCGGCCTTGGTGAAGGTGTTAAGCGGTTTTATGGTGGAGAGCGGGTAGGGGTGGGGTGGATCTTTTCCGCCTGCGGAGTCTGCCCGTTCTGTCTGAGCGGTCAGGAGAACCTCTGCAGTAAGTTTCGTGCAACAGGCCGCGATGTGAACGGCGGGTATGCCCAGTTCATGACCGTGACGGAAGGCTATGCTCATCCCATACCCGGTGTCTTCACCGATGCTGAGGCTGCCCCGCTTCTCTGTGCAGGCGCCATCGGATATCGCTCTCTCAGGCTCACAGGGCTGAAAGACGGACAGAACCTCGGGCTCACCGGGTTCGGGGCATCGGCCCATCTGGTGCTCATGATGGTGAAACATCAGTATCCCGAATCGAAGGTGTTTGTATTCGCCAGGAGCGCATCAGAGCGGGAGTTTGCACAAGAGCTGGGTGCCTCCTGGGTGGGGGATACCGAAGACAGGCCGCCCGAGAAGCTCCACAGCATCATTGACACCACACCTGTGTGGAAGCCCATTGTGGAGGGGCTTCACAACCTTGAGCCCGGGGGAAGGCTCGTGATCAATGCCATCCGCAAGGAGGACATGGACAAAGATTACCTGCTGAGGCTCGACTATCCCTTTCATCTCTGGATGGAGAAAGAGATCAAGAGTGTGGCGAATGTTACAAGGGCCGATATCAGCGACTTCCTAAGGCTTGCCTCAGAGATCCCCATCAGGCCGGAAGTCCGGGAGTACCCGCTTGAAGAGGCGAATACGGCCCTCTTGGAGCTCAAGCAGCGCAAAATCCGTGGAGCCAAGGTGCTCCGAATCAGCTGATATCAAAATCTTACCATAAGGGGGACACTGCCGTGGAATATGACAAAATCCTGAAGATACTCGCACCATGCGGTCTGAATTGCATGAAGTGCTTGTCTTATAAGGGAGGAGAGATCAAGGAAACAAGTAAGAGGCTCATGGAACTACTCGGCTCCTTTGAGAGCTATGCAGACCGGTTTTCATCTTTCAAACCGGTCTTTAAAGGCTATCCGCAATTCAAAGAGCTCCTGGAACATTTCTCCAGGTCGGATTGCTCGGGCTGCCGCAGCGGGGCATGCGGATACCCTGGGTGCATTGTTCTGAAATGCTCCCGGGGAAAGGAAAAGGACTTCTGTTTCCAATGTGACGAATTCCCCTGTGACAGGACCACCTTCGACCCTGACCTCAAGCGCAGGTGGATTGAGATGAACACGAGGATGAGGCATGTCGGGCTGGAGGTGTATTATGAGGAAACCAAGGACTTGCCGAGATATCGATAAGGGTTGAGCCACCTAAGGCTGATATAGAACATTTTTTGATCTATTGCCGTATACTTACGCCATATGGAATACAGGATATATCCATATGAGAAAAAGTCCTTTATTTTGTCTCGTAATTTTGATAATATATCTTTTGGTTGAATTGATGATTTTTTGTTGAAAGGAAGGTTTTCACATGCACAGCGCAGATACCCTCACTATTATCGAAGAAGCGCTTGAGAGCGAACGGCGCGAGGTAGCATTCTTCAAGCGCTTGTCCGAACGCATCAAAAGCCCGCTTGGGAAGGCAGTGTTCAGAGATTATGCCGACAAAGGCACGTTACACTACCAGAATTTGAAGGAACTTCATAAGCAGCTTTCCAGTAAGGGGAAAACTGCTGATCAGGCCCGGGTGGTAGAAGTCTCCCTCGGTGATCATGACGACTATGAAGAGAAGATCTCCGGGAGCATGGGCAAGGCCCTGGCAGATTTCGATGATCTGACGGCCATTGATATTGCAGCCAGGTTTGTCAGGAAGACCACTCGATTTTTGTCCAGGTCGTATGAGGCCCTCAAAGATCCTGTAGGCAAGGAGATGCTCAAGGAAATAGCACTCTCCGAGCAGGAGAATTTTATTCACCTCAAGAACATTGAGGAGTATCTGAAAGATCCTCAGGCATGGTTCAGGGAGGTGGAGCATCATGGGCTGGATGGGGCATAAGGCGTCATCGCAGTTATTTTCTAAGATTTAAGTTTCATTTCGTGGGCGCCATGCAGTCGGCCATTGCCTGAGGAATGGCCTTCATTACGAGATCAGTATTCGTATAGCCGTTTTTTCGCTGACTATTGAGTCTAAGACTTCCGGTTTTACGTTTTTCTATCATCCCCCCCTTACCTTTCTTATAAAAGACAGTATATTACGTACTGAATGGGGTTATAGATATGAGAGATCTTATCAGGTATCTGGCCGATTTTGAGTGCACGGCCGGGAACCTCTATGCAGATGCAGCCGCGTACTTCGACTCTGATCCGGCCCTGAGCTCATTTTTGAAGGACCTGGAGCAGGACGAGATCAGCCACTACGACATGATGAACCGAATCGACGATATGATCAGTGACAGACTCGAAGGCTTCCATCTAGATATCCTGATCAGCAGAAAAACTCAGGAGCAATTGGAGGCCCATGTCCTCAAATTTCGCGAGCGCCTGTCCCATGGAACACTTAATGAAGCAGCATTGTTCAATATCCTTGTTGACATCGAATATTCTGAGTGGAACGATATGTTTATTTATATCATCGACACCATGAAAGACTTAAGCCTTGAATTTCAGCACACGGCTGCCCTCCTTGAGGCCCATAAGCGCAAAATTGAGAAGTGTCTTGAGGAAAGACCCGGTATGGGCCAGATCCTCAACCGGTTAAAGGAGATAAGACATGTATGGGATGAACGTGTGCTTATTATTGATGATGATCCGGCCCTTTTGAAGCTGTTCTATTCTTTCTTGCGGAAAAGGTATGGCGTGGATTCCGCCATGGACGGTAATGAGGCCCTCCGGAAGCTTACAAGTCAGTATTATGATGTTATTGTCTCAGACATAACCTTGCCCGAACTCAGCGGCATAGAGGTCTATCGGGAGGCCCTCAAGCGCGATCAGACTATCACAAGGCGATTTATCTTTTTCACCGGCGATCTTTCCCCTGAATACAAGAAGTTTTTTGAACAGGAAGGTCTCGAATATCTCTATAAGCCGGTCTCCCTTGAGGTCATCGAGGAGAAGATACAGGAGATCCTGGGCAGGGGCGATGCCGCACCTGCAGCCTGAGGATCTTTCTTCAATCCTTCTTATGCCATTAATGTAACCTGGTATCAGCTCGTCGTTGCGTAACAAACACGATATGACTATAGTAAGACGTATATGATGCCTTAGACATTTACGAAAAACCGTATAAGGACATTGTCAAGATCTTGTGAGGAGGGCATGGGATGGTTACAACTCTAGCAGATCAGGACCGGAAAAACATCTGGAAAGTCATCAAAGTGGTGCCTGAAAACCATGACACCAACTCCCTTTACCTCGAAGGAGACGACCATGGATTTATAGGCAGAAAGGCAGGTCAGTATGTCTCTATCAGGATCATGAGGCCTGACGGCTGGAGTGAGCCGCATCCGTTTACGATCTCCGGCGCTCCGGAAGATACCCTGCTCCGACTGACTATTAAGAAGGAGGGCAAATTCACTTCGGCCATTCCTGAACTGCAGCCGGGGGCTTTCGTGAAGTGCATGGGTCCGTTGGGGGTATTCTGCAGGGATATCGATGCAAAGCCTGTAATCGTCATGATCGCCGGTGGTGTGGGTATTACTCCTTTCTTGAGCGTGCTGAGGCATTTCAAAAATATCAAGGCAGGTAATTCCGTATCACTCTTCTGGGCGAACAAAACAATAGAAGACGTCTTCTGTTCGGAAGAGATCAAGCAGATGAGCCAAAATCTCAACCTCAAAGTTGTTCACTGCCTGAGCCGTGATGAGGATGTGGCCAGGTATGTTCAGCAACAGTATCCCCATGTGGTCTACGAGAAGGGGCGCTTAACCGAAGATATCCTCAAGAGGCATGGAGTCACAAAGGATGCTTCTGTTTATCTGTGTGGGCCGCCCCCCATGATGGAATCCGCCCTGAACGACCTTCAGAAGGTGGGTGTGGAGCCGGCTTCCGTAGAGCGGGAGAAATTCAGCTGGTAGAGAGTTGATGATAAGGTAGTGTAACAGATGAGAAAAGTTCTCTTTGTCTGTGTCCACAACAGCGGACGGAGCCAGATGGCAGAAGCCTGGCTGAACCACCTCTGCAACGAAAGGTTCTTGGCGGAGAGCGCAGGCATTACCCCGGCCAGGGCGGTCAATCCACAGGTAGTCAAGGTAATGCAGGAATCTGATATCGATATTTCAGGCAAGATACCCAGGAGCGTTTTCGATGTCTATAAATCGGGCGAGATGTTCTCCTACATCGTCACCGTATGCGACCAGGCAAGTGCCGAACAATGCCCTGTGTTTCTCGGGCTCATAAAGCAGCTCCATTGGAGCTTCCCCGACCCGTCAAAAATAACAGGCACGGAAGATGAGATTCTCGAAGGAGTAAGGCGGATAAGGGATTCTATCCGAGATAAGATTCTCTCCTGGTGCGGTGAGGTAACCGAGGCAGAGGACCCCCTGTAAAAATTCACAAAAGAAGGATTGATTTATTTTTCTCCCAAGATAATCCCCACCGGGCAATGGTCGGAGCCCATGACATCCTTGAGGATAAAGGCATCCTTGAGTCTGGACTTAAGCGCCGTGGAGATGCAGAAGTAGTCTATGCGCCACCCGATGTTCTTGGCCCTCGCATGAAACCGATATGTCCACCAGGTGTACTGGCCCGGCTCCTTGTTGAATTCGCGGAAGGTATCTATGAAGCCGCCTTCAATATACCTGTCGAATCCGCTCCTCTCCTCGACGGTGAAGCCGGGATTGCGCTCATTGGACTTCGGGTTCTTGAGGTCAATCGCCTTATGAGCCACATTGAGGTCGCCGCAGAATATCACGGGCTTTTTTTGTTCGAGTTTTTTTAGAAAAGACAGGAAATCCGCATCCCATTTCTGCCGGTAATCAAGGCGTACAAGTTCATGCCGGGCATTCGGCGTGTAGACGTTTACAAGATAATAATCCTTTAAATCAAGGGTGATAATGCGGCCTTCGTTGTCATGCTCGTCCATGCCTAACCCATAGGATACGGATTCGGGCATGGTCCTGCTGAAAACGGCCACGCCGGAGTATCCCCTCTTCTTTGCACTGCTGAAGTACTGGTGATAGCCGTCAAGGGGAACATTGATCTCATGCTGAGATACGCGTGTTTCCTGAAGGCAGAGGATGTCCGGGTTCATGGTTCCAACACGTTCCAGAAAGTTGTTTTTGAGGGCCGCCCTTAAACCATTTACGTTCCATGAGATCAGTCTCATATGAATGTCCTTGATCGTATTATTCTATGAATCCACTATACCAGAGTTGCCGGCCCTCTCAAGTGTTGTTCTCTATGATAAAAAATCTTTGACAGCACCGCTACCTTTCGGTTACGTCTTTACCATGTCGACAAACAGGCCTCGTACGGACCCGGAGCATGAACTTGAGAAGATATTTGCCGAAATCACGGATTACCGTGAGATGATTACATTCTTTGAGGAAATCTTTACCCCGAAAGAGCTTCGTGATCTTATCTTGAGATGGCAACTCCTCAAGGAGCTTCATGAGGGCCATACCCAAAGGAGCATAGCTTCACGGTACAGGATCAGCCTATGCAAGATCACCAGGGGTTCCAAGATCCTCAAGAAAAAGAACGCTACCACCAAGAAGATCCTTGATGCCCGTTATAACAAGGGTTATAAATCCGGACGGGAGGGGTAATCCATTAACCTCTCCCGGTGCATTGTTCAACACAATTTTAGGAGAAATCTCCAGCGTCCTTCGCGGTACTTTTTGACTTTTCCTCTCAGGCACTTAAATTATGAGGTAATACTTCATGAACAAAGGTGCATCAGCCAAATCCTTAACCGCAATGTTTTCATAGGGAGGTAAAGGTATCATGGGAAAAGTGATCGGTGAGAGATTTCAGCAGGAAACCAAGTATGATCGTTGGCGAATGCCTGAATGTACAATTGATTGGAACAGAAAACCCGATCCATACAAGGAATATCTTGATGCGAAAAAGGTTGTGCTTGAGAAACCCCAAAAGTGTGGAGACATGAGTCTGTATGAGGCGATCTTAAGAAGGAAGAGTCTTCGCCGCTTCGTTGAGGTGCCCATCGGCCCGGATATCGTTTCAGCCCTCCTATGGGCATCAAGCGGCATACAGCGCAAGGAAATGGGCTTCGAATTCCGTACGGCACCTTCTGCAGGAGGATTGTACCCCATCGAGACCTATATCGTTGTTCACAGGGTGGAAGGTCTTGATCAGGGAGTATACCATTATAATGTCAGACACCATGCCGTGGAGGAGATGAAAAAAGGTGATTTCCGGCCCCACATTGCCCAGGCGGCGCTGGGACAGCTCATGTGTGCCCAGGCTGCAATCGTGATCATTTGGACCGCAGTATTCAACAGGTCCAAGTGGAAATACAAGCAACGTGCATACCGGTATGTGTATCTGGATGTGGGGCATATGGCCCAGAACCTCGCACTTGCCGCCACGAGTATCGGTCTTGGAAGCTGCCAGGTGGGGGCGCTCTTTGATGATGAGGTGAATGAGATCCTTGGCCTTGACGGTATCAGTGAGAGTGTCCTGTACATGAGCGTGGTAGGTCAGACCGGGCTTATTGTCTGATTCTGAAAATGAGGTAAATAATTCTCTCATAACCTGGTTTTTAGAGCCATATAAAAAAGCCTCGGGCACATTTCAAGCGAGGGTCTATGGGAATAATCCCTTTGAAATGACATCCCAAGGCTTGTCCTATATGATAAGAACCATAAGGGCTAAGTCAAGGGACGAGGGTCTTTGTTTTATCTGTTTTATAATCAATAATAACAAATAATTACAACGAATTTCTGTATTTAATGTTGTATGTTGAAATCACTGGTCTTTGCGCAGCAGAGGCAATTTCTGTAAATTTTAATGTTTTAATGGATTTTCCCCGATATGAAGATCAATTACTATGTATGAATTATTATGGAGGCCTTTGTGGATCATGTAACACTGCCCAATCTGATGGGTGCATTAGAGGCAGTGTATCAGAATCTCCGTATTCCGGACATCCTCCCTTTCAGTTTCAATCTGCATGGGGACATGTCCCAGGATGAGTTGGATAGTGCACTAAGCATGGGTAATCTCTTGCGCTGTAGTCGATGTCTTGACCCCGGGGTGATGTAAAATTGGCCAACAAGCTCACACAAAGAGATCTCGCAGACAAAATCGCCGAACTCTCAAAGACGTCATGTGATGATCTTACCATGTTTGGCGAGATCTACAACAGTGTAAACGAGTTTATCTTTGAGCATGATCTCGATGGCGTCTTTTTAGGCATTTGTCCGCGTTTTGTGGGGTTCCTCGGCTACAACAGGGAAGAGATGATAGGATTGAATGTAAAGAGCATGCTGCCTGAGAAGTATCAGGATCAATTTCACGAATACATCAGCAGGGTGGTTGAAAACGGCCGTGATGAGGGGCTCATCCAGCTTGTTGCGAAGACAGGCCGGAAGCGAATCGTAGAGCACAAGAATCATCTTGCCGTGCATCCCGACGGAACCAAGACAATCCAGGGCATTGCCCGGGATGTCACGGATGTACTGGAAACGGAACAGGCCCTTATTGAAAGCGAGATCAGGTTCCGATCCATCCTTGATTCCATCGAGGACGGATATTTCGAAGTCGATCTCGGGGGCAGTTTCACCTTCTTCAACGATATCATCCCAAATCAGCTCGGGTATACATACGATGAATGTATCGGGCTCAACTATAAGAAATATTTGGATGATGCCAATGCAAAGCGTGTATTTGAAACATTTAGCAATGTCTTTCTCACAGGTACCCCCACAAAATCACTTGATTGGGAACTTATCAAGAAAGACGGGACAACGATGTACGTCGAATCATCCGTTTCTCTGCAAAAAGACAGGGACGGCAATCCTATAGGCTTCTGCGGCATCGTGCGGGATTGTTCAGCGCGTAAGAAAACAGAACAAGAGCTTGCATATCTGGCATATCACGATCCCCTCACAGGGCTGCATAACCGCAAGTCCTTTCTCGAGAAGCTTGACGAAGTGATCATGGAGGCCAGACGGTATGAACATTACCGGTCAATTCTGTTCATCGACCTGGATCACTTCAAGAAGGTGAATGATGTCTACGGTCACGAGATCGGTGATAAGCTGCTTATGCAGGTCTCTGCGCGCTTGAATGAGATCCTTCGTGATACGGATTACATAAGCAGGCTGGGTGGAGACGAATTCACCATCATCCTTGGCGATATTGTAAGGCCGAATCTTGATAAGGTAGCTTCCAGGATTCTGAAATGTTTATCCAAGCCATATATCATCCAGGGCATTAAGATCGATTTCGTGACGCCCAGCATTGGGGCAAGCACCTATCCTGATGACGGAAGTGATGCGGAGACCCTCCTGAAACACTCTGACAGTGCCATGTACAAGGCAAAGGAAAAACGTAATTGCTTTTTTTCCTACAGCAATGCATGTACGAACGTTCAAGGGCTTCGGGTCAGGAAGGCCCGTTGATATAATTATTTCTTAGAAGTAGATAGTCCGGATTTCCTTATGGGCCAAGAGGAGTGCTTTTCAGTTGATCTCTTGAAATTTGACCTGTTTTAGGCTATGGTGCGCGCCAAACCGTCGGCTCAATACTAGCGGAATCGGACATATAAGAGAGTATTACGTGAGATTGGATCCCTGTATGAAGCATAAGATGGTCCGCAAAACGGTCCGGGAGTTTTCCGAGGCGGAGCTCGGACCCATTGCGCACGAGATGGACAGGGATGCCCGTTTCCCCTGGGAAGTTGTGGAGAAGATGCGGCCTCTGAACTTCTTCGGACTGCAAGTTCCTAAAGAATACGGCGGTGCAGATCTCGACAGCATCAGCTATTCCATTGTCGTTGAAGAGATCTCTCGTGTCAGCGGCGCTATGGGGCTGTGCGTGACCGTTCACAACAGTGTGGGCATCTATCCCATCCTGCGCTTCGGCACGGATGAACAGAAGAAGCGCTTTGTTCCTAGGCTTGCAAGCGGCGAATGCATCGGTGCCTTTTGCCTGACCGAGGCGAATGCAGGATCGGATGCATCAGGTGTTGAGACCCATGCGGTGTCCTTGGGGGATGGATACATCATCAACGGCACCAAGATCTTCGTAACCAATGGGGGTGTATGCTCGCTGCCGCTCATCTTTGCCGTGACCAATGCAGCTGATTCTGCACGCAGCGCCGGTGTGTTCATTCTGGAAAGTGACATGGCCGGTTATTCGGTAGGTGAAATTGAAGACCTCTGCGGTATGCGGGCAAACCCGGTATCCTCGCTGTTCTTCGAGGACTGTCGGGTCCCGCAGGAGAACCTTCTGGGAAAGGTCGGAGACGGTATCAAGATAGCTCTCGCTACCCTTGACACGGGCCGCATCGGGATCGCAGCCCAGGCCGTCGGCATCGCCCAGGCCGCCTTTGAGGCCTCGGTAAAATATTCCAAGGAGCGTCAGCAGTTCAGGAAGCCTATTGCAGCATTCCAATCCATTCAGAACATGCTGGCAGACATGGCCACCGAGATTGACGCGGCGCGGCTCCTGGTTTACCGGGTTTGCGCCTTGAAGGACGCCGGGAAACCATTCGGCAAGGAGGCTGCCATGGCAAAGCTCTACAGCAGCACCGTGAGCTCTTCCGTGACCGGCAGGGCGGTGCAGATCCATGGGGGATACGGTTATAGCAAAGAATATGATGTAGAGCGATATTTCAGGGATGCCAAAGTCACTGAGATATACGAGGGCACCAGTGAGATACAGCGTCTGGTCATTTCCCGTTCAGTGCTTAATGAACTGACATGAAACAAGGATGCACACCATGATTAGGATGATCGTATGCATCAAGCAGGTTCCCATGGCGAGCGAGCTGCCCTGGGATGCGAAGACCGGAACGTTAAAGCGGGAACTTGCCGACGGCATGATGAACCCCGCATGCAAACACGCCCTTGAAGCCGCACTTACCTTGAAAAGCCGCTATGGCGGGAATGTCGCCGCCATCACCATGGGGCCGCCCATGGCTGAAGAGATCCTGAGAGAGGCCATTGCCATGGGCGCAGACCGTTGCCTCATGCTTTCGGACCCGGCCATGGCAGGAGCGGATACCCTTGTCACATCCTATACCCTGGCAAAAGCAATTGAGATTTTCAGCCCTGATTTCGACCTTATCCTGACCGGATGCCATACGACGGACAGCGAGACAGCCCAGGTAGGGCCCCAGCTGGCTGAAGAGTTGGATATCCCCGTGCTGACATACGTCGACAGCATGGACCTGAAGGACAATACCATACGGATCAAACGGTTATCCGACAACTTTCTTGAGACCCTGGAGGCTGACCTGCCCTGTCTGGTAACGGTGAACACCCAGCATTTCCAGCCGCGATACGTGACACTTTCCGGTTTGCAGGACGCCTTCGAAGATCACAACATCCTCACGGTGAGCGCATCCGACCTGGCTCTGGATCCGGCCTCCATAGGCATCAATGGTTCTCCCACCAGGATCATTGATGTATATGCCCCCAGGGCAGAAAAGGAAAACATCGTGTTAAAAGGGGCTCCGAAGAAGATTGTTGAGGAGCTCTTCGATCGCTTTGAATCCAGGATAGGTGGTGTCATCAAGAAAGATTTGAAGAGGGAAGGCTAAGCATACCATGGAAGAGCGTGTACCGGAGATCTGGGTATTCGGAGACTACCGTAATTATTTCCAGAACCGGGTTACCCTGCAGCTCCTTTCAAGGGCCACCGACCTTGCCGCCCAATTACACGCATCCGTGTGCGCAACCGTATTCGGCCATCAGGTTGACGAATGGGTGGGAGAATACATCGCCCATGGCGCAAAGAAGATTTATGTGGTGGAAGACGAGTCCCTGAAGGACTATTCCACAGATCTCTATGTCACGCTTATGGAGCGTCTGGCCAGGGAATACACTCCGGAGATCATCCTGGTGGGGGCCACGACGTTCGGCAGGGAGTTCGCACCCAGGGTTGCAAAGCGTCTTGGTACAGGGCTGACCGCCGATTGTGTGGGCTTGGATATCAACAAGGATGGGCTGCTTGTACAGACGGCACCTGCCTTTGGCGGGAATCTTCTCGCCAGGATAATCACACCCGAGAAACGGCCCCAGATGGCAACCGTGAGACCCGGTATCTTCCAGGAGATCCCCCATAATTACCAAGCGACAGGGGAGGTTGTCATGATCCCGCTTCCCGACGACCTTCCCAGGGACCGTGTCCGCCTCATCAGCTCAGAGCGCAAGCCTCCCACCATCCAGAAGCTCGAGGATGCAGCAGTGGTGGTCTGCGGCGGCAGAGGCATGGCCGGGAAGAACAAATTCAGAAACCTCTATGAGCTTGCACGGCTCCTGGGCGGCGAGGTGGGGGCCACCAGGCCTGTTGTTTATTCCAAGTGGGCGGACGATGAAGCGCTTGTGGGCCAGGCCGACAAGCATATCAGGCCCAAAGTCCTTTTTTCCTTCGGTATTAGCGGTGCAATCCAGCATACTGCAGGCATCATCGATGCCGGGTTCATCATTGCAGTCAACAAGAATCCCAATGCCGCCATGATGAAGATGGCGGATGTGGCCATCACGGCGGACGCGAACCAGGTCTGTCTCGCACTCGTCAAAGAGCTCAAGAAGAGGCTCAGGGGATAATTCAATTGTCAACAAATCTGATAATGTCTGCTCATCCATCATAACCGGACCGGTTCAGTCCGGAAAGAACACTATCTATCTGTTTAAGCCCAAGGACACCACAGGTATACTTTTTCCAACTGATGATTTATTGCAGAAATCATCAATATGGCCAAAGCGACGATTTTGGCACGTGATCATCAGTTCATTGGCTTTAAATATAGTTCTTCCAGGTTAAGCGTACTTGTGATAAAATAGTATAACTACCTGTAGTTCACAAATTGTCAATATCGGCGGAGATGCAGGATTTCAGCGGTAATAACAAAAATATTTTATTTGTCACAAATTATTACGGTTCCAAGCCATAATTTCAGATATTGTCAAGTCATTGAAAATTGTCGGTTTTCTTTACATATTTCATTTTGCTTGTTTCTATTTCACAACTCACTGAAATTGCTTTTTAAATTTGTTTCGATCCTTCGATGAATAAACGAGATTGTTTTAGAGTTATGTCGGAAACTCTTACACTTTTGGTTTCTCTTTAAAATGATGAAACTTAATCATCAATAAATTATATTACTTGTATATTTGGAATGAAAGTTGCTTTATTTTAAAACGTCTTGGTTTTTTAAGAAAAATAATTATAGAGGAGGTGAGTATGAAGAAGATATTCTTAAGCACAGTCATTTTTTGCACAATCATTTGTATTGGATGGGCCGGACAGGCGAATGCCTCTGTCGTGATCAACAACAGCTATTCAGGCTGGTATGACGACAGCGGCAACCATTCCTACAGTAATGAAAACTATTACTCGGGGAGCCATTTTGGCCCACAGTTAAATGACTTCTTTGTGTTCGGCCTGAGTGGATTTTCCGGACCCGTGTCGGCTGCTACGTTTAACGTGTACTCGTATGGCATATCGGTACCCGGCACTTACACCATCTACGGAACGTCTTTGAACACGTCGGTTGAAAATGATAACACGGGCAATGTTGCAATGTACAACGCTCTCACTTCAGGACCAGCGATCGGTTCGATCTCAGTCGGAACGGGCGACGCCAATTCGTGGCTCGCGATTTCGCTCAATAACGCAGGACTGTCATGGTTACAGGCCAATGAGGGCAACTCGGTTGTGTTGGGTGGATCATTCCCTCAGCCAAACACTGGCGATGATCTCTACCTTTTTGGCTTCAGTAACTTTAACCCCGACAACAATCTCACGATCAATGCCAATGCGAATTCGCCAGTCCCTGAACCCGCCACCATGCTGCTTCTTAGCTCTGGCTTGGTTGGGCTGGCAGGGCTCAGAAAGAAGCTGAAAGGATAACTTTTCATTTTTAAAATGATAAAAGCAGGGTCAATCTCAGGCCCTGCTTTTTATTTCATCCTAAGTAAACTCAAGAGTGTTGATTCCTGCGATAAATGATTGGTTCCACAAGTTCTGAGAAACTGATGATCTTCTGCCAAGATCTCCCAATAAAGAGGGGGCACGTTCCGTACTCTTCTCTATCGATTCAGTACAATGGTTGTTTGTATGCACCAGGAGAGTGAGAGCCCCCTTATGAAAAAGGGGGCGGTATGGGTTGATATGATTATCCGAAGAGCTTTGCAGCAATCGTTGCTACATGCTTCCCCTGGTAGCGTGCCCCGGTGAGCTCGTGCGTGCTCGGCATTCTGCTGCCGTCACCGCCTGCAATAGTTGATGCACCGTAGGGTGAACACCCGGTGATCTCATGGATATCCATTTGCAGATCAAAGCTATATGGCAGTCCCACGATAATCATCCCGAGGTGGAGCAGGGTTGTGTGAAAACTCAGGATAGTCGATTCCTGGCCGCCATGTTGGGTAGCCGAGCTCGTGAATACGCTTCCTACCTTTCCCACCAGTGCGTTCTTTGACCAGAGCTGGCCTGTTGCATCGAGGAACTGCCTCATCTGGCCGCACATATTGCCGTATCTCGTCGGGGCTCCGAAGATGATGGCATCATAGGAGGCGAGCTCGCCGACCGTGCAGACCGGGATATGGGCAAATGCCTTGCGGGCCTCCAGGGCACCCATCTTTCCAAGCACCTCATCGCTCAGAGTCTCCGGCACCTGTTTCAAGTCCACCACCGCCCCTGCCACCTCTTGTGCGCCTTTCACAGCGGCCTGCGCCATCTGGTAGATATGTCCGTACATGGAATAGAATAAAACCAGCGCCTTCATGCGTATTCCCCCTTTGCATTATTCGATGACCAACGATCCAACAAGTGAGACGTCATGGTCATTGAATATACTAAGTCCGGAAATAATGAATTCAAGTAGAGTTCTTTTATTTTTCCCGAGGCATGGAGTTGATGATAAGAAAGCTTAAGCTTGTTTAGAAGCCCTGGCGAGCCTATGGTAATGGACATGAAGAAAAAGATTCTGATATCCCTTATATTGATAGGGGCCATTGCGATCTTTTACTCATTTGATCTCCAGCGTTTTCTGACCCTCAAAAGCCTCAAGGAAAACAGACAGACCCTGATGCTTACCTATCAGACCCACAGAACGCCCTTTATCATAGGGTTCATCCTCATATATACCACACAGACCGCACTATCCCTTCCCGGGGCCGCTATCCTGACCCTGGCGGGAGGCGCCATATTCGGTGCCGTAATGGGGACCATCTGGGTCAATATCGGAGCAACCACAGGTGCCTTGCTGGCCTTTCTTCTGGCCCGCACATTGTTAAGGGACTGGGTTTTGAAGCAATTCGGCCAAAGAATGCTTTCACTCGATAACGGACTCAATGAGAACGGACTATCCTACCTATTGTTCTTAAGACTCGTGCCGCTCTTTCCCTTCTTCCTTGTGAATCTCGCCTGCGGGGTTACGGGTCTTTCAATAAAGACATACCTCATAGGGACCATGATAGGCATCCTGCCCGGGAGCTTTATCTATGCCAATGCCGGGGCAAGCTTGGCATCCATAGAGAGCATTAGCCAGGTTGCGAGCATGCGGGTTCTCGTCTCCCTTGCATTGCTTGGCCTTTTTGCATTGATCCCTGCCATGTATCGCAGAGTAGAGTCAAGGAGATCTAAAGCCCAAAAAATAAAACAGGGTTGATGCCATGGATGCACTCCTGCTCGCGGTGCGGGACACAGATAAGATGGTATATAGGTGCAGTCCAAGGAAAAATAGTTTTCCAATCACTTTATCAACCGTCACAACCTTCTTCTCTCTAGAAATGGCATTCAATCTATGCTACACAGGAAACCCTTGCCAACCTTGGCGGGGGTATGCTTTTTAAGCCGGGGCGGCACACGATATCAGGTGAAAGGAGTAGCAATGGCGTCCAAGTTGATGAAAGTTAGGGAAGATCAGAAGGCGCACTGGGAGCTCAAGCTGAAACAGCGCCTTGATGTCCTGAAGGGCAATGGCACAAGCGATAGTCGGATCGATAAGGACACCGTGGTCCGCAAGATCAAGGCCAAGATCAAGGAAACTGCATCCAGGATCAGGGCGATCATCGCCAAAGATGAAAAGATCAAGGAAATGGCCACGATTAAAGAGGAAAAAAAGGCGGCCCCGGTAATAAAGGAAAAGACAAAGAAAGAGCTCTCAGAGGCCCAGGCCCCGAAGAAGGAAAAGAAGGCCAAGGCAGAAAAGGGACCGAAAGAGCCCAAGGCCGAAAAGGCGCCAAAGGCCGAGAAGGAACCCAAGGCCGAGAAGGAACCCAAGGCCGAGAAAGAGCCAAAGGCCGAGAAGGAACCCAAGGCCGAGAAAGAGCCAAAGGCCGAGAAGGAACCCAAGGCTGAGAAAGAGCCAAAGGCCGAGAAGGAACCCAAGGCCGAGAAGAAGCCCAAGACAAAAGAACCCAAGGCTGAACCTGAAGCAGCCAAGGCAGAGCCCAAAGAGACTCCTTCGGAATCATAACCATATAGTCAGTACTTGCCCATGCCAGGCCTGTCCCGGTACCGATAAGGGCTGTCCTTGTCGGACCGGGTCAGGCCGAAATCATATTGTGTTGTGCATCCGACTCATACAAGGATGATCGTCATTCCAGGGTCAAGGTCATTCATAATTACCCCCTGTTCGAATATATCGTTTCTCTGTGCCGGATGAATGAACTGTTCGTGACAGAGGCATGGATCACTCGTATGATTTATGGTAATCAATGGTAATCCATTTCCAGGAATATAAAATGAGCTGCGAAACAAAGGATTTATTAACTGTTAAAGAGGCATCAGATCTTCTCAACATCAATGAAAAGAAGCTTTATGCCCTTGTGAAGGATGGCAAGCTTCCCGGCACCAAGGTTACGGGCAAGTGGCTTTTCCCAAAGTCCGAGTTGGAAGAGTTTATTAAGGGCAAGGCCCGGGAGGCGGTCAGGGGATCCTTCTGGGAATCGCTCGTCAACAAGAAGGTGCTTCTTGTGTGCGGTTCAGACGATCCGGTCATCCCCATAGCCCAGGGACATTTCCACAAGATGTATCCGGAATACCTCATGTTCTCTTCGATCGTTGGGAGCAGGGAAGGGATCAGGCTCCTGAAAGACGGCTTCTGCACTATTGCGGTGAGCCATCTCTATGATCATGTGCAAGAAGACTTCAACTTTCCCTGTATACGTGAGTATTTTCATGATCCCGATGATCTGGTAGTGATCAACCTCTTTCACAGGACCCTGGGATTTGTATCGAGAGATGTTGCCATACAATCCTTTCAAGAGTGTGTTGATCATGGGCTTCGTTTTATCAACCGACAGGAAGGCTCGGGTGTCAGGGCTCTTGTAGAGCATCTCATCACGGCTGAAGGGATAGAGCCCACAGACCTTGCAGGATATGATACTCAGGTATTCACACACTATGACGTGGTGAGATCCGTTACAACAGGCCAATCGGATGTGGGCATTGCATCTGAATCGGTATCCGTGGGATCGCGCCTCGTATTCTTCCCTGTCTTTGAAGAGCGATTCGACATGGTCGTAAAGAAAGAGATATTTTTCGATAAAAATGTCCAGGCATTTGTCGAGTTCATTAGGTCGGAACCGTTTAGAAATCTGCTGAAGGTAATGAAAGGATACAACGACCGTGAGACGGGAAAGGTTATGTATCCGATTGGGTAACAATAACGAAGCCATGGCCTTTGTGAGCTGGCTCGTAGATCCGGACAAGGGACAGAAGATCATTGAGACTTTCGGCAAGGGCACATACGGCATGCCGCTGTTCTTCCCCGAATCCAGGGCTTGGAAAGAGAAGCACAAGAATCAGTAAGGACAATCCATGTGAGAGGAGTATATCATGAAGATGCGTTATCTTTTGTATGCAGGGATCTTGGCATTGTGTCTGGCTGCTGTGTTCGCGGGCACCCCGGCAGTGGCGGCCTCGGTTCAGAAGAACCTCATCCTGGCAACCACTACAAGCACCCAGGACACGGGTTTGCTGGATGTCCTCACACCGCTCTTCGAGAAGAAGACAGGCTTCTTTGTCAAGACCATTGCCGTAGGGTCCGGCCAAGCCATGGCCATGGGCGCCAAGGGCGAGGCCGATGTCCTGCTCGTACACTCTCCTGCCGCTGAAAAGAAGTTCATGGCAGAGGGCAACGGCGTTAACCGTATGCTGGTCATGCACAACGACTTCGTCATTGTCGGCCCGCCGTCCGACCCGGCCGGGATCAAGGGCATGAAATCCGCTGCCGAGGCCTTCAAGCAAATAGCGGCCAAGGGTGCCGTATTCATGTCCCGGGGCGATAACTCGGGCACGAATGCCAAGGAGAAGGATATCTGGAAGGCTGCCATGATCAACCCCGAGGGACAGAAGTTCTACCAGCAGACCGGGCTCGGCATGGGCCAGACCCTGAGCGTGTCGGCTGAGAAGAAGACCTATACCTTGACTGACCGAGGGACCTACCTGTCACTCAAGAAGAACCTCGGCCTGGACATCCTTGTGGAGGGAGATAAGGTCTTGTTGAACATCTACCACGTCATAGTGGTGAATCCTGCCAAGTGGCCAAAGGTTAACATACATGCCGCCAGGGCCTTCGATGAATTCATGGTCGGCAAAGAGGTCCAGGAAATCATAGCCAAGTTCGGCATGGACAAGTACGGAAGCCCGCTGTTCTTCCCGGATGCAGGCAAGCCGGAGTTCGAGTAGGACCGATGTCATTCGAGCCGGGCATGGCTTGCCATGCACGGCGATTCATTCTCCAGCAGTCAGCAGCGGAGAGGAGACTGGTGGTGATGAAGGGACGGGGGTAGGTGCATGGATCTGATCTTAGAAGGCATCAGGAAGGCGATCTGGCTCCTGGTCACATTGGATCGCGAGGTGCTCGGGATAACGTGGCTGTCGCTCGAGGTCTCGGGTCTGGCCACCTTCATAAGCCTCTCCATCGGCATATCAACAGGCACACTGGTGGCCCTGACCCGCTTCCCAGGTCGCAGGTTCATCGTGAGCCTCATCAATACCGGCATGGGAATGCCTCCGGTCGTGGTGGGGCTTTTCGTAACAATCCTCTTATGGCGCAATGGTCCGCTCGGGATGTTGGAGCTCCTCTATACTCCCACTGCCATTGTGATCGCCCAGATCGTCATCGCCACACCCATTGTGGCCGGGATCTCACTGGCCTCCATCCAGAAGCTCCCGGAAGGCTTGCGGCTCCAGATACTCTCGCTGGGCGCCACGCGGTTCCAGATGATCTGGATGCTCATCAAGGAGGCAAGGCTGCCGCTCCTGGCAGCGGTGATGGCGGGGTTCGGGGGGGTCATCTCGGAAGTCGGGGCCTCGATCATGGTAGGCGGCAACATAAAGGGCTATACGCGGGTTCTGACAACGGCCACGGTCATGGAAACAGGACGGGGCAACTTCGACATCGCCATTGCGCTCGGGGTGATCCTGCTGTTCTTATGCTTCTCTATCAATGCCGTCTTTACGGGCATCCAGCAGCGGGAACGGCCGCGATGAGCGAGAACATCCTCGATGTCCGCAATCTGCAGGTCAGCCGGGGCGGGGTTCCCGTGCTTGACATACCGGAACTAACGGTCAAGGCCGGGGAATTCCTCTCGATCATCGGTCCGAACGGGACCGGAAAATCCACACTCCTGTTAAGCCTGGCCGGTCTTATACGATTCGAGCATGGAGGGCTCAGCTTTCACGGCCGGCCCGTGAAAAACGGGGCCGAACTCCTTGCATACAGAAGGCGCCTGGCCATGGTGTTCCAGGAGCCGCTGCTCTTCGATTCCACCGTATATGACAATGTGGCCTCGGGGTTGAAGATCAGAAGAATAGGGCGTTCCCGGACCCGGCCGTTAGTGGAGGAGCACCTTGCATTGTTCGGGATCGGGCATCTTGCCTCACGATCGGCGTGCAAGATCTCCGGTGGTGAGGCGCAACGCACAAGCCTGGCCAGGGCCTTTGCCACGGACCCGGAAATGATCTTCTTGGACGAGCCCTTTGCATCCCTCGACCCCCCGACAAAGGAATCCATTATCGAGGATCTCGGTCATGCCATGCGTGTAAAGCACACCACCGCGATCATGGCCTCTCATGACCGCATGGATGCCTTGCGGCTATCAAAGCGCATTGCCGTGATGGATGGAGGAAGGATCATCCAGATCGGACCCCCGGCCGAGGTGATGAACCACCCGATCAATGAGACGGTGGCCGTATTCGTGGGGATCGAGACCATGCTCGAGGGTAAGGTGGCAGGGTCTTCCGGGGGTGTGCTCAAGGTGAAGATCAATGGTTGTGACATCTTTGCTGTAGGGGCATTTGCACCCGGGGAGCAGGTCATGTGTTTCATACGACCTGAGCACGTGATGATATTCCCCGGTGACCACCCACCGGATTCCAGTGCCCGCAATATCTTTACGGGCAAGGTCATAAAAGTCCAGCCCATCGGGCTGTTCTTCAAGATACAGATCGACTGCGGCTTCCTGCTCAGCGCCTATGTAACCCCGCAGGCAATGGATGATCTCCATGTGGAGGCCGGCATGCAGGCGATCGCTGCATTCAAGGCTACGGCGGTTCATGTCATCAAGAAGTCATAACACCCCATCCCCTTGAATGATCCCGGGTAGAATTACAATCTCTTCTCTTTATATTTGCGAAGGAGATATTCAATAAGGTCAAAGCGAGTAGTATGGCACAAGATCTTCACTTATTATAATAATAATTAACTTACCACCTTGATTGCTGTAATTTCATTACTATTATCATGGTATCTTCTATGACTCCTTCCCTGGAAGAATACTTTAAATGGAGGTTGATAATCATGTTCTCACCAAAAAAAATTCTCGTTCCAACAGATTTTTCACAATACTCGGATAAGGCATTACAAATAGCTGTTGATATTGCATCACAGTATAATGCCAAGATTATTCTTTTGCATGTCATTGATGAGAACATACGACAGTGTGCGGCTGATTATTGTGTTAGCAATGAGGCAATAGAGCAGTTAAAAAATGAAATCATGAAAGCATCAACAGACAAGCTCAATAAAACAATTAATTCCTTGAAGGGATCAACGAAGGTGGACATCTCCTTTGAAGTTAAGAATGGAATACCTGCTGAGGTTTTATTGGATGAACAGAAGAAAAACAAGTTTGATCTAATTGTTATTGCGTCCCATGGCAAGACAGGCATCCTGAAGTATCTCATAGGCAGTGTTACAGATAAGATTGTCAGAGCAGCGGAATGTCCCGTGATGGTTATTCGGCAATCGCATTGATTTTCTTATTTCTTCTGGTGTAGATACTGACAACTACACCAGAAGAAATTACTAACATTACATTAAAATTCATTGAAACGTATACGGTCTCTCTTATCTCCTTTTGATCAAGAATATAGATCTCTGTAATCTATGCATGGTGCAAATCCAACTCAGTCCGTTACTTTTGGCACAAAATCTATGGTTAAAAATTATAACAACCATATTGCAGTGTGCTTATTATCAGAATATACTGCAATTAAGCTTTAGAAAAATATACAAGTGAAGCAAAATGCAGTATTGTTATTGTTCAGCAGGCAAGACCACACTCTTACATAATACTAACAAAGCTTTTTGGTGGCCATGAAACATATCGATATACGCAAACTCATCAGTACACCGATTGATTGGCTGTGGGAAACTACCTTAAAGCCCCATGATGACTATGTGGTCGTGTTAAGTGACGGAAAATTTCAGAAAGGCTCGATGTTTACAGCTGTCCATCCTTGGGTGTTATGGAATGAGGAGCCCCTCCGCCGAAAAATAGTTGCAGTGCTGACACAATCATGGTCTCCGTCGCAAGACAAAATATAGGCAGCAGCAAAAAAAACATTTATCAAGGAAGTATTTGGCAAAGAAGAAGACTATGGACCCGAGTTATTCAGGCTTATGCACTGGCATGGTTCAAGGGAGTGGACCAATTCCTACTTAACAGAACTAGACCAGACCAAAGCTGATGCTCTGGCAACGCACACTATATTGACTCGTATGCTGTTTCGCGACATATTGGCATCCAATCCCCCACTAAATCTTCAGCTCAAGCTTCGAGTGCCTGGGATTTGCTTACTTGTGTATCCTATGGTCGTCAAAGTTCCCATTGTATCTATGCAATATTTTCTTGAGATTGATGCGGCCTTCGCTTTTAACTCCGTTCGTCAAGCAAACCATCCCAACAGTGATGGGATTATTCCGTATCTTTACGATACTCTGTTTCTTCAGGAGAAGACGGCTCTTTTGCTGCTCGAATACCTCACCCTTGTATTTAAAGTCCGTGAGGAAAAACGCGAATCGCTTATTGTAAAGGCTGAGATGTACGGTATCATGCACGCCGATCTGATGGTTACGTATTTGAAGGCATCAATCGAGAAGATTTTGGCTCTTGTAGCTACCGTCTTTCAAATAGAGGGTCTTGATGCGAAAAAAACGCACAAAGCAAAGCTCGAAGCGCTGAATCGATCGCTTCCTTTGCGGATGAAGGAAACCTATTACGGTCACTTTCTCCTTGAGATGGTCAAGTCCGAGTATTTGATCGAACTGAACAACTACCGTAACGGTCTCCTTCACAAAAAAGGTATCACCGATCTTCAACCGCACAGCTATGTAGGCCATGTGGTTGATTCACTCCCTCATCTCAAAGTATTTCAGCTCTTACATGATCAACATGCAAAGAATACCGCAGGTCTATTGGCCGCCTTGGCGATGTTGACTGATGATCTCGTTGACCGCGCGCCTGTACCCGATGCAAATAATGTTTTGCTTGAACTCCAGAAGTTGGCGATAAATGATGCTCTTTTATTGGTCAGCGAACTACATTTGGATGAGAAATGATTGAAGTCATAACGTGGCACTGGCAGAGATAAAGTCTTGCCAGTGGTTAGAGGAATAGCTAAGGATGAATTATCAAGGAATGGGACTTATTGTTTCGGTGGTTATGAACCATTGATTCCTTCGATAAATCGCCGCTTCCCAAAGGCTTGCAAACCGATAATCTTGGAATAAGATCTATAGAGATAATATCAGATCTGATCAGGGTGTGACTCCTGACATTTTATACTTTGAATCGACTCTTTGTGAGACACATATAAGCCTCATTTTTCTTTGTAGATGATAGTGCCGACGTGTTCCCCTGCGAGCGCCCGGGTGATGTTGCCTTCCTTAAGGCCGTTTATTATCTGTATCCGTTCCAATACCTCGCTGTTCTGCAGGATCTCCAGGCATGAGCGCTCGATGACGAGGTCTTCGAGGTCCTTCTTCATGAGCTCCCTTGCCCCGATTTCCGGGATGAAGGCCGCATGCTCATTGGTTTTTGGATTGTCCGTATAGAGACCGTCCTCGTCCTTGACGAGGATACAGCTCTTTGCGCCGATGAGGTTTGCTATGAGGAGTGTACCGGCATCAGTCCGGTGGACAGGCAGCCTCCCGTGTTCAGGGGGCAGGGCAAAGTAATCGAAGGGAGGCATGCCCTGGGTGACCGGGATGCACCCCTGGGAATAGTACGTAGGAAGTTTCAGGAGGTCGTCCTGATGGATCCGGATACCGTCCCATGGGGCGAGCAGGGTGGCAAGCAGGATTGCATTCTGTTCTGATATGGTACTGGCAAACCTGGCGATGATGCCCGTGGGCATGCCCAGCTCCAGGGCGATTGTATAGATATGCCTGCTCCTGGTTCCGCCGCCTGTAGTCAGGAGTATCTTGTGCCTGACCTTGGCCGCCCCGATCTCCTTGATTATGGCCGGCAGGGCCTTGATCCCACGGTCGCAGATGGACTGGCCGCCGATCTTCACCACATTCACTTCGGGAAACAACCGGAGCTGGGGGGGAATCTCCATATCATCATAGAGTGATTTCCTCACCAGGCTTTCACCCATGAGCCTGCTCTTTACATGGAGGCGCTTACCGTCTTTCTCTCTGACCAGGGCCATATGTGTATCCTTTCATGCCATGTTCTTAATCAACCTCCACCTCATCACTCCCATATTTTCCCTCTGCATCACGATCCAGGAGGATAAGCTCCGCACCTAACTCTTTGGCTATCCTATCGAGTTCGGTCTTGCGAACGTGCTTGGCATGGAACTTGAGGTCTAATCCCGCCACGGCCACCAGGAAGAATCTGGGTTTCTTCTCGCCTTGGCCTGCCTTTGTCCTCTCACGATAAAAGATCTTCCCTGCCATGACTCACCTCCATAACCGGGTTATTTTTTAGATGCCGGGAATATAATCATTCTATAGGTTCATACGAGGGAAAAGCAAATGTACTACCTTTTACTGAACTCACAACCGCAATACCCCTGGCGGTAGAGATTGAACTGGATACTGAGTTTGATGCTCCGGGCGTAACCGTCCTGTTTCTTGAAATCTATGGCTAGGAATCCGGGCATTGTGCTTCCCACTGCGAAGATGTCTCCGGATGACTTGTGGCGGCTTACGGTGAGCGTGGTGGTGAAGTCTGGAACTCCAAGCCTTTGCGCCATGCCGGATGCCCTGCCCAGGTTGTATTCAAAGCATTTGAGGCAGCGTCTCCCTCGCTCGGGCTCATCTTCAAGACCTCGTATGTGAGCGAGCCATGCATCATGGTCATACACGTCTTCAACAAGGTCAAGACCCTGCATCGCGGCTAGTCTCCGGGTTTCATCAAGCCTTTTAAGATATTCTTCCTCGGGATGGATGTTGGAGTTGCTGAAGTATAGTACCACATCATATCCCTGCTCGTGCAGCCTCTCCACAACGGCAGAGGAGCATGGTGCGCAACATGTATGGAGAAGGATGCATTTCCGGTTCATCATGAGCGGACCTATACTGCAAGTAAAGGGTGCATGCAATGATGTTCACGGCAAATCATTTCATACGTTTATCTCAAATTGAGGAGGGCATTCTCCCTATGTAAACCCGGCAAAGGTTTGAAGCATTTCAATCAGGCGGGATTTTTACGCTCCAAACGAGCATGGAGGTGCCTGAAAAGGGGGTAGATCACTGCATAGACAGCTGCAAAGGCCAGAGGTGCACAGAGTGCCCAGGCAGCCGTTGCATGGATGATCATTTTCGAGAACAGCTGAAGGGTTGTCCAGAGATCAGTGCGGAGCAAGGTTACCAGGTGAGATGGATCCAGGGTGGAAGGCGACCCGAAGAGGTGCTTGCCCATGATAATAAAAGGCACGATCAAAAGGAGCTGTAAGGGGTATACCAGCCAGTTTCCAAGTTGTGCCACAAGGAGGTTCATACGGAATACGATTACCACCATGGTACAAATGGCCGTAGTGGTGCCGACAAGGGGAAATGTGCCTATGATAATGCCACTGGCCATGCTTAAGGCAAGTATCTGCGGTGTGAGTCCCTGTCTCATCAGGGCCGTAATCGGTGTGATGATGTATTTCTTAAAGAATCCTTGAATCATGGATTTTTTAAATACACCTCATGTGAGATGTTGTTTGAGTGTGTCAGGGGCATATAGTATCAAGAACCTCTTTTCCGGCATGAAACCCGAACCTTCTACCGGAAATCCAACCCGAATAGTATTGATGAAGGAAAAGGGCCTGGGGCTTAATATTCGATGGTGTGGGATTTTCTTCCCGCTTTTTTCAATTGACGGGGCCTCAGATAAGCAGGCTCGATCCTGGACACTCTCGCCGCACTCTTTGCGGCTTTGCCGTTTTCCAGGCTGGATATGATAAGACGGTATTCACCCTTAAACCATTCCTTCTTGATGAGTCTGTCCTCTACGATGGCAAGCTTCTTCTTTTGAAGCAAGTCAAAGAAGCCTTCATCATAGGTAACCCGCCCGAAGTCGACGGTAGTGAAATATTTGAGCTTGGGTTTAATGAACTCCATAAATAAAGAACGATTGTGGAACATGGTCTGGAAAAAGAGTATTTTCCCACCCGGTTTCAACCAACCCCTAATGCGGTCGAGCACCAGTTCCTGATCATTGAAAAGCATGAAGCTCATGCTGAACAGGATGAAATCGAAATACCCCTGCTCGGGCGGCTCATAACACTCCACCGGCTCGTGAAAAATCCGGATCTGGTCTTCGAGCCTGCAATTCCTGATCAGACTGCCGCAATGGCTTAAGTATTCTTTGTTTATGTCGATTCCGACGATTGAGAAGTTTTTGGACTTGATCAGTGAATGGTAATTACGCAGCATCATACCATTGCCGATACCTACATCCAGGATCCTAGAACCTGAAGGGAAGTAATTCAGACAGTTGTTATAGCAGAGGTCTGTAACACTATATATGATGAGTTTATAAAGATAATTTTTCATTGTATATGCCCTATAGTATGTATTCATATAAAGACTTTGGTTTCCTATAACTCTATTGGAAGGAAAAGTAAATCCTGACATATAAGTGATGCCGACCGTTGGGGCAGGTCGGCAGATATGACATTATGGCCCGGGTGGTGTTCGTGGGGCATAAATGGAGATCAGCGATTCATCAGTCTTACGGATATTATCAAGATGGTATTTCATCGACCGATTTAAGGTGGAGCTGTATAACAGGTAAATAGGCTATTCCATCAGTTTTCGTTCAGATACTGCTTGATAGTGCGTTTGATTGATTCAGGCACCTTGATTCCCAACTCGTTCAGCCGGGATTCATATTTCTTGAGTGATCTTACATTCGCCGAGGTGTTTGAAAAGATCTGGATATAAGACTGAATGCTCCCCTCCACCTCCTTTTTGAAGATTATGTCCTGGTTGAGCATGTCCTCAATGGGCGCGATTACACGATAATTGATTGGTCGACAAATGGAGCGGTAGGCAACAAAACGCTGGAGAGTCTCGCATTCGAAGTTCTTTTCCATGATGCTTTTTCCCACCCGGTTGAGATCGATACAATCCAAGAAATGAGGCTCGTACTCGTGGCCCAAGTATTCCTTGATCATGAATTGAGCACTCTGCGAGAATATGCAATCATTATGGCCGTCAATGCAGTCGGAGTTGCATCTCAGATAGAGCACCAGATCGATGTCGGAACCGGCCTGCGAGGTGCCCATGTTCACCGAACCCATGACATCCATAGCGATGTCGCCAGGGATCTTGTCTTCCAGGAGTTGTACCACCTCTTCAAGCTTGTCGACGCGATCTTCGGTCTCGGGGGTCTGAAACATCCGGAAGAATTCCTTGATCTCTTTGAAGAGCTGTATCTGGGGGATATGAGAGTATTTAATGTCCTTCATATCAAAGTTCTGTCGGTTCTTGAGGGCATCGTAGCGTTCATGGTCAATAATCTTTTCCACCCATTTTTTCCCATCAGAGTAGTAATCGGCTATGTCGAATATCCTTCCATCGTAGAACTTCTTAAAAATGATACTCTTCACCTTGAGATGTTCGGTCTCGATCTGGTAGAAAAAACCGCCTTCTGCTACCTCCCCGGTGGGTCCGGTGACTTCTCCAAAATTGGATGGATTGAGGTAGAGGGTGTTCTCATGGAGGGCCACACCCCAGGAATCATGAGCATGGCCGGTCAGGCATAAGAGTACCGGGTTGTCGTCGCAATAGGTGCGTAGTACAGGTGATCCGAAAGCCCCGCCTGCCGTCGTGTTGTCATGCACCCCGTAGGCAGGTTGGTGGGCCACGATGATGTCCGGCTTGACAACCCGGAAGAAGGGGTACATCTCGTTTTTCTTCCCATTTCTTTTTCCATATGTGTTCATGCCGGCCTGGTACCTCACGATATACCGTTCCGGTATCCCCGGGGTCCATACTTCGGCTCCGCCATAGCCGCATATGCGAAAGTCATCAATCTTATACCAGTGCAGATGCAGATCATTATCATGCAGGGCCGTATATTTGAGGTCCATGTCGTAATTGCCGGGCAGGCATAAGACACGAGATTTCTTTTTCATGGAGATGATATTTTTCAATACCTTGTATTTCTGCTGCATCACACGACGCGCCCGAATGGTATATTGCTGATATTTAGTTCCTTTTTCCTCGATCTCTTCATTAACATTGGGACTCTCAAGGAGTTGTTCAACAAAATCCTCCAGTAACTTATCCTCCTCTTTCAAGCTCATTCTCAGACCGTGGAAATATGACTGGAGCTCGTGATATCGGATGGAGGTCTCCATGTTGTAAAAAGGGATATCGATGAGATCGCCGGAAATGATGTACAGCTGCGCAACCGTCTCCGAGAGGAGGTTTTTCACACGCTCAAAATCGCCGTGTATGTCGGTTAGATAGATTATTCTCATAACATTTCTTATCGATCCTATTGGCACATTTAATAAGTTTAGATGAGTTTATCATCAAGAGGATGTGAGAGGTATAAAAGAATTTGTGATTTAGGGGGTTATCGCGATCATGGTCGATGATAAATATTTTAAGTCAGTGAAACAGAACTCATCAGATCGATAAAAAGGCTTTCTCCTGCCATATCGGCAGGAGAAAGCCTCATAATACTCAATAATTGTCTAAATAAGTTGGGTTATTTGTCCGAAACCGGTGAGTTCTGGGGGCCTGTCATGATCTCTGATGCCAATTTGGAGTCTTGTGTCTTAGCCCCGGAAGCCAGGATGATTTCTCTGAACCACTTATCCTTGATCTTTGCTTCGATCCCTTTTTCTTTGACGGCCTTCAGGCCTTTGTTAATGAGATCAAGGGTTTCAGAGTCGCCTTTCTTTACCACGACCCCGTATTCTTCATTGGCTGATTTTTTTGCCAAGGCGCATGCGTCGTTCTTCATGGCAAGCTTGCCATTGTACTTGGCGGCATAGTTATAGGCCACCGGTGAATCGCAGAGCACGCCGTCGAGATAACCCTTGGACAGGTCCTTGAAGGCTTGCTCGGTTTCCTCGACCGTATAGTAGGTGATGTTGCAGCCCTGAGTGCTCCTGACAGCCTCTGCACCTGTTGTTAATTTAAAGACCGCCATTGTCTTGCCGGCAAGCTGTGCATTTACCTTTGCCTTGGGGACTAGGAGGATTTGTTCGGCAGTAAAGTAGGGATCGGAAAAGTCAAACTTCTCCTTTTTGCCGTCAGTAATGCTCACGGATGCCATGATCGCATCATACTTGCCTGCATTCAGATCATTGAAGATATTCCTCCAGGAAGCATTCACCATCTTGAACTTGAACCCGGCCTCTGCGGCGATAGCCTTCAACAGGTCGATCTCGTAGCCGTTTACATTCCCTTTGCCGTCTTTCATCTGCATGGGGGGCCAGTTCGCGTTGACCGCAACTACCAGTGTTTTTTCTGCAAAAGCTATGCTGCTCATGAATAAGCACATCAGGATGAGAAAAAAAATACGAACAAAAGATGTCTTTATGACCTTCATGAATCTTACCTCCTTCAGAGACTGCCACTCTCACATGATAGCGTGATAAGGGCTCTTAACACTTGTCGGATGAATCGGGCATACCTCAATGCAGGTTACAAATTTGAACTGGACAGGAGAGTGAAAATGGACAGAGATAAATTTTAAAGGCCTGGATCTCTACCGGACTCGTACCAGACCCAATAATGGAAAATCATCCACCATGATTGTGCAGACATTCGGGTTTGCCAAAAGCACATTACACGCCGGGCTCCCGAGAAGGAACACCTTGGGCATGGAAATCTTTAAAACCGGTGTATAACCGTACATCAGCGTAACAAAATGCCCGCATACTACATTGATAAGCTCACGCACTGCATCTTCGATCATGTCATCGTAGACATCGTCCATACTTCCCAAACCAAGAATACGTGCGGCAATCTGCGATGCAAGGGGACGTTCCATGATGAGACCGAGCTCGCCTGCATGCTTGCCGCTGTATTCGATTCGTATATTAAACGCATCACCCTTCATCTCGGGCATATCCTTGGCTTCAGTTATGCGCGGCGACATAGACACCATGGAGACAAGCACGTGACCGAGGGCCTCCATAAGACATTCGGTAGGATTATCCCCCATCTCAGCCCCCCAGTACTTCGTTGATGGCTGAAAGTATATCCTCTGCAACAAATGGCTTGCGCACATAGCCCCTGATGCCCATTTCTTCGAGATATGAAACCCTGGTGAGACTTCCTTCAGTAGAAATGACAATTACGGGTATATTCTTAAACATGATGTCTAAATGCATTCTTTCTATCAACTCAAAACCATCCATCACAGGCATGTTGATATCGGTGATCACAAGGTCGATTGAATTCGCGTTCAGGGCTTTCAGCGCCTCTACACCATTGGCTGCATCGAATACCTGATTGATGGTCAAAGAAGATCCGGCAAGGATCTTCATGAGCACTGCCTTTACCACGTTTGAATCATCAACCAATAATATATTATATCCCATTCTACTCTTTCTCTTCGGTCATTTATAAAAACAACTTGAAGCAGATATACCAAACCATGTGCTTAAGGCATCAAAGCATAGTCGGTTTCAAAAGTTTTGCTCTTTGATCTTGCATGCATCTGTTGTTTATGCTTTGTGAGGTCTGAATCAAAACAGTTAACTTATCTTCGATAATAACGGGTAAGGGCAGTAAAATGAAGATTAAGACAATGGCAGTTTGGATGGGCCTCCTGGCTCTTCCCTGCTTTCTCATAGACAGGTTGACCAAATGGCTTGTCTATACCCATATGGAAATCGGCAGCGGGTTTACGGTGGTCCCCGGTTTCTTCGACATTATTCATGCCAGGAACACAGGTGCGGCCTTCGGCATGTTGCAAGGCCTGCCCCAAGCTTACCGGACCCTGTTTTTTGCCGTCATCACCGTATTCGCATGTGGGGCCATGTTCATTATTTTCTGGAGGACAATAGATGACTCCTGGATGCTCAAGGCGGTCTTCAGCCTGATTATCGCGGGTGCCTTGGGAAACCTTACGGACAGGCTTATGTTCAGTGAGGTAGTGGATTTCTTACTCTTTCACATCGGGTCTTACCGCTGGCCGACCTTTAATATGGCAGACACCTGGATTTCTGCAGGTATGGTGGGTCTGCTTATCTACTCATTCTTCATTCCTAAAAAGCCTTGAGCAGATACCGGATCAGATATAGGCCAGATCCCACTCCTCGGGCTTGATGAGGGAAGGGACATCCACCAAGATTACCAGGTCTTCCTGGGCATCCTTATAGACCCCATCGATAAAATCAGTAGAGATCTTGGCTGAGAAAGCCGGCTTCTTCTGGACCTTGGCCGGCTCGATAACGAGTACATCGGCCACGTTATCCACCACCATGCCCATGAGCCGTTCGTCCACCCGCGCGATGAGGAAAACGGTAAATGGGGTGTATTCCTTGGATTCGAGTCCGAACTTGAGCCTAAGATCCATAATGGGCACGATCTCACCGCGCAGATTGATGACCCCTTTGATGAAATCAGGGACATTGGGCAGCAGGCTGATCTCCTGAAGGCCGATAATTTCCTCGATGGTCTGTATTGGTACAGCATAGACCTCGTTGTCGAGAGTGAAGGTAATGAAGGAGGTATTGTCTTCCTTTTGGGCGGCTTGCACTTCATCCTTAAGGGAGGCAATCATCTCCTTGGCATTGGGCTCATCATAAGACACGGTACGGTATTCGCTTTCCTCTTCTCCCTCTTCAACTGCAACAGGCCTGGGCTTTGCTTGTTTTGCAACATTCGTGGCAGGTTTTTGGACCGGCTTCACTTGGGCCTCAGGTTTGGTTTTCGGCGACTGTAGGGACGTTGATTTCAACATAGATTCATTCACTGGGATAAAAGAATCCTTGTCCAACCCCAGGGCGAGCGGGACCATGTCAGACTCCATAATGGTGGCAAAGAGTGTTACAAGTTTGCCGTCCGGTGTTGTCTTCTGGGCGATGACTTCACCTAAGTTTCTGAGCTCGGATTTGATATGATCCATATCGCCTTTTGCCGTGTCTATGGTAATAATATAGACTTGAGTCGAGCCGAGCTTGGTCCTGATGGTATCCATATTTGTGCCTAATATTGCAAGTGGATCAGCCGCATTTTTGACTTGTGAGGCTTTTTGAGGTTTTTTCTCTACGGCCGTTTCTCTATCCAGGATCTTCTGGAGTTGTACGATGTGCTCTGAGATATCCATATCATTGCTTGAGGTTACATCTTCAAGCATGTTCTTTAACATGTCGGCCGCTATGAGCAGGGGCCCGGCTACATCGCTGGATGGGATGAGCTTTCCTGAGCGGATAAGATTGAGCACATCCTCCATCTTATGAGCGAGGTCACCGATGTTGTTGAGGTCAAGAAACTTTGAGCTGCCCTTTATGGAATGGGCCGCCCTGAACACCCGGTTAATGACCTCGGGGTCTACGTGCTCCATGTCTGACTCAATCTTGATGAGATCGTCTTCTATGTCGGCTATATGCTCTTTTGATTCGGTTACGAATTCCTCTATGAGATCATCAAACTCACCCACGCGGATCACCCTCCTGCACGTATTTGTCTGTATAATAGATCGGCATGAAAGCCTTGAAGACTTTAAAGGGAGTTGACACAAATTGGAAGCTGCAGGTATAGTTCGGTGCAAATTGAATTTGGAGGCCTTTTCGTGAAGATATGCAAAACCGGTCTTCTCATGGTCTTGATCGTCAGTTCCATGATGGTACTGAGTTGTGGTGAGGGTCATCACGAAGAGGTTGTGGCGCCCATTCAGATAGAAATGCCCTCGCATGATCTTCAGCATAGGATAGGCATATCCGGATTCATCCTTGGCACCTTCATGATGCTGAACGGATACATCGTCATCATTGCAAGCTGCATCGTATTGCTGGTGAAGGAGACCACCTTTACTAAGATCATCGATACTATCCGCATGATCTCACCCATGTTAAATCCATCTGAGCAGCAGCAGGAGAAGTTCACTGGCTATCTGGGTCTGCTCACAAATGCTGAAACAAGGACGAAGGTGGGATCCATAGCCCTGCTTGTAGGGCTGGTGATAGCCTATATCGGTGCCTGGATCGCATTATAAGCGGCTTACTTCACCTATATTGCAGGTCGGCCACTATGTTCATGGATCATTTGTTTCTCCCTTTTATGCGTGTCAATGGGCAGCCACAAGGGTTACATCTGAACGATGTTAAGGTGTACGGGCCATGATTGCCATTATCGACTATAGGGCCGGCAACCTGAGATCCGTTGAGCGGGCTCTCAAACACCTGGGACTACCCTGTGCCATTACTGCAAACGCCTCAGACATCTTGGGGGCTGAGCGCGTCATCTTCCCAGGAGTGGGCGCTGCAGGCAAGGCCATGGAGACAATACGCGAGCTCAAGATCGACATCACCATATCCGAAGTGATTTCTCGAGGTATACCCTTCCTGGGCATATGTCTTGGTACGCAGATCATCTTTGAATCCAGCGAAGAGGACACAGCAACGTGCCTCGGGATTATTCCGGGTACTGTCAGAAAATTTCCTGATATGGGCGAGAAGATACCCCACATGGGGTGGAACACCATTGTCAGGACAAAGGACCACCCGCTCTTATACGGCATAGAAAGTGATGCCTGGTTCTACTTTGTCCATTCTTATTATCCCGACCCTGCCGAAGAGCAGTATGTCGTGGCGCAGACCACTTATGGGATCGAGTTCGCCTCGGCCATTTCCCGTCAGAACGTCTTTGCAACCCAGTTTCACCCGGAAAAGAGCGGACACCCCGGTCTGAAGATCCTTGAGAATTTCAGTAAGTGGAATGGGAAGGTGTAAGTATCAGTGGTCACTGATCAGTGATCAGTTCCGTTGATAGTGCTCGTCTTTAAGGAGAGTTTCACAGGGATATTACTTAACTGGGTTCTAAGGATTCAGACGTCAGTTTTGCCCGTTCAGATTTACTGACTTACTGTTGGTTGTCGTCTAATACTTCATGAAGAATGTATACAAAATAAATTTCTATACAACGGTATCAACAAGCCGCTATTCTTTGTTCACTGTTCACTCAGTCCTGCCATCCATGCTTCCCGATCAGTTTCACAAACCTGCAGCCGCCGAGCGATTCCTCTTTGACTCCGTCTTTGGTTCTCGTAAGACGTCTTAAATCCTGGATGCTCTGATCACCTATGGGTATGAGAAGCCTGCCATCCTCCCTGAGCTGCTCGATGAGGGCCTCAGGCACATGCGGGGCTCCTGCAGTGACTATGATCCCATCATATGGTGCATCCTGAGGCAGACCCATGGTGCCGTCACCGACCCGGATGTGGACATTGAAGTAACCGAGTTCATCCAAGACCTTCCTCGCGCGGGACGCCAGTGCGCTGATGCGCTCAATGGTATAAACCGCAGAGCAGAGGCGTGATAGTATTGCAGCCTGGTACCCCGAGCCCGTGCCGATCTCCAGGATCTTCTCATCAGGCTTCGGCGCCAAGGCCTCGGTCATGAGGGCCACCATGTAGGGCTGGGAAATTGTCTGGTTATATCCTATGGACAGCGGGTAGTCATCATATGCCTTGTATTTAAGATATTCCTCGACGAACTTGTGCCGTGGGACCTCCAGAAAGGCATTCAGCACGCGCTGGTCCTTTATGCCGCGGCTTATGAGCTGCTCATTGACCATGTTCTTTCTGGCAAGCAGGGTATCTTTCATGAAAATGCTACCACCACTTCCCCCGTTCCTGATACGTCTTGAAAAACCGCTCAATGGACCGGTCGTAGGTCTTCTCGATATCCTTGGGGAAGAAGCACCCGGGAAGCTGGCCTTTATCCCGGTGATACCTGACACATTCACAGCACTGACCCCTCCTGCTGCAGGATTCGTAAGTGCATCTACATGACTGTATGTTTTTGTTTATAATACAATCCATCTGAAATGTTTCTCCTCCGGATTTATTAGAATTTAATGAAAATGAATTATACCGGGACGAGGTGTATTGATCAAGGATACATCGTGTTTATGGAAGAAAACCCTTACGTGTCTGGGGGCTTATCTCCTTGACCCAAATGCCCGCCATAGTGTAATGATATATCCAATGGAATTTGTTAAGGTATTGAAAACATCACGATTTTTAGACCCCTCACGTGGATATGACGAGGTCAAGCGTTACTCCGAGGTGCGGTATGATCCCCTTACCGGCCATACAAGCCGCATCCTGGATTTCCCCGTGAGAGAGGTCAAAAAGTCCGATCTTACCGGACTCATCAAGACCTCCAGACAGTTCTGCCCGTTCTGCCCGGAGCTTGTAGAGTATGTCACACCTAAATTTCACCCGGACCTTGCAAACAAGGAACGATATTCGCAAGGCCAGGCATTATGTGTTCCCAATGCCTTTCCCTATGATGAAAACGGGGCTGTCACCGTGATGACAAGTGAGCATTTTGTCGCGCTGAACGAATTTACCACTGAGGTCATGACAGATGCATTTGAGTGCTGTTTTCAGTATCTCACCGACGTTATCGCCAAGCAGAATGACATGATCTACCAGTCGGTGAACTGGAACTATATGCCCCAGGCCGGTGGGTCAATCATTCATCCCCATCTCCAGATTGCAGCATCAAGCTCGCCTACCAACTACTATACATACGCTGTGGCTGCCCTTTCCCAGTACCAGGATGAGCATGGGAGCGGTTATTGGTCCGATCTTGTGAAGGAGGAGAATATGAGGGGAGAGCGAATGATCGCCTCCACAAAAGACATCTCATGGATCGTGGCGTTTGCACCCATGGGGATCTTCGATATCATAGGTGTCCTTAAGGGTGTGAGATCACCTGAAGACATCCGAGGAGAGATCCTTCAAGAACTGGTGAGTGGAGTTTTGAAAGTGATGAGCTATATTGATTCCCTGAACATGTGCAGTCTGAACTTGTCCACGTATTTTCTCTTGGCTAACCACCTATTCACACCGCATATCAGGATATGTCCCCGTGTTAATATACCGCCGTTCGATACAAGTCAGATCAATTATATGGGAATGCTCCATAATGAGACCTTGACCATTTTGAAGCCTGAAGATATTTGTGTGGGCATCAAACCATTGTGGAGAGCTTAAGACATATTGTAGATGAAGCATGTTTTTTAGTGATCAAGAATTGCATGAGGAGGAGTTGCTATGAAGAAACTCATTATTGTTGCCATATTCTGCCTGGCCGGGTCCGTGCTTTATGCTGCCGGGCCGGATCTCATATGGGCGGGGGGCGGCATCAAGGTCTCGAATGAGTCAAATCCCTGTTATTATGCCGATTCCTTTGTGTGGCTCTCACAGCTTGATTCCATGTCCTTATTCTCACAGCCCATGCTTACCCTTAGGGGAGGTAAGCCGGGTATAGATCTTGGAGTCGGCGGCAGGCAGCCTATACTGAACGGTATGATGCTTGGCGGCGGCAACCTTTTCTACGATTATACCTCAGACAACTCCTATAAAAGATTCGGTGCCGGTCTTGAGGTATATCACCCTAACTTTTCAGGACATATGAATCTGTATGCGCCGGTATCCGGTGAGCATAGTGGCGAGGAGGCTTTGCCGGGCATTGACCTGACCTTCGGCGTCCCCCTCCCCAATGCCCCCTTTGTCTCTCTGTGGCCAGGAATCTATTATTACGCCGGCAGAGACAGGGATAACATGAGCGGCATGTCAATAATGGTCCAGGTACATCCCATCAAGCCGCTCTTTGTCAGTTTAGGGGGGAGGAATGATGCGCTTCAGGCCGGCCGGGACAGGAGCGAGCTGTTCTTTAATGTGGAGTTTGCCATACCGCTGCAGAGGCTTGGCAAGGATCTGTTTGCGTTCAATCCGGGGGAATACCCCTTGGATGTAAGGAACCAGATGGATCATAGGGTGGTGCGCGAGGATTTTATTACGTTTGAAAACAAGGCCCATTGACGCGAACACTCTTGACTTCGCAAACGATTCTTTTCTATAGATAGACTCTGGTTTCGGGAAGTGGCTCAGCCTGGTAGAGCACAGCGTTCGGGACGCTGGGGTCCGGGGTTCAAATCCCCGCTTCCCGACCAGTTTCTAATTGATTTTATTTAACATTTTTATCAGATGTGTTACCCCGTGATTGCCCCGTAAGTTGGATAACCTTTCTATCTATCAAGGATCTCTTCTTTGCGATGTTAGCTTTAGCATATGACTCAACGGATGATAGACTTGCCCAATCACCAGCTATCTGGAGATCGTGCATGCTCATACCGTCTTCATTGATCATCTGAGATGCCCTACTGGTTTTCGTACCACGATAGACGTCAATATCTTCACCGGCCTTTTCACATGCTTCTTTCCAGTATCTGCGGTAAAGTTTGCCCGTATATCGTTTTCCATCGGACTTACTTTCTGAACAGGTAAAGAAATATGGTCCGAATGTTTTTGGCATCGATTCCATGTATGGTTTGAACTCTTCTGCGCAAGGAATGAGATGAATATCGCCGGTCTTTGTTCGTTCAATAACTTCACCATTACTGACTCCCCGGCGAATAATGAAAACATCCTGTTCCGCATCATAATCTTCCTTCCTCAATGCCATGGCTTCACCTGGTCGCCTAAGATGAAGATATAGCCACATGAAGAATGGCTTATGTTCGTCTTGCAGTTGTGATATTACGGCCTGATATCGATCACTCGGCAACCATATCGGGGGTTTTGAGCGGATGTCATAGAGATGTTTCTCTGGGAAAGGAGGGATTGCCAGTATCCTTTCAGACTTCCATGCGTATCTGAGGCAGCACCGTAGTGTATCTACTACGTTCTTCTTATGTTTACCTGATCCTTTTACCCAATTAAGAAGTCTGACAAGTGTATCATAACGAATCTCATGGAGCATTACAGGATGTTCTTTAAAGAATGGAATAAGGTAATTCCTGACTGCTGTACGATACTTGATATATCCACCTGGTGTAAGATTGGGACGGCGATCTTCAAGCCAGTTTTCAAGGTATGGAATGATATCCGTCAGGTGTTCTCCGATAAATTTCTCAATTCGGAAGATACCTCGTTCCTCATCTCCTTGCATGAGAGCACGGAGCTTCTCTGCTTTTTTATACCCTATGTCGTGATCCTTTTTAGGATGACGCTGGTACATAGGCTCTTTTTCGCCTGGGTATTTTGTTATTTTATAGACTTTCCCTTGGTGCGGCCATGAAACGACCCAGTAAGGCACTTTAACATCTGATCTTAAAACGATTGACCCCTTCACGCATACACCTCCCACATTGCTATTGGGAGATATTATGGAATTGGCTGCAACCCTCGTCAAGTTGATATTGGAATCCAAGCGTCCTTCCTCCTGTGCATTTAAAATGAAAAACCAACTTTTCCTCCCTTGCCCCTTTCACAAACGACTGAAGGGGAAGGGAGGAACGACCGGAGAAAGGAAAGCCTGAAAGGCTCACCATGCAGGAGTGGTCACAATCTGTGACCATAGGAGACACCCGAAGCGTTGCAAGCAGCATGACAACATGGCCACATGTTGGCGTGCTGCTTTATAAGCGAGCGTAGGGGGCTTTTAGTATCTGCTATTTTTTAAGTTTTTTGATTAGATGAGAATTAATCTTCAGGAAAGAGTATCTTTTTATTGGCTATGATAACGGATTTTCTCAAGCGTAGATCAGAGAACATTTAATTTTTTAGGTCAGTTCTAATGTGTCCATCTATCGCCGAGATAGGACGGACCGCTCGCTCGCGCTCGCTTGGCCTGTCGGCCATCCGTCCTATCTCGGCTGTTGAGCATCTGCTCTTTCCGCCCTTTCAGGCTCCGCTCGCGCTCCGCCTATCAAGGGCGTTAGAGCAGACCCCGCCCTTCGGGCGGCTGCGCTTCGCTTGGTTTTTGGCACGGATAATTGCTTACGCAATTTCCGCTCTCAAAAACGGCAGCTCAACAGCCGAGATCTATGGTTTTCAAAGAATGTTTCTAATTCAATATTCCCCTGGGGAGATATATATTATATTTTGGAGACAGCTTCAGGAGGATTAGTGATCTCAAGCAACTGTCCAAAGAACTTGAGTGTATTATCAAGTAAGTATGAACAAAGCTCATAGTCGAATGTCAAAAAGGAATCTGGGTTTTCCCAACCATCTGATACTTCGATAAGGTTGTTAAGGCGAATGGATATTTCTTTAAGCAACTTTTTATCCTCTTTATCATTACCGAGTTTGCCACCACGATGCACCACTACATTCCTAATTTTTTTGAGATCTATAAGTAACTTCCATCCTTCGAGATTGGAAACAGAATCGAGTTCAGCTACTTTGGTGAGGTAAATCTTAGCTCTATCTATTGGTCTTCCAGCAATTTCATTGTACTTAAGCCGAAGTCCACGACGAGAACAGATCTCCTTCGCTACATCTGATAGATTAACTTCCACTAAGCTATGAAGGTACGTGATAAATGAATAGGCAAGTATACGTGGAAGATTAAAATCGAATTTAGCTTCCAGAGATTGAACTTCGACATCAAAATCGCCATTATTCCAATTCTCCCTCTTCGCCTGGTCCTTGAGAAAGAATAAAGCTTGTTTTCGTGCATGAGGTATCGACGAGTGCATTTCATCGAGATATGCCTTAGCTCCGGAAAATTCGCCAAGCAAGAATAACTTAAACAGGTCAATCTTCATAGTGTTTCATCACTTTAAACCGAGAAGGTGAGTCTTCTGTTGAAATATTGTACTTTACTTTGTTGTTTTGGAGAGAGACATAGATGTAATATCCAACACTAAAAATTAATTACCATAATTTCTTTAAATATTCCAGATTATACTGCTCTGAAAAGTTATAGTAGAATATATCACCTATGCTATTCCTTGAGGTCTCTTTGATCTATATAAGAATAAATTTTCTCTATAACAAATTTCTCATTAAGACTGTCTTGATAATTAAATTCAATTAACTTGATTCCATTTTTTTTGCAAAGATTCCTTTTCTTTTCATCACGAATCTGTAACTTTTTAAAAGCCTCAACACCTCCAAAAAAGCCAATAGGCTCGTAATGCTGTCGTCCCTGATATTCTATACCGATTTTTAATGCTGGCATATAAATGTCTAACTCCAAACCATCAAGAAAAGAAGGATATGCACGGTGAAATATTGTATAGCCCGAACCTTCAAAGTGCTCTTTTATAATATTATATAAAGTTGTTTCATTGAGCCAGCCTTCATTAATTTTAGGTAGACCTTTCCCTTCTCTAACCTTATTTTCAGCATCATCTACCCACTCCTTCATAACAATTCTAAAATCAGATAGTTCGAAATAGTTATAGTAATTCATTGGGAGAAACTCTCTTATTCCTAATTTCAAGACTGGATACTTTCCATCACTCTGGAAAGCATAAGTTAGAGTTATTAAACTTAGCAGATCAACATTATTTATTTCTTCATATTCTCTTATTTTATCCTCAATATAATTGTACATTAACTCTATATTTTCTTTGAATATGTAATTTTTATCACCTTGATATAATGCAATAAATTCCCTGCCAGTTAATGGTATCCCGTGCTCATATTTTAATGATAGATAAACGTTAAAGGTAGCGGATCGATCACTTGATACAGATTTTTTAAAATCTTCAAATCCTAGTTGCATCCAGTTAATAGCTTTTATGTAGTCTTTCGTTAATAAATATGAGTCAAAGACATAACGCACGATATAAGATAAAATATAAGAATTTATGTCTGGTTCCGTTGTAAAATTTTCGTTTCTATACACATACCACAATAACTTCATTTCATTTCTTGTGGTTATTACGGCTTTTCTATCATACTTACGTTTCATCATATCAGACATAAATTTAACTAGATAACCATGATTCCCATCCAATTTCATTGGCTTCTTGTTACGCCAGTTTTGGCTCCACAGTTTATAAAAGCGAGCTTGCTCTTTTGTTAAGATAAAATAATTCCAACGTGGATACATTCCATCTACACATACTGGAATATTATATCGGTAACTTCTTAATTTATTCTTTGTCCACTTTGGTAATTTCTCTTTATTTTCATATAGTAATACTTTTCTTTTGGTTTTTGGCTTATGTTTTTCACGGTATGTAATCAAACAATTTACTAATACATTCTTTGCTGATAGCATCTCGGTAGAGTTATTAAGATAGGAAGCGTATTTCTTTCGACGTTCTTCAATCTGCTTTAATCTGCGAGGATTGATTTTGATTTTATCAATTTTTTCATTTGTTAAAAATATGTCGCATACTTTTATTGCATTTTCCCAGTCCTTCTCCTTGGCATAGATAGGTATTAGACCTGCAGCCCAAGTCCAATAGCCTGCATTAATCCGTTTCCAATAATATTCTTTACCTTCCTTAGTATAACCCAAACTAAATAGATAACCTTCCAATAATTCAGGATTATCTAGTACAATTTTTGATACACATTCAGGTTTAATAAGATAATAAGTCCCATTCCAAAATATATCTCCCGTATCATGAAGAGAATCGAAAAGATCTCTATCCCTATTAAATATTTGCATACATACTGAATTTAAAATCGTATCTTTTTTATCTACAGGCGTCCAAAATGTAGCTGTTGATAATTGGTAGGAGTATGATTTAGACCTATCCAGTAAGAGTTTTGCAAAACAATCAGGTTTTATAAGATAATCACTGCCATTCCAATATATATCCCCCCGAGCATAGAGAGAATCGAAAAGTTCTCTATCATTTTTATATATTGTAAAACATGGGATAAATAGCCAATAATCTTTTTCATCATGTATATGTGCCACACGATGTTCCACATGTGAATTAGAAAAATAGTCCTCAAAATCCATTTCCTTGTTTCCCATAAAAACCATCCTTTGATAACAACAGCATCGTTAGTGTATTTTATAATATAATATCATGGGATTATCAATTAATACGTGAAAATCAAGAATAAACTGTGGATTATGTGAATATAGGTTCTTAATTAAGCTGGACTTAGGTATTAAAGGTCTGGGGTATAATAAGTAGTATGATCTCTTTTACTCAAAATAGCCATAATGAAGGGTAAGATGAATCAAATTTTAACAATATAGAGTTACCCACGGTCTAATATAAGGAGTTCACTTTGTATGTTTTAATCCCAGATCTTCATTTTGTTAAGACCCCCATAGGCGGGGGAAATTTCACACTCGGATCATATAGGCCTGGCCTATGTTTACGAGCAGCTTACGGCACTTACACGGCACTTGTGATCTGGATAGGATTTGAATCTGGTTAAAGTAGTATCGGAACGTGCTATACAGGCTCACCACGAAAATTCCGCAAACGTTATTGGATTACTGAAGATCTTAACATGATATTTATGATTGAGATCCTAAAAATAAACTGATGATTTATCGCGCAGAGATCCAAACTATTATATCGATATTACTCAACGATTATGATACACTTATAAATGGTGATTGATATGAATGGAAAATTGCTAGCCGTTTATAAACAATTCCTTGATGCTAGGACTAAGATATCATCAAATTGCCAGTTGGCACCGTATGATTGGTATAGTCTACCCGATAAACTTTCTCGTCTATGGATTGGATATTGTAAAATGCTTTCTGAATATTCTCGTGAACTTGCCAATTCTATAAATGAGTTGGGAAGATACATTATAAATTTGGAAGCTTGGAAGTCAGTAATTAAGAACATTGATGACGAGGACGATAAATATGAAGTTATAATAGAATTTGTTAATCCATTTGCTACATTGGCAATTAATTTGCCTTATGTAATCCGTTCAAGATATATTTACTCAGTTGCTCATCTTTGTCATCAAGCTAATATGACTAAGCAAAAAAAATGGATAGATAATCTCCCAATAGATGAAGAAATATGGTTTCAAGATACTGATAAATATTCTAATTCATGGAGAGGATATAAGAAACTAAAACCTGCTTTAGAAAAAATCTCAAATAAAAAGTACCAATCGGCAACGTATGACTTTAGAAATAAATATAACCACCGTTATTCTCCAAAAATTGAACTTGGCATGACAGAGCTTGTTAAAAGAAAAGTCGGGAATGATGGTAAAGTGAGTTATATTATTGGACAGACTAATCCTTTGAAGCTTATCCAATTATTGCCTATCTTGGAAGAACAGCATGCAAATTGTCTTAAGGCATTTGAAAAGTTTCAAAATCTAGTAAATGAGCATATATCAGTTATTAGTCAAGTTTATTAGACATAGTGGATCTATACCAGTATGCCTTAATAGGGTGTCGCAGTATATATGTCGCACTACAATAGGTGAGAAAATGGAAAATGAATTTACTCAAACCATCCACTCAGATTTTTTAATCCATTGGACAGGTTGGAAAATAGATAGAGATCTCGATCCAGCTTGGAAACCTGAAAAAGTATCCCGTGATATGCCTGGCAAAGCAGTTGACGCTTATATACTCCGTTTGAAAAATATTCTGAAATTTGGCTTCTGGATGACTATGGGTGATGGCTCGGAGAAAATACAAGTAAATAACAAAATATTTGTTAAACCTTTAGTTGCAAGAACTTGTTTTACTGAATTGAAACTATCAGAGGTAAGGAAACATGCTAAAAAATTCGGAAGATTAGGGATAGGATTAAAGAGATATTACGTCTTTGATCGGTTGGGCGGTCCTATGCATTATTTGCAATCTGAAACTGAAAATCTTTTTTTCCCTCCATACTCCTCTCTTTGTAGTGATGACTTCGAAATGATTTCTTTTTACAAACATATGTGTTCTAGACGTCCATTAACCTATGACCTATTTTCTGAATCTGAGTGGCGGATTATCTTTTCTGAAAAGATAAAGAAAAGAATCCAAACTAGACATCCTGATCGCTTATCTAGATTCATTGATCCAAAGGATACTGATAATAACAATAAAGAGTTATTGGATTTTTACTATAGCATAGATGGGAGAAAGCCAGAATACTTCTTACCCCTTGATGGTTGGTTAGCCATTATTATTTATCCCACCCCAGAAGTCAAAATTAAAGCTCGTAACGACCCTGAAATAGAAAAATTAATAAGGGCTGTAAAAGCTACGAAAACTGTAACTGGCTGCCCATCATACGAATATATAATGTGGCCCATTGAAGTCGATTTAGATGCATGTAGCCATTTTTAAATAATTTATTGCTGATAACAAGCTAATCCAACGGACGGGCTTTCAGCCGCAACTTATCAGTATGTTAGGGGCATCACTTTGGGGTATGTCGAAAACTGAAAGGAGAAATATATGAAACTGAAATTCAGAATATGGTTGGTCGCTATCCTACTGATGCTCGTTTGGGCCATCTTGGCATGTGCGCCAGTAGATGCCATTACCAAACAAAACACAGCTGGCCAACCACAAGCCTATGTTGACGGATATTCGGCTGGATGTAGCTCAGGATTCGTTGCAGCAGGCCATCCATATGCCAGTTATGAAAAAGACGTGACACGATACCTTTCAGACCCCTTGTATAAAACCGGATGGGATGACGGGTTTGCCACTTGCAAGGGCCAATATGACAACATATTAAGGTCACTCTCTCACTGATTTACTGGAATCCGAGGACATAGAACATCAAAGAGCGGCCTCACCGATAGAAACTGTTAATCTTGTGCCAAAAATGTAATGTTTGAAATAAGATGCCCTAAGTGTAGATCTCGTGCCATACGCAACACTCTGCAAATAATGAAGGTTTTGATAGTAGATCTCTACTGGAGGAGAACTATCTCAATAGTATAAATTCCTTTTCAAGTAGATTCTGGATTTTAAACAAAAACCGGCTTCACATTAATCACATCATCCCTGCTCTGATTGTTTAGAGACAGGATTGCAATGGCCTGGTTATTCTCAAGCTCTCTGATCACCTGGGGATCGAGGACAGCCTTTTCACGAAGGGTTGTAGTTGTTCCTGATGTGACATTTCTACTATGGTGACTACCAGAGTAACCACTTGATACCGATTGCTGATAACTTATGTGCTTGATATCAACCCTGCCCAACAGATGATTCAGATGGTCCAAGGTTGCTTCATCCTCTGTCTTAAAGCATATCCTCTGCCTAAAATTCTGGAGTAGGGCATGCGTCATATCACGGTTCCCTATGGCGGCATAAAAGCTGGAAACAGACTGGCCGGAAATGATTCCGATGGTCTTTGATGATCGGGATTTGTCCCAGAAATTGAGATCGGATAGACCGTCTCTGTTACAGGAAACAATCTCCTGGAACTCATCACAGATGAAGAATACAGGCCGGTCCTGATTCCATGACGGCTCAGAAAGACGACGTTGCATCACGTTGAAGAACCTTAACTTGATGAAGGTGTAAACCACCTTTCCACCAAGACCCCAACGGGATAAAGGAAGATCGACAAGGAAGATGGTTCCTTTAAGTACATCCTCCATACAGGCCAGATCATCACTTTCAGAACAGAAGGCATCAACAAGATCAGGCTGACTGAAAGGAGAGAGTACCTGAGCTACTGTTGCATTAACGCCGGACACTACTTTATCATCGAAACCTGAGAAGATGTTTTTCCGGTATGAGAGGTAAGAATCAAGAAGACGGTGAGCCTGGATATCCAGCTCTTCTTTCAGGGCCTCTATTTTTACATTTATATCGATTCGGAATTCACGATCAAAGAGATAGTGATATAATGCCCAAAGACTATATAGACCCGGCATAAAAGACAGGACACCAAGGGCATTTCTACATAATTCAGTCGCTGTATTGATCCAGAAAGGATTTTCCCTGGACTCACCAGAAAGAAGGAATGCGGACTTCAGAAAAGAAGAGGCCACTTCCGGGGATAAGCCTTCCAAGAGATTTATTCCCTTCTGTCCTGGACCAATCGTCTCAATGCTCTTTTCAGTTGTCTCAGCAAAGGCAAATACTGCTTTCTTGAAATCACCCTTTATGTCGAAGATCAGACCTCCGCAATCCTGATCCAGGAGTTGCAGGAGAAGAGGTTGAATTGCCCTTGTAGTTTTACCCGAGCCTATGCCCCCCATAACAGCGGTATTCTGACAGGCATCTTCCAAAGAAAGAGTGATATGTTGTCCTGGAGCCATACCAGCCCCATGTGATTTGCAAGAAAGCTCTCCCGTGGATATTCCTAACCAGAGGCCAAATTGCGAGGTGGGGAGTAGCTTCATATTGCCCATAAACAGGCTAAAGTCTTTTACCCTGGACCTCAGCTTTTCAAAGATAAGAGCAATAATCCAAGTGAGAATAAAAATGAGGAAGGATGCGACAACCCATGCGCCAATGGATGCAATCCAATCGAAATGGTATTGTTTCAGGGTTCTCAGCCACTCAACAACAGGAATAGCACCAACCATGGCATAAATGACAAAATACGAGATAAACATTTTAAACCACCCAACAGGAGAGAGCTTTTTAAAAAAGAGGCACAACACAAATATTCCTAATGGTAAGAGAATGGACGTGTACATGGTTATAAGTCCAATGTCGCCAGCTTTATCAAAAGCAGATGGGTTCGATCCGTGGGAAGAGAATACAGCAGGACAATGAGGGAAGAATGTATAGAACGCCGTTGCCGCTAACAATCCAAGAATGCCAAACCCAATAGAGGCAACAATGACTTCCCAGGGAGTTAATGGAATAGGGGAAGGGTCAACCGTTGGTTTTTCCCCTCTCTTTATTGCGGTAGAACCGGAACCCCTGGCTTTCCTGAAATAACTCAGTGATTCTTGGTGATATGATTCTTTCACAGATGCCCTCAACAAGTGTAATGATTCTAACTTAGCAATTGTATGTATTCTTTTTTAACATAATCTTCGCTTGAGCGCAACCTGGGCAGATGGGTAAATAGATTTTAAAACCAATGCCCTCTCCACTCGCCTCCTAAGCGTCCCGCCAGGCTGATAAGCCTGTCATGCCCCTTGCAGCGTTTCTAGGGCTTCTTTAAGGAAGAAAAGCCTTTCTTTCGGTCGTTCCTCCCTCTCCCTTCAATCGTTTGTGAAAGGGGGAGGGAGGAAAAGTTGTTGTTTACATGCATCAGACCAAATCAAAGGAGGGCTTTATGAAGCTTTTAACAGCAGAGTTGATCAATCAGTTTCCCAGGCTTTACGAGACCGAAAAAAAACCAAAAGATCAGGTGAAGATCATCGCCAAGTTCTTTCACCCGTTATCAGCCGCAACCTGGTACGCAACGGAGTACGACCCGGAAGAGAGGTTGTTCTTTGGGTTCGTAAACCTTGGCGATCCTTTATATGCCGAGTTGGGTTATTTCTCCCTTGATGAACTGGAAAGCGTAAAGGTCATGGGTCTCGGTATCGAGAGAGATCTGCATTTCGGAGAGCATTATTTATTCGAAGTTATGGAAGGCAAAAATATATAACCACCCGCGTCCGCCGGGTAACCGGTGGACGCGGGTCTAAATGTATAAAAGATGTATACCGAACGAGTCTCAAAGACCTTTCATCTCATGTAGAAAAATCCTATTCATGAAGCCTTATAGCAGGGAATGCCCCATATATCTTAATGAGATATCTCTTAGTCATCCAAGAAGCCTATGGATAAACGGGAAGATGAATTTATAAGCAACCCCCAGGAACACACAAGAAAATAACCCACCCAATGCAGCAAACCCGAACACCTTCAAAAAGAAGTGATCATAAACTGAGGAGAGACTTTCCTTGTGTCTGAAAGAAAGCTTACTCATCTCCTGGGTTGTGTTGTTGATGTCTTTATAAAGAGACTTGGCTTCATCAGTAATTCTCTTATGTTCAGCCAAAAAATTATTTAAGGTGTCGATAAAGTTTTGCTGGTTCTTCTTCTGTTCATGGGAATACTCAAGAAAGAACACATCCATCTCATCGATCTTCTGTTTCTGCAGTTCAAGAATGGAATCGAGACCTTCCCTGATAAGACGAACATCCTGCATCTCATTGAGAAGGGATAATCTTATTTCCTGCTTGATAACCTCTCTTACTTCAGATAATTCCTGCCCACTCATGACGCATCACCCTCAGGCGGAAGGCCAAAGAGAGCCCGATCATTATCCCGGACAAGAAAGCCGTCCATAAGCTTAACAAGCTCCTGTTCTTTGTCCTTGTATTTCACCTCAAGGAAGTAAGCGCCGATGAGGATCTTCTTCCGCGTGTCTGCGGCCCGTTCCACTTTCTTCAGGCGGGTCTTGGCGTTTGAAATCTGCTGTTCGATCTTCTGTTTTTTCTGCAGAAGTTTTGTGAGTGAATCTGGTTTTTTCGGTTGCATTCTGCCCTCTCAAAGTAATATAAATACAAATGTTGATATGTTTTAAAGTATGTGAGGTTAGATGTCAAGCGAGAGCACACCAAGGTTTTTCATGAGCCCGATAGCGTATCGGGATTTATCGTAACGTACGAGGCCACCCCCATGCGAGAACAGACCGAAGGGCCAAATACTTTACGAAGGAAAGGCGCACTGATACAACGCAAGCGTCGTGTGCGTATTGAGAAAACGACTAAGGATTAAGCGGATAATAAAAATGGCGTGTTATCATTCTACAACTAAGATAGTAAGCAGGTCTTCAGGGAGAAGTGCAGTCTCTGCTGCTGCATATCGAAGCCGTGAAAAACTCTATGATGAGCGCCAGGACCTTACCTTTGACTACACGAAGAAGAAAGACCTTGCCTATGCAGAGATCCTCCTACCTGAAGGTACACCCGAGAGACTGAAAGACCGCCAAACGTTGTGGAATGAAGTGGAAAGGGTAGAGAAGAGGAAGGACGCCCAGCTCGCACGGGAAGTTGAATTAGCGCTTCCAAAGGAACTTAACCTCGAACAGCAGATTGGGCTGGTACGGGAATATGTACAAGCACAATTCGTGGATCAGGGCATGATAGCCGACATCTGCATTCACAAGAGCGAGAAAAACCCGCATGTTCACATCTTACTTACTACGAGAGAAGTCACGCCAAACGGATTCGGCAATAAGCAAAGATCCTGGAACGATAGAGCAAATATACTTATCTGGCGTGAAGAATGGGCGAATATCCAGAACCGGAAATTACTGGAAGCCGGTTATGACATCCAGGTTGACCATAGGAGCTTCGAGGATAGAGGCATTGATCTTGAACCAACAACGAAGATAGGGATAGCAGCGAAATACCTGCCCAAGGGCTACCTCCACCTGCAAGAAACCCGAGGACTTGATCGCCTCGAAGAGTACCAGAGAATATGCAGAGAGAACGGAGAACGCATCATCAATGATCCGGTAAAAGCCTTGAAGCTCGTTGGGCATTACGATGCCGTGTTCAAGCGGGAAGACATCATGGATTTTGCCTTCCGGCACAGCGCAGATGCAGATCAGTTCAACCGGGTATTATCCGCCCTTGAGAACAGCATGGAACTTATCAAGATCGGGAAAAACGATAAGGGAGAAGACCTGTTTTCTACCCGCACCATGATGATGAGCGAGAAGACCATGCTCGATAATGCGAGAGTAATGAGATCCTCAAGCGAACACGTGCTGGAGCAGGCTACCATCAACCAGACAACAAAGAACTACACCATGAGCGAGGAGCAGGAAAAAGCCTTCAGAGACATCGCAGAGGGTGGCGATATCTCCGTCATGATCGGTCGTGCAGGAACTGGGAAAAGCTACACCCTCGGAGCAGTCAAGGAAGCATACGAAGCAGGAGGATATAGAGTAAGAGGACTTGCTCTTTCAGGCATTGCAGCAGAAGGTCTGCAGAATGAAAGCGGCATAGAAAGCACAACCATCTTCAGGCAGTTGGATGACTGGGAAAATGAGAGAAATCTACTCAGTAAAGACCAGATCCTGGTGATCGATGAAGCCGGGATGGTGGGCACCAGACAGATGCACGAGATCCTCAATCATGCGCATGAAGCAGGAGCAAAAGTGATCCTGGTGGGAGACAACGAACAGCTCCAGTCTATTGAGGCAGGAGGATCGTTCCGGGGTATCATTCAGAGAACCGACTATGCTGAGCTTGCAGAGGTACGACGGCAACAAGTTGAGTGGCAGAAGCAAGCCACCCTAGAATTCTCCGGAAAACGGGAACAGACGGAGAAGGCCCTCGAAACGTACCACAACCATGGACACATAAGAGAACTCCAGACCAGGGAAGAGGCCAAAGAGCACTTGTTGAAAGACTGGGCTGAAAACCAGGCAGAGCACAAGCACAATCCCGGAACCAGTCTCATGATGGCCTATACCAACAAGGACGTGAATGACCTGAACCAGGGGGCCAGGCAGTACAGGAAGATGCATGGAGAACTCCGTAGTGCCGGATATACCTTCATGACAGAGAAAGGAGAGAGGACATTCAGTAAGGGTGACCGGATCATCTTCCTGAGGAACGAGCACTCTCTGGGTGTAAGAAATGGCTCACTCGGAACAGTGGAGAGTATCAGCAGGGGAGTCATGGCAGTCAAGCTCGACAAGGGCGACAGAGTCGCTATCGATACCACCATGTATCGGGACTTTGACCACGGCTATGCAGCTACTGTGCATAAGACCCAGGGCTCAACCCTGGATAATACCTTTGTGCTTGGCTCAAGGCATTTTGACAAGCATACTGCGTACGTTGCCATGAGCAGGCATAGAGAGAATGTGACCATGTACTATGGCAAGGATGAGTTTAGAAACTTCGAGGATCTGCAAAGAGTCATGAGCAGGGAACAGGCTAAGGGTCTTATTGTAGATTACAGCCTCCCAAGGGGTATTGAGATAGACGACAGACTCATTAAAGCCGAGAAAGTAAGGTCTTATGAGGAAATAAAGCAGGATGCCGAGCAGCGTCTTGCAGAGAAGAAAAGAGACCTCCACCTGAGATACGAGGAAAGGTTCTACAGCCGGATTGAGCAGAAGCTCCATGAACGAGCCAAGGAAGAATACCGGCAGAAGCAGCAGGAGAGGGGAATCAACGTAGAGTTTGTCAGGGACAAGGAAGTGGAAGGGTATTACACACGGGCATTAGATATTGATGGAAGAAGATATGCCGTTATCGAGTCCCATGCAGATCTTACCAAGGGAACCTGTTACATGGTGCCCTATGACAAACAATACGATCAGATGCACATGCACCGTTATGTGGTTTATGACGGTTGGGAAATGAAGGAAGTTAACAAGAGGATCTTAGATAAGGAGAGACAGCTCGCCCGTGATCAGGAAGAGAAGCGGCAGCTTACACATGACAGAGAGCTCAATGTTTCAGAATCCAAATACTGCCAGCTTATGCAGGCTGAGGGCCTCCAGGTGGCATTCATTAATGAAAAGACCGTTGAGGGATACTTCACGAGAATAGAAGAGGTCGGCGAGAACAAATACGCCGTCATCGAGACAAAACATGGGGTATGGTGCATGGTTCCCTATGACAAGCAGTACGATAACATGCAGACACAGCGATACGTTGAGTATGACGGACACAAGATGTCACCCGCAGTGAATAAGAGCATTGAGAGAGATTTGAATCAGGGCAAAGGACTTGGGCTTGAGAGATAAAACGATTTAAAGGGCATTAAAAATAAACCAGAAAGAGCATTTAATGATTGAATCGAGTCGTCCTTTCTAAGATCATAGAAGAACTACGAAAAGAAGATTATGGTGAAAAAATAAAGAGTATGCATAATTATATTTTTAAGGGCTTACCATGACAAAGGGATTCAACCCCTTGTTCACGATCTCCAACCGGGTAACAGCCGGTCTCACCCTTATAGAACGGGCACGTGGTTTCTTAGATGCAGCAACTTTATCAGAGGCCTGGGTTCGGGAAATGGGGCATCGGGCCTTGATCCTAGAGGCGCATTATACCACCCATATTGAAGGAACACATCTAACGCTTGAACAGGCCGAACGTCTCCTGGAAGGGAAACCTGTCCCCGAGGTCAATCCTGACGATGCACAGGAATTGTTGAACTACCGGAAGGCCTTTGATTTTATCTCTGAGTACATTGAGAGTGGTGGACCAATCACTGTGGGGCTTATTCGTGAGATTCACAAGCGACTTGTTGAAGGCGTACGAGGGAGTGCTGCAGCTCCGGGTGAGTACCGGAAGATACAGAATTATGTGGTTAACTCCGTAACAGGCGAGACCGTCTATACGCCGCCTCCGGCATACGATGTCCCGATCATGATGTCGGAGTTAGTGGACTGGCTCAATAATGAGAAAGGAGTTCATCCCGTACTGGTAAGTGGCATCTCCCAGTTTCAGTTCGTTCATATACACCCCTTCCTGGACGGCAATGGTCGCACATCCCGCCTCCTCTCAACACTATGCCTCTACAAGGCAGGATATGACTTCAAACGATTATTCACCATCAGCGAATATTATGACCGGGACCGGAAATCCTTTTACCGTGCGATTCAGAGCGTCCGAGAAAATGGTATGGATATGACCGGATGGCTTGAGTACTTTGTTGATGGCCTTACCACTCAGCTAACTGAAGTCAAGCAACGTGGGGAAAAGGCCATTAGAAGGGATGTGTTGGCTGAACAACAGCATCTTTCCCTTCGTCAGTCCAAGGCGCTTGAGCATATCCTTGAGCACGGTAGCCTGACCATCCAGGACTTTGAACGTATCTTCCCGAATGTTAACCGTCGGTCTCTCCAAAGGGACTTGAAAGCCATGATCGACAAAGGACTTCTCCTTTCGGAAGGGGCTACAAACCAGCTGGTATACAGACTCAAGGAATAAAAAGAACTTGCGACAATCTTGCGACATAACTTACGACAAACTCACGCCACAACTTATGACACGTTTGGGAAGACCTTGATGCTAATCATTCTTTCTCAAGATGTTATGGCAAAGGATACAATGAGCTTTTTATGAGATCATATCTATATAGAGGAGCTGCGTAATGGCTATTCATCGTGATTTTCCCACATCACCCTATGCGATTCTTAATTACGAGGGGGCCACGGAGACAAGTAAGATCCTTCTTAATTGGTGGTTCAATACCGAACATATCACCCCGAAGTCTGATGGGAGCCTGTTTGCATTTAGGTATTATTTTGCCAAAACCGTCGGCATCTGGTAAAACCCTTGTTGTTGCAAGCACACATGGTAATACCGTTACTAAGGCTGAGGTGAACGGTAAGCCAGTTATTATCGGGCTGAATGCTTATATCAAGCCATGAGTACAGTATTTACGAGGATATTTTTGGTGGGGGGAAGACTCCAGGGTAAGCGAAAAGATCGGCTGCTAAGTTACCCCGTGATTACCCCGTATGACCAGGAAAGCTAGGCTGAGCCTCAAATAGGTGGTGTTCAAATCCCCGCTTCCCGACCATTAATTAATTGATATTATTATCTTTTTTATTCGTCTTAGTGCCGTGTAAGTGCCGTAAGACACCCGAAAACCTAGGCTGTGCCTATATGAACCGAGTGTTCGATTCCCCCCGCCGATCAAGCAAGTGATAAACACTCTTGAAATATCAATCTCCAACCGATATAATACAATATGTACAAAAGAGACAAAAGGAGCAGAACGATGATTCGCCTTTCAACGAGTGAACTTAGGAAGGATACCGCCGATGCCCTGAACAGGGTAGTGTATAGGGGTGACAGGATAGCTTTACAGCGCAGGGGCAAGGATGTAGCAGTGATTGTTTCCGTGGAGGACTATGAACTCCTACAGGCCATAGAAGACCGGGCAGACATGGAAACGATCAAAAAGATAAAGGCTGAGCAAGGCGAAGATGTCCTATGGGATGACCTCAAGAGGGAACTCGGTCTGTAATGCCATATATTGTCAAGTTTACATCTCATGCGGCTCGATCTTTTCGTAAACTGTCACGTGAGGTTCAGACACGATTGTCCCCGTCAATTGAATCATTGAAAGAAAACCCAAGGCCGCCTGGTTCGGAAAAGTTGAAAGGGGCGAATGATGCATACCGAATACGGGTGGGGGATTACCGGATTCTCTATGAGGTGAAAGACAAGGAGCTAATAGTCTACATCATAGAGACAGGGCATCGACGTGAAGTATACAAATGAGATTGGTGATTAATTAAAGTGCCGTGTAAGTGCCGTGTAATGCCTGGAAAGCAAGGCAGGGCTTGAAGGAGTCAGTGTTCAAATCCCCGCTTCCCGACCAGCTCTTCAAATTCTTTTATCCCATGGGCAAACCTTTGGTTTAGCCCATGCCACCGCAGAATCTATGATATCGGATTTAATCCTGGCCACAATTCTATTCACTGGTGGCAGTCCACTGATCACAGATCATTGTTCACTTTTCCTGACTACCGACTCCTGGATTCATCATCATATAAATCTTCCTGCAAAGAATCCTCCATAACCTTTGCCCATGGTGTGGCTGCCGGATTTTTCCCGGGCCTGCGGAAGATGGAAGACCGCCTGGTGGATTGGACCTTTTCACTGTAACTTTGGGTAATGGATTTCAAGTATATCCCCACCTGGTCCGAGATGTCACCGGTGCCATCAAAGAAGAGGTTCACCACGGGCACCTGGAAGTAATCCCGGTAGGTCTGGAAAATGTGCGAAGTTACCCTGCCAGGCATGCACCCGAAGGGTGAGCAGTTCACCACCAGGTGTGTGCCTTGTTCGGCAAAGAGCTTGGCCCTGCCTATGGTGAGGATGGCTTCTCCCTCGAAGTCGGGCGGTATGAATCTTTCCGCCTTGCCCATGACCGATGCCATAGAAGGCTCATGCCTCTGGTCGAGCACCGGTGAGAAGAGGGCCATAATGTTCTTTTCAACTTTATGGAGAATATATTTTTTCAAGTTTATGCCGAGCTTCTTCATGAGTCCTGATTTCATGGCAAGGCTCTCCCAGACATAGTAAATCCATTCCGTCATGGGTGAAAGCCAGGCCTCTCCTCCGCCATCCTCGATAGCCTCGACGATGTGCTGGTTGGAAAAGCTGTTGAGCCGCACAAAGATTTCACCAACAATGCCCACAAGCGGTTTTGGAGGTTGATCGAGACTGGAATCGATACTGAGTGTGCCCATGAGGGATGACAAGGCGACCTTCCAGTCACGGCCTGAGCGGATCAGGCCACAGATCTCATCCAAGACTTCATTGATGAGCGCCTCGGCCATGACCGGGTGCTTATGATAGGGCACGACCCGGCATCTGAGCTTATAAAGGGCATCACCCAGACATATGGCCTTCCAGATCCCCATCTCCATCTTCGGCGTGAGAAAGGCATACCCATCTTCTGAAGTGGGAGAGAAAAGGATGGCATTCTTTAGATTGTTCCGCTCAAAGATCATGGACTGGAGTGTGGCATACTGACCGAACCTGCAGGGCCCTTCTGCCCGGGGCATGAAGAGTGCCTGGTGGCAATTCGTGGGGCCATCCTTGATTTTTGAGAGGAATTTACCCGTAGTAACCGCTGTGGGCAGGCATTCGCTCCCTCGGCATAATGCCCTTCCTGCTGCGCATTCGGCAGCAGTCTCCTCGCCCATTGCTTCTGTGTCATAACCATAGTGGTTCAGCACTGCAGACCACAGTTGGGGTATGTACGGATGGATCTGGGGGATCCAGATCTTTGTATTATGCCTGATATCCTCGATGCTGTAGCGTATCCTTGTAGGTTTGCTGATGCGAGGGGCTTGTGAGCTGTCACCCTTGTGCTGATCGATCATGTCGATGAAGGCCTCGATCCGCGTCTGATAACCGGTTGCCGAGCCGTGCTCATCCAGTTCGAGGATGAGGTATGGCTTGCCGCGGCAGATCTCCTCGAAATAGGTGAGGATGAAGGAATCAGGCCCGCACGAGAAGTTGGATATCATGAGCGGAAACAGGTTCGGCTTGTTGCGGATAGAAAAGGCCTTCTTCAGTATCCTCTGCCCCTGGTACCAGTACATATCGGGGAAGTAGACGGTGATATCCTGGTTTGTCGTCTCATCGGGGACGGCATCCATGGTAATCACCTTATACCCCAATGATTCGATGAGCTCAGGGATGCCGAGATTGAGTATCCTGTGGTAGAGGTTGTAGGGCCTGCCCAGGAGCACGATTGTCTTTTCATCCCCTACCTCATCGAGGATCGAGCGGGCCCTGGTGGTCAGCTCGATACGGTGCTGTTCAAGCCTTTCCATCCCTCGCCTTATCCCTTTCATGATCCCGAACAGGCTTACCCCATCAATACCCGCTTGTTTGAGAAATTCCCTTATCTGCCAGGCCTGCCAGGAGATGCTTCTGCTCAAGTCGATCACAGGGGTGAATAGCCTTCCTCGGTGGAGTTCTTCTTTGAAAAAAGCCGGGACAGCCGTTATGAAAGGACAGAAGAGGCTGCGCGGTATGATGGAGGCATCCTTTTGGTCCTGGATAAGGTAAGGAAGGAGGATCTTGCAGGCTGGATCCTGCTTCAAGATGACATTGACACAGGCCATGGCAACCTTGATGGGATAGCAGAAATCCCCTGAACCGATTGAAGAGAGCTCTTTTTGAACCTCATTCTTCCCAGGATGGCAGACCTCGATGCCCAGGTCGCAGGCAGCTGCTATCTCGGTGAGCAGGGGAATGAATTCTTCATATAATCCTAGTGCAGGTATTTTAAAGACATGCTTCCCTTTTTGCAGCGCACTCCTGTAGGGTGTAAGGAGGTCTTCCCTTATCTTTACACTCCTGTTGATTTTTCTGGCTTCAGTTTGTGTGCCCGGCTCTCTGCCGCACATGTATCCCCAGCTCGTCTTCTCCGAGTCCATCTGAACAACCGTGATCCTGCAGGTATTCTCGCAGCCCTTGCACATACGCTCTTTTATAGAGACCTCAGGAATAGTAAGACCTCTGAAGGATGTTCGGCTCAGACCTTTCCCTTTGGCAAGCAGTGCAGCCCCATAGGCGCCCATGACATGACAGAAAGGAGAGACCATGACTTGTGCGCCCGTGATTTGCTCGAGTGCCGCCACCAGTCCTTTATTCCGGGCAGTGGCACCCTGGAAGACGATCTTTTCTTTATTGTAGGAGCGGTTGCCTACGACCTTGCCTACATAGTTCTTGAACACAGCCAACAGCACACCGGCCATGATCTGTTCTCTGGGGTATCCCGAGGAAAGCTGTTTGGTTATCTCCTGGTTCATAAACACGGTACAGCGGTCGGAATTAGGCAGGGGGGTCACCCCCATCACTTTAGCGCCGATCTCGTCGAGGTCCATGCCCAAGGTCCTGGCCTGTTCCTCCACAAAGGAGCCTGTACCGGCGGCGCACACATAGTTCATATTCACATCTACGATTCGGCCGTTCTCAATGCGGATGAACTTTGCGTCCTGGCCGCCAATCTCGAAGATGGTTTTGACGTTATCATCGAGCATGAGAGCACCCTTGGCATGAGCGGTGATCTCATTTACGATGAGATCCGCACCGATAATGGTTCCTACAAGCTTTCTCCCCGAGCCTGTGGTTGCACACCCCAGGATGGTTAATGTACAGGGCAGGTCTTTCTGAATAGAGAGTATCCCTTCAAAGATCCTTCTTGTTGCCTCGATAGGGTTGCCTGAGGTCTTGGTATAGATATCAAGCCTTATCATGCCCTGATCATCAATGAGTGCCGCCTTTGTAGAGGTAGACCCGATATCCACCCCGATGAAGGCGTTCAAATGTTCGTTTGCATGCAGGTCATGCCAGATCTCATTGCCGTAGTTATCCGTATGGCGGCTCATCTCCCTAGTCGGGAAGGTGCTCTTTTTGAGCTTCAGGGGCTGCAGACCGATGGAGCGGACTTTACTTGGCGTGTGATTCTTGAGAACTTCCATGAAACCCCTTGAGGCCTGTCCATCGAGCCGTGCAGCCAGGCATAGACCGCGTGCCCTGGTAAATGCAGGGGTGTTTGCTATCGTGACATTTGTGAAGACCTGTTTCAAGAAATGAAGGATATGAGGGTTCTCAAGTAGGCCGCCGGTGGCAAGGATGCCGCTTCCGTCAGGAAGATTACCCCCGAACACGCTCTTGAGGCTGCTCAGAACCAGACCCTTACAGAGCCCATTATAAATAGAGTATGCAGTGTGCCCATCCTGCTGGAGGTGGATAAGGTCGGTCTTGGCAAAGACCGCACACCTTGTGGCCACCATCGGTGAATCCTCGTCGATAGCAATGTGAGGCAGGTCGGAGAAATCGAGCCCCAGCCTGAGCATCTGTTCGTCCAGGAATGAGCCTGTTCCCGCGGCGCAAGCAGGGTTTGTCTGATAGAAAAGGATGTGCCCGTCATCATCAAAGTGCACAAGTTCGATCTTCTCTGCACCGAAGATGAGCAGTTGCCTTTGGGCGTGGATCTTTCTCAGGTAATCAATCTCGGCCAGCAGTCCTTCATGGTGCCATCCTGCAATATCATGCGCGTCAAGGTTGCCGGAGAAACTTAAAGATATGGGTTCAGGAAGCAGGCGGCCAACTTCACGGGACACAACACTCCGGGGCGACCCGCGGTGGTGGATGTTCCGAGCGGTAATGAGCGAACCGGATATATCCTCATGCCAAAGCTTAATGTACGAACTCCCCGCATCTATACCCAAATAGCTCACGTTCACCTCCGTATTTCTAACGAGTAGCAATTTTATTTCAACACCCAGGGTAATAACACATATGCCCCTTGCGATCAATGTTTCGGAAGGCCATCCTGTTGAAAATGTATGTAGGTTAAGAGGTAAATCCGAATATCAAGTGTTCTTGGTGTATCCAGCTGCAGGATTGCTGAAGGCTGTTACTGATTGCGGGTAGGCCTCTGACAGTGAAAGCCCCGAAGGGTGTATCCCCTGGTTGACAATGACCGACGCCTCCTGGTCAAAGGGATTGGTACGCATGGCCAGTGAGAAGAGGTAGGGGAAGTTGTCTTTGAGATGCTTCATATAGGATATCCATTCCCTGACCAGCATCCGGTAGGATCTGTTGATATCTGCAGCTATGTGGTCGCAGTCTTCACAAGGGAGTTCGGTAATAGCCTTTCTCAGCTTGAGCTCTTCGGCGAGATGAAAGACCGATCGCAAGAGCTCGGTGAAGCGTTCGTGCTCCATGAGGTTTGGATTTTCCATCATGGTGAGGAGGAAGTCCCTCTTCTCCCTAAGGTATTGCTTGAGTCTTTCAAGGTCAAGCTTTTCCGGTTCCACCTTATAGTCATAATTACCAAGGCGATTCATGGCTTTTAGAAATTCTCTGTCGGTCCACTGCGCCGAGATGAGCAGTTCATTTTTGATGGTTCCGAGGTTGGGGTCGAGATCGGAGTAGTAGGAAAGGAGATCGGTCCCCAGCTCACTGAAGAAGACCCCGATTATCGTGTTGAGCTTTTCGATCCTGTTCTGTTTTTCCCTCATCTCGAGGAATTGCTGAAGGATAAGGGTAACGAGCAGGACCTGGATGAACATGAATGCGATGTCCATGATCATATAGAAGAAAATATCGCGTGTGTCCCTGAAGATATAATAATGCAGGATGTAGGTGGATACCGACAGAATGATCAGTGACAGCCCGAACAATATCTTCTTAGAAGCCTGGCTCATGGGAAATCTCCAATTTTTACCATTACTCTATGAGTATAGAGTATATTCTGCATTCTGTAACCCGATTTGTCAAATAAGCAATAATCAGACAGCATATCGCTCATATGATATTTAGATCCAATATAGCCTCAACGGATTCGATGGGGGGTAAAGACCCTACAGATCAGCTGTACTGTACTGGCAGGTCAAGGAAATCGGTGAAAGAAATAGTATTTTCATGATATTTTCAGGATATACATCATTTGGAAGAATAGTGCATAAACATCACGTATGATTCATAGTATGGAGTAATATCAGGCCTTGAACTTACAGATAATCCTTGCTACGTGATTAGCACTCATATATAGTGAGTGCTAACAATCAGAACTTGGAGGAAAGGAATGAAGATTAAGCCATTGCACGACAGGATTCTCGTCAAGAGGATCGAAGAGGAACAGAAAACCAAAGGGGGAATCATCATACCCGATACGGCAAAAGAAAAACCCCAAATGGGTGAGGTCATCGCCGCCGGTGGCGGAAAGAAGACCGAGGATGGAAAGGTCATCCCGCTCGATGTGAAAAAGGGTGACAAGGTGCTCTTCTCTAAGTATTCAGGGAACGAGATCAAGATCGAGGGTGAGGAGTTGCTCATCATGAGAGAGGAAGACATCCTCGGGATTATCCAGTAGGCAAGGAGGAATAGGAAATGGCTGGCAAAGAGATAATCTATAGTCAGGAAGCACGGAACAGGGTCTTAAGCGGTGTGAACAAACTCGCGAATGCGGTTAAGGCTACTCTCGGCCCCAAAGGCCGTAATGCAATCCTTGATAAGACCTTTGGGGCACCGCTGGTCACGAAAGATGGTGTGACCGTGGCCAAGGAGATCGAGCTTAAGGATAAGTTTGAGAATATGGGCGCCCAGATGGTTAAGGAAGTGGCTTCCAAAACATCCGATGTTGCAGGCGACGGTACCACAACGGCCACCGTGTTGGCCCAGGCCATCTATACAGAGGGCCTGAAGTATTTGGCAGGCGGCATGAACGCCATGGACCTCAAGCGCGGCATCGACAAGGCGACCGTGGCGATAGTTGATGAGCTCAAGAAGATGAGCAGAAAGGTTGAGGACAAGAAAGAGATCGAGCAGGTGGGTACCATCTCGGCCAACGGCGACAATGAGGTAGGTGCATTGATAGCCGATGCCATGGACAAGGTGGGAAAGGAAGGGGTTATCACTGTTGAAGAGGCAAAAAGCATGGATACCACCCTTGAACTGGTGGAAGGCATGCAGTTTGACAGAGGTTACCTCTCGCCTTATTTCGTGACCGATGCGGAACGTATGGAAGTCACTCTCGAGGCCCCGGTGATCCTCATCTATGACAAAAAGATCAGCAACATGAGGGACATCATCCCTGTGTTGGAACAGATCGCCAAGAAGGGTAAGGCCCTTCTTATCATCTCTGAAGACATCGAGGGAGAAGCGCTTGCAACACTCGTTGTGAACAAGCTCAGGGGCACGCTCAAGTGTGCTGCAGTCAAGGCACCCGGTTTCGGTGACAGGCGCAAGGCTATGTTGGAAGACATCGCCATTCTAACCGGTGGTGAGGTGGTATCCGAAGATCTCGGCAGAAAGCTCGAGTCGGTTACCATGGAAGACCTGGGGACTGCCAAGAAGATCATCATCGACAAGGACAATACCACCATCGTCGAGGGTGCGGGCAAGAAGGCGCAGATCCAGGCAAGGATCAGCCAGATCAAGGCCCAGATCGAAGAGACGTCTTCCGACTACGACCGCGAGAAGCTTCAGGAGAGGCTTGCCAAGCTGGCCGGCGGTGTTGCGGTGATCAAGGTTGGGGCTGCCACCGAGCCCGAGATGAAAGAGAAAAAGGCCCGTGTTGAAGATGCGCTTCATGCCACCCGAGCTGCCGTGGAAGAGGGCTTTATTGCGGGCGGTGGGGTGGCGCTGCTGCGCTGTATCGACAAACTCAATAAACTTGATCTGGAAGGCGACCAGCAGTTCGGTGTAAAGATCGTCCAGAAGGCCCTTGAAGAGCCGCTCCGCCAGATCGCTGTGAATGCCGGTATGGAAGGCGGAATCGTGGTGGAAAAGGTGAAGGGCCTGAAAGGCAATTCCGGATTCAATGCCGAGGCTGAAGAATACGAGGATATGGTGAAGGCCGGCATTATCGACCCCACCAAAGTTGCCCGTTCTGCCCTGCAGAACGCAGCATCAGTTGCCGGGTTGCTGCTCACCACCGAGGTCATGATAGCCGAGATCCCGGAGGAGAAAGGACCAGGCGCCGGCGGCGGTATGCCCGATATGGGCGGCATGGGCGGTATGGGCGGCATGGGCGGCATGATGTAACGAAAAGCCAAATATTTAGAGAAATCAGGAGGGGTGGAAATTTATTCCACCCCTCTTTTTTTGGAGTTCATTTCATGGGAGATCTTCAGAGAAGCATCCCCCTTCAAAGGGGGAATCATTCTTCTATCTCCTCTTTTGGCAAATGAAGATCTATATCTTCCCTGAGGTGATAAGGGGGGCCCTCACGACATTTTTGCCAAGGAGTTCAAAGATATCATGGATGATGTCCTTCTTTCGGATGGCCCCTTTTTGGTTATGCAGTACGATGACACTCCTCAAGATAAGCTCATTGAGCATGCCCGCAAGGATATATGGATGGACATTAACCACCAGTTTTTCTTCCTGGGCATCTTTTATCATAGCCACCAGCCGTGCCTCGATCTTTTTGTAGGCGCTGATATTCTTAAGGGTGTATGCAGAAAGGTACCGCCTCTTTTTAATCTCATTGGTTTCGTATTCGGACATAAAGATGTTTAGGAGCTGGGAGTTATCGATGTACAGATCGAACAGGCTCAATACGAGCTCCCTGAGCTTATCAAGGGAAGAGCCTTTTTGAGCGGATATGTCGTTGAAGACGGCATCAATATCATCGAGGATGCCGGATATCAACGCTGCAAAGACATCTTCCTTGTTTTTGAAGTGGTTATAGATGGTCCTTCTGTCAAATCCCGATATCTCGGCGATGTCTTCCATGGTGGTTCCGTAGAAACCCTTCTTATGGAAGAGCTCCCGTGCAGACCGTAAGATGACGGTTCTGTTTCGTAAAATCTGACGTTTTCTTCTGATCTTTTTCTGCATTGGATCTTTATGTTCTTTTCGCTAACAGTTACCAAATCATTCTTTTGTTGTTTAAGTCAATAGAAATTTATTAAAAGAAAATCTTGCCGATAATTCACACAATGGGGAGGTCATTCGACAGCGAAATGTACTATTCAAGGAATCTATTGAAAAAGGTAATGTTGACCTGCAAGGCTTCTTCAGGATAGACAGTTTAAACAGTAGGATAATTTCAGGTAGTACCTGATGTGTTCTTCCGGCAATGTCCATAAAAAGAGAGGGCAATTAAGAGATGGGTCGCGCAGATCTGAGATATGAGTCTTATATGGGTAATGGAAAACAATCAGAGACAGTAGTAAAAATGGTAAAATGCCCTGGTTGTAAAAAGGAAGTACCCTTTGAGGGTAATCCGTACAGGCCATTTTGTTCCAGAGGCTGTAAGGGTATTGATCTTATCGGCTGGGCGAATGAATCGTATCGCATAGAAGGTAGGCCGGACGAAGACGACCATAATGAAGAGACCAACTAGAGAACCGTTCATCCTGCCCAGATCATCTCACTGCATATCCCGGAAAGATATCGATCCGGATGCATTGAAGGTGCTCTACCGACTTTCCCGTAATGGTTTCAAGGCATATCTGGTGGGTGGTGCGGTCCGCGATTTCCTCCTGGGCAAAAGACCCAAAGACTTTGATGTGGCCACCGATGCCAGGCCCGGACAGATAAAGAAACTCTTCGCCAACTGCTTCCTCATCGGCAAACGCTTTCGCCTTGCCCATATCCGGTTTAAGGGTAGCAAGATCATTGAGGTGGCCACATTCAGGAGAGAGCCTGAAGCGACCGAAGAGGGTGAGACAGACCATAACAACACCTTCGGTACGCCGATGGAAGATGCATTTCGCAGAGATATCACCATCAATGCTTTGTTCTATGACATCAGAACCTTCTCGATCATCGATTATGTGGGCGGACTGGAAGACATATCACAGAAAAGAGTCTGTATAATAGGTGACGCTGACGTGAGATATGCTGAGGACCCCGTAAGGATGTGGAGAGTTCTCAGGTACGCCTCGCGTCAAGGATTTTCTATTGAGCATGCCACAGCCAAAGCCATCGAGAACAATCGGATGCTCCTGTCAGGATGCTCCGGTTCCAGGCTGTATGAAGAGCTGAACAAGGATCTTGCATCCGGCTTTGCCGGAGAACTCTTCCGCAAAATGACAGCTTACTTGATACTTTCCGCTATATTGGGTGATTTGGGAAAAATGATGGAAGAATCTTATAAGATACGGGAAGAGGTTGTCAGGTTGCTTGATATCCTCGATGAATTCGTCAGAAGGGATGAAACTCCATCACAAGTAGTATCTTACGGTTTGCTCTTGTGGCCGTGGGCCCGGCAAGTCATAAAAGAAAAAGGACATCTTTATGGAGACAAGATAAAACTCCTCGCCGATGAGTTTGCCGGCGCAAGGGTGCTCGTGACCATCCCGAAGACCTTGAGGGCGAATGTGATCCATGCACTGGAAATCCTGGAACGGATGATCTTAGCGATGCAGACGGGGAGGATGAGATGGTCCCTGGTTAAAAGGGCGAGCTATAAAGACGCTTCTACACTGTTCGCACTAATTACCCTTAGCCGGTTCGACCACAATGAAGATGCCTTTGCCGCTGCATTTTCTGTGAAATTCCCACTCAGTAAAGGTATAGGGAGATTCCAGAAAAAGAGACGCAGAAGGTATCGCAAACCCAAGTCCCAAGCTGCCATTGAGCAAAGAGTTGTGTTTTTTCATCAGTAGTGATGAATTTTATCAGCTCGGCCTGGGGCCTATGTGCGCAGTAAGAACGGTGATTCACCTATTGCAGAATATCCACATCAAGAAAGAGAAACGTTGCACTATCGAAATTGCAACCGCATATATTTTAACTGAAAATTAACAATTGCTGTACTTGGCATAGTCGATGCATTATTTGGCGGCAGAGAGAGACGAGGGATGGATATGAGCAGAAAAGGCAATCTTGATATTATTTTGAAGAATATGGATACTACGAGGGCTACCAAGATCCTTGCCAAGAGCCTTTATAAGGAACTCATACGCAATGGGTTCACCAACAAGGACGTCATCAATTTTTCCAAAGAAATCCTTGACCATATGGCGCTGGAGATGCGCAGAGACGCCACTTTAGAGGATGCCGGCAGGAAGGATCGTCTCCTAATCGGTTAACCTCTCCTTAATGAGAGAGAGGATTTTATCTACTACCTCTTCTAATTTCAGGTGTGTCGTATCAACCACAACTGCATCTTCTGATATGACCAGAGGCGAAATCATTCTCGCGCTGTCCCTTTGATCCCGTTTTTCAATATCTTTGAGGACCTGTCCCATTGATATATCAGTACCCTTATCGACAAACTCAGAGTATCTGCGTCTAGCCCTCTCTTCAGGTGTGGCATCGAGATAGAATTTGATATCTGCATCGGGAAACACAATGGTTCCCGTGTCTCTTCCCTCGGCAACCAGGGATGTACTTCCTATAAAGGACCGTTGTATACCAAGCAATTCCTTTCGCACGGATTGATGAACCGCAATTGCCGAGGCCAGCTCACTGATATGGTGAGCCCTGATATCAGTGCTCACATCATGGCCGTTCACATAAGTCTTCCCATCCGAGATCCTTATACTGGTCTTTGCCAGTACGGATGCGCATTCATTTTCATTACGCATGTCGCAACCGGCCGCATCGAGGGCTACAGCAGCGGCCCGATACAGGGCTCCAGTATCGAGGAATGTATATCCGAGTCTTCGGGCAACTTCTTTAGCCACCGTGGATTTGCCGCTGCCGGCAGGTCCATCCATGGTGATGATATGAAATGTCATATCAATTTCACCATATCCTCAAAAAATGTAGGGTAGGAGATATCGACACACGTTCTGTCATCGAGCTGGATGTCAATACCCGAGGCCTTTGATAGTATGTAGAATGACATGGCGATTCTATGGTCGGAGAACGTAGAGATGTTCCCGGATGACAGCCGTGCAGGTCCTTTGACGATCAGGCCGTCATCGAGCTCCTCGACCTGCACCCCGAGTTGTGACAAGCCTTTCACCATTGCGGCAATACGGTCCGTCTCCTTTACACGCAACTCCTTAGCATTTGTTATGACCATAGTGCCTGTGGCAAGGGCGGCTGCAACTACCAAGATGGGGATCTCGTCAATAAGCGTTGGGATCTCATCTCCGGCAATAGTGGTTCCCATAAGCTCAGAGCCATGTACTACTAGATCACCCACCGGCTCTCCAGCTTTATCTTGCACATTCACCCTTTCGATTTGTGCACCCATGCGTTCAAGCACAGCGAGATAGCCGGTCCTTGTTGTGTTCAGACATACATCGTGTACTATTATCTCCGAGCCGGGTGCAGTAGCTGCCCATACCACAGGGAAAGCCGCGGAGGAGGGATCGCCCGGTACGGTAATGTCCCTTGCCTCGAGCTTCTGGCCGCCGATTATTGTCGCGGACTTCGAGCTTAGACTTAAGACCGCCCCGAAGTACCCAAGCATACGCTCTGTGTGATCGCGACTCGGTGACGGCTCGTTCACGGTGGTCTGGCCTTCGGCATGCAGGCCAGCAAGAAGCATGGCAGATTTAACCTGGGCCGAGGCAACCTCCATGGGATGGAATATACCCCTGAGATTGCCACCCTTGACGGCCATAGGCAGGTATCCGCCCTTACGCGCCATAAATCGGGCCCCCATGAGCTCCAACGGCTTGATAACCCTTGCCATAGGCCGCTGGACCAAGGATCTATCCCCTGTGATCGTGGTTGTGCCGTCGAGGCCTGCAAGGATACCACACATGAGCCTGGCTGTAGTGCCTGAATTACCGGCATCGATGACCTGCAACGGTTCCTTAACCTGTGATCCCTGTACCCGGTATATATTTCCTTGCTTTTGTATATCAACCCCCAGGGTAGAAAGGGCGGATCGTGTGCTCTTGATGTCCTCTGATTCGAGGGCATTCCTGACAATAGTCACACCTTTGGCCAGGGCTCCGAGTATGAAGGCCCTGTGAGATATGGACTTGTCCGGGGGAGGTGTGATCTCACCGTGAATCGCCATATAAACCTCTCCTGATCTGTGCATAAGTTGATAATAATTTTTCCAAGTCCTGGATCTTTCCTTCATCAATAAGGGATCGGATGAATTTCAGCTCTTCCATGTATGTATCTATGAGGGGCAGAATGTTCTCTTTGTTATCGAGAAAGATATCTCTCCACATATGAGGGTCTGAGGCGGCAATCCTGGTGAAATCGCGGAAACCTGCTCCCAAGAGCTGCCGGTGGATGTTCAGACTGCCTGCCATGCTCATCGATACATAGCTTAAAAGGTGGGGCATGTGGCTGATAATAGCCATGAGCCGGTCGTGTTTCTCAGGGTCCATGATATGCGTCTTTGAGCCGCATGTCTCCCACAGCAGCTTCACTTTTTCAACACACTCCTGGCGTGTGGATGCAGAAGGGGTGATGATGGTCATGGAGTTCTTGAACAGATCTTCCTGGCTGTGAACATAGCCCGGGTTCTCTTTCCCGGCTATGGGATGAGAGCCGACAAATGACGGGAATACACGGTCAAGACTCTCCACGATGTGTGCCTTGGTAGAGCCGGTATCGGTCAGGATTGTATCCTCCTTGATACATTTGATCACCCTCCATGATGCATCCACGACACTGCCCACCGGCACGGCGATGATCACCACGTCACTGCCCGAGGCTTTTGCCATGTCAGTCCCGCCCTCTGCTATCACCCCGTCTTCGATGGCCTGTTTAACCGTGCGGCTGTTCATGTCTATGCCTGTGATGTGTGCGCTGCTGCGAAGGGCCTTTGCGATGGATGCGCCGATGAGCCCGAGCCCGACGATTGTTACCTTCATAAGGCCTCCTTGAGTGCAGCAATGAAGGCGCTGTTCTCCTCAGGAAGGCCGATACTTACTCGGATATATTCGTCGAGCCCGATATTTGCTATATGACGGGTGATGATGCCTTTTTTCAGGAGGTCCTCGTAGACCCTTTTTGAACCCTTGCCGATATGCACCAGGACAAAGTTTGTCTGCGACCGGACATATGCAAGCCCGATCCGGTCGAATGCTTCATAGAGCATGTCAAGACTGTCCCGGGTATGTGCAAGCGTCTTCTTGAAGAAGGCCTCATCATTCAGGGCGGCTTCTCCTGCCTTTTGGGCAAGGATGTTCACATTGAACGGCGGCTTGATACGAAGCATGGTACTTATAATTTCCGTTGTTGCAATCCCGAACCCAACCCTGAGACCTGCAAGACCATGGGATTTGGACAGTGTATGGAGGGTAATCAGGTTCGATTTTTTTTGGGACAGTGATGTAGTGCTCAGGAAATCATCCGCCCTGACAAAGGCGCCATACGCTTCGTCCATTATGAGCAGCAGATTTTTTGGAACTTTCTCTATGAGGAAGAGGACTTCATCTTTGGGCAGATACGTTCCTGTAGGGTTGTTGGGGTTTGCCACGAATATGGCCTTGGTTTTGGGGCTTATGGCGGCTTTAATGCCGTCCATGTCTATCCGGTGTTCTTTCATGGGCGATGTTACCACTGATGCCCCGCATGCGCGTGCGGCTATTCCATAATAGCTAAAAGTACAGGAAGGGATGATTACCTCGTCTCCCGGTTTCAGATAGGCCCGGCAGATGAGGTCGATAATCTCATCAGATCCGTTCCCTGCAATGATGCCCTCGATTTTACAGCCGAAGAAGCGTGACGCTGCAGTGCGGAGGTTCTTTGAGTCAGGATCAGGGTAGATGTGGGAAGATGTTAATGCCGCTCCGACTGCCAGAAGCGCCTTTGGGCTGGGGCCCAGGGGATTTTCGTTTGATGCGAGCTTGATGGGGTTTGCGGCCCCGTACCGCCTGGCGATCTCTTCCTTTGATGTCCCAGGTATATATTCAGGTATGGTAAAGGCCCACGGAACAGGCTCCACGGTCTTCACGGGAGAATTCTCCCTTCAGGGTATGAACCGAGAATGATCACATCCCTGGTGAATTCCTTGATTTCTTCAATAGTCATCTTCACGTTTTCATCAATAAGGTTTCCCTGGAAGTCGATGAAGAACAGATATTCCCATGGACTTTTTTTGGAAGGCCGCGACTCGATCTTGGTGAGGTTGATCCCCTTGCGGGCGAATACGCCTAGGGCGTTGTACAAAGCTCCGGGGCGATTATCGAGGGTGACGATGATGGATGTCTTTGCACTGCCTGATACCGGTAATGCAGTGCGGGAGATGACCCAAAACCGTGTAATATTCTCCCGGAAGTCATTGATGTTTTCAGCAAAGATGGAAAGCCCGTAGATCTCTGCTGCCATGGACGAAGCAACCGCAGCGCCATCCTCATGGGACCTTGCTGCCATGGCTGCTTCGGAGGTGCTTGCTGTTTCAATGATCTCAGCCTGAGGAAGGTTTGATGTGAGCCATACCCTGCACTGAGCCAGAGGCTGGGGATGTGAGAAAACCTTTTTTATCTTCTCTTTGGGAATGTTGGCCAACAGACAGTTTCGGATGGGGAGCATGAATTCCTGGATGACGCATAGACGTGTGGTTGCCATCATGTCCAGTGTGCGGTTAATCATGCCTTCAGTCGAGTTTTCTACCGGTACAACTCCAATATCGGCCCTTGCAGAAGCCACCGTCTGGATAACCGTCTCAATATCCTTGAATGGGATAAGGTCACCGTCAATGGAAAACACCGAGAAGGCCGCCTGGTGGGAGAAACTGCCTTCAGGACCGAGATACGCCACCTTCTGCCGCTGCTGGAGAGAGCGTGAAGCACTGAATATCTCACGGAAGATCCCTTCGACAATGGGCCTGGTGAGCGGAGGTTCCCGCCTGGAATCGAGGCGGTTAATGATCTCTTCCTCCCGTGCCGGGTCAAAGATGATTTTATTCTCGGCACGTTTGAGCCTTCCCATCTCAACCGACAGTGTGGAGCGCCGCTGGAGGAGCTTCAGGATTTCATTATCAATAGCGTCGATCCCTGATCTGATATCTTCCGTTTCTTTTTTCATGAACATGCCCTTGTGCCGAATTTATAACATTGATTGCATCTTCCACAATATCAGCCGCATTCTCCTATTTTCACAAATGATTCATACGCCGATGAGCTCGAAAGACTACCAGAAGGATATAAGTTTATCAAGGGAGAGTCTTATGAGCGTGGTAATAATGTGTATATATCGGCAATAAGCCATGATGAGCCGGGATTATCCTCAAATAGGCTAGATAATGGCTTTAAAAAAATGTGATTTTTGCCGAATGTTATTAATATGAAAGGTGGCTCGAATATTGACATATATCGCCTCTGTGTGCAATATGCCAATATAAGATATAATAATGAATAGACAGTTTCCAGTGGATGAATATCCTTGGTTGAAGAGGAGAAAACGAAGGTCCCTGCGCCTTCGATACCTTCTATTGCCGCTCCTGCTCGTTATGGCCTCACTGTTCTTCTTGCCTGATATCAAGGGAGGGGCTGAGATATTCCCGGAGAGGGATAAGAAGATAGCCCTTAGTAAAATAACCCTTTGCAAGAAAGATCTAACCCGCATCGATCAGGACAGTATCAAGAGATACAATCTCACCATCAACTGGTATCTGCAGCAGTTTATCTCGGAGACCGCCATCAGATACAAGCTCTATTACGGTGCAATCGTGGTCATGGACACCCGTACAGGGGATATCCTTGCCATGTACGGCCGGAAGTCTACCGGCCAGGATTGCAGTATTTGCCTGGATACCAACCATGCAGCGAGTATCTTCAAGCTCGTTACTGTCGTGGCCGCCATGGACCAGGGTGGCTACACCAGCGGGAGCGTTTTTTCTTATACCGGTAATGCCCATACCCTCTACAAGAAGCAGCTTATCGACAGGAAAGACCGGTGGACTGCAGACATAACACTGGCTGATGCATTTGCACACTCTAACAATGTGGTCTTTGCCAAGCTCGGAACGCTCCACCTCGGCGAGACACCCATATACCTGACAGCTATGAAGATGGGGTTCTGGAAGTCTCCACTCAAGGAGGTAGAATGCACACCAAGCACTATTTTCTTTCCTCAGAACGAATACAACCTTGCTGAGCTTGCCTGCGGGTTTAACAGGCAGACCAAGATTTCCCCGGTGCATGCGGCACAGATGGTGAGCGCGGCTGTAAACAACGGTAATATGATTACTCCCCGTCTTATCCGGTCTGAAGACGTGGAGCATACCCAGGTCATGAGCGAAGAAGCAGCCCATCACCTCACCTATATGATGGAGCGTACGGTTCGATGCGGTACAGTCGCCAAGGCCTTCAGACACATCGGATCCGACCGGGTCCTGAGAGACCTCACCATCGGGGGCAAGAGCGGTAGCATAGACGGAGACGAGCCACAGGGCCGTCGTAACTGGTTTGCGGGATATGCGCAGAACCGTACAAACGGTGAGGCCATCACCATCGGATGCCTGCTCATTCGTGACAGATATTTCTGGATAGAGGCCGATACGCTCGCCCGATTGGTCATGAGACACTACTTTGCCAAGTCCGTTAACAATGTAGCCCTGAGAAACTAAAATCATAGATTCTATATATGCCATTCCCCTGTTGTGTTTTGGTCGTAAACAAGCGCCTTGTCCTTGACACTCCAAATACGGCTGTGCTAGCAAGTATGGCGGTTTCGGGACGTAGCGCAGTCTGGTAGCGCACCTGAATGGGGTTCAGGGGGTCGGAGGTTCAAATCCTCTCGTCCCGACCAATTCAAAACATTCCTACCCTATCAGATCAATACTTATAGGGAAGATCTGCTTACATCTTTATTGACTATAGTGATTGCCGATGATCGAAAATGAGAACACAGCCTTATTTTTTTGATGCGGCTCCAGGTCAAAGGCCCAGGTGAGGGTGCCGTCCTGATCGGGTTTCACTTCAGGGTTTGTCTTGATGAGGTCTACATTGATGGTCTTATCTTGTGAGAGAGGGATCTGGTCTTTGATAGTAACTAAGGCCTTCTGGTTGCGGGTATTCTCGATGGTGATCTCATAGGAATACGTAACCCTGTCCTTATTGCCAAGGGTTTTATCATGGAAGGCCTGGGTTTCTTTCCGTTCGATCTTCATGCCCTCATCCACCCCCAGGTCTAAAGAGATCTTCTGTCCCGGATCAAAGCGCTTCATTTCTCCCCTTCCGGAGAACGCATTATCCACAAAAGAGGTATATGTTCCAGGTGCCAGGGGTGCATCCCCCTTGAGTGTGCAGTCGGCCCGAAGAAAAGCTGACTGACAGTATTTGGGCATGCTTACCAAGGAGAAATCGGCATTGAGTGAGAGTTTGGCAATCTTGACCGTAGCAGGGGTGCCGTCGCCGGGCAGATGTATGTTCTTCGCAGCTCCGATGAGGTAAGAGGTGGCTGTGGTCTCCACCTTTGTCTCTTCCTCCTGCAGGGGAGCAGCACTTGCCAAGGGTGCCATATCATTGGATTCAGCCTTGAGCTTGGCCCCGCGTCTTTTTGTCTTGTAGAGATACCAGGGTTGGAGTTCAGGGGCCTGGATGCCGAAGCTCGGCCTTCCGGTTGATACGATCATTTCCTTGATGTCCCAGTCCATGCCGCTTATCTGCCTGGCCATCACGGAGGTTTCAAGAACAAGCTGTGAAGCCCCGGGTGATGCATACACTCTATACTCGGGCCTCCAAGATGCAGCCTTGATGACATAGGAAATCTCAACCTGACCGTTTCCTGTTATGTCTATCTGGTATCCCGGGTTCCGGCTCACCTTGGTCAGCTGGTTCTGCAGGTCCTTGATCTCGATTTCGAGCTTCTCCTCTTTTCTGGTAAGTTCCACGATGCGGTTATTCAGACCAGTGACCCGGCTCTCGATGAATCCTAACGCATCCGCCAGTCGTGTCTTTTCAAAAGAGGTAGCCTTACCTTTTGAACTGGCTGCATCGTAGATGATGTCTATCTGTTTTTCCAACATTCCCTGATCCCTTTTTAGCACGGCAAGGGTTAAGAGTTTTTTAGCAAGGGAGTCCTGGAGGTCTTTCACTTTTCCAGACACAGTCCGCAAGGGCTCAACACTTACCGACCGTACAGAACCGCCTCCAACGGGTATCACAATCAAAGAATCCGGCACAATCTCAGAAGAGGCGTCAATGGAGAGATGGCCGCTTACCTCCCGGCCAAAACATACAAATGCCTGGTCGTCATAGAGAATGACTTTTTTAATCTCCATACCCTGGCAGATCCCGACTTGGAGAAGCAGGTACATGGTAAATATGGAGATTATGCGTAAGATTTTCATTATTCACCTCCCATTCAATTCGCACACTTAATCAATACAACTTTTTAAATACTCCTTATCATAAAGCCATTGTGAAACGTAGTATGAATAAGTTATTCTTATCATCTTTCAACCCTGTTGACTTGCTACAGGATTGACCGTATTGTGAGTCTCAGATTTCAAGAATGTTATCTGTTGGTGTTCCTGGTGAGGTAAGTGGATGAGGAGGATTATTTTCATAGTATCGGTTGTGGTCCTCCACAGTGCTTGTATTGTTTTCCATTCATTACCCCTACGTGCTTACACTCCTGATGATAGTTCATCCAGCACGGAATTTCGTGAAAATCTTATGCCCGCCGAACAGGGAGATGCCAAGGCACAAGTATTTGTGGCCTATCTCTATGAAACAGGGCAGGGCGTAAACCAGAACTATACAAAAGCAGCCGAGTGGTACAGCAGGGCAGCACAACAGGGCAATGCAGTGGCCCGGACGCAGCTTGGGAATATGTACCGGCTCGGCAAGGGTGTTCCACAGAACTACGTCCTGGCCTACATGTGGCTTTACCTGGCCTCACGACAGGGAAGTACGCAGGCGGTGAAATTGAAAAGAAGTGTAACCGGTAAGATGACAAAGGAACAGATTGCTGAGGCGAAGAAGCTGTTGATGGACTGGAATGCTAAGAGATGACTGCTTACGATGATTGGTGATGAAGATATCGGGAAGGATGTTGCTGAGCTTTTATTAAATCTTTCTTGCTAACGGATTTCGGCCTGGAAGAGACATTGATCATGATGCCGCCTTGCTGTTGTGTTGGGCCGGTTCGATTCTCCGGAGCACCTCATCATGATCAGCCCCGTTTTTCAGCGCCGTCTCGAGACTCGCAATCATCCGGGGAGTGTCTCCCTTCTCAGCGAACAGATCGGCCAGGAAAAGATGGGCACCGAGACTTGATGCATCCAAGCGGACTGCGATTTCGGCGAGATTCTGGGCCAGGGCATAGTCCCCGGTCTCCTTGAGCCGGAACGCTGTTTTCATGCACAGGTCGGCACATCCGGCAAGCGAGTCAATGGCTGCTTCCGGTATGGGTATGTCAAGGGTGCGCAGGAGCTGTTCGAGAGCACTGAGGAAGGTCTCGATATTATCCAGCTCGATGCTGGTATCGAGGAGACCGGTAAGGCATTGGAGATTTGAAGGTGTTTCAGTGAGGATGTCGAGATAGAGTGCATGAGCTTTTTCCGGACTTTTCCTATTGCGGTGGATCTTTGCAAGACTCAACCACAGGGGTACATTGACAGTGGCGGACATATCCTTGGCCATAGTTAGATGGGACAGGGCTTCATCAATCTTCCCTGCCTGGAGTAGGACCATGCCCAGCGCCATGATCACATGCAAACCCTCTGGTTCTACTGCAAGTGATGCCTTATACGCCTCGGCGGCCTCTTGCAACCGGCCGGCCTTTTGCAGAGCCACACCATAATAGTACGGGAGCTGTTCGTAGACATAAGCCGGGGTGGAAAAGGTCTCCACCTGGATACCCAGATGCATCGCCCTTCCTAGGGCGGCAACGGCGGCTTCGATCTTATCGGCCTTGAGGCATGCAACGCCCAACAAGTAATGCATGAGGCCCCTGTCTGGAAAGGCAGCGACCCCCTGCTCAAGCTCAGCCAGGGCATCTTCGATCCTATCGAGTTTAAGGTAGCTGTCTGATGTGAGATAATAGCTATCTTTAAGCCAGCTTCGGGAATCACCCAGCGCTCGGGCGGCCTTAATATGATCAATGCACTGTTCGTATTCACCCAATCCGAAGTAGGTCGCGGCAATGAAGAAGCGATGTGATGACGTAACGTTGCCCGCTGCTAACTCCTCAAGGAGGATGGAAAGATTACGCCTCAATTTGGCCAGACAGTCGTCTGTTTTATGGTATCCTGTATGACGGATGAGGATATCGACACTCTCTATTACAATGCCGGCACGCTCGATTGAGGGAGCGACCTGCTCATGGATTCTGTTTTCAAAGCGCAGACCCGGCAGGTTGGGAAAGATACGGACCTGGAAGCATACTCTATCACCGGTTTGTTTTGTCTCGCTGTTGACCTTGAGCATATAAGCACGGTCCTTTGCAGAACGCAGGTACTTCTTGAGTGTGGAGAGTTTCTTGCCTTCACTGAGGTCGAGCCGGTCATCGGCGTCGAGCCATAATAAGTAATCAGCTGTTGCCAGGGATATCGAAGCATTACGCGCAGCTGAAAAATCATTACACCACGTGAAATACCCTACCTTGGCACCATGCTCCTGGGCGATCGATACCGTGGCATCAGACGAACCTGTATCAACTACCACAATTTCATCCACCACCTCTTTAATATCCGACAGGATGTTCCCCAGCCTGGCTTCCTCGTTCTTCACGATCATGATTACGCCAAGGGTTGGTTGTTGAACGGTCCTGAGCAGCTTCTTGCGGTTTTTTTCCAGTTTCTTGAGGTTATTCATAAATTTTGAATGAGCGTCATTCTCTGCTCTACCTCCATGCAAGGTGCCCCTGCACACAGCGCGATTTCGAGAGAGGAGATGGCGCGTTGGATGTTGTTTTCAAGGTAAGCTATGTCCGCCACAAGGAGTTGCGCGATCCAGCAGTTGTTGTCAAGCATCCAGGCTGCTTCGGCTAATGTCGCTGCATCGCTGGGGTTTCCACGATTGAGGACTGCTTTTCCCACATCAACGCAAAGATTAGCAAGATCCTCAATGTTCTGTACCTCACGGTTGGGGTCCATGCCGGATTGGTGCATCAGGGTCTCAAGGGACAAGGTCACATGCTCTATGTCATTCGTTGCCACGCTTGTGAGAACCAGACCCGTCAAGGCCTTGAGGTCATGTGGTTCATAAGCGAGTGCCTCAAGATAGATTTGATGCGCCTCGGTATACATTTTTTTGTATCGTAGAAGCCTTGCCAGGCTAAGGAAAAGCGATGTGTCGGTGGTGGGAGCAAGGTTCTTTGCTTCTTTAAGGTACGTTATGGCTGTGTCGATGTCGCCAATTGAGGCCAAGGCCGTGCCTAGAGCATAGTGCAACTCTTTCTGCCGGGTTCCCGCCTTCAGGGCACGCGTGTAAGTTTCAATGGCTTCCTTCATTCTCCCCAATTTTTCCAGGGCCTTGCCATACTCGAGGAGGATAATCGTGTCCAGATCAGGCGGGGTAGGGTATGCATCTATCCCGGGCGGCAGGGTGGCGGCCTTCTTGAGTGCCCCGGCTGCTTCGGTGAACAGCCCGGCCTGCATGCAAACGAACCCGTGATAATAGTGCAGCAGTGGGCTCTCCTTGAAGATGGCTATACCCCGGGCGATCTCTTGCCGGGCGTCTTCCACACGCTTCAGCCTGAGCAGGCATTCCGTCGATATGGTAAAGCTGATGTGATACCAGTCCTCGTCTGTGCGTTTTTGCCGGGCCATGGTGAGGTATCTGAGGCACTGTTCATACTTCTCCAAGACCATGGAGGTCATGGCGATGAAGAAGCACTGGGTGGCTGTGTCCTTCCCCTCATGGAGCTCTTTCATGAGAATGCCCAAGTTCCGCCGGGCCTTTGCAGGACGGGCATCCGGGTTTTGATAGCCGGTGTGCCGGATGACGATATTGACCGGCTCTATAATGACACCATTCTGTTCCAAAGCAGGGAGGATCTGTTCATGCACTCGGCCGGTAAAGCGCACACCCCTCCTGTTGGGGATGATCCTGGGCTGGTAGCAGACCATGTTCGGCATGTTCTTAGAGCTACTGAGGATCTTCAGCTCGTAGGCCTTGTCCTTTTCGCGGCTCAAACGGATTTTGAGTGCACCGAGTGCCTTCCGGTCCTCTTCGTCCACCCGGTCATCCGCATCAAGCCAGAGCAGGTAATCAGAGCTGGCGAGTTCAATGGAATGATTCCGTGCGGCCGAGAAGTCGTCGATCCATGGAAAATGCCCGATCTTGGCCCCGAAGGACTCGGCCACCGGGATCGTTCCGTCTGAGGATCCGGTATCCACGATACAGATCTCATCCACGACACCACTGATATCAGAGAGGATCCCACCGAGATTCTTCTCCTCGTTCTTCACGATCATGATCGCACCGAGGGTCGGTTTCTTCATGCTGTCACACCGTCATGCCCGGTCTCTTGCCACGTCCGACTGTGGTAAAGGTTGTGGTCTGTGAGATGGCCTTCATGCCCGTCATATCGTGCTCACTGAGCTCTGTTGTGCATTGATGAGCTTCACGACATCAGGGTTATCCGGTTGTTCCTGTTTCAGGATATCCAGCAGATTCTGCTTCAGCAGATCGAATCTTTCCGTCTTGGTGGCTGCCTGCACGAGGTTTCCCAGGGCGTCAGGGTCTTTGGGATTGATGCTCAGGGAGATCTGGAAGGTATTCATGGCCGAGATCGTGTCGCCCAGCTGCCACTGGATGACGCCGATGTTATTCAGTGCCTGGGGGTTTGTTCTGTCGAGGTGGAGTGTTCTCTCGAAGATTTTCAACGCAGACCGGACATCCCCCTGGGAGAACCTCTCTTCCCCCCATTCGATGAGTTTCTTCAACTGCTGTTCCTTTGTAAATCTGACCCTGTACCCGTTTCCTCTGACTTCGACGAGGTCCTTCCATTTATTGGCGAAGTACTGGTGATTATCTTTCATGGTGGCCTGGTGATCGATGGCATTGCCCTTAAATGTCATGCTGCAGTAATGGTGGATGAAAACATCATGGGCGATAATGTTTTTATAGCCTGCAATTAAGGCCCTCAGGCAGAGGTCATCGTCCTCGTAATTACCGCTAACGTAGTTCTCGTCCAAGCCCCCGATGACATCGATCACCTCCTTTTTAATGAGGAGGCAGAAACCCACGAGCCTCATAATCTCTGCCGATTTGCCCGCGTATCCGGCAGTGAAATCTCGGGCGAATCTCTGCATGGCCTTCATGTTGTCTCCGTAGGAGACATTCGGAACCAGCTGGGGGCCCGACACTGCATTACTCATGGGGCCGACCATACCGATATCCGGATGTATTTCCAAATGGGCGATGAGGCGTTCGAGCCAATGATCGGTAACCACCACATCGTTATTCAGCAATACTATATAGTTGCCCTTGGCCTGAGCGATGCCTTGGTTATTGCCTCCCGCAAAACCCTTGTTCTCGTCATTCAGAATAAGTACGACGTTATCATGGTTTTTGGCATACCCCTTTAGGTAGTCCCGAGTGCCATCAGAAGATCCATTATCCACAAAGATGATCTCATACGGCTCTGGTGTATGCTTTTCAATGCTTTCAACGCACTTTATTGTGTATTCAAGCTGATTGAAGGTGAGAATCACGATGGAGACAAGTTCTTTGGTAACGGTTTTTAACTGATGCGGTGTTATCGATAACGCTTTTTTAGTTGCCTCAAGATATGCTTTCCCATTCTTTGCGTCGGGCTCAAGGTGATTACCCTCACCCCATTCATTCCAAGCATTGATAAAAACGATATTGTCGTCTAGGTTGAGAGCCTCTAGTTTACCGATAACGGATCTCAGCCACCTTTCATATTGATCTGGTGTGGAATTATTGATGACCAACGCGGCCTGTTTCTTACGGGGAGAATTGTCCCACATCGGCGTAACGCATGGGAAGCGTTTGTACGGAGGAATAGGCTTATTAAGCATTCTTTCGACGATCGTAGGATAGTCATATAGAACATGTCCGTTCGGCAATTGCCTCTTGACAGGCCCCAAATTGCCCCAGTCAGGTTGAAATTCGACACAAGCATCGAAACCATTCAAACGAGGATCTCCATACTCCCAGGGAGCGCTCTCAACTTTGCACAAGTAAAGCCCCTCGCCGTTCTTTTTTGCCTCTTCGCGCCATATGTCCACAGTCCTGCCAGCATTGGGAAGACTTTTCGAGAGATAGATGAGCATGAGGGGTTTGTTGTCTATTCGTATATAGCGTTTGTCCTTAAAGACCCTCAGAAGCCACCGTATGTGATTTCTATCATCTTCTTCGCAGTAGTTCTGTTCAATAAGTATGTCTCCATGGCGGCCATCCCAGGCCCTTGTCCAGTTCTCGTTGGCCCAGCACAGGCAGAAGGGGAAATCCGGTTTGCCCGTCGCAATGACTTCATCAAAGATTTGATGCAGGAGCCGTTTGCCGTTGAACCAGTAGTGGTAGTAGCAGAACCCTGAAATTCCATATTGTTTTGCCAATTCGGCTTGAGCCTCACGTGTTGCAGGAAGTCGGAGGTCATAGAAACCAAGGTCAGCGGGTATATGGGGTTGATAATGTCCGGGGAAGAGCGGTCTTGCCTTGGCAACATTCGTCCACTCGGTGAACCCTTTCCCCCACCACTCATCATTTTCCGGGATGGGGTGATACTGGGGTAGATAAAATGCAATGGCTTGCACGATCTGTTCGCTAGTGTGGCCCTTCATGGTGGGGGCGTTTGAGGAGTTTCGTACCAAAGGCGGTATCGAAGATTGAAGGGGGGGCTGGATGTCAGTCCCTGTTGTCGGGGCGATTCTGGGTGTTACCTGTGTAGTCTTGTTGTTGGGGCTGAGCAACGTGAAATCCTGGCACCATTCATCCCGCTGCCACTCGTCCATTGCATAGAGCGGCTTAGTGAACTGTAACCAAGGTTGTTGAGCCGCGCCACATGTGCGCGCGGTCGTAATGAAGTCCAGCAGCCACTTGCCGTCGAACAATTTGTGGGCTGGCACGCTACTATGGGTCAACAGCCAATAGAGGATTTTGTCTCTGAGGTCCGGTGATGCCATGGAAGTTAAATTGCTGAGCGGATTTGAAGACGTATTTCTGGGTATGTTCAAGGCGATGTCCTGTGCAAATGAGAGTACATCGACATCAAAAAACAAGGCCTGATTCGCCACACTGCTGAAATCACCATATACGGCATCCACATGAGGTATCAAAAACTGGGTGCCGATAGGTTTCTGCATTTTTCCATCAAAGAATACATTGCCGTATTTCGATTTGAGATAGGTTGCTTCACCTGCTTGAAGTGAAAGTGTAAGAGGGTGATCCGTAATGAGATAGCAGGTATCCGATGGGGCATTTTGCATGAAATGGTCTATCCATGCAAAGATTGGTGTGTCCCTGTCAAAAGGGAAACGGCCCGCTAGGGGTAATAATATGACTTTTGAGAACAGCTTTCGAAGTGATGTGACTAGATCGCCGGCATCACGATTGTTAACAATCTTCGATTGGGCTATTTTCTTGAACGTCGAAGTGAAGTACTGCTGGGCATCTGTGTACTCGATTTGACCCAAGATTTCGTCATGATAGGCTTCTAGTACCTTGCCTTTTCCCAGCCCTAATGGATTGATCTGCCAATGGTTCGGATAGGGAGGGCGATGGAGCCAGGAAACTTCGGTATACAGGAAGGTAGCCTCAGCGCAGACCTTGCGCAGCCATGGTGATGTATTTAGTAGGATTACCACCTCCGGCGTGAAACCTTCCAGTTTTTCCCGTACGGTTTGACAAATGTAATTTTCGATCTCGGTATCGATGTCACCGTATTCGATCTTGCTGAGGATATTGCCTCTGAACTTCCAGTTTCCACGTATTTCCGCTTGTGAGAGGAGGATGCGATCACCCAAAAAATCCTTGTTGTTCCTATAGGTGATACCGTCGAAAGCAAGCAGTTTTCCCTGATATCCGGGGATAATGGCACCCAGCTGTGCGTGCATATGCGCAAACCATTGCAGCCAGGTATCCATCACGCCAGGCTCATTGAGTTCATAAAGCGGTTCGAGTGAAAAGAGTACGCGCATCAAAAATCTCCTTTTTAGCAAACTCACCTTATCAGTACAGCAAATTCAGGGAATATGCGAAAGCACTGATTCGGCGATTTATCCACGACTTCTCGCTTCTATCTTAACCCGCGCCCGGATGCGGTAGGGTTCCGGCGCTTCACGGAAGGTCTCGTCCATTTCCTGGGCGGAATATTCCAGTCGCAGGAAATACTGTTCATCCTGCATCGGCGAGAAATGGACATGCGCGATTAAAGCTGAATATGACTGGTCGTGACGGAAGATCAAGCTTTTGTCCGCATCGCCGATAATAATCTCTCCTTCCGTCGTTCCAAGGCCATGCTGCGCGGACACCAGGGCCGAAAGGCCGCGCGCATGGTGGATCTCCCTTGAACCTATGTGGAAGGTTTCGATAGCCTTGCCACCCAAATGCGTGGCAAAGAACACCGATTTCTGGTCGAATGAAGTCGGGATCAAGGTCATGTTGAGAACATGGATGGTTGCGAGCATCCGGGAAGGTATGTGGATGTCGAGACCCAGAGCGATATAACCGTCCACAAGATCTATTTCGATGGTTTTCATGAAACGGATCTCATTGGATTCCAGAACGGTAGCCAACAGGAGCGAGCTCTCGCAGAGCTCCATTTCAACTTCGCAGCGGCCCAGATCCGTGATCTTGTGTTCCCCGGGTGTCTCGATAATCGTATGTCCGGAAAAGAAATCCACCGCCCAGGAGATGTCTTCATAATACCCGTGCGGTAGCGTTCCAATCAAAGGGGCGGCACAGACATCCTTGAAAACCAAGGATTTGAACACCAAACCCTTGGCCTTATCAAGGGTGCAGGCCAGCTTGTCGGTTTCGATGGCAAGGTAGCGGGCGTCTTCAGTAATGCAAAGCCCGTCCGTTTTGAATGGTGTATGGATCGGGAGACTGTCTTTCCGTTCAAGAATTTCCTTGCTTCGCCACCTTTGGCAAGCATCCTGCAGGCGTTTTTGGTATGCCGCCCACCTTGCGGTGGTGATGTGGGTCCTGAAATCGCTGGACCAGAGATAGCAGAGCTCCTTCCAATCGTCCCTGGTGGGGTTTGCCGAGCGCATGCCCTGATAGATCTGGTAGCAGACCGTGTTGCAGCCGAGGTCGTCACGGCCAGTCAGAGCCCAACGATTGATATTATATTTCTCCTGCTTCTTGACCGGGATGGGTTGGCCGGGTGCTTCCAGGTGCAACTTTTGTCCGGAGAGATCATCAGCGAGACCGCCCAGCACCGCGGCCGGCGGCACGATGGTATATAGCTGCTTCAGGGTATTGAATAAGTTTCGGATGCGCTCCCATTCGCGTCCTTGGCGCTGCCCTTCGGTTTTATACCGGCCGGGACGGAAATCGAAGATCTCGGCGTCATTGGCATACAGGGGAAAGTACCTGTGGGTGCCGTTGTCATGCCCGGCGATGTAAGTGAGGTATTCTTCCAGGTCGAGTTCGCCGTGCACATAGCGTTGGAATTTCTGAAAGGCGATCGAGTCGGCCCAGATGAGAGGTATCCCGGCACCCGAGGCGCTGAGAGCCAGCTGCGGATGATACTTGAGCTCCGTCGGCCAAGCGGGGTGAAATTTCTTGGGGTTGTTCCACTCCATAACAATGGCCTTGTAGCCGGACTGCACATACTCGTCGACAATCCCGGCCGAATAGGCCATCTCGCCTACTAGGGCGATCTCGGGATGAAATCCGAGAAGATCCTTATACACCTGCATGCCTAGGTCCTGGTTCCAGTAGTTGACTTCAGCCGGAAGCAGTGGGCCGATACACTGGGCATAGCCGCTTCCCACGAAGAGATCCGGCTTGTTCAGTTCTTTGAAGGTTGAAATCCAATTAGGATCCAAACTCGCAATGGTTTCCAGGGTAAAACCAGAGGCCTCAATAGCAAATGGGACCTGATACTCTTTTATTAGGTTCAACAACGGCCAGTAGCAGCTACGAATCACTTCAGTCCGCAGGTCTTCTTCAATGGAGGAGTAGGCCAGGTTGAGGTGAAAAATTGCATAGAGTTTTAGACGGGACATTCACTCCCTCGTGGTTACGAACCGGATGGTTGTGGTTACTTCCCGGGCGCGGGCTATGGCATCTTCACGCGTTTCTCCGGTGGTGATGACACACCCGGCACGTCTCGTATGATTCGTGTACGGTTCCAGAAAGTCTCCGGGCTGGACGAAGAAGATCAGCTTATGAAGCCAATCGGAGCCCAGAAACTTCTGGGTATTCAATATCTCCGCTACGCGTCCTGGTGCAGGGAAAAAGTAACGAATTGCCACACCGCGTTGGTGAGAGGGTGATAGATCCCCTGCATCCACATTCTCTCCCAGGGCCAGCCGGATGGCCGCTCCTACAAAATCAATCCCCGTGGCAAGCGGGATCTGGTCCGTACATAGCCATCCGCCAGAGAGCCTAGGAGCGATCTCGATGACTTTGGGTCCATCGGAGGTATATACCATATCACCCTTGACGATCCCCGTTGTTACGCCTATCGCCCGCCCGGCATCAACAGCCATTTCCGAGACTGCAGCCCGTGCCTCATCGGAGAGGATCGATGGCTGGTGCCCGCCGTTTTCGATGATATGGGGGGCAAAGCGCTCAAGGAGCTCATAGTTCCTGTCTACGAATCCCGGTGTGTAACCCTGATTGTCTATAAGGATAGATTCGGTGCTGATCTGCGGCCCATCCAGGTACTCTTCGACCATGACACGGCCCGAGGGCGAGCATGCCAGGGTATGCTGATAGGCCCATGCGAGATCAAGGGCACCGATCAGTCGCAACACCCCTCGGGCACCGCGACTATCAACCGGCTTAAGAACCAGTGGTTGAGCTTGACTGGTGACGACATCTTTGAGATGATCCAGCGATGATATTTCGGAAAACCATGGGATGGGTATTCCTTTCTCCTGGAAGCATCGTTTCATGACCAACTTGTCTGATGCTATCCTGGCGCTTTCGATGGGGATGCCAGGCAGACCCAGCGATGCGGCCACACTCGCTACCGTCATTGGGACATCCGAGGCAATCGATAGTACCCCATCGATGGGACGGACTTTCTTCGCATACTGTTTGGCGGCCTGAACGGTGGCTTCGATATCGTACGTGCTGGCGATCAGGTGGTCATGGGCTTCAAGAAACCCAGGCGCTGCAGGGTTCTGGTCCGTGACGACCACATGGCATCCCATGTCCCGCGCATGCCGGATACCCGGGACGGCTTCGAACCCACCGCTAATAACCAGAAGTGTTTTATCCTTCATTCGGCCACATCCTATCAAGGGCCTGTCCCGCCAGAAGCATAGGCACGACATCCTCTCCATGATCCACGAGACAATGCACAAGGGCCGGACCTTTATGATCGAGGGCCGCCTGGATGGTGGAATGAATCGCTTGCGTATCTTTCAGCGTCCAGGCCCGTATGCCATAGGCCCTAGCAATGGCGGCAAAGTCCGGGTTCTTCTTGGACCCGGTTACTGGATCGGACTTCCAAGTGAGGAGTTGAAACTGGGAGACCATGGCAAGACGGCTATTGTCCAGGACAACGATCTTTATCGCCCCGCCGGTTTCTTCCACGGTCTTAAGCTCCTGGATATTCATCTGGAGCGATCCGTCGCCCACCAGGCACAGGATAAGATCATTGGGCCGCGCGAGATGCGCCCCGATGGCCGTGGGCAGGTCGAAGCCCATGGCGCCGTGACCACCGGAAGTCAACCAGGCCCGGTTCGGGTAATCAAAGGAAAAGTGACGCGCTGTCCATTGTTGATGGGACCCCACGCCGGAAACGACAACCGTGCTGCGGTCTTTGGTCAGTTCGTTCGTGGCCTCGATGATGTGCTGGGGCTTGATCGTCGATCTGTTACGCTCATAAGACAGCCGGTATTGAGATTTCCATTCCCCAACCTGTCTGCGCCACGGTTCTATGTCTAATTCTGCATTGGCAGGCAGGGCTTCGCGGATATCCCGGAGGGTCTGTTTGGCATCCGCGTTAATGCTCAAGTCGACCTGTATCCTGGGGTAGAGCAGTTCATCGGGATCGATATCGATTCGAACTTTTCTCCCTTTTGGAACGAATTGGTCGGTGAGCGTTCCGGTCTGCCGCAAATCCAAGCGGGCGCCGACGATTAAGACATAATCCGCATGCTGGAGCGCATTCGCCGCATAAAGGTTACCCGTATGCCCGACAAATCCCAGGGCCAGCGGTTCGTTCGAGGGGAATGACCCTAATCCCAGCAGGCTCATGACCACGGGTATGCCCATGCTCAGCGCCAAATCCCGCAGTTCCTTGCATGCATCCGCCATCAGTACGCCTTGGCCGGCGAGGATAACCGGGCGCTTGGCCTCAAGCAGCCACTGGGATGCTTTTTCTATGGAACCGGATGGCGGGCGCTCCGGAACCGCGGCGGGTTTCCTGGCAGGCACCATGGTTGTGTCCTGCTGAGCCCTCTGAACATCCATGGGCATATCCACTACGACAGGTCCGGGCCTGCCATCCGACGCGAGGGCAAAGGCATCGCTCATCACAGATCTCAGTTCTCCAGAACTTAGGGGCTGAAAGACTCCTTTCGTGATGGATTTGGTGATAGCGATGGTATCCACCTGCTGGAAACCGCATTGTCTCACCTTGCGGCCGCAGGTGAGATCAGCCGTCCCGACCTGGCCTGTGATAACAACGAGTGGAACAGAATCAAAGAAGGCGTCTGCTATACAGGTGATCAGATTGGTGACGCCGGGCCCAGAAGTCACCATGACCACCTGAGGTATCCTCGTCAAGCGTGCTATAGCCAACGCGGCGTAGCCCGATCCCTGTTCGTGCCGTGCACAGAAAATGTCGATGTTGTGCTTTATGCAGGCTTCAAAAATAGGGGCCAGGGTTCCGCCGGGGTAGGTGAAGACCCTGCACAGACCATGCTCCAGAAAACTTTCCACAATCACATCAGCACCGAGTATGCCCATAACCATCCTTGTCTTCCCTGATCACCCCATATAGAGTCCGCCATTGATGTTGATTGTCTGGCCGGTTATGTAGCTTGCATTTTCAGAAGCAAGGAAGATCACGCTCTGGGCGATTTCTTCCGGAGTCCCGGTTCGTTTAAGGGGGATCTGGCGGATTTTTTCCTGTCCTTCGGTCGAATCTATTTCTTGCCGCGTCATCTCGGTTTCAATGAGCCCTGGGGCGATACAATTGACCAGGATACCATGCGGCGCTCCAATGCGCGCCAGTGACTTGGTCAGGCAGATCACCCCGGCCTTGCTGGCGGCATAGTGGACGGCCAGGGTGCCGCCCAGCTGACCTCCCGAGGATGAGATGTTGATGATCCTCCCGCCCCCCTGTCGTTGCATGATGGGGAAGACCGCCTGGCTGCACAGGAAGGAGCCTTTCAGATTGACATCCATTATGCGGTCCCAGTCCGCCTCGGATAGTTTCATAAAAGGTTTTTGCTGCAGAATCCCGGCATTATTCACGAGCACATCTATCCGTGAAAAGGTTTCAAGCACTTGACTAAACATTTTTTTAATGCTTGCCCGGGAAGAGACGTCTACCTGGAGAGCTAACGCCTTTCTCTCAAGCTTGCGTATCTCGGAAGCTACGCTTTCGGCGCTGTGAGCTTGTTTACGATAGGTTACAACAATGTCGGCGCCTGATCGAGCAGCCTCAAGGGCAATAGCTTGCCCGATGCCACGGCTTGATCCGGTAACGAGCACCACTTTATTTTTTAAACATAAGTCAGATCTTATATTCATAAAGTATATATAATAAATTCAATGTTATATAACGAGCAAAGAAAGAAATCTTTCTCGATGTCTTGCTCATATGTTCGAATTTTATACAGAAGACGGATTGACATAGAGAACGCTCTCATGCAGGTGTTGTCCATGATGGCCGAAATAGAATTCACACTTATCATAATATCGTTCAATTATGCTCGGAATTTCCCATAAGTCTTCCGGTTTGTGATAAACACAAATCTGCAGTGCGGGATGAAATTTTTTGAGTGATTTTTCTGCACCCTTCAATGCAGAGGTTTCTGCTCCTTCAATATCCATCTTAATAAAATCATAACTTAGATTATTTTTTTGTGAAAAGCTGTCCAAACTAGTCAGAAGTATGCTCTCTTCGCCATCTTTATCAAGATAATATCCTTGATCATAATCTGCGGTAATATTTAATTTATATTTTTCATCTTTTTCCCAGACCCCCATTGGAACAGGTACGATTACTCCTTCCATTTGCTCCTTAAGTATTTCATTTTTTAAATCTATTATATTGCGCTCGGAAGGTTCAAAAGAATAAATTTTGCACTGCTTATGGAGGTGTTTGGCAAAACTTATAGAGATATCACCCTTCCACGCGCCGGCATCTACAATAACATGATTAGCTGAAGGCTTAACAATAGGATGATAATATTGTTGATATTCAGCAATACATAGATAGGAAGGGTCCATGGTCATTCTATATTTTACAACACCAAGGAAGGCGCACTGGGACCCTTCATCCTTGAAGCCGTCGTAAATTCGGTCAATTTCCGCTGCATGGTCTTGAAAAATAATTGGATTGAAATGCTTTTCCCATAAACCTTCAGAATTTTTAGTTGGTTGATACATATAGACAATATCAGTAAAATCATAATATTGACTTACACCAAGAGACTTCAGTTGAAGTGCTATTTCTTTCGCCCAACCTGAAGCAATAATAACGGCATGATCTTTCTGCTTCCGAAGAATTTCCGGTGATAAAATTTGTATGCTCTCGACGAATGTTCCATGCTTGGAGTTGTTGTTATCGCAAAAAAATAAGACCTCTTTACCTTTATCTCGCAAATAATGGTATGCGTGTTCTCCAGAACCACCAGCACCAAATATGACGGCACGGTTGAAAGAATTAAGGGCATCGCTATAGGAAAGAACCTTCTTGCCAAGAGATCTCAAAATATCATTAAACATTATGCAACCTCAACTTTCTAAAATCCATAAGATAAAGACCTAGTAACATCTTTCTCAAGACCTAACACTTGTACACCGGAATCAACCCATTTATGAGCCATTTCGAAAATTTCATTTTCAAAAGCAGGCGCACAGATCAATACAACATCAGGCTTAATTGTTGCGATTGCTCGCGGTGGAAATATTTCTTTGCCATAAATTGTATGGCCCCATTTTTCATCATTCGTATCAACAAAACCTATTATATGATCAACGTCGAAGAGATCCGAATATGCCTGAAGAAAAAAACTGCCTGCCATGCCGCTGCCCCATAGCAAAGTCTTCTTGCCTTTAATTAGCTGATGTGCCTTTTCGGTCATGATTTTCCTCATGACGTCCAGTCTTTCCATAGATTCCTTGGCAAAAAGGATCGCTTTGTCTACCATTTCCTTTTCATTGACTTGGCTTGAAAAGAATTTTTGATAATATTGGTCGGTAAGATCATCAGCAAAACAGTAATCAATGCAGCACGAAGAAGGACACTCCGTAGCGCCATGCATTGGCAGGAATTCTCCTGTATAAATATTCCCGATTTTGGTACGAACACCTTCACATCGATCAATCGCACCCGATTCGGCATGAATTGAAAAAAATCTAGACCCGGCAGTGCATTGAAACCCAGCCGTGACAAGACCCTCTTTATTCGAAAGGAGTCTGATAAGATGACCTGGATACAAAACAAGGGAAGGACGCTCGAGCAAAAAATCCTTTGTTTTCTGATCGTAGTCATGAGGATAAATCTTGCTGCGATAGGGCCCTGCCAAAGGGAAAATAGATAAGGGGATTCCCAAAAGATTGCACCTGGATGCAATGCGATCTATCTCATTTATTCTTTCTGGTGTTGCTACAAACACCATGGCAGGATTAAAGTTTGCTTTTTTAAGTCTTTCAATTTTTTGAAAAAAAATGTTTTCGCTTTTTAGATTATGAAGAGTGCAGCGCACTGACACAATTTTTTCGTGTGGAACGCAATCAAGCAAACGTTCCAAATCAAGGGACAAATTAGTATAAATACTGATATAATGTTTTTTTGAAAGTTTGCCTACTAGATCATAAAACATTGGATGAATTGATGGCTCACCACCGCCAATGACAATGTGCCATGTTTGGTTTGAGTCAAAAAAATTTATGATTTTCTGAATATCTTCTTGAGTCTGACCGCGCCTTGAAACATCCTCATTTTCTCGACCTCTTCCGTTTGAACAATATTCGCAGTGATAATTGCAAGACGTGGTAAGCTCAAATACGCACTCATAATCCACTTTATCCAAATTCCGTAAAAACCAATTCCCCCATTTGGGAGAGAATTCTGTAATGTTCATTTGCAACTCCATTGGGGGCAGATGTTTAAGATTTTATATAAATTCCTGAGTGGAAATCTTGTGTACTGCCAAACAGTTTCTGATTGAGGCGAAATAAAATTTTTCAAATTATTTTTGGGATCTTTATACTCAGACATAATAGAAAGAGCTCCTTCAAAGGAATTCTTAGCCTTGGAAAGATTTCCAACCAGCGCCCAACAAACTCCCTGATTGTTTAAAACTTCAGCCTGATATGATCCATTTTTTAGATTGCTTAAAACTTCAAGGCAAGGTACATATAACTTATTCAGATAAAGGCATGTTGCATGAATAAAAATAACGCCATCTTGTTCTTCAAGGGGGATTTCGTCTATGCCTTGATGTGCTGCCTGTATGTAATCAAGCGCTAAGGCACTGTCCTCACGCCATAAGTTGACTCTTGCTAACGCATAATTAATAATGCTTTCACAATAACCTGCCTCTTTATAAAGTTCACGAATATCAATATCTTTATGCTTTCTGTATATTTCGACACTTGATGATGATTTCTTTGATAGAGACCCCGAAACTTGTCTGAATTTATTTTGAGGTGACGATAAATAAAAAAAACGAGGCCTTAAATACAATAGCCTGAGAAACAAATCTGCATCTTGATTGCCAATTTTATTTTCATTGTCGAAACGCAAATCTTTCAATAGTTCACTTCTTAAAAACATCGCCCATGTCGGGATATAGCTTCTTTCAAAGGCCCTTACAAAATACGGATTAGTTGTTATATAATCAGGCAATAAACTTGTTATTCCTAAAGATTCTCCGTTCTCTGAAATATATTCAGCAACTGAAATGACACCATCGAAACTCGTGTGCTTTTCAAGGATATCGACACAAGTAGCTATCTTAGTGGGAAACATTATATCATCATGATCGTGAAATGTTATGTATTCTCCATTAGCGTTAGACAAACCCACGTTGGTTGAGTAAGACACACCTCTATTGAAATCATTTTTAAACGCTTGAAACCGAGGATCTGAATCGATGTATTTTTTGATTATTTTCGGTGAGCTATCTGAAGAGGCATCGTCTATAAGGAGAACTTGAATATTTTTATAGGACTGATTCTGGATACTCTGAAGTGTCTCTTCCAGAAATTTATCAGAATTGAAGATAGGCACAATAATGGTAACTGAAGCGTTTGCCATGCTTCATTCTCCCTAAAATATTCTCTCAACAGCCTGCATAATTTTTTTCGCCATAGTTTGTGCGCCAGGAGTACGAAACAGTTTTCGTGCCTTTTCCGGAACTGCAACAACCCAAGCGGGGCGTTGTAAGATTTCAGAAATAGCTTTGGCCAACTTTCTGGGAGTAACTGCGCTCGTTTCTCCTAAGTTCAGTGACAAACCAATATCAGCCAGGCATTGAGCTGATGCAGCATGGTCTGCGGTAAGCCCAAGCAAAACAGTCGGCACACCCATTGCCGCCATTTCATACGCAGTTCCACCAAAAGCCGCAACAGCGAAGTCAGTGTGCAATCCTTGCTCGACGAGATCCGGCAGATTACGATGTATTTCGTATGATCGCTTTGCTTTGCTCAACGCGTCCGAGATTTCCTCATCGTGCGAGAATGCCGGGCCCAATACCAACACGGCTGTAATCTTTTCGTCGACCATTTCCAATGCCTTTATGGCCAGTAAGGTAAGATTCGCGGGATCACTGCCGCCCATCGTCACCAAAATGCGCGGCACTGCGTTTTGATGCGTCGAACGCGGACGATAATATTCTTCCTGAACCAATAGCCATTCCCAACCGATCAGCGCTTGACCTTTATAGTGCGGCCATCGGAGACGCCGAGCCTGAGGGACAGGAGGATAAAATGCCAGATCCGAAGCTAACCGTCGATCACTCGCATCATCGAACGTAACGACTAAAGAAGAATTCATTTTCAATCGCTCAATTGCTTCCCTTTTCAAATCAGTACGGATATCAAAAAATAAAGCGTCAGGATGTAATTCATTGACTAACAATTCCAGCCAAACCTCTTCAGGTATCCCCTCTGGCTTAACATTTACCGGGAAGAATTCGTCTCGTACCTTTGAGATTCCAGCCATGCCTGAGGACATGGCGAACAGAACAACCCACGAATAGTGATCTCGCAGTTCACGGGCAAGGACGAGGCAACGGTATACATGCCCCAATCCAATTTCCTTGTCGCCATCACAGCGCATGATAATGGAGAATGATCGCTTCATGTCACCGGCCAGTTTGCGGGATTGAGGAGCCACTCGTCATTGACTCTCACGCATGCCATCTTTTCTCGCAGTTCGTGCGTCAATGCTCCTTGACGTGCGGTTACTAGGGCCTGTTCAAGTTCAGAGGCAGTCCGCACACCCACCAAGACTGTTGCGATTGCCTCATGGCTGAGACAGAAACGTAATGCCGCTTCGCGGAGCTCCATACAAGATCCATCCAGCCTATTCCGCACTTGTAGGACCGTCTCCTTAAGTCCGGCCAATGCCGGCGGGAGATATTGCCACTTGTCGGTAAGCACCCCCTTGAGGAAGGCGGAACGCGATATGATGCCAATCCCTGCCGCCTGGGCAGAGGGAAAAACATTTATAGACATACGGCAATCAAGGAGATTGTAGGCTACCTGGAGTACATCAAAATGGCCGGAGGCGATGACCGCCAGCGCCTCGTCAACGGTATAAACCGATGCGCCGAGGTGACGGAGCATGCCTTGTTGTTTTGCCTGCAGAAGATATTCCGTGATTTCGCCTTGTTCTAAGACTACAGTGGTCACGTTATGAATCTGGACGATATCAAGATGGTCTCGCTTCAGTCTTTCGATGCTCGTGGCAAGGGATGCTTCTAGTTTGCGCCTAAGATTCTTGCCGGTCAGAACATGCCCCTGTTCGTCCCGGGGTATGTTCACCTTGGTGGCGATGATAGCATCACTCTTATCGAGGACCTGACCAAGCAAGGCCTCGCTTTCCCCATAGGCCGGGGCGGTATCGAAAAGGTTGATCCCGTTCTCCAAGGCCATTCGTACAATGGCCTTGGCCTCCTGTTGGGATGGTTTACCATAGCCGCCCGGCGCCTCAATACCGTAGTCAAGGCCGAGCTCGACCGTCCCAAGCGCAATAGCGGAGACCGTCAGTCCGGTTCTCCCGAGGCTCCTATGACCTACCGGTAGGTGCATTTATCCTGCGTACCTACCAGAAAAGACAGGTTGAAACCGTCCTTCTTCAAAGAAGTAGACAAAGATCACCTTTCAGTCAGCCGGTAGAAACCACGGCGCGCTTGTGGCCCCTTGAGGAACCTTGAGGGATTGCCTATACCGATCGCCTCGGCCAGAAAGGTAAACGCAGTTCTAACCTGCACCAGATAGTCCTCAACATGGTGAGGCTGATGGGCGAAGGAAGGCTTGAACTGATTATATGCCAGATATCCGTGCTCGAGCATCCACTGGGTGAAGAGGGTGGTCAGGGCGAGTTCATCTGGATGTAAAATGCTGAAATGCGCAAGTGTCGGCAGTCCGTCGACATGAATGTTCAAGCCGGTCTCGGCAGCAACATCTTTCCATCCCTGTTGCACGGAAGCACCGATTTTGATGATGTGCGGAGCGACTTGGGCGCTGATGAACTTGCGAATGGTGGCCATCGCCGCCGTTGGTCCGATCCGTTCGGTCCAGTTCGTGGAGCTGATAAAGGTCGATTGGGCAGCCTCCATGACCGCAGCCTTTCCGATCACGGCCCCCATGGCATAACCGTTGGCCATGGCCTTGGCGAATATCGCCATATCGGGAACGATGCTAAGAAGCCGGTGGATGCCACCCGCAGTCATACGAAATCCCGTGGTGATCTCGTCGAATATGAGTACTGCGCCAATATCATCTGCGATAGCTCGCACGGCCTCAAGGAATCCCGGCTCTGGCGGCTCACCGCGCTGCGGTTCCATCACGATGGCGGCCAGTGCCTGGTGGTGTGTATCAACGATGGCCCTGAGCTCATCGATCCGGTTGTAATGGAATGCCAGCGCCGTACCCGTCAAGGCCCGGGGCACCCCACGCGGTTCCAGGCCGGGCATAAGATGCCCGTCCAGGGGATCGTCCTCGGCGAGGTTAGCGGCCAGATACCAATCGGTCCAGCCGTGATATCCACAGAAGGCGATCTTGTCTCTTCGTGTGGCAGCACGTGCTATGCGTACTGCCATGCTCATTGCTTCACCTCCCGCACGGCAGTAGCGGACCATCTGCGCCCAGGGATGCAAATCAAGGAGGATCTCCGCCAGCTCGACCTCTTCCGGGGCATTGAGAGTGGATTGAACCCCCGCTGCGATGGCGCCGGCGACGGCCGCATCCACCTCTGGATCGGCGTAGCCGAGGATACATGCTCCTACACCCATGATGCTCATGTCCGTATAGGTATGTCCGTCAAGGTCGGTGATCTCGACCCCTCGTGCCTTGGTATAGTAGGCTGGCCATTGTTCAGGTAAAAAAAGTTCCGGACGCTTGGAAAGCAACTGAGTGCCGCCGGGGATGACCCGTTTGGCTTTACGATAGAGTTCCTGGCCTTTCATGATTACTCCTGCGTATTCGGCGACCATACATCACGATAGCCTTCTTTGCCGATAAAGGCTTGGTTCATCCGGGCGATCTCGGGATGCTGTTCGAGAAATGCAATAATGTCGTGCATAAGGAAGGGGCGATCGTCTCGGTAAAGGGCATTATAGACAGCGCGCACCACAGTGAAGTCGTCTGCATTATCCACGGTCCAGCGCATATCTGCATAATCTTTTTCCGCCTTTAGCGTGCCGTTCCGGAAACGGCCCGGTACACGCCAGAGATAGGGAGTGACATGCTCGCGGTCGCTGGCCTCCCGTGCCTCCCGCCAAGCCCGTTGCAAGGCTTGAAAACTGAAGCACTCCGCATCCAGTCCGTCGGGAAACCGGCCACCGTCCATAAAAACAGCCCCCGCCCCCGTGGCTACGCCTACATGATCGAAGCCACCGGTCCGATAGAGATCCAACAGCCGAGCAATCACGTCGGGGTCCACAAAGGGACAGTCACCCGTCACCCGTACGATAGGATCGGCCTGAAACTGGACTGCGGCTTGGTAGAATCGATCGAGGACATCATTTTCACTGCCCGCATAGCAATCAATACCTTCGCCTGCTGCGAAATCTCGTAGGGGAGTGTCGCCAGGGACATCAGATGTGGCAATCACTATCCGGGTAAGTCCTGCCACGGACCGCAGGCGTCGTGCGATATGCCAGAGCATGGCATGTCCTCTCAATTCCTTGAGTACCTTCCCGGGTAGCCGCGTGGAGCCCATACGCGCCTGAATGATCGCTATAGCTGTATTCATCAAGAGCCTCCGATTCTTGTCTGAAGATTATCAAAAGTTAGATACTGTCTAGTGAGTTAGTGCACCAATCAGGATCCATGCTGGCAGAGATGATGAGGCCGTGCATACCTTAAACTTTCTTAACGGAACTCCCAGACAAGGATACTTGAGGGATTAAGAGGATTGATGCCATACAGGTCAGGCTCAAACGATAGAATATTGATTTCCGGATCATTCTTGAGGCATTCCATAAGATTTGTATTGTAATCATTGATTTTTGCATATCGGTTCCGCATTAGTCCGATTAATGTCCGCCTATCTTCCCGGTAAACAGGTTCAAAATGAATGACTCTCTTGACTCGGTCACGGATACCTTTGAGGGCTGCAATAAAGACATTCGCGTCTGGAATTTGTTCAATTGCATGAGATGTGAACAGCAGAGAATGTTCCTTAATGAAACGGTAAGTTTCTGGAAGATAAAAATTGAATGAATGAATTTCGAGTCCGAGTAGGCCTCCTAAAATCCTGGCACTTTCGGAATATTCACCAGCATAGATTTGCCTTTGTCCTCCATAGGCCTTATACCAAAGCAGATTTGGGCCATATCCAGCCCCCAATTCGCATATAAAGGGGCTATGCTCAGATTGAAGAGTTTTCCACATGTGGTATCTAGCAATAGTATAATAGACATTTAATGGGGACAATAAGAGACGTTCGCCCAACGATACTACACTGAGTGTTTGGTCTGGTTTGATTATTAATTGACGCAGGATTTGAGGATTATCTCGGTAGGTATCAAGAATTTTACTATAAGAATCTTTCTCATATTCCCGCGTGACCAAGTCTTCATCTCGCTTTTGTTGAAAGGGTTCAAGACCTAAAATTCGCGAAGTCCATACATTATTTTGTGAAAAATGCGAATTGAAATCCACTTCCGGTAAATTGCGAGTCATCGCCTCAATTGCGGAAAGGGAGGGCAATATTGGTTGATCAAAGACCTTTTCATCACCTTGGTAGTCCTTTCGTATACTTTTCATTGGACGTAATCCATCACATGGATCAGCCCGCCATTCTCTGTCTGCAACTTCAATTGGCGTTGGACCCTTATCGCGCGTTCCGTCTGAAATATAGCCATCACTAATCATTGTTATGGCATGCGATATCTGATGTGGTAGCCAGCAATGGCCCATGGCAAACTCTTCACCGGTCCCATCAATGTCGAGATGGAGCTCGATCATAGTTGCTCCCCAGCGGTGCACTGCGCGGGTGATGACAGCAGGATTGGCACTATGATCTGACCAGCCAACCGGAAGTTGTGTAGACTGGCGAAGTGTCTCTATAGCTGCCAGATTACATTCCTGGGGAGGAGTCGGGTAACCCGAAACACAGTGCAGCAAAGTAAGATCTCGGCAGCCAGCATCCTTAAGTATCTCCACAGCGGCGAGTACTTCTTCGAGAACAGCCATGCCTGTTGAAAGCACCACCGGCTTACCTGTTGAAGCGCAATACTTTAAGAGTTCCTTCCAAAGAATTTCGTAGGAAGCAATCTTGTAAAAATCCACGTAAGGATAGAGTTCATTGACGGCTTTGAGGTAGAAAGGTGTACAACCGAATTTAATCTTCTGCTCACGGCACCTTTGAGACAGTTCTGGCAGGAATTCTACTGGCAGTTCCCATGCCTCACGTTGACGGTGCTTTTTGCTCTTAATTAAGATCTCCTGGGCGAACAATTCCTGTATCTTGAAGAGTTGAAACTTTACGCCTGCGCAGCCAACAGAAGCAGCCCTATCAATGAATGCAAGGCAACGGTCTAAATCGCGGTTATGATTACTTGACACTTCTGCTATGAATTCAATTTTCATTTAACGAACCGCCTGCATATCCGGTTTATATCCTTAATAATGCGTTGTACATCTTCATCGTGCATAGTTGGGAACAAAGGTAGCGAGATGATTTCCTCATATGCCTGCTCGGCCACAGGGCATAAGCCCTCGCATGTGCCGTAATGTATGCGGTAAAAGGGCTGGAGATGGATGGGAATATAATGGACATTTACCAGGATACCTAGCTCATGGAGGCCCTTGAACACCTCGGCACGGTTGTATATTGTTTGATCGAGTCGAATCACATAGAGATGGTATGCATGCCGGACATGATTATGTACGCTCAGAGGGGTCATGCCGGGGATAACGCGGATAGCCTCATCATACCGGGAGGCAATTGAACGCCGCCTATCGAGCCATTCGGGGAGTTTTCGAAGCTGGCTGATTCCAAGGGCGCACTGGATGTCCGTAATCCTGTAATTGTATCCCGGTTCATTCATTTCATAGTACCATGTTCCCTTCGTGCGCCGTTTTTGCGCATCGAGGGTGATCCCATGGTTCCTGAAGCGCCGCATTTTATCGGCAAAGGCCGCCTCATTCGTAAGGATCATGCCGCCTTCGCCGGTAGTGATGTGCTTGACGGGATGAAAGCTCAGGCAGTTGAGGACCCCCAGCGTGCCGGACTTTCTTCCCTTATATTCGGCGCCCAGCGAATGGCAGGCGTCCGCGACAAGTTTGATGCCCTTCCTGTCGCAGAGTGCCTGGAGTTCGTCATAGGCGCAGGGCTGTCCCGCATAATCGACGGCGATGACGGCCCTTGTTCGTGGAGATATTCGCTCTGCAACACTGTCGGGATTAATGGTCAGGGTATCGGGCAAGATATCCGCGAAAACAGGTGTCCCGCCTTGGTACACCACGGCATTGGCCGTGGCCAGGAAGGTGATGGCAGGTACAATAACCTCGTCTCCGCACCTGATGTCTAAGGCGTTAAGAGCGGAGTGGAGCGCCGCTGTCCCGCTGTTCACCGCCACGGCGTGCTGGGCGCCCGTATAGGTGGCGATAGCAGCTTCGAACTCGGCCACCTTCGGTCCGGTGGTCAGCCAGTCGGACCGGAGCACCTGGACAACGGCGGAGATATCCTCGTCATCAAGGCTATGTCTTCCATAGGGGATGGGCTTATCCATTTCACTTGCCTAGAAACGTTCTGTCCCTGTTTGTCTTCGATTCTCAGGTTCGTTTTTAAAGGTATCGCTCTGAATCATGGCCCTGAGATCATCTATGGAGAGCCATTCGCAATTCGTATCGCTCATATAAGTGAAACCCTCCGGAAGCCTTGTGCCATTATCATACTGCTTCATCTTCAGCCAACCTTTGGATGGCAGGATGGCATAGAGCCCATCCAAAAACACGGTCTGAATGCCTTCATCTTCCGTAATAAGAATCTCATGGAGTTTCTCCCCAGGTCTCCGTCCAATCACCTCAATCTTACACTCGGGAGCAACGGCCTCGGCAAGATCGGTGATCCGCATGCTGGGAATCTTGGGAATGAAGATCTCACCACCCCTCATATAGTTGAGGCCCTTGACTACGAGAGCAACAGCCTTTGTCAGGGTTATCCAGAAACGAGTCATACGCACATCGGTGATCGTAATCTTGCCAGTTTTTCTCTGCTCGAAGAAGATGGGGATGACACTCCCGCGGCTTCCTAAAACATTGCCGTAGCGGACACAGCTGAATCGGGTTTCTTTCTCCCCGGAATATGAATTGCCGTGAATAAAAATCTTCTCAGCACAGAGTTTAGTAGCACCGTAAAGGTTGATGGGATTAACGGCCTTGTCGGTGCTCAGGGCGATCACCTTCTGGACCCTGTTGTCGATAGCAGCATCAATGATATTTTGTGCACCGAGGATGTTGGTCTTCACAGCCTCGAAGGGATTATACTCGCATGAGGGGACCTGTTTCAATGCAGCTGCATGCACAACGATATCCACGCCGGTCATGGCGCGGTAGAGGCGCTCGCGGTCCCGTACATCGCCGACAAAAAATCGTAGCCGCTCATCGTTTAAGGCCGATTGCATGCGGCTCTGCTTGAGCTCATCCCGTGAGAAAATCCTTAGGACTTTGGGATTGTGCTGTTCTAAGATGATACGCGTGAATTCCCGGCCGAATGAGCCCGTGCCGCCAGTAAGGAGGATTGTCTTATCTTTTAGGATAGTATTCATTGAATTGTTACCCCTTTTTAAGGATTTCGGTTCGGTTGGGAAGCTGACATTTCATTTATCTTTTTCATCAATAAGGTAGGCTCCGCCCCTTTGGGGTGAATACCCATGCCGAGGATCAGAATCAGCATCTGCCCTGTAAAACCGTTAAAAGACATAATCCGACAGGGTTTCAGCAAGGAACATGCCATGAAACCTTAGCAGTAAAAATACAATAGAAACAAGCACTCAGAGCAAGGAGAATAAGAAATTTGAGTCAATATTTTGACTTCTCTGTGACTATGGATTGTTTTTCTGACGCACCAGAAACAGCGTATGTTTTTTTCTAGCAATTTTAAGTAGCGGGGGAGGGTATATTTTTGAGTATATGTATCAATATGACATTTATATAATAGAGTATGATTTGAAGATCGCCGTGAAAGCTGATCACTCATTGAGTGAGGGCGAAATTTGATGATCTTGAAAAAATATTTAAAGTGTCATGAATATTTGCCGATAACTGTCTTAGCAGATTAATAACAAACTGGAAGGAGGTGAGGGGAACACAAGGTTTGATCAGGACCTGGAAGCTGATCACAAATGAATAACCCGGCCACGGATGGTCGGGAAAACCAAAAAAATCAAGGAGGATCCAATTATGTCACTTACCATTAACACCAACGTCGCAGCACTTTACGCCCATAACAACTTAGTCAATACTGATGCCGCAATGACCAAAAGCGAGCAGAAGCTCTCCAGCGGCTACCGCATCAACAGCGCATCGGATGACGCCGCAGGTCTGTCCATTGCCAACGGGCTCCGCTCCAACATCAGGTCCCTTACCGTTGCGTCCCAGAACACCACCGAAGCCAATGCCGGCTTGTCTATTGCAGAGGGTGCAGCAAACCAGGTTGAAACCATCCTTGAGAGGATGAAGGAACTGGCCACCCAGGGGGCACAAGACGGAGGAACCGCAGAAGATCAGGAATTCCAACAGCTGAAAAGCGAAATCACCCGCATCGTGGCAAGCACACCTGGGGGAGGTGGCACCTTCCAGGTTGGTGATACCTCGGGCACGGCATCCCAGATCACTGTCGCTGTAACTAGTATGGATTTAGGCACCCTTGGTCTTACCTCAATAGCCTTGACAGGTGGAGGCGCCACGGCTGCCATCGATACTGTTTCAACTGCTATCGGCACGGTGGACAATAATCTGGCTGCCATAGGTGCAGCCCAGAACCGGCTCACCTACGCCTATAACAACCTCCAGACGGAGATCACGAACATGTCTTCCCAGCAATCGGCCATCAGGGATGTCGACATGGCCTCTGAGATGACAAACTTCACCAAGAACCAGATCCTGGAGCAGGCGGGTACCGCAATGCTGGCCCAGGCCAACTCAAGCTCACAGAATATCCTGACCCTGTTTAAATAATGAACCTTCATTGAGGATCACGGGGATGACCCCGTGATCCTCTCTGGAGAAAGGCGGGTGTGGCCATGAAGATAGATTCGGTAAGCACCGTACCAAATGATCCTGTCCGGATGGTAGGTATCGGTTTGGGGTCACCGGCCATTGCCCAGGCATCTCAAGATACGAGTGGCGATCAAGCGCAAAAAGTCCTTCAGAAAGATAAGCCTTCTGCCGAAGAGATCAAACAGAACCTGGATGCAATCAACGCTCAACTCAGGTCCAATAACAGTTCCATCCAGTTCACTGTCGATGGAAAGATGGATGACATCGTGGTGAAGGTAGTGGACGATGATACGGGAAAAGTGATCAGGCAGATACCACCCGATGATGTGCTCAGCATAAGGGAACATCTCAAGGAGATGTCCGGGTTGCTTGTGAAGGAGAAAGCCTAGAGGTAAAAATAGCCTAGGCCCCGATTCCGGTCGGGGCCTGGACCGTATTCTGAGGAGAGAGGGGAGCGTCATGTCAAGCACGAATTCCATAGTGGGTTTGTCTTCAGGGTTGGATTGGCAGAGTCTGATCAGCCAGATGATGGATGTCGAGCGGCAGCCGGAAACCCTCTTGACGAATCAGAAGACAACGCTCCAAAGCCAATATACCGAGTGGACCACAATCAACACCAAGCTTGCCGCTTTGCAGACAAGCGCAAGTGCTCTTTCCACATTAGACGACTTCAATCTTTATACCTCCAATGCAAGTGCCACCGGCACAACGACTGATGTCAGTAAACTAGCGAGTTTTACCGTGGGGTCAAACGCATCCCCCGGGAGTTATTCGCTGATTGTAAACAACCTCGCACAGGCACAGAAACTGGGTTCGGAATACTTCAACTCCCTTTCGACAGGCCTGAACATATCAGGGGACCTTGTGATCAACGGCCACACGGTGAACATTGCAACTACCGACAGCCTCACCTCTATTCAGAACAAGATCAATGCCCTCAATTCCGGGTCCAACCCTTCAGGGGTGATCGCGTCCATAATTACCGTGGCCTCCGGCCAATATCAACTCACCCTCACCTCGCAGAATACGGGCAAGAACGGGATGGTCCTGGCAAATGGCTCCGCAGCAAATGTGCTGGGTGAACTTGGCTTTGCCGACAGTACCACCTCAATACGTAATGCATTTACGGGTGGAGCATTATCTTCCGCCTTTTCCAGTTCCACACAGAGCATCCAGAGCATCCTGGGTCTCACAAATGGTGCATCGGGAACGGTTACCATAGGCGGTCAGAGCATCTCTATAAATCTGGCCAGTGATTCATTGGAAAGTATTAATGATAAAATCAATGCTGCCGGGATCAGCTCATCCATTGTTTCAAAGACAGACTCCTCCGGAAACACGACCTACACACTCCAGATAAACGGCACCCAATCCTTTACCGATGCGAGCAACATCCTTCAGACCCTTGGTATTCTCGAACAGGGCAACTCAGCAAGCTCAGATGTGTACGGAGTAGTAGGGAGCACGCAGAATACAACCGGAGGGTCGGCCATAACCAATAGCACCCTCCTGAAAAACATCGATGGATACAGTACCTGGACAAGTTCCGACACGATAGCAATCAGCGATCCTAACGCTTCTGTAAACACGACCTTTACCGTGACGGCAAACTCCACAGTAGGTGATTTACTGTCCGCCATTGACAGCGCCTACGGAAATCAGGTCTCGGCCTATGTAAACAGCAACGGTGCCATTGTGGTGGAGGACAACCGGTCGTCGGGTTCATCGAATCTGGATCTTACGTTGACGCCGTCGAATTCGAGTCTCAATTTGGGGACGTTCAGCGATCCGACAAAAATCAGGAGCCGCCAGATCGTCGCAGGCGCTGATGCCACTATCACTCTGGATGGCAACACCATCACCCGTAATACGAACCAGATCAGCGATGTCATCGCCGGCACGACGATCAGTCTCGTTGGCGCAGACCCGAACTCGACCATCACCCTGAACATCACACAGGATACTTCGGGGATCGAGTCGAAGATATCGGATTTCGTATCGAAATATAACGCTCTCATGACCGAGATCACCAACCAATTCACGTATACTCCAAGTACAAGCAGTTCAAGCAGTACGACTACAACGGCCACCACGCCGCCGCTCTTCGGCGATTCCACATTGCAGTCCATAAAGTGGACAATCCGGAATACTATCCTATCGGGCGTAACCGGTGTCAATTCAACGCTGAACACCCTGGGGCTTGTGGGGATCAACTTAGACCAGACCGGGCAGCTCTCTATCAACAGCACCAAGCTCGAGGGATATCTGCAAACCAATTTCAATGATGTGGTAAACCTCTTTGCCGCACAAGGTTCGAGTACAAACAACAACCTTACCTACATAGGGTCCGGAGACAATACCGCAACGGGATCATATCAGGTACAGATCACGCAGGCCGCTACAAAGGCAGCTACCACAGGGACTGGATTCGGCGGATCGCTGTCCGGAGACACTAACCTCACCCTCACGGACAATTCAGGCAATACGGCCCAAATATCCCTGGCATCCGGATCGAGCATGTCGGATATTGTCAATGCAATCAACTCCGAGCTTGCGAATCAGTCTATGGACATAACGGCCTCAGAGAATGCCGATGGTCAGCTCGTACTCTCGAGGAACAGCTACGGATCTGCCTACGGGTTTACTGTTGCAAATGGTGCAAATCTTGGGATCTCCGATGCTACCTATACAGGGACAGATGTGCAGGGAAGCATCTGTCAGAGCGGGTCAAATACCTGGATGACCATGACCGGCTCCGGACAGGCCCTGACCGGTGATTCCGGCCAGGACGTCGACGGCCTGGTAGTGCAATACACAGGCACGAGCACCGGGACCTTCGACTTCACATTCTCAAAGGGAGTCGGTGATTCGCTGAGTGAGATACTCGATAACATGAGTAATTCTATATACGGTTCTGTCACCCAAAATGAGCAGAGTATCCAGAACCACATGACATCCATAGACAAGCAGATAAGTGATATGGAAGAGCGCATTACCCAGGACCAAGATACGATGACTCAGAAATTCGTTGCCATGGAGACAGCGCTTTCCCAACTTCAAGCCCAGCAGTCCTGGCTGACCAGCGAGCTTAGTTCGTTGTCCAGCAGTAGCTGACAAATCTAATCAAACAGGGGAAAAGGAGGAGAACGGGCGAATGCCTGATATCCTCCTTCAAAATCTCTTCCTGCAGACTACAGGCATTCAGCTTCCGAAACTCCAAACAGGGTGTCATAGACAATCACCTTCTGACCTGCCATGGTTGCAACCTTGTCGATCATTCTGCAGGACAGATGGGATATTTGATATCCCTGATCTTCAGGACAATCATGCCGTTTTCGTCTTCTTCCATCATGAGGGCGAGGCTGTAATAAGAGCTCCGGTTGAATCTCACCTTCATACCGTTTTCGAGTGTTGCATAGAGTATATTGTCCTGGCCTATGCAGAGCTTGGTCGGGTCAAGCGGAAAGGTCTCAAGGGTATTCAGTCTGACATAGAGCCCTATGGCCGGATCGCCTCTAATGGCCGAGATAACGAAGGGGGTGTCCTCCACCTCGATATAACAGAGTTCATCGCCTATGACGATCCGGTGGCTGCCGTCTTCATCGGTCTCAAGGGCATTGCAGAAGGCGCGCAGAACGAGAGGGTTGATGATCTCGCAGCCCTCATAGAACCACTTACCTTCCTTATCGATCCTGATCCTGCAGCCTTCAGTTACATCCCTCAGTTGACGGTCCATGTAAGCTCCTGCATATATGTGAATTATTGGGTTAATATCTTAGCATGCTTTGAGCAAAATTGCACTTTGCTCCTCTGATCCGCATATCGATTAATTGCTTGACTAGAAATAACCGCCGAGGCAAAATGACATTCAATCTAATCTTTCAAAGGGTTAACGTATGGGGAAAAACCGGAAGCAAGGGATGATTATCGATGCCGCCCTGGAGGTCTTTCGTGAACGGGGTTATGCCAATGCCCGGATGGCTGATATTGCACGCAGGGCACGGGTCTCCTATGGGCTTGTGTATCATTATTTCGGGAGCAAGGAGGTCCTCTTCGAAGTCATCGTGGAATCCTGGTGGGACGCCCTCTATGCCATGATGGACAAAGAGATTTCATCTGCTGCAAACATTCAGGACAAGCTGGTGAACATCATCGAGTTCTTCCTTAATACCTACGGTCAGAAACCCAATCTTATGTCTATCTTTGTCAGTGAGGTTTGCAGAAGCTCGGTTTACCATACCGAAGAAGGTCTCTCGAAATTCCTGAAGTTTTTCAGCCTGTGCGAACAGATTATGGCTCAGGGTCAGGAGAGTGGGTTCTTGGGCAAAGAGATCCCCCCGCATCATCTTACCTATATCTTCTATGGAGCCATCGAGACATTTATTTCAGTCATGGTGCTTGGCAAGGAGCCCCTTACTAAGAAACGACAAGAACGTGCTACCAATGCCATCCTCAAAGTCTTCATTGATGGGGCACGGGAGCGTGCGGCATGAAGGCCTGAATGATAACCTCATGACGATTACCCTGTTCCCTGGTGCATCTCACCACAGGTAAGGAGGCATCGGATGCAGGATTTGAAGAACAAGGCAATCATCTGTGCAGCCCTTGCCGGCCCCTTTACCATGAAGCACCAGAATCCTGCTGTGCCCTACACCCCGAAAGAGTTCGCCGATGAGGCAGCAAAGAGTTATGCCGCCGGTGCAGCAATGGTCCATGTGCATGCCCGGAATGATGCCGGCATCCCCACCCATGAGATCGATCGTATCAGGGCCACCCACGATGCCATCAAAGAGAAGACCCCGGAGCTTATAGTGAACTTAAGTTCTGCAGTCGGCGTCGGCAGGAAACCTGAGGATAGGATAGCACAGATACTTGCAATCAAGCCTGCAATGGCATCTCTGAACACCAACACCATGAACTTCAGTATTATTGACAGGAACACAGGAGAGATCATCATGGATGCAATCTTCGAGAACACCTTTACCATGCTGCAGGATTTCGGCAAGGCCATGGAGGAAAACGGCATAAAACCCGAGATAGAGTGCTATGATATCGGCGGGATTGATAATACCTTGATGATAGCCAAGCAGGGGTTCTTTAGCTCTCCCATGAACTTCAATTTCGTCTGGGGTGTTGCAGGGGGGCAGAGGTTCAGGCCTGAGGCATTCATCACTATGGTTAATGCATTGCCCCACGGGGCAAACTTCACCACATGCGGTGTTGGATTGGACCAGTTTCCGGCCATTACCATGAGCTGTCTCATGGGCGGCCACATGAGGGTTGGACTCGAAGACAATATCAGGCTGCCTGACAGCAGCCTTGCCAAAGGCAGCTTTGAGCAGGTTCTGTGGGCTGTGAAGATCGCCTCGTCCCTTGGCAGGGAGCCGGCGTCGCCGGAAGAAGCGAGGCAGATCATGGGTATCGTACAGAAATGAGGGCACTGGTCTATGATAATGATTCAACGAACGGGTAAAGACCAGACTGATTTAGGAGGTATTGATGAGGGCGGGTGCTCGGTGGATGATAGCTTTTACCTGTTGTATCATGATCATACCCTTATGCGCACAAGCAAATGTGACTTATACAGTAAAGAGTGGTGACACGCTTGCTAAGATTGCCGCGCAGTATTTCCCTTTGTCCGAATCATATACCAAGGGTGAATTTGTTGATGAGATAAAGAAGCTCAATAACATTGGCATCAAAGGCTTATCCCCCGGGCAGGTTCTCACTATCCCGGTGGTCAGAACCGAGCCAGTCAAACCCCGGAGTGTAAAAAGACCTAAAACCTTTAAGGCGTTGGGGCTCTATGCTAACCAGTGGACAGCGGGCTCTCGCCAGGTTCTTAGCATTTCTGAGCAAATCAAGAAATATGGAGCCAATACCATGGTGTTCGATGCAAAGGAAGTTCAGGGGCTCCCCACCTATAAGAGTGCGGTACAACAGCAGTATACGGGCCTTTCTTCATATAACTACTCCATCAAAGATATAGCCAAGCTGGTGGACTACCTTCACAAGAAGAATATCCATGTAGTTTCAAGGGTTTGCATGTTCAAGGATCTTCACAACTCATCAGCCAATCAGAAATGGAGGTTCGACAAGGATTGGGTAAACCCTGCCAATAAGACCGTGCAGGAATACAACCTCGCTATTATTCGCGAATTGATGGGTTTCGGTGTCGACGAGATCCAGATCGATTATTTCAGATATCCAACAGACGGGAAGGCCAACACCGGCATCGAGGGCAAGTCGCGGAGCGACGTATTGACGGAATATGCCGCTCGTATTCATGAGTTGACATCATCTAACGGGGTGCTCCTGTCGCTGGATATGTTCGGCATAGTGAACTGGCTGAAAGATGAGGATATCAGGACCCTAGGACAGGATGTGCGTAAGCTCAAGGATCATTTCGACATCATCTCGCCCATGTTGTACCCATCTCACTTCCCCATCGGCTTTTCCGGTGAGAAGAACCCTGCAGACAAGCCGTATTACTTTGTAAGCAGAGGGATCATCAGGATGAAGGCCCTCGTAGGCGACCGGGTAACCATCAGACCCTGGCTCCAATCGTTTCCCCTGCGTATTACCATCGGCTACAATCCGGCCTATATCGAGTCACAAATCAAGGCGGCTGAGGATTCCGGGTCGGTGGGGTGGCTGTTGTGGAGTCCCGGTAACCACTACGATGAGGCTTACAGGGCCATGGATGACCTGGCTCGACAGAGAAAGGCAAATACCTTGAATACGAGTCAGGCCAAACAGTAAAGTGTGATATTTCAAACTGGTTGAATTGCCAGTTTCCCCTTCAATCCAGGTGTCATGATCTGTTCGAGTTGCTGCCTCTGGGCCTCGAATTCGACCGGATCAGTTGTTGGATTGAATTTTATCAAATTGCCGTAAGTAATGTTGACCCGGGCGAATGGTTTGGGAAAAATGAAATTGTCCCAGCTGTTGAAGTACCAGGCATTCTCTGACGAGGAATAAAGGGGGAGAATGGCTGCATCAGAGGCATGGGCAAGGCGGATTATCCCTGCCTTTATTTTCCCGGCAGGTCCGCGTGGACCGTCTACAATATGGGCTGAGAGGCTTGTTTTCTTGCAGGCCTCGATCATTGCCTTCAAGGCCTCGGCCCCGCCCCGGGAAGAAGATCCAAGCACAGGGATCCATCCGGTCCGCCTCGCTACACCGGCTATGATCGTCCCATCCATACTCTTGGAGATCATAAGTGGCGGGTGGTATTCTTCAAAGATCTTACAATATCGTATTAGTATAAAAAACTGCTGGTGCCAAACGCTGAGAAGCACCTTTCCGCCCTGTTTCAGGTAATCCGTACATTCTTTCTCATTGTTGATGGTATAATGAAACGTAGAGCTGTACGTGCGGATAAAACGATAGAGGAAAGAAAGGAATACCTCTGATGTGATAATATCCTTGGATTTAATCGCCATGCGTCTCCTTAATTTCCATTGCATTACCATTGTTTAAAAGGATGTGGAAAGAGTTCTTTCATAATGATAAGAAATTTTACGTGTAAGGATACCGGGTGTCAATCCGAGAGATCCGCAAGGAGTTGAGGATACATTTTTTTACAAAGAATAATTCAGCTCATTTTTCCTGATCCGGAAGGTTGTTGCCCTTGGGAACAGATCATTCGGGCTGTAAAGATTGTAATCCCTTCAAGTAACTTCAATGAATCAGAAGAGAGTTGATGAAATCAATTTCTTAAGTGAGGGAAAGGACTCTCAGGTGAGGGCAGCGGATATTCTCACCTCGACCTTGTGTTCCTGGTGGTCGTCGACAAGGGGGATCGCCTTGTCCTGTTGATCGATTCCATCTACTTCAACACACATATCGCTGAGTATATCGTGTGTTTGCCGGATGGTGATGTGATAGACCGTCTCCCGATACCGGTAATGGACCGTCAATGTCTCCCAACCCTTCACGGGGAGGCACGGGGCAAAGCGCAGTTTGTCCACGTCAAGTTTGAGGCCCAGGAGCGATTCCACGATCAGCCGGTACATCCAGGCAGCCGAGCCCGTGTACCACGTCCAGCCACCGCGGCCGGTATGCGGGGAAAGCGCATAGACATCGGCAGCGACAACATACGGTTCGACTTTATAAGTGCTGACCTCCTCGGCGGACCTGGCATGATTTATCGGATTGATCATGGCAAGCAGTTCCCAAGCGCGGGGGTGATCACCTAATGCGGCGAATGCCATGGTCGCCCAGATTGCCCCATGAGTGTATTGCCCGCCATTCTCTCTCACACCCGGGACGTATCCTTTTATGTAGCCAGGGTTCAACTCCGACTTGTCCAGCGGCGGGTACAGGAGCCGGATTAGTGAATGCTCCCTGTCAACGAGCTGCTTATCAAGAGCTTCCATTGCCTGGCGAGAGCGCTTTGCATCTCCCGCCCTGGAAAGAACGGACCAGCTTTGTGCAATGGAATCGATAGAGCATTCGGGGTTGCTCGCCGATCCCAGCGGTGTCCCGTCGTCGAAGTATGCGCGGCGATACCACTCGCCGTCCCAGCCGTTCTGCTCGATGTTTTCACGTAGCGCCTCTGCCTCATTAAGGCAGCGTTCGGCAAAGGACAGGTCGAGAGTCCTCCGGGCAACCTCACTGAACTGCATAAGCACATCATAGAGGAAAAAGGCCAGCCAGACACTTTCACCTTTGCCGTGTTCGCCCACAAGATTCATACCGTCATTCCAGTCACCGGAACCCATGAGCGGAAGACCATGCTCACCAAAACTGAGGCCTTTGATTATGGCCCGGACACAGTGTCCGTACAGACCGAGGGTGACCTCGGAGTGTGACGGCAGATCGTAATAGGAGTCCTCGTCCGTGTTAACCGGACGGCCTTCTATGAAGTCGATGGGTTCATCCAGCACACCGGTATCACCGGTGCTCAGAACGTAACGGCAGGTAGCCATAACGAGCCAGAGAAAATCGTCCGAACAATGTGTGCGCACACCCCGGCCGAACGGAGGATGCCACCAATGTTGAACATCCCCCTCCTTGAACTGGCGGGACGCGCAAAGGAGGAGGTGCTCGCGCACGAGGTGCGGCTGGGTATGGATGAGTGCCATCACGTCCTGTAACTGGTCGCGGAAACCGAAAGCGCCGCCGGACTGGTAATAGCCGCTCCGTGCCCAGAGGCGGCAGGCAAGCGTCTGGTATAAAAGCCAGCCGTTGGCCATGATGTTCACCGCCATGTCAGGTGTTTCCACCTGTATTGCCCCGTGTATGTGGTTCCAGTACTGCCAGAGGGTTTCAAGCTCGCTGCGTGCCGCTAAAGAACCCCGGAAGCGATGAACCAGGTTAACAGCGTCATCGGTATCTCGCCCTGTGCCGAGCCTGAAGATGATCTCACGCTCCTGGCCGTCTGCAAGCTCGAAGGGAACCTGGATGGCGGCGCAGGGATCGAGGGCAGGCCCTACTTTGTTGGAAAGCCTCGTCCGCCTTAGGGCTGCCGGATTTTTGAGCGTGCCGTTCCGCCCGATGAACTCCGCTCGATCGCCGCTTACGGTCCGGGTCACATCATCCACATCAAAGAAGGCGTGACGGCTGGAGAACTCAGTGCTGTAAGAGTTCCGCGCAAACAGGGCGCCGCTGGTCGGGTCGATCTCAGTAATCACATGCATGGCCGATTTCGGCCGCAGGTCTCCGAGCACCCACTCAACGTAACCCGTCACAGAAAGCCGGCGGCTTCGACCCGACTCGTTTCGCACTTTGAGTACGGTGAACTTGACCGGTGCGTCCAGTGCCACGTAGACCCACACCTCTGAGCGGATGCCGCGCTCCGTATGCTCGAAGACGCTGTAGCCGAACCCGTGCCGGGTGACATAAGGCATGGCCCCTTGGCTGGGCAGCGGCATGGGCGACCAGAAGTGGCCGCGCTCTTCATCACGAAGGTAAAACGCTTCTCCGCTTGAATCGCCCACGGGATCGTTGTTCCACGGAGTGAGGCGGAACTCGTGGGCATTCTCGCCCCAAGTGTAAGCAAGCCCGCTCTCTGAGATGATGGTCCCAAAGTTCGGATTCGCCAGCACATTCACCCACGGAGCCGGTGTCACCTGATCTTGCGCTGTCGTTATTACGTACTCCTTCCCGTCAGGTGTGAATCCTCCGATCCCGTTGAAAAAGTTCAGATCATGGCGAGGCAACGCCCCTACTGCCTTTGGTTCGGGGCGATGTGTTCGGGTCGGATTAAGATGCGGCAAGGCTGCTTCGAGGGCGCCTCGCCGGTAGAGCTGTTCCACAAGGGTCCCCCGGCTGTCGGTGATGATGGCGCGAGCGACCGTTTGGAAGAGAATGCGGTCTTCAGTTGATATCTGCTCAGCGATCCTTACAAAGATGCCTCCCGGCCGATCAGTCACATTGACTTCAATGCCTGCGGCAATGAGCCCCATGATCTCGTCGTGCAGAAGTTGCCGGTAACCGGCGTGATCTTCATTCCAGATCACCAGGTCCACGGTCAGTCCCTTTAAACGCCAGTATGCGTGGGCCTGAACGAGTTGGCGCACCAGTTCAATATTTGATGGATCTTTGATCTGTAGCAGCACAATGGGCAAATCACCCGAAATGGCGTAGCCCCAGAGGCCGGATTGCCCGCGATTGTTCTTGATGAGGAGGCTCGCGTCGGCGCGCAGCGAAGAATTGGCATAGATTACGGAGCCGGCAAGGCGTCCATAGAGTTGTGCATCGGCCTCCGTGATATTGAGCTGTTGCAGGATCACCTGAGAGTGTGTCCACGCCAGATCGAAAACGCGATCCGCGAGACGCCGGTCCTGGTATTTTTCCACAAGGCTCATCGCTGTATCCCTTGTTTCACCGACACCCAAGACCATATCGATCGTCGCCGATTTTCCGGGATCGAGCATGATCCGGTGCCGGATCGCGACAATCGGATCGAGCACAGAGCCATCGCTGCCCGAGAGCGCAGCGGAGCCCCTCAATGCTTGAGGAAAGACAAGGGTATTCCCGCGGCCGGTGAACCGCATGCGGTCGGTCTCATAGGAAACTTCTCCGGTGGGCGCCCCGTGCACGGCCATGAGGTGAAACATCCATGGCACGGGCTCACCCTTGGAACGGGGCCGGCGTGTACAGAGGATCGCCCGGTGTTGGTGGAGGATCTCGGTCTGGACAAAGAGGTTGCTGAACGCCGGATGCAACGCATCACTGGCAGGCGATGCGAGAACGACTTCCGCGTAACTTGTCACCTCGATCTCTCTGTGCCGGCGAGAACGGTTGGTGATGCGGATTCGGCGCAACTCGATATCATCCTCCGGAGAGACAGCAATGTCGGTATGCATGTCGATATCACTGTCGCGGCGGCGGAACTCTGCACGACCCTCTGAAAAAATCACCTCATAGAGCTTAGGTTGTTTCAGCGTCGGCTGAAAGGTATTTGACCAGAACTCAGAGCTTTCCACATCGCGGAAGTAACAGAATGTTCCCCAGTTATCGCTGGTAGTGTCTTCGCGCCACCTAGTAACGGCGATGTCTTTCCAGCGGCTGTAGCCGCCTCCCGAATTCGTGACCATAACGTGGTAGCTGCGGTTCGATAATAGCTGAACTTCAGGAAAGAGTGTGTCCGGGCTGCTCAAGACACGTACCGGAGTCTCCAGGCCAACGGGAGTTGTGCGTAAATCTAAGAGCTCTGTGGTGTGCGAATAGAACGCCATGTCCTTGGGAACACGCTCCTGAAGCAGAAGTGTTGTCGAGCGGAAAAGCGGATCAGACTCGAATCGTTGCTGCATCGGACGGTCCAGGAGGATATAGGCCAGGGCCAGGAGGCTCATGCCCTGGTGATGTGCCATGAATGACCGGACCACGGCGCTTGATTGCCCACGCGTCTGACGTGAAGGCGTGTAGTCGATTGCTTCAAAAAGGCCGAATCTTCCCGCAAACCCCTGCTGGGCGAGTCGCTGCAGATTCAGGCACGCCGCCTCAGGCGCCACCATCAGCGCCAGCGCCGAGGCATACGGTGCAATGACAAGATCCTCGGCCAATCCACGTTTGAGCCCCAGGCTGGGTATGCCGAATGCGCGGTACTGGTAGTTAAGATGAACGTCGACCATGTTGTATCCGGATTCCGAAATACCCCACGGGACCCCGCGGTGCATCCCATACTTGATCTGTCTCTCTACAGCTGCCTTGTAGGTCCGGTCGAGCAGGGTGTTTTCGTATGTCGGCATTACCAGCAGCGGCATGAGGTACTCGAACATCGAGCCATCCCAAGAGAGAAGAACCGGATCTCCACCAACATTTGTGAGAAGGCGTCCCAGGGCGAACCAGGATTCCTGAGGCAATTGTCCCTGAGCAATCGCCACGAAACATGACAATCGCGCCTCCGAAGCCAGCAGGTCGTAGAAACTCGAATCCCGCCGGTCCTCCCCGATGTTGTACCCGATCGAGAGCAAATGACGCGCCTTGTCGTACAGGAAGCCATACTCCATGTGTGCCAGTTCGTTTAATTGCCGGGCAAGGGTGTCGATCGCCGCTATTCTCTCATGGGCGCGCCGGCTTGCTTCACTGATGAGATCCCGATACTTATCAAGCCAAAGGGTTTCCTCTGGCGTTGCGGATGCCATTTGCGGAGGGCTGATTGCCGGCAGTAGCTGTTTATTGAGCCTTGCCAGTTGGGAGAGCGTTGGGATTTCTCCGATGACCTTGAAATTACTGAGCCGCTCGGGAGGGGCAGGAAGCGTTGTCCATGGGGCGAGAAACGTCAGCTCTTCCAACGCGCTGCGGCATTGCCGGGCCATGGCTTTCCCCCACCACTTCGCTTCGTTCGCAGGGCCGGCAGAGAGGTGGCGGACCAGATCCTCGGCGGACGTCGTCAGCCTCTCGATGCAGAGCCGTACCGTTTGAAGCGTAGTCGGCCGGGAGAGGGTTGCGGAGGCCAGATCATTCTGGAACCCTATGAGCGTGGCTGAAGCGTCTGGCCCTGCAGCCTCCATGAAGACCCCGAGTATGTCGCTTAACCCCTCAAACAACCGCGGGCTCACTATTTTGTGACCGGGAAGTGCGAGCAGACCTGAGCGCAATGTCAGCAGGTGAGCGGCGAGGTTCCCGCTGTCCACCGACGAGATGTACAGAGGCATCAGCGGCTTCAAGGACTGCGTGTCATACCAGTTGTAGAAGTGGCCAAGGTAGCGTTCCAAGGCTCCCATCGTCCGGATTGCGTTCGCTGTGCGGTCGAGGACTTGTCTGACGGGGATATAGCCGAAGTCGTATGCAGTAATGTTCGCAAGAAGTGAAAGGCCCATGTTGGTCGGCGATGTGCGATGTGCAACCGGAGCAGGGTGATTCTCCTGATAACTGTCAGGCGGCAGCCAATTATCCTCCGGGCCGACGAATGTTTCGAAAAACGCCCAGGTCTTTCGGGAGATCTTCCTCAGAAAGATGGTCTGATCAGCGCTCAGCTGTGCTTCCGGGCGAGCGAACGGCCGGCTGATCCACCACGCGACAGCCGGCGAGGCAAACCAGAGGCCCAGTATGGGCCAAGCATAAACCAATGAAACCGGATACGAAAGAGAGAGCTGGATAATTGCGGCAAAGGCAATGCAAGGGGCGAACCACATGGTCCGGCACGAGCCGATAAGGTCTGTGCGGCTATCCGGGTTGCCCGAAGAATTCCATTCGAGCAGTCGTTTGCGGGTGATCAGCAACCGCCATGTGGTTCGTATAATCGCATCCAGACTGAAGAATGCCTCATAGGGAAGGCAGGTCAGCGTGAATATCGCCTGGGCGAAGTTCCCGCCGGCCGAGCGTACTGAGGCCGAAAGGTGCTGGCCCAGCAGCACATCTTGCGGCTTCCGGAACATTCCAAGAACCGATGCAACCACGGGCTGAACCAGGAGGATCCCGATCACCGAGACTGTCCAGAGCCAGGCGGGTGACAAGACGGTCCAGGAAAGCAGCAACAGCAGGGTCAATGCCAAAGGCACGAGACTGCGACGCAGGTTGTCAAAGATCTTCCATTGGGACAGCCCCGATAGCGGATTCTTCTCACGATGCCCGTCTTGAACCGGAACACGGGACAACAGCCAGCGCGCAATCTGCCAATCGCCACGGATCCACCGATACCGGCGATTCACGTCCACGCTGTAGCGAGATGGATATTCCTCATAGAGCAGTACATCAGAGAGCAGCCCGGAGCGAACATAGCACCCTTCCACAAGGTCGTGGCTGAGGATTTTGTTCTCGGGAAAGCGCCCATGAAGGGCCAGCTCAAACGCATCGACATCATAGATTCCCTTGCCGATGAACGAACCTTCACCGAATACATCCTGATAAATATCGGATACGACGCGGGTATATGGATCAATGCCCGGATCACTTCCATACAACCTGGCATACCACGATCGGTTCGTGCCCGGCAGGCTCACGGCCACGCGCGGCTGCAGGATGCCATACCCAACGCTGACCCGCTGCATTTTTTTGTCATAGAGCGCTCTGTTCAGCGGATGAGCCATGGCTGCCACAAACTGCCGTGCCGAGTCGCGTGGGAGCCCTGTGTCCGTGTCCAGGGTAATCACGTACTTAACGTCCAATAACAAAGCCGTCTTCCCGACCAGAAGCGAGAAGTGATCCTTTGAACCACCGCGGAGAAGCGAATTCAAATCCGCAAGCTTCCCTCGCTTACGCTCGTAACCCATCCAGATCCGCTCCTGCGGGTTCCAGAGGCGCGGCCGATGGAAAAGGAAGAACATATCGCCGTGAGCACCCCGATACTTTCCATTCAACTCTTCGATACTCTTCCGGGCAAGTTGTAACAGAGGCTCGTCCTGGGGAATTGTTTCTTCGCGGGCGTCGGTGAAGTCCGTCAGCAGGCCGAAGTGCAGGTTATCGTCACGATTTGCCAGGAACCTGACTTCGAGCGCTTCGACCAGATTCTCAATGTTTTGGGCGCTCGTAAGCATGGTCGGGATCACCACCAGGGTGTGTGATTCCACCGGAATTCCTTCGGAGAAGTCCATGCGAGGTAGCCTATGTGGCGTCACCAGCAACGTAGCAAGCCAGTTCACCAGTGCCCCCGCCAGATGACTGGTGCACAGAACCAACAGGATACCGATCAGCATGAGAATCCAGCCATGCAACCCATCGGCATGAGCCTTTGCCAGAAGGCTCCCGGTAAAGATCGCGGTCATCAGCGTGATCGCGCCTATATAGAGGAGCAAAGGGAATTGGCTGCTCGTTCTTCGAAACGTCTCAGCCGTGGATATGCGCATCTCAGCCATTCGTTCGAGCTGCGGCAAACCCTTGTCGATCAGGTAGAACCCGACATGTGCCGATCGATCGTCGCCGCCGTGGCTGCCAGCACCTTCGTGTGCCAGCCGGATCGCACGCTTTGCAACCTCTTCTTCGGAATTCAGGCTGTTCTTCGCTATCTTCTCAACCACGTGACGGTATCGATCACGGGTGGCAAAATCCATCTTGGGATAGACACCGGAAGGATCCTCACGCAGTATCTGCTCGACAAAGCTCCTCGTCTCGACGAACTCCTGCCAGTCAATCGCCCCTAGGAGTCGGAGACTGCCGATACTGTTGCTGATGGAGACCTGGTCGGCAGCCTGTTGCTGGGTCTCAGACTGAACCAGCTGCTCAATGGTCAGACCGGGCTCAAAGAGCCACTGCTCGATCCAGGTGAGCGGCAACGCCAGAGCATGGCCCTGTCCCTGCAGACGGCGCGTAAGTTCTGCAACAAATGAGCTCGACAGGGGCGGGTTTGAACGCGCCATGTCCGCGATCACCATGATCAGGCTTTTCGGGTCCTTCGCGGCAATTGCCGTCATCTGGTCCGCCCATGAGTCGGCCAGGTTCCGATCGAGCCTGTCAGCTGCGACCCGAGACCCAACGCGCCGGAGATTCTCGATCAGTGCCAGGCGCAGCATGATGGGTATTGCCCACAATTCGCCCAACTTCAGCGCTGTGACCTGCTGATAGGCTGCAATGAAACTGCTTAAGCTTCCCTGATCCACCCGGCCATCGCCGTGTGAGATCGTCTCCAGGGCGATGTCATACACGCGCGGAAGCCCGGCCGATGGGCCGCTCAATAAGCGCGGCAATTCCCGGCTGTAACCCTTAGGCAAGTGCTTTTTGGCTGTGCGAATCTGTTCTTTTATCAGGTGGAAATTATCAAGCAGCCATTCCCCGGCCGGCGCAATCCGGCGATTTGCCTTTACAGCTGAAGTCAGCAGGTTGCAGGTTTCAACCAGGACGCCTTCATTTTCGGTCAATCTCGCCAGAAGCTGTTCCGGAGCGCGTTTCTCAGTCACCTTATGCGAGTCCGCCAGCGCCCTTCCATGCTGCCTCATCTGGTCACGGCTGAGCAGTTCCGCCCGTAGCGGTGGCTCGTCAAGAGGGTGCTTTTTTGCGAAATTTTCTTTGAGGAGTGACCTCATAGAAAGCAGGGACTTGCGAATCGTTGTGTTGGCAAAATTCACTCTTGAGATCTCCTTCTGACCTACCTCATGTTTATGGCTGCATGCATCGCTGAAACCCTTCATTTATTTTAGCTTTGAGGATGAACGAATCAAGGACATAGGTCTGTTTCATCGTTTCTTTGAATTGATCTCTCGGGAAGACCATGAATATGAGGTCGATAGAGTTAGCCTTCATCTCTTGTATACGCTCTATGCCCACGGATAACATCACTATTTTATATTATCTGATGTTAAGCTGGATAATCTCAGGAAGACATGGTATACCTTATCAATTGGAATGGTTCTGCATTGTTGACTTCCCCTACCGGAAATCGCGTGAAGGCCGCACTGTCACCCATTAAACCCGCAGGAGCGTAGTTGTCCATTCTGGGGGGTTCTATACGTTCTCCTTTTCCTCTCCACTGAATGGGATCTCGAGTTCATAGACACCGGATTCCAGGTGGGCTTTGAGGGGGTGTCCGGTCTTGGAAAACACCTTCATCATGGGTGTGTTCCGGGCCAGGACATCTGCCGTGAATCCTTTTATGTTCTTCTCTTTGGCTATGCGGACCAGGTACTGGAGGAGGAACGTGCCGATGCCCCGGTTCTGCCAATCCTGGTGCGTGGTGAAGGCGACCTCGGCAAAGTTGGAATGAGGGTCGCGGATGTATCGCCCAACGGCTACGATCTGCTCCCTGCTCTCGGGCTCCTCTTTCCCGGTAACTGCGGCAATGGCCATCTTGTCATTGTAGTCAATTGCAGCCATGGGCATGGCAACCTTGTGGTGAAAGGACTTGAGGCTATGGAAGAACCGGGTATAAATGTCCTGCTCCGGGAGGGCATAAATCTCATCCTGGATTGCCCGTTCATCGGTGGCCTTTACCGGGCGGAAGAAGATCTCGGTTCCTTTCTTGTCGGTCCAGTAGGTCTCATATTCCTTCGGATAGAGCACCACCGGCAGGGTCTGATCCTTATAAATGTAGCCTTGGGTCTTGGCTGCCTCCAGCAACTCCTCGCGGAAGTCGGGATGTGCTATATTGATCAACACCATGGCCCGATCCCGTATGGATTTCCCATGCACGTAGGCAATTCCATATTCCGTGACCACATAATGGATGTCACCCCGGGTGACGACCACCCCACTGCCGGCAGAGAGATATGGTACGATCCTGGACATTTTCCCATCATCCGTGGTGGATGGCAGCACCATGATGGATTTGCCCCGCTTAGACAGGGAAGAACCCCGGACAAAGTCCACCTGCCCGCCGATGCCGCTATAAAATTCAAAGCCTAAAGAATCGGAGCATACCTGCCCGGTAAGATCCACGGTAAGCGCGGAATTGATGGATACCATCCTGTCATTTTGGGCGATCACATAGGGATCGTTGACATACTTGCACGGTCTGAACTCGAAGAGTGGGTTGTTGTGCACATAGTCATAGAGCCGTCTTGTTCCCATACAGAAGGCGGAGACGATCTTTCCCGGATGCAAGGACTTCTTCCTGCAGGTGATAACACCCGCCTCGATGAGATCGATGAGACCCTCGGTGAATGTCTCGGTGTGAATACCCAAGTCCCTCTTGTTCATGAGGTAGGGAAATACCGAGTTAGGAATTTTTCCCACACCTGTCTGGATGGTGGATTCGTTTTCGATCAGATCAGCGATAAGTTCACCAATTGCCTTGGCAATATCTCCGGGTGCCTTCTGCACGAACTCCAGCAGGGGGACATCGTTCTCCACAAAGGCATCGATCTCGCTCACATGGAGGAAGCTGTTCCCCAAAGTCCTTGGCATGTTCGGATTCACTTCTGCTACCACATATTGGGCAACCTCGGCTGCCGTCTTGGTTATATCAACCGAGATCCCCAGGCTTACATACCCGCTGTTGTCGGGAGGGGACACGGTGATGAGGGCAGCATCGATGTGCATACTCCCTCTTTCCATGAGCAGGGGGATCTCCGAGAGGAAGATGGGTGTATAATCCGCCCTGCCTTCCTTGATGGCTGACCTGGTGCCTGCCCCGATGAAAAGAGCATTGTGGCGGAAACTTTCGTTGAACTTCTCATCCGTATAGGGCTCGATCCCGAGATCGAGGAAGTGGATGATCTCGGTGTCTGCAAGGTTCGACGCTACGTCGATGAGGGTCTTGACAAGGAGCTGGGGTTCACCACAGGCAGATCCGATGAATATCCGCGCACCCCTCCTGATCCGGGAGAGCGCGGTCCTCGCATCGGTAAGCCTTTCTTTATATGTGTCGTGCCAGTTGAGAATCATGTGACTAGAGTGTTTGCCCTCCCTCAGGCGAAAAGCTGTATCCTTTCAGGTATGGCACATGATACTGGTGAAAAATCATCGCCAAGTAGAAGACCGACTTCCTTATCATATAATCCATGTTCCCTTGAGGACCGGCAGATCGATAGCTTTCGATAAAACATTATAATCCATGATCTCTTGGACCTCTTTCAATAGAAGCCTTAAAATAAGACCGGGCCTTTGTTTGTCAAGGTGAGGATGAAATTCTCATCATCCAGCCTCATCATGCACCCTTGTCCGGAACAATTTGATGATTACTATACGTAAGGTTCTAATAAAAAAGGACTCCATGGAATTCCTCGTGTAGCCCTGGACGGGAAAGGAGATGCCTTTATGATAAAACGGGATCGTATTCTGAAATTTATGGTCTGCATAGGGCTGATAACCGCATTCCTAGGGTGCGCCGCCACACAAAAACAAGAAAGCACCGGCCAGTATGTCGATGACTCGGTAATAACAACCAAGGTAAAGGCCGCAATCTTTAATGAACCAACGCTGAAATCGCTCGAGATCAATGTTAAGACGTATCAAGGGGTGGTCCAATTAAGCGGTTTTGTTGATTCCGATCAGAGTGTGAAAAAGGCAGGAGAGATTGCCGAGGGCATTGAGGGTGTAAAATCGGTGAAAAACGACCTGATTGTAAAATAGGTGCATCACCGCAGATGCCATGTTAATCGGTATATCGCCACAGCCAGTGGTTGCCCTCATCGCGGGGATATTGATTCTCCTTGTCCCCCAGACTATTGAGTTATATCGTTGCCATCTATCTCATTATAATCGGCATTCTCTGGTTGCTCCGCTGACCGGCTTACGAATCTTTTTTTGCCGGACAATTATCAAAATAACCCAGTAGTCAAATCAAAATCCTAAAGGAGAAATACCATGAAATCCAGTACGAAAGACCAAACGGAAGGAACATATCACAAAATGAAGGGTAAGATCAGGGAGATCGCTGGGAAAATCAGCGATAATCCAAAGTTGGAAGCCGAAGGTATCGGTGAAAAGATAGCCGGCAAAGTTCAGGAAAAGATCGGTCAGATCAAGAAGGTTTGGGGGAAGTAGCGAGAGCGGTGTATCATGCGTCGGTGTATCCTTGCGCCTCAGGCATCGAGTAGTCCAAATAGATTCTACCGGTTTGCCGGGGGATCTATTTGAAAGGAGGTTCAAATGTTGTGGACGATTGCGGTAATACTCATAATTCTATGGTTGCTGGGGCTGGTGACCGGCTATACGATGGGCTATTTTATTCACATTCTGCTGGTCATTGCCATTGTCATTGTCCTGGTCAGAATCATCCAGGGACGAAGCCCCATGTAGCTGAGAGTATCCTTGTGACAACATGAAGGAGCTTACATCCGGATAAAACATGACATTCATCAAAGCTCTCTTTTTGTTCCTCCTGTCGATATCCATCTTGGGTATCAGCAGCGGATGTGTGAACTTGCCGAATGTCTCTGAAAAGATTGACGCGGCGCCGACTGCCCAAGACCCGCGCCAAATCGTTTCGGCCAAGGGACTGTTATCTCCAAAACAGAGTAAAGCCATCATGGAACGGCTGAAGCGATCGGTCAACCCGACGGACATTCTGGAACGCTACACTGCAGTGGTGGAATCGGTCACCGAAAGCCCGCTGACGAAGGGAAACAAAGTCACTCTCCTTGCCGATGGCAAAGCTGCCTATGCCGCAATGTTCAAAGCCATGCAGAGTGCCAGAGACCATATCAACCTTGAAACCTTTATCATCGATGATGATAACGTGGGCCGCGAATTTTCTGACCTGTTGTTGAAAAAACAGGCCCAAGGTGTTCAGGTCAATCTGATTTATGACAGCTATGGCAGTCACACTAATCCCGCTGCCTTTTTTCAGCGCTTGCGGGACGGGGGAATTCAGGTCGTCGAATTCAATCCGATAAATCCGTTTAAGGCTCACGGGAACTGGCTTCTCGGGCATCTGGATCACCGCAAGATCTTGATTGTCGACGGCAAGATCGCTATTACAGGCGGCGTCAACATCAGTAGCGTGTACTCGAGCAATCTTTCCGGATGGCATAAAAACAAAGGAACACCACTGCCCTGGCGTGACACGGACGTTCAAATTGAAGGTCCCGCTGTGGCTGAATTCCAAAAGCTCTTTCTTGAAACGTGGTCCAAGCAGCATGGGCCTAAACTAACCGAACGGAACTACTACCCGAGGATGAAAGAAGATGGGAATGCCCTGGTGCGGGTCGTCGGCAGCACACCAGGCTCGGACAACAGGATCACGTTTATCGTGTATGTCGCCGCCATCACGTTTGCAGAGCATTCTATTCATGTGACGAATGCCTATTTTATACCCGACGACCAGATACTGAAGGCCTTCGAGGATGCAGCCAGGAGAGGTGTTGACGTAAAGATTATTCTTCCCGAGACCACCGATTCCTTGCCGGCCTTAGATGCAGCGCGGTATAATTATTCCGAGCTGTTGGAATCGGGGGTGAAGATATACGAACGCCGCAACGCCTTATTGCATGCGAAGACTGCGGTCATTGACGGTGTCTGGTCGACGGTCGGTTCTACCAACATGGACTACTGGAGCCTTTTGAGGGAGGACGAAGTGAATGCGGTTGTTCTGAGCCGTGAGTTCGCTGCTGAGATGGAGAAGACATTTGCCAAGGATCTTTTGGAGTCCCATCAGATAAAATGGGAAGAGTGGAAGAAAAGATCCTTGTTCTCGAAGATGAGGGAGTGGTTTGCGCATTTATTTGACCACTTGCTGTAAACCAAGGATCAAGCCGATGATCTACCCTGCTCCGGAGAAGTGATAATCGGGCCATACACGACGGTGATTTCTCAGTCTGATGAATAGAACTCTAGAGAGAAGTCGAGCCGGAAGGCCCAATGAAGAAAAGTGTGGTCTCAACAATCAACAATTCATACTATCATATGTTGAACCCCTAATCCTGCACTAAGGGTATTTTTTTACCGTTATGTTTACCGTGACGGCGGATGCATTTAACTTGAACCGCACCTTGTCATAGGAAGGTGTGCCGGTCAAATCTCTGGCATTGTTTGAAAAACCATAGGCATCCTTTGGAATCCCTAAGAAATTCTTGTTGAGTGACCCGCTCCCATCGTCATCGTGGTAGGTTCTGATGCCATATTCGCCATAGGGAATACCCTTGAGAATAACCTCCACTCTCTTATTGGTAATCTTGCTCCTGATCCCGCAAAATGCCTTATGCTCATCAACATATCCTTGTTCAGAATTGACCACCGAGATCCAGACAAGACCATTGTTGTTCTCGAATCCGGTCAGGACTATGGTAAGGTCTCCAGTCTGTTGTGCTTCTCGAGAATATATTGAGGTAGCAGGCAATGACAGGATGAGTATGCACAATAATTTTATTCGAAAGCTCATACAAGCCGCCTCTCTTATTTATTCCCCGATGAGAATAAATAGGGTCGATTTTCTCATACTGGTGATTCCTGCGATAACACCTTGGTTTGAAATGTCTGAAAACTGAAGCTCTCCGAAGAGATCATCGCATGTAGTCAGATCATATTATTCTATGTGTGATTTAGCTGTCTTGAGAGCGATATCTTTATCCTTTGTAAATAACCACCATTTCATCCCGGATGAGTGAATACCGGCTTCCTTGTCTTGACCTCTACAATAATACCAGTGTCCAAAACGCTCGACAGTAGAGAAAGGATGATTGCCTGTACAGAGGACACTGCAAGGCCTGATCTCCTTAAAAAGGATGGTTTCGTCAGGGATATCGTCATAAGACAGGTCACCAGGCAATACGATTTGAGATACATCAAAGCCTTCTTTTACCTTCTTATCCAACCATTTTGAAATTTTCATTATGGTATCCTTTCCTAATAAAGATCACAGCGTCATACAAGGATGCTACTTATTATGAAAAATCAGATTCTCAAAAATAATCTTCAATGCTCGTGGCCGGGCCTTATGGTTATCCATGACTTCCTCTTCAGCCGTTATACGGTTGAGTCCATAGAACAGGCGTTTCTGCAGCTTGGTCGTACCCAGCTTGACCTGGGAGAAGAACCTTAAGATATAATCATGGATCTTTGCCTTAATCCACTATATTGCATAGGTCATGAGATGATACCCTTTATGCGGATTGAACTTCTTCACTGCGATCATCAGCCCTATGATCCCTTCCTGAACAGTATCCTCCAGGGGCAGACCATATCCGGCATAATCCATGGCGATCCACACCACGTTTTCCAAATTGGCGGTTATGAGGCTGTCTGCAGCATCAGGATCGCCCTGATCCCTCATATGGACTGCGAGTTTATATTCTTCCTCCTTAGTGAGAGCAGGCACCTGTTTGAACTGATCTATGAGTTCACGAACAGCATGATTGTATACAATCGGATAATACATCATGAACTCATCCTCAAAGTCATCTCCTTACCCGTCTATGGCCACACGAGGAGTACTATCTCCGCTTTCCGCCGGACCCCTAATGTCCAATACACCCGAACTATTTTCCCGGCTGTACGTCCTTGGCCCAGTTTGGGCGGCGTATCGCATGGAGGATGAGTGGTATGCCGCAGAACACCACCGTGCCGACGATCACGAGTATCACATAGACAACGGGTGAGCCCACCGGCAATTGATCGGGAGGGAAGAACGCCACCAAGAAGCTGAAGAGCACCCCCACGAAGCCCACACCAGCGACCAGCCACATGCCAGCCAGACCAACGGGCACTTTAAATGGCCTCGCAAGATCCGGCTTTGTGTAGCGAAGCCTGATACCGGCTGCGTACATGAACATGTAGGCGATCAGGTAGAGAGCGATCGTCATCGCTGAAACCAGAAAGAACACGACGGAGACGTCTTTTATCACAAAATACAGGCAGGACATGACTGTTACCACGACACCCTGGATCATAAGGATGTGTGTCGGCATGCCATGACCGTTCATCGCGTGTAGCACTGGAGGCAACTCTCCATCGTGCGCGGTCGCAAGCAACCCGCGGCTTGGGCTGCCAAGCCAAGCAAATACGCCGCTAATTGCCCCTATTCCCACGAGCAGCGAAAGCAAAGATGTGAGCCACCCAGCATGCCAAATATCGCCGATCACTGCACTGAATGTGTCAAAGACGCCGGATTGTAGAGAAATCTTCTCATACGGCAAAATTGCTGCAACAGGAACGGCTCCAAGGGCAAAGATAAGCAACGAGATAATCGCAGCCAGTCCTATAGCTGCCGGATATTCTCTACTTGGATTTCTCATCTCCATGACGTGCACTGCCTGCACCTCCACGCCGGCAAACAGCAGCACGATCCCTGCGAGAAACGCAACCGTTCCTAATCCATGGATTGCCGGCCAGAAACGTGCTTGTCCATTTTGTGATAATGCAGGATCGGTGAGGTGCTGCCATGCTATGGGGTGCCCTGATGCAATCCAGTAGCCAAAGAGCAGGAGGAGACAAATTCCGGGAAGGACCGTCCCGATGATGAACGTCCAGTTGGCAACTTTGGCGAAGACTTCCACACCTTGAAGAACGACGACAGTCGCCAGCCAATAGACAACAATGCAAAAAAGCCCGACGTAAATTCCGTTCTTCGCCAGGTCGGGACGGCCAATCGTATAGGCGAGCGCTGCCGCTCCAAAGGTAAGCGCTACCGGATACCATACGACGTTCTGAATCCACTGGAGCCAGATTGCCAGGAATCCCCAGTGTACGCCAAATGCTTGGCCGACCCAGGCATAAATACCGCCTTTTTTATCAGCAAAGGCGCCGCCGAGTTCAGCCGAAACCAGCGACGCCGGAATAAGGTAGAAAATAACTGTGAACGCCAGATAGGCGAACATCGTCATCTCCTCCTTTGCGAGTAGTGGCAAGCCACGCAGACTGGTCACCACAGCAGCCGCTGTCATTAATCCAATCGATAAGACGCCCAGAGCTTTCTTTTGTTCCCTAATCGGTTCCATTATACCGTCTCCTTCCTTCGCTGGCACTTGATATCGTTAATGGCGCAGCTAACGAACACTTGACATGGTCTGGGAGCTAGAACGCCGCCAGATGGAGCGCCCGGCTTATTGTCAAGTTGGTAGCTTTTCCTTCGGCAAGGCGTGATGAGTGAAGGTCGTGCCTTCTGCCGCTGTCAACGGCTTGGTCGATGGATGTTTCTGCATGTGGTTGATCGAACGCCGAAAGTCTTCTAACAGCATGTCCGCCATATCGCGGCTGAAGCCATGCCGGATCAGCAGTCGCATCACCACCACGTTGGTGATATTCGGCAGCATCGTGTAAGCCGCAGCCTGCCAGCCGCGCATGCGTAACCGATCGGAGAGATCAAACAACGTGTAGCCCGGATCGGTGCCATCCTTGATAACCCAAGAGACGGCAGGAATGCCCTTACTACTGTCGCCGTCGAAGAACAGCTCGAACGGACCAAGCTTTCGTATCTCCTGCCCTATGTATTGCGCGGTGTCGTAGGCATTCTGCTGGATGCGCCGGTAGCCCTCGCGTCCCAGCCTTAGAAAAAGATAATACTGGGAGACGATCTGGCCGCCAGGGCGCGAGAAATTCAGCGCGAAGGTGGGCATGTTCCCCCCAAGGTAATTGACCCAGAAGATTAAGTCTTCCGGCAGATCGCTTTGTTCGCGCCAGACCACCCACCCCACACCAAGAGGGGCCAGCCCGTATTTATGGCCAGAGCTGTTAATGGAACGTACGCGCGGAATCCGAAAGTCCCACACCAGGTCGGGCTCCACGAATGGTGCTACGAAGCCTCCCGAGGCAGCATCCACATGCATTGGAACATCCAATCCCTTTTCGTGCGCCAGCCGGTCCAACGCCTGGGCCACTTCTGCTACCGGCTCGTATTGACATGTGAATGTTACGCCGAAGGTAGGCATCACACCGATGGTATTCTCATCCACCCGTTTCAGAACTTCTTCCGGTGTCATACCCAGCCGACCATGCTCCAGCGGAATCTCCCGCAGTTCAACGTCGAAATAGCGAGCAAACTTGTGCCAACACACTTGCACTGGTCCGGTGATCAGATTGGGCTTGTCTGTCGGTTTGCCCGCTGCTTGCATGCGCTCACGCCACTTCCACTTCAGCGCCAACCCGCCCAGCATACAAGCTTCGCTTGACCCGGTCGTAGAGCATCCGATTGCGCTAGCGGCCTTGGGTACATTCCAGAGATCAGCGAGAATGTGGACACATCGGCTTTCCAATTCCGCCGTGGCCGGGTATTCATCCTTGTCAATCATGTTCTTGTCGATAGACGCATCCATCAGCGGGTGGATCTCGTCGTCGAGATAGGTCGTGCAAAAAGTAGCAAGGTTTTGCCGGGCATTGCCGTCCAGAATGAGTTCGTCACTTACGAGCGCATGTGCAACGTCGGGCCGTAGCTCATGCATTGGCATCCGATATTTGGGCACCGGTACATCCGCCGCCCGCGTCCCATAGATATCCGTATCTAGTTGATCGCGAATATCTTCTCGTTTATATAGTGCCATGTCAGTCTCCCTTCACTTTGAAGAGACCACGGTGTTACTGCTCGACGTTTTCCCGTTGAGTGACCGTGATCAGCTAGGCTTTTCCACGTTTTCTATATTGGAACCTACCTTTAATAATCATCAAATTGTTCAAATCAAGGATGCATGATGAGATTGAGTTAAGTTCTGTTCACGACATGATATTTGAAGAAATCAACTATCTTGAATTGTCATCAAAAGATCATCGTAATCTTCCATGGAGGCTTTCACCACCTCGATGGAACGCTCTCTGCCGTATAGCTCTTCGATCCAGACCTCAGCCTCTTTGCCGGGCGCTATCTTATTGGTGCTAAAGTAATGCTTCATGCGCTCGATAATAATATCCGGCAGCTCCGAGATGTCTTCAACCTTGTCCCACACCATGTCGTTGGCGAGGAGGTGCTCATAATAGCTCCTTCCTTTTGTTTGTCGCGGAATAAAAGGATAGAGCATTCTTATCATTATTTCATATACTTATCCTGCTTGATGTAATATTATCGCTAACTATGAGTTTTGCAATTGGCTCCCTTTTCAAAGAATAAAGGTTGAAATGAAGATGAAGCCTTCCAGGTTCTTTAATGTATGCCTCATATCGCTGGCTCTGCTCTTAGGGTCATGCATAACAGAGCAGGAGATGTACAAATCAGCCACTGGTGAAAAGGAGCTGCCGAAATGGCGGATCCTTTCAAGGGCCAGGGAAGAATATGGGCCGTATACTCGATGGAAGGAGGCCCTAATACGGGAGCTCACCGATGGAAGCTCGCTTGTATACACCAGGAAAGGACCTGTAGAATATACCATCAATGGGCACAGCGGGCCGTATCTCATGATCATGCACGGAGATCCGGGCGGTTATGACCAGACTGCAGCCCTGTTCAGCGACATGTTCGGAAAAGGGTTGCGAATTCTCAGCTGGTCCCGTCCCGGTTATCTGCGCACTCCGGTGCAGGATGGCAGGTCTTTTCAGGAGCAGGCCGATATTGCAGCAGCCCTCATGGATGAGTTGGGCATCAAACAGGCCGCTGTTCTCGGGTATTCGGCCGGAGGACCGGTGGCTGTCTATTTCGCTACCCGGCACCCGAAGCGTATCAGGGCACTGATCCTTGAATGTGCAGTGACCCAGAAATGGGTTGTCAGTTCCGAGAACCTGGAGGAAAAGATCTACTTCGGATACCTGATGTACAATGATCCGTTCCTCTGGACCTCTGAGGTCACCGGGCGGATTGCACCACGGCTCATCGGCATGTCGACCATCGAGATGGAAAGCACTCTTGATAAAGCGGCAGCACAGAAGCTGATGGATGATATCATGCATGATCCGCGAAGGGTGAAGGTGCTCAAGGACCTTACGAACAGCATGAGTCCTGGGTATCTCCGCAGAGATGGCATGGAGAACGATGTGGAGCAGCTCAAGAAGGTGAAAGATCTTCCTCTCGATAAAATCAAGGCGCCCACCTTGATTATCCATGGGACCGACGATGCAGTTGTCTCTGTGGCGGATGCTGCACGGGCCGCCAATGCAATACCAGGGGCACAGCTCTATCTCGTTCACAATGGTTTCCATGTCATGGCCCTGACGGATGCGATAGACAAGATTACGCAGAAGAGGGTTACATTCTTAAAGAAGTACGCCACTCAATAGTTACAAACATCAAAACCTGTATTTAAAGTTTTTTCAACAATCTTAGTTGAAACCTCCGTAACTAATCACACAATTTTAGAGCGTGACCTTTGGGACGTAATCCATAGATATCTCTACAACAATACATCCATCAAAGGGTCTTTTAGCAGCATTGGGCTTGTATTGGAAATGCTATTATAAAGAAATGGGAGGACTTGACTAAGGATTGAGCAGACTTACTATGAAACAGGAGTTCAATATTTATCTGGAAAGACAAATCTCAGATATTCATAAAAAGGAGGTTTTAAAATGGCACATAAAATATTTTTGATGGCAGGGTTGTTTGTAATTATTGTCTTTAGTCAAGTGGCTGTTGCCCCGGCAGCATACTCTCAGACTGCAATAGAGACCCAAAGCAAGACAGTAGGGCCAAAGGTCGACTTTCAAAAGGCCCATGAGTTCTTTCTTAAAAAGGAGTTCAAGGCATCTGCTGCTGAAATACGAAAAGGTGCGGAATATTTAAAGAAAGAGGCAGAATCTGCCAGTGATGAAGGCAAAAAAGGCTTAACGGCCTCTTACCAGGAATTGGACAAGATGGCAGATGAAGTTGAAAAGGGGGCTGTAAAATCAGACAAGAAACTAAAAGATGCATTTTCCAGGGCTGAGCATGCATTAGCCAATAATTACTATCTAAAGGCATCTGATTCATGGGCCAAGAAAGAAACAAAAGAGGCCGGTCATGCGCTTAATTCTGCGGCAGAACATTTAGAACTGGCAGCAAAATGGTCAGGCCATAAACTAGATGCTGGCGCATCGAAAGCAATCAGCCTAGGACGCGAGGTCTCTGGCAAACTTGTCCAAGGCACAGGATATGTATCCGAAGAGGTCGGCAAGGGCCTGAAAAGCATGGGTGATGCAATATCAGGGTTTGGCAAAAAAATCATGCCCGGGGAAAAATAAGGATAACAAAGGATATCTCTTATATATACTCTGCGATACAAATGGGAAAGATCCGGCCGGCAATGATCTCACCAAGAATCCTGAAAAAACATACGCTGGCATGCATGAAAGTCCGAGGCTTGTGCTGCGAGAAGGATATATCGAGAAGTTAAACAATCTCTTGACTTTGTCGATTCTCGGGCTATTAACGCTGAAGACATAAGATAGTTAACGCTCAAGAGGAAGTATTACTTTCGATCTTTTCCAGATCGGGTTAAAGGTAAACCTTTTCACAATCATTTTAGACTTTGTACATGAGCAGAATATTTTAAAGGACCCTCACATGAAACACCATATCCTCTGTATCAACAGCGGCTCTTCATCCATGAAGTTTGCCATGTACCTTATCGATACAACCGAGAAACTCATAGCCGAAGGGGCGGTGGAACGGATCGGTCTGTCAGGCGGCTGGCTCTGGCTGAAGGATGGCCAAGGGAAACGACTTGTGGACAGCCACCCGGATTTTTCCGACCACAAAGAGGCAGTCAAGGCGATGTTCACCACGGCCATAGAGGAGCAGCATCTTCCAGCCCCGGATGCGGTCGGGCACCGACTGGTCCATGGAGGGCCGAAACACATGGCCCCTGAAGTGGTGACACCCGAACTGATGCTCACCCTGAGAAGCCTCATCCCCTTGGCCCCCTTGCACCTGCCCAGTGAGATCAAAGGCATTGATGCAGTAGCCGAGCACTACCCGAAACTCAGCCAGGTAGTCTGCTTTGATACCGCCTTTCACCGCCGGATACCGGAGGTGGCCCAGTGGCTGCCGATCGTACGCAGCCTCTGGCATGAAGGGATACATCGCTATGGGTTCCATGGTCTTTCCTATGAATACATAGTCAGTGCCCTGGGCAGCGACACGAAAGGACGGGTCATCATTGCCCATCTGGGCAGCGGTGCCAGCATGGCGGCCCTGAAAGACGGACACCCCCAGGACACCACCATGGGGTTCTCTGCCCTGGGCGGGCTCATGATGGGCACGAGATGCGGTGATCTTGATCCGGGCATCCTGCTCTACCTCATGGACGAGAAAGGCTATGATGCCCGTCAGCTCGAAAGGCTGCTCAACCAGCGTTCAGGGCTCATCGGGGTCTCCGGGATCAGCTCCGATATGAAAACTCTTCTGGATCAACGCACAACACAACCGCATGCCGGAGAGGCAATAGAGCTTTTCTGCTATACGGCACGCAAGTATATTGGGGCACTATCGGCTGTCCTTGGCGGCCTGGATACCCTGGTGTTCACCGGTGGTATTGGTGAGAGGGCCGCACCGGTGAGATGGATGATCTGCCACAGTCTCGATCATCTTGGAATACGTCTTGACCCTATGAATAACGATGCCAATGCAGGAATCATCTCTACGAACAATAGTCCCTGCACCGTGCGGGTGATTCCCACCAACGAAGACCTGATGATTGCCCGGCATACCCTGGCACTGCTCTTAAAAGGCAGGCAAGGAGATAGACCATGAGCGTTGAATTTGCCACATTTGAGGACATGCTTAAGGCTGTTAAAGGACTGAGGGCCATGCCCATTGCCGTCATAAATGCGGATGAGCAGCATGTGCTGGAAGGCGCTTGTGAGGCGGCCGAGGCCGGTTATGTCGATCCCATTTTAATCGGGGATGAAAATAGTATTCGAAATATCTTAAAGACCATCACCTGCACAAAGCAATTTCGTATTATCCATGCCCCATTAGAGGATGCAATGGCTGAGAAGGGCGTAGAGCTCTTTGAAAAGGGTGAGGTCAAGGCCCTGATGAAAGGTCATATCCATACAGACGAATTTCTTCACCCCATCCTCGCCCATCATCTCCAGGGGAAAAAACGAATCTCCCATGTGTTCCTGGCAGACCTGAAGACGTATCCCAAACTTCTGTACATCACCGATGCCGCCATTAACATCAGTCCGGATCTCTCCACCAAGATGCACATTGTGCAGAATGCGGTTGATATTGCCCGTCTGCTGGGAGTGGAAAAACCAAAAGTGGCGGCCTTATCGGCAGTGGAGGTTGTCAACCCGGCCATCCCCTCCACCATCGATGCGGCATGTCTCGCAAAGATGGCAGACAGGGGGCAGATAGAAGGGGCTATCGTGGATGGACCGCTCGCCTTTGACAATGCCATCTCAGCCGAGTCGGCAAGGGTCAAGGGGATCAACAGCCCCGTATCAGGCGACGTCGACATCCTGGTGGTGCCGGACCTGGTTTCGGGCAACATCCTGGGCAAGGACCTTGAGTATCTGGCCGGGGCACAGATGGCTGGTTTCGTCGTAGGCACAAAGGTGCCGATCATTCTCACATCCCGGTCCGACCCACCCAGGGCCCGACTGATTTCATGTGCAGTCGCTGCCTTGGTGAGCCACCGAATGGAGTAAGCTATGAATGAAAATAAGAATTCTAAAAACCCGAATATGGCATTCGAGGCGATGAAAGATGCTTACGAATATTGGCTTGATTCAAGCCAGCGTTGGATTCTTTTTATGGATATCCTTCGGAAACGAGGGAATAATTATTTTGAAACAATTAAAAAAGGAGAACCACCGGTTCTTGTCTTCGACTATAAGGTTATCTTGGAGGGCCGGACCTTCAACAGGCCGGTGAACTATGACCTGGCCAGTATCTTACCGAGAAAAACGGATATCATTGACCCTGAAAAACGGCCTATCATCGTCATCGACCCCAGGGCTGGAAACGGCCCGGGCATCGGCGGCTCCAAACAGGATTCCGAAATCGGCGATGCTCTGGCCCAAGGGCACCCAGTCTATTTCGTCCTCTTCCATCCAGAGCCCGTGCCGGGACAGACGCTGGGAGATGTTGAAAAAGCAGAGATCCGCTTTATCGAAGAGGTTACCCGGCTTCATCCAAAGGCTGAAAAGCCAGCGGTGATCGGCAACTGCCAGGCAGGCTGGGCTGTTGCACTACTTGGTGCCGACCGGCCTGACTTGACCGGCCCTCTGGTACTTAACGGCTCACCCCTTGCGTTCTGGTCAGGGGTTCAAGGAAAAAACCCGATGCGATATGCGGGCGGACTGCTTGGTGGGATTTGGCTTACCTCACTCTTATCAGACTTGGGCAACGGGAATTTCGACGGCGCATGGCTCGAGGAGAACTTTGAAAGCCTTAATCCCGGGAATACTCTTTGGACAAAGCAGTATAATCTCTATTCCAATGTGGATACCGATGAAGAAAAATACCTCACCTTTGAGAAATGGTGGGATGGGTACTCCGAAATGACCAAAGAGGAGATGCATTCCACAGTGGAGAACCTTTTTGTGGGCGACAAACTGGAGAAGGGCAAGCTATCCCTGGACAGAAAAAAGATCCTCAATCTAAAAGACATAAAAAGGCCCATGCTCCTGTTTGCATCCGAGGGAGACAACATCACACCACCTCAGCAGGCCCTGGACTGGATCATCAAGGAATATGTTTCGGTGAAGGAGATCAAGCAACAGGGCAAGGTGATCATCTATATGATTCACCCGGATGTCGGTCACCTGGGCATATTCGTCGGGAGCAAGACAGCAAAAAAGGAGCATATGGAGATCATTAAAAGCATCGATATCATCGAGGCACTGCCGCCTGGCCTCTATGAAATGATCATAGTCGATAAGGGGAAAAAAGAAGGTGTGTCCGATTACGATGTCCGCTTCGAAGAGCGCGACATCAAGGATCTCATGGCCCTGAACGAGGGCAAGGAGGTGATGAAAGAGGAAGATGCTGACTTCAGCCGGGTTGCAGCTGTTTCAGAGATGAACGACTTGATGTACAACACCTTCTTAAGCCCCTGGGTGAAGATGTTTTCCACGGAAACGTCTGCCGAGATCATGAAACAGCTTCATCCGCTTCGGGTGAACAAATATATCTTTTCAGACAAGATAAACCCGTTCATGCTGATTTTCAGGACTCTAGCACCTGTTGTGAAAAAGAACCGCAGCATGGTTTTCCCGGATAACCCATTCCTGACACTTGAAAAGAATGTCTCGGATAACATTGTGACCATTCTTGACAGCTACCAGAACATTCGAGACCATCTCGATGAAACCCTGTTTTTCGCCATTTATGAAAACCCCTGGATGAAGCTGCTATTCCCCGAAACATCACAGAAAAGGAAGCCGCGCAAAGAACAAAAAAAAGAAAAAATGAAAGAAGATGTGCAGATTCAAAAAGATAAGCAACACTGGTACGGCGCCATGGAAAAGGGCGGCTATGAGGAAGGCATTATCCGCATTGTTATGGCACTGGAGGATTCGGACCATGCCATCGATCGGGATGCCTTGTACCAGGATGAAAGACTCATGGAGTCAAGCGCAAGGTTCAAGAGACTGAATAAAAAAAATTTTATTCACATCGCACAGGAACAGTCCCGCATACTCCAGACCGATGAAGACAAGGCATTCACGTCACTATCAAAGTTAATCACAACTCCGAAGGAACGTAAAACCGCTCTGACGGTTGCCAAAAAGATTATTTTATCAGGGACATCCATGTCAAATCACCAGAAAGCGGTCCTATCCAAGATAAACAAAGCTCTGCACGTTTAGTGAGAGGTTCCATGAGAACTGATAACATTACTGACTGGCGTGTCTTTACCCGCCACACGGAAACATGGTGAAGGTGGATAACGTATGAACCAAAACCCGCAGACCTTTTGGAGTCACTCCACGATGGAGATGCTCCAGCAACTGAATACAACAAATAAAGGATTGACCGGTGATGAAGCGAGACAGCGGCTCGCGCAGCATGGTTCCAATCTCCTGAAGCCGCCAAAGCGGACAGATGTACTTACACTCCTCCTTGCTCAATTCAAGAGTCCGCTTATTCTCCTGCTTTTCTTTGCAACGGGATTGTCATTCTTTTTACATGATCCTGTCGATGCCTTTATTATTCTCACCATTGTTCTCGTCAGCGGCTTACTCGGGTTCTGGCAGGAACGCGGTGCGGCAAACGCTGTAGAGAAGTTACTGGCCATTGTGCAAATCAAGGCTTCAGTGCTTCGTGACGGAGGCCCCAAAGAAATCCCGGTTGAAGGGATTGTTCCCGGAGATATTGTCATCTTGGGCGCTGGTGATATCGTTCCCGGTGACTGTCTGATTCTGGAATCCAAAGATCTTTTTGTCGATGAAGCAATGCTGACCGGTGAAACGTTCCCTGTAGAAAAAAGCGCCACTGTATTGGCGGCCGAGACACCGCTTGGGCAGAGGACAAACGCGCTTTGGATGGGGACCCATGTGGTGAGTGGCAGTGCACAGGCCCTTGTTATAAGCACAGGCAAGGAAACCGAATTCGGCAAGGTGTCTGAGCGGTTAAAACTCAGGCCGCTTGAAACGGAATTTGAGCACGGCATACGGCGATTCGGCTATTTTCTCATGGAGGTCACGCTGGTGCTGGTGGTGGTCATCTTTGCCATCAACGTCTACTTGGTACGTCCGGTCCTGGACTCCTTTCTCTTTTCCCTGGCACTCGCTGTCGGGCTGACCCCGCAATTGTTACCGGCGATCATCAGCATCAACCTCGCCCATGGGGCCAAACGGATGGCTCAAAAAAAGGTCATTGTCAAACGGCTCGCCTCGATTGAAAACTTCGGCAGCATGAACGTGATCTGCTCCGATAAAACCGGCACCCTGA
>JBEKDT010000010.1:0-181142 GCA_050014195.1 Desulfomonilia bacterium | reverse complement strand
ACATACCGCTTTCACCTTAAACTCGTCTGAATACCGATGTGCCTTCCTCGGACCCTTCATCTTTCCCACTTGGACACCTCCTCCTTAGTTAGGTCTTAGTGTCCACTTTTTCTGGGGAAGTCCCCCGTCCGGTGGATGCCTTGGTTAGCCATTCTTATTTTCTTTTATCAGCAAATTATAAAATGACTTTGTTGCTAACAAATTATCAATTGCCATGTCGAATGCCTGAATGAACAACACTGTATCTCCAAACTTATCAAATTCTTGTAGTGAGCCATACCCTTCGGTTGACAAAGTTAAGATAATTCTTTTTGTTCTATTATCATAAACCTCCCACTCTACCTTAACATAAGCCTCTCCTTTAACCCCTTTTGTGGAATAGCAGGCGTTTGCTTGAACATCAATAAGCTTGCCTCCTAATAATAAGTCAGATTGGTTGCTATATTCATCATTAAATGGGGAATATGCTTTGCCCAAGACCAAATAACCATACTCCTCCAACTTTTTTCTAACATGATTAGTACTCTCACGAATAAAATTTTCAGTACCTTTCCAGTGAAGAGCCCCTTGGTCCATACATATAAAACCATTGTAAAACCTGCCGATAGTGTTTTCCAATTCGATTGCATCAACTATTCTGTTTGCAGATATTGTCAACGACTTACCAGAGATATTCTTATATGGCTCTTGACGGACTACGCTTTTGTTTAGCGGTGCTACTGAACAACCACCCAATATACAACAAATGAGTCCAATTATAAGGTTTCTCATTATCCCTCCTCTCAGATCATCTCCAAATATTAAGGCTAACATGCAGATCACCGGCGGCTTAAGCCGTCCGGTGGATTTGCTGGTTGGGCGATTTAACAATTTGCTTAAGCTGCTTCAGCATGCAATTTCAAGCCGAGTGCTTGTAAAACTTTAAGGATTGTGTCGAACCCTGGGCTTCTCTCGCCAGAGAGTGCTTTGTAAAGGCTTTCACGGGACAAGCCAGCATCACGCGCTACTTGTGTCATGCCCTTGGCGCGTGCAATATCACCGAGAGCCTTAGCAATAAAGGCCGCATCGCCATTTGCCTCCTCAAGACAAGCTTCAAGATAGGCAGCCATTTCTTCTGGTGTACGAAGATGTTCAGCGACATCGTATTTAGTTGTAGTTGTTTTAGCCATGATGAACTCCTATAAGTTTCTTGCCAAACGTAAGGCAGTTTTTATATCCCTTGCCTGGGAATGCTTATCACCACCTGCTAAGAGAATTATCAGCTTCCGTCCTTGTTCTTTGTAATAAACTCGATAGCCGGGTCCATAATCAATACGCAACTCTGAAACACCTTCACCAACTGGCTTAACATCTCCAGGATTTCCTGCCGATAGCCTCTCAATCCGAACCAGGATACGAGCACGCGCACGGATATCTTGTATTTCATCAATCCATTTTGCAAAGGCTTCAGTTTTGCGGAGTTCTTTCATAAACATAATGTAGCCATATGGCTACTATTTGTCAATGAAGTTTGATGGAGCTGAGAATGGAGGCCAACATGCAGATCAGCGGCGGATGAAAGCCGTCCGCTGCATGCCATTGTTGGGCATATACCCTTATTTCAGAACGTACTCGGCCACATCTCGATCAATTAGATGTAGTCTTTCCTGGACAGTATTTCCCATCCCATGGTCTACACCCACGTCATGCAGCGGGGCTCCGGTGCGGTGAAGAGCCCGCTCGACCGCATGGGCTGAAAGCGCGCAAACTCCGTCCCGGCAGGTGAGCATAGATTTATGGGGAGAAGGTCCTGACCTCGGCATGGCATGATCCATCGTGCAGGCTTCGGGTGCGAACCGTTTCATAGTTGTACGGGCTTTTAATTATTTGAACTATAGCACAAGGTGCTGAAGGAATCCAGGTTTCCGGCGGGTTGAACTTCGGGGTCATTTCTTTTGGTGGGTTTCGTTTTGCTGCACACACCCTTCAATATTACACTACTACCCCTCACCCTGTCCCAAATTTCTGCATGGAAAGCAGAAATTGACGAACTTTACGTTCGCCCGTAGGGTGAGGGACATGGATGTCCCGAATCACTCCCGCAAGGGGGCGAGGGGAACTTAAGCAATGATCTTGTATGGAAATCCGGTGTGTTAAGTAAAAGCTCTGCACGCGCTATAATACAAGCCAGCTTCACCCTATCTGTCTTCCGCAAGGGAAGAGGGGACTCTGGCTATAATACAAGCCGGCTGTACCTCGTGCCCATCTCCATCAACCCTTGAGCACGGTGTCCATGAAAAAGGCCTTGATCTTGCGCATGCGGCGCTCGGGCATGAGCTTGTGCATGTCTTCGTGCGGCATGGCCCTGCCGAACAGGTTGTGGGTCATGGTCGCTTCCGGGTCGTCGGTATCAAAGGTCACGGCATGAAACAGGTTGGGGCCCTGGCCTGGGTTCACTGCCAGGCAGCCGTTGATGTGGGTCCGGTACACCCCTGACATGTAGGGGGATTCGTGGATGTGCCCGTGCAGGCTCACCATGGGCCGGGTCCTCTCGAGGAAACCTCTTATGGCCTTCGAGCCGATGGGCTTTCCGGTGTGCAGGGTGTCGAGACCGCTCTCATACGGGGGGCAGTGGAACACGCAGACGGTGTGGCCGGGGTCGTCGAAGGAGACGGTCATGAGATCTTCCTCGATGCTGGGGTTCTTCACGGCATATTCTCCGTCCGGGCTTGGCCGCAGCCTGTCCGTATCGCTCACGATGGCGAACTTGCTCGGCACGTAGGAGTCACGCTTCAGGTCCCTGCGCGCATAATCCTTCACCCAGAACGTCGAATCCGGAACACAGGCATAGCCGAAAAAGGTGAGGCCACCCAGATGCACGGTCTTCCCATGGATGTTGACGGCCTGGGGAAGGGCGGCTGCAAGACGCTCCAGCACGGGAATCCAGTCGTGGTTGCCGGGGATGTAGAGGGTCTTCATGCCCGGGTTCGATGCGAGGAACGAGGCGAAGACCGTGGAAAGATAGCCGTCCACGAAGCGGAGCTGGCCCTTGAGGTCATCCTGGAAGCCGGCGCGGCCGTTGATGAGGGCGATGGGGCTGGGGATCAGGGTGGGGAGGATGTCGCCGCCGAGGATGATGCACTGCACCTCTTCTTTGACCGCGAGCTCCATCATCCCTTCATACAGGACCCGCCTGCCGTGAAGGTCACCGGTGAAGAGCACTTTCATGTGGCGTCACGCCGTCCTTTCAAGATAATAAAAATGCGTATGGACGAGGGAAAAGTCTACCATGAAGATAAGTTATATGGTTAATGGATGGGGTAAGGCAACCATGGAATCCGTGCCGGCCGTCTTGAGGGACGAAAGGCGGCAGGGTCAGCCGCAGCCGGGCCGTGATGAAAGGGGTGTGTATGTCTGATGAGGGCAAGGGTCATTGCATATTCTGCGACATCATTGCAGGCAATGCCGAGGCGTATAAGGTCTATGAGGACGACATGTCGTTGTGCATACTCGACATCCATCCCTACACCCAGGGGCACTGCCTGGTCATTCCCAAGAGGCACGTCACCTGGTGGCATGAACTGAGAGCCGATGAGACGGACAGCCTGTTCCGTGTCGCCAGGGTCTGCGCCAACAAGATGATGAAGGCGCTTTTCCCGGACTTTATCTTTATGTACGCACGGGGACGAAGGATCCCCCATACCCATATCTTTCTCATACCCACCTTCAAGGACGATGTTCTCGATAGGTTCTTCCATGCATTGGAAAAGTTTCAGGAGTCGCCCCAGAGCCTGGCCCGGCTGAAGGACAGGGACAAGATGATCGAGGCCATGGAGCTTCTCAAGGAAACAGACTTTTCCGATGAATAGATGACTGGATTCGAAGCTTCCGCGGGAATGACATTAAGGGTGAGATCGCCCATTCTTTTTCGAGAACTTAAATTCTTAAAGGCAACTTATAATAAAATATAATTAATCTGCCGATACGATCACTACATTTGCATTTTCGTAATTCTATTGGGGGTAACACTTGGAATCTATTGACTCAGATTTAAAGGGGGGTCGAAGCTGTGATGGAAGAGTATTTGAAAAAGAAGGTTACGGCAGAGGATATTCTCGGTGTCATTCATCCGGGATCAAGCATGTTCGTGGAATCCGGCTGCGCCGAGCCGCAGCACCTTGTGAGAAAGCTCATCGTCGATAATATCGACCTGAGCGACGTACAGGTATATACCACGATTCCACTCCGCACCTATTCCGACTTCGGGGGCGATGCAGGCTCCCGGTTCCGCATACACTCGTTCTTTGTATCGCCGGGCATGTCGGGTCCGTTCTCCACGGGCAAGACCGACCATATCCCGCTGTCTTCCGATATGCTTGACAGGTTGATCCAGGAGGGTTCCATCAAGATCAACACGGCCGTCATTCAGCTCAGCCCCCCGGACGATAAGGGTTACATGAGCCTCGGCGTAACCGTGGATATCGTCAGGTCCATGATCGACCATGCAGACATCGTGGTGGCCCAGGTCAACTCTTTTATGCCGTTTACCTGCGGCGAGAGCCTCGTGCACATATCCGAGGTCGACCATATCGTCGAGTATGATGAGCCACTCGTGAGCTGTCCGGTTGAAGAATTCGACTTTGAAACTAGGCAGATCGGGGAGCATGTAGCGAATCTTGTAAAAGACGGCTCCACCATCCAGATAGGATTCGGCAGGATTCCGGATGCCGCACTCAAGGCAATGAAAACCAAGAAAGACCTGTCGATCCATTCCGAAATCATCACCGATACCGTCATCGATCTTGTCCGGACAGGCGCCATACCAAAAGGCAATATGATCACCGGTTCGTTCTGCATCGGGACTGAAGCCTTGTTCTATTTCGTCAGACAAAACGAGCAAGTCCAGATGAGACCGCTCACCCATGTGAGCAATCCCCAGGTCATCCTTACAAGGACCCCTTTTGTCGCCATCAACGGGGCCGTGGAGATCGACATCACCGGACAGTCATGTGTTGCCCTCGGAGAGCAAGGCGCCCATTTCGGTGCACTGGGGCAACCTCATTTCAACAGGATCGCCCAGATCACAAAGGACGGGAAAGCGATCATCGCCCTGCGGTCGACATCCCGTGACGGGAGCATCTCACGGATCGTACCCAGGTTCACCGAATCCAAGATGGGCATCTTCACCACCCAGACCGATGTAAGTTATGTGGTCACGGAATACGGCTGTGTGAACCTATTCGGCAAATCCATCCGCGAACGGGTGCTTGAGCTCATCACCATAGCACACCCGAAGTTCCGTAATTGGCTGCTGGATGAGGCCAAGAGGATGAACTACATATACCCCGACCAGATCCTTCCTCCTGAAGATTCCCTCTACCCGGCACATTTCGAGCATAAACAAACCTTCGGCGGAAAAGAGGTCTTTATCAGACCTGTCAAGATAACGGACGAGCGGGGCATACAGAACCTGTTCTATTCCTTGAGCAGCGATGAAAAATTTCACCGGTTTCATAGTCACGTCACCTCTTTGCACCACCGGCAGGCCCAGCAGATGGTGAATTGCGATTATAAAAATTCGCTGGCCCTGGTCGTGGAAGCCTCTGATGCAGGGAAGGCCCGTATCATCGGCATAACCCATATCGTCATGGACAATGAAGAAGCCGAGCGAAGAACCTGTGAGTTCGCTGTCATGGTGCATCCGGAGTGGCAGAACATCGGACTCGGCTTCTATTTGCTCAAGACCATGACCCAGATCGCCCCTGAGCTTGGTTTTGAGGTCTTCCGTGCATATGTCTGGGAACAAAATATCAAGATGCTTCACGCCTTTGATAAGCTGGGACTGCATAGGTATGCAACGACAGGATATAATGTGGTGAAGCTTGAATATGATCTTGACCCTTTGGCAGCACCCCGTAAAGAACCTCGAACCCACCCGGGAGGAAATCACGAGGATGATGGGCTCATTATCCCTGACGATCTTGATCTAGTTCCGGACATCAAGAGATTATTCTAGTAATAACTGCAGGCCGCTTGCCGCTGCGCCGGCCGCTGGTGCCATGGGTCTTGCGTCACCAGGAGTCTTGCATACAATCGCGTAAATCCTCTCCCAGGTAAACCTTGACCGAAGCTCCCTTCGGTACTAAAGGGAAATTTAATGAAATCCCGAGGCGTACAAGAATCCCTGCTGGACACCTTCATGAGCGCCCTTACAGGCCCGTGTGCCGTGAAAAACAACGATTCCGTGCTTGTCTGCGTCTCCGGAGGCATCGACTCCATGGTCCTTCTTGACCTCATGCGGTGTGCCTCCCAAAGTCTGGATCTCAGGCTCGGTGTCATCCATGTGGATCACGGCCTCCGCAAAGGAGAATCCGGGCAGGATGCCTGTTTCGTGCAGGAATGGTGCCGGAAGCTTTCCCTGGAATTTCACCTTGCAAAGCTTATGATGACCCCCGGCATGGCAAATCTCGAGGAAGAAGCACGGAAGATGCGCTATATTGCCATCCGCGACTTCAAAAACCGCCATGGATATGCCTATGCCGCAACAGGCCACACCCTTGACGACCAGGCGGAGACCGTTTTGTATCGCATCATCAGGGGGACCGGCATCAGGGGTCTTGCAGGAATGGGATACAAAAGACCGGATGATCTCATCAGACCCATGCTCGGGATCTTAAGAACCCAGGTAAATGAATATGCAACCGATGAAGGCCTTGCCTATGTGATCGACAGTTCAAACAATGATATGAGGCTCGCCCGCAACCTCATCCGCAGCGCCGTGATCCCGGTGATGGAACGGATAAACCCCCAGGCTGCGCGGTCCATAGCATCTCTTGCCCATATCGCCCGGGAAGAGGGTGCAGCCCTGGAGAACATGGCACTCGATCTTGAGAAAAGTGCGGCTGTCTTCGACTATGTCATGATCAAGGCCTTCAGGGCCGATGACTTAAGAAGTGCACCCGATGCCGTTACCAGGAGGCTTCTCATCAATGTCATCTCACGCATGGCCCATGAGCCGAGGGGGATCGACGCGATTCAGGTGGATACCGCCTTTGAGGTGCTGGGTGCGGCTATTCGGGCGCATACCATCAAGAGAAGGGTGAAGGTGCTCCTGGATGGCCGTCTGCTTGTCATACACCGCGTTTCCCCGGGCCCGCATTATTCCCTCGAAATCAAAGAAGGGGGACCTTTTTTCATTCCCGAGATCAACAAGACCGTGAATATCATTGTGCCCGAGTGCACGACCGGGAACTTCCGGATCAGGTCATATCTGAAAGGGGACAGGATGTCGGATAAAAAGGTATCACAAATCCTCGCTAAGATGAAGATACCTCGCACATTACGTCCCTTCTGGCCCGTTCTGACATTACATGAAGCTACAATCGCCGTTGCTGCAAAAGAAAAGGGGCAAGGCGGGGTCCAGATGATACTGGAAGAGGGTCATGGAGAATAAGATACTGCAGGCCCTTGTCTCAGTCGATTCAGCAGGTTTTTACCCGGCTTCGCTTCAGGCGCTCATCACAGCATCCATTTTCAGGCGTGAGAAAAAACCCGTTCTATGGATCGTGAAAAGTGCGGATGATATGTACAAGGCCCAAGAAGATGTCCTGTGCTTCCTCAAGCCCGAGCACATCAGGATCTTCCCGCCGTATGACGTAAGGCCGTATCAGGATGACAGCCCTTCAAAAGAGATCATGGCCAAGAGGATTACGGCCCTATACGCCCTGTTGACCGGCCCTGCATCAGTGGTGATCACCCCGCTGCAGGCCGTTCTCGGCTTCACCATGGGAAAGGGAGATCTTATCTCGAGTATCATAAGCCTCAAGGCGGGCACGGAGATAGAAAGGGAGGATTTTTCCCTCAGGCTCGTCCGTATGGGCTACACCAGGGAGGCGCTCATTGACGACGTCGGACAATTCAGCATCAGGGGCTCTGTCATGGACATCTTTTCCCCGGGCATGGAAGAACCGGTGCGTCTCGATATGTTCGGCGATGAGATCGTTGCCATAAAAGGATTCGATGTGCAGACCCAGAGGACCCGAAAAGTCCTGGATTCGGCGGATATACTCCCCGGCGGCGAGGTCCTTCTGGACTATCCCCATATGAAGAACGCACGGGCCATCTTACGAAGGATGGGGGAACCCGGCACCCGGTTCATCATCGAGGATATGGAGCAGGGCATACATACTCCAGGCATAGAATCCTATCTTGTGCTCTTCTACGAAAAACCTTCCACCATCTTCGATTATCTCTCCAAGAAAACCGTCATCATGTGCCCTGACGCCGTTGAAACAGGCACCCTCTGGGATGAGGCGTTCAACTCCTATGTCCATGGATATGAGCGTGCCCTTACCAGGCAGAAAGTCTTCCTCGCACCTGAAGAGGCAATAATAAGCAAAACGGATCTTGCAATGCACCTGGCCGGTTTCGATCGGCGGATATCGACATCCCTCGCAGACAACCTCAGTGGCTCCCCACAGGCCCGTGTAAAATGGGAACTGCTCACAGGCGGTTCTGCAGATGCAGTCTTCGACCGGATTGTCTCCCTGGTGCATGAGGGCCTTGATGTATTCATCTTTTCCAGTGCGGACATGATGACGGAGCGCATTGAATATGCCTTTGCAATCCGGGGCCTTAAGACGGAGACCACCAGCCCGGAGTTCCTGCTGCACTATGGCGGGTTCGGCGCCCGGGTGCGCATGATCGAGGGAAACCTTTCTTCAAGTTACATCCTGCCTGAGCTTGGGGCTGCCCTCATATCGGCTGAAGAGATGCTCGGCGCCCATAGAAAGAGGAGAAAGACGCCTTCAGGCCCACCCATCTACGACCCGTTCACCCAGCTCAATGTAGGCGATGCCGTCGTGCACCGCGACAACGGCATCGGGATCTTTAAAGGTGTGGTCAGGCTGGAGGCCGGCGGAACCTTGAGCGATTACGTGCTGCTCGAATATCTCGGCGGAGACAGACTCTATGTCCCTGTGTACCGGCTGTCGCTGCTCCAGCGTTATATAGGTGATACGGACCACTACACCATTGATAAGCTTGGCGGAACCAGGTGGGCCAATGCCAAGGCAAAGGCAAGCGTGTCCGTGGCGATACTCGCCGGAGAGCTTTTACAATTGTATGCCAAGCGCCAGGCTGCACAGGGTGTGTCATATGATACCGAAAGCCCGCCGATCCGGGAATTCGTCGATTCATTCCCCTTCGATGAGACAGACGACCAGCTCAAGGCCGTTGAAGAGACCTATGCCGACATGGCATCCGTAAGGCCCATGGACAGGCTTATATGCGGCGACGTCGGATACGGAAAGACCGAAATAGCGCTGCGTGCCGCTTTTGTTGCCGTGATGTCCGGCAAGCAGGTGGCCGTCCTGGTGCCCACGACCTTGCTCGCCAGGCAGCACCTGGGCACATTCAGAGACAGGATGGCTTCTTGGCCCATCCGTATGGAGGCCCTCTCCAGCATGAGCTCATCCGCCCACAGCAAGGATGTACTTCTGGACCTGGAGGCGGGCAAGGTGGATATCGTTATCGGGACACACGCCCTGCTCTCGGGGAAGATAAGATTCAAAGACCTGGGTCTTCTTGTGGTGGACGAAGAGCACCGGTTCGGCGTAAAACACAAGGAAAAGATAAAGTCCTTGAGGGCGGAGGTGGATGTATTGACACTGACCGCCACCCCCATACCCCGGACCTTGAACATGGCCATTTCGGGCCTGAGAGAGCTCTCCATCATCGAGACACCGCCTGCAGAGCGCAAATCCATCGACACCCTCATCACCCGCTTTGATGATGAGGCCGTTCAGGTCGCCATCAACAAAGAGCTCGCCCGCGGGGGCCAGGTATTCTTCGTTCACAATACCGTCTCCACCATCGACTCCATGGCAAGGCATATCCAGGCATTGTGCCCCCAGGCCCGGGTCGGCGTGGCACACGGACAGATGCCGAGGGTAAAACTCAACAGTGTCATGGGCAGCTTTCTGGAGCGGAGTATCACCGTGCTGGTCACCTCTGCCATCATAAGCTCCGGGCTTGACATCTCGAATGCGAACACCATCATCATCAACAGGGCCGACAAGTTCGGACTGGCCGATCTCTACCAGCTCAGGGGAAGGGTTGGCAGATCCAAGACAAAGGGCTATGCCCTGCTGCTCCTGCCCGAGATGGGGCGGATCACCAAGGATGCCCACAAGAGACTCTCGGCCATCAAGGAATACGAATCTCTGGGTGCAGGCTTCCACATGGCCATGCGCGACATGGAGATAAGGGGGGTCGGCGATATACTGGGCAAGGCCCAGTGGGGACACGTTACGGCCATAGGCTACGAGCTCTACCAGGAGATGCTTAAAGAGGCGGTCGACAGCCTCCAGGGAAAACAGGCATTACCGGAAATAGACCCTGAGATCAGGATCAGTCTCGATGCCTATATTCCTGAAAACTACTGTCCGGACCAGCACCTGAGGCTCGGTCTCTATAAAAGACTCTTCTCCGCATCGACCGACGAGCTCAGGACCATAGGCGATGAACTGAAAGACCTCTATGGTCCCCTGCCGGAACCGGTCAAGTCGCTGCTTCTCATATCAGAGGTGCGTGATATTATGAAGCGGCAGAGAATTAAAAAAATCGATATGGATGAAGAAGTGTTGAGGTTGTACCTGAGCCGTGATAGCATTGTGGACCTGGAAAGGCTCATTACCTTCGTGACGCAAAGGAAGGGGAGACTCAGGCCTGAGGGTTTTATGGAGATACCGTTACAGGGTCACGATATACCAAATGAAATACGTGACATACTTGCTGTGGTAACATGAGAATATACGTGCGGAGAACTGAAAAGAATATGAATATATTCAGCTTCACAAAAATACCAGCCGGACTCAGGGGCATAATGTGGATTCTGCCGTTGGCATCTGCCGTGCTCATAGCCCTTTTATGCACCCCGGCACATGCCGAGATGATCGACGGGATTGTGGCCGTAGTGGATGATAAGGTCATCATGCACTCGGATCTTGTGAAGAAGATGCATGACCTCGGTGCAAAAAATTATGAAGCTTCGACGGCCGAGCAGGTATTGCAGCTTATGGTGGAAGATGCGATCGTAGACAAGGTTTACCACAGCCTGGGCCTGCCCCAGGTTGAATTGGGTCGTGCAGAAGATGCTGCCAAGAGCATGAACATCGACGTGGCCAGCGCCCAGTCCATGATAAAGAAGACCACCATCATGGATATGATGGTCAGATCCCGGGTTGTGGTGACTGAAACTATGGTGCAGGACTACTATGACTCCCATCCAAAAGAGTATTCCGGGGCCGAATCCTTACACCTCAAGCAGATCCTCATAAAAAATGATCCGGTGAAGGCCGATAAAGCCATAACGGATATTCACAGCGGCAGACCTTTTGACGAGGCGGCAAAGGATTATGCCGAAAAGACAGCCGGAAGCAATCCGGATATCGGCTGGATAAGAATCGATGAGCTTGCAAGTGAGGCCCGCAAGGTCCTTGAGACTGCAAAGCCCGGAGATATAGTAGGCCCTGTCTCCCTGGATGAAAACATCCTCATATACCAAGTACTGGAGCGCGGAGTTTCCGGTGGTAAACCCATTGACGAGGTGCGCTCCGAGATCGTGGAAACGCTTCAGACGAAGCATCAGAAAGAGGCGTTCGATCATTGGCTTAAGATGATCATGGCGGACCATTTTGTCGGGATCTATATGTAAATCCAGACACTGTAGGCGGCTTTAGCCGCGGCAGGAACATGGGATCGCGGCTAAAGCCGCCCCTACAAAAAAACATCCATGAAAGATTACATCGAAATAAAAGGTGCGAGCGAGCACAACCTCAAAGACATCGACGTTCTGATACCCCGGAACAAATTCGTGGTAATCACAGGTGTGTCCGGCTCGGGCAAATCGACACTCGCCTTTGATACGCTCTTTGCCGAAGGGCAGCGCAGATATGTGGAATCCTTAAGCGCCTATGCCCGGCAGTTCCTCGATCAGATGCCCAAGCCGCAGGTGGAATCCATTGAAGGCCTATCACCGGCCATAGCCATCGAACAGAAGACCACATCCAACAATCCCCGGTCCACGGTGGGGACCGTTACCGAGATCTATGATTACCTAAGGGTCCTCTTTGCGAGGATAGGCACACCTCGTTGCTGGATCTGCGGCCGTGCAATCGAATCCATGACCATCCAACAGATGGCCCAGGCGGTCCTCGACCTCGGAGCCGGTAAAAAGGTGATCCTCTTCGCCCCTATAATCACCGGACGCAAGGGGGAGTATACAAAACTCTTTGAGCGTTTGGCCCGTGAAGGATTTGTGAGGGTGCGCATAAACAACGAATTCTATGACATTGAAGAGATCCCGCGACTCGACAAAAACAAGAAGCATACGATCGATGTGGTAGTGGACAGGATTGTGATGAAAGACGGGGTAATGACCCGGCTCTTGGACTCCATCGAGATGGCATGCAAGCTTTCAGGAGGGACGCTCACCGTTGAGGACGACCTTGGTGGGTCATATATCTATTCCGAGCATTACAGCTGCCCGGTATGCAACACCTCCTTCCCCGAGATATCGCCGAGGATGTTTTCCTTCAATAACCCCCATGGCGCATGCGAGACCTGTCATGGTCTGGGCGTGCTCATAGAAATCGACCCCGACCTGGTGGTCCCTGAGAAGAGGCGATCTCTGAACCAGGGTGCCATTGTCCCCTGGGGGGTGCCGCCGGGTAGGTTCGCAAGCCGCATGATCAGCTATCTGGCGAGGAATCTTAAGTTTGATGCAGATGCCCCCTTTGAGAAGCTCCCCGAAGAGGCCAGGCGCACAATCCTTTATGGCGGGCCTATGAAAGACGCCTATTCTGCCCCTTTTGAAGGGGTTATCCCCAATCTCACCAGACGGATGAAGGAAACCGAGACAGGCGAGATCAGCGAGGACATCTCACGTTTTCTCAACAACATTACCTGCCCCGACTGCAAGGGTGCACGCCTGAAGAATGAAATCCTCCACATCACCATAGCCGATAAAAACATCTACGAACTTACCACGATAAGTGTGGATGATCTGCTCGAATATTTCCATAACCTGAAATTGAGTCCCAAGAACCAGGAAATAGCCGACAGGCTCATAAAGGAGATCAGGGAACGCCTCGGCTTCCTTACCTCGGTGGGGATCGGGTACCTCACGCTGAGCAGGTCCGCCGGCAGCCTCTCATCGGGCGAGTCCCAGCGCATCAGGCTCGCCACCCAGATCGGCTCGGCATTGATGGGCGTAATGTATATCCTGGATGAGCCCACCATCGGGTTGCATCAGAGGGACAATGAACGTCTCATCAACACGCTCAAGCATCTGCGCGACCTCGGCAACACCCTCATAGTCGTCGAACACGATGAGGAAACCATCCTTTCTTCCGACTATGTCATCGATATGGGACCCGGTGCCGGGGAGCAGGGCGGCAACATAGTGTTTCAGGGGATTCCCTCCGAGCTTGTCAAGAGCACTTCATCTCTTACCGGGAAATATATCTCAGGGCAATTGAAGATCCATGCACCCGAGCACCCGAGGCGGCCCAAAGGGGCGTATATACGCATCAAGGGCGCCCATGCCAACAACCTCAAGGACATCAATGTAGACATCCCCATCGGGCTGTTCACCTGCATCACCGGTGTATCGGGCTCAGGCAAATCGAGCCTGGTCATCGATACGCTCTATCCGTATTTAAACAATTTTCTCTCGGGGTCGAGGAAGTCCCCTACTCATGTCAAGGGGATCACCGGTCTCGAGAACCTCGACCGCGTCATTAATGTAGACCAGAGTCCCATCGGCAGGACCCCCAGGTCGAATCCTGCCACCTATACGGGCGTCTTTACCCTCATCAGGGAGCTTTTTTCCATGCTGCCCGATGCCAAGGTGCGCGGGTACAAACCCGGCCGTTTCAGCTTCAATGTGAAAGGCGGCAGATGCGAGGCCTGCCAGGGAGACGGGCTTATCAAGATAGAGATGCACTTCCTGCCCGATGTATACGTTATGTGTGACCAGTGCCAGTCAAGACGTTTCAACGATGAGACCCTGGAGATCAAGTATAAAGGCAAGTCCATAGCGGATGTCCTTGATATGACGGTGAGTCAGGCCTTTGAACTTTTCGATGCCGTTCCCAAAATCAAGCGCAAGCTCAAGACACTCATCGATGTGGGCATGGATTATATAAGACTCGGTCAGAGCGCCACCACACTATCAGGAGGCGAGGCCCAGAGGACAAAACTGGCCAAGGAGCTGTCTAAGCGAGCTACCGGGAAAACGGTCTACATCCTTGACGAACCCACCACAGGTCTCCACTTCGACGATATCAACAAGCTCCTCATCGTGCTTCACCGCCTGGTTGACGAAGGAAACACCGTGATCGTCATCGAGCACAACATGGATATCATCAGGTCTGCAGACCATATCATCGATCTTGGCCCGGAGGGTGGAGATGAAGGCGGCTACCTTGTGGCCAAGGGCAGCCCTGATGAAATCTCACGTGTTGAGCGATCGTACACCGGTAAGTATCTGAAAAAATATCTTGTAAAATGAATACAAAGCCTGTTTTTCTTTTTTGCGAATTCCGAATGTGCTCCAAACGGCTTCATGCCTGCATAAAAGCCCGCAAATGCCCAAGGATAAATGACTTGACAATGTTTCGACAAGTAATATAAGTGTGGCAACCTAGACAAGCATACCATAAAGGGGGAACAAATACGCATGGCAGTCACCATCAGATTGACCCGAGGGGGAGCCGCCAAGAAGCCGTTCTACCGTGTTGTTGTCACCGACTCACGCAATAAGCGCGATGGGAGATTCATTGAAATAGTCGGACATTTCGATCCCAAGTTCAGACCGGAAAGCATCAACCTGAAAATGGACAGGATCAAGGAATGGGTCAATAAAGGCGGGCAACTCTCACCGGCTGTGAAAAAGCTCATCAAGGATAAAGGATATTCGCTCTGATCCGATACTAAATAACGTTGATGTGAGGGTACCATGAAAGAGCTTATAGAGTACATCGCGAAGGCGTTGGTTGACAGTCCGGATGACGTGAAGGTTTCTGAGGTTGAAGGTGAAGTGACGTCTGTTATTGAGCTCAGGGTTGCAAAATCGGATTTGGGTAAAGTAATAGGCAAGGAAGGACGTACGGCCCGAGCCATGCGCACGCTGCTTACCGCGGCATCTACAAAACTGAAGAAGAGGTCGGTGCTGGAGATTATTGAATAATCGCAATGACTGATCTCATTGAGATCGCACGGGTCGGCTCTCCCCATGGCCTGAAAGGCCGGATGCGGATATTCCCTTATGGTGATTCTTTTGAGAGGTTCTCAAGATATTCCCACCTGATAATAGGGCTTAACGGCCCACCTGTTAAGATACTAGGGGCTGAGAAACGGCGGGGTTTTTACATTATTTCACTTGAGGGCTATACCCACATCTCCCAGGTGGAGCACCTTAAAGGCGAGGCGCTTTTCGTAAAAAACGATCAGCTTGAAGGGCTTAAAGAAGATGAATTTTACTGGAAAGACATCTTGGGCCTGAAGGTCATTGATGGTGAAGGGACCGTTCTCGGAGAAGTGGTGGATATCTTCTCGACCGGGAGCAACGACGTTTACGTGGTAGACAAGACAAAACAATATCTCATCCCGGCAACCAAAGACGTAATCAGGGAGATATCACCGGAGAAAGGTTGCATGACAATCGATTCCTCGCTCTTAGAGGGTCTTCTTGACTAAAGAACACGTGTCGTGATCATCAACATCATTACCCTTTTCCCCAGCTTATTCTCAGGCGTCCATGAGGAGAGCATCATCTCAAGGGCCATAGCAAGGGGGCTTGTAACAATCAAGCTTGTAGCGTTGAGGGATTTCGGTATCGGGGCTCACCGCACGGTAGATGATACACCTTATGGCGGCGGAGGAGGCATGATATTCAAACCCGAGCCCATCGCCGCAGCCCTGGAAAGCCTTGAGGACCGGGGAGAGGTTATCCTCACCACCCCGAGAGGACGGCTCTTCTCTCAGGAAGATGCATTGCGGCTGAGCGGTGAGGGAATTATTACCATCATCTGCGGACACTATGAAGGCGTGGATGAACGGGTATCGGAACTCTTTGTTGATGAAGAGCTCTCCATCGGCGACTATGTGCTCACAGGAGGGGAGATACCCGCGATGGTCATGACGGATGCCATCGTGAGACTCATCCCGGGTGTTCTCGGCCAGGATACCCTGCATACGGGAGACTCCCATTACGAAGGATTTCTTGAACATCCGCATTATACCAGGCCCCGTGAATTCAGAGGTCTTGAGGTGCCTGAGGTGCTCTTGTCCGGAAACCATGAGCAAATAAAGGTTTGGCGGGAGATGATGTCGCACAGAAAGACTCATGAAGTCAGGCCTGACCTTATGAGAAAAACACCTTCAGACCGAACCCCGGTTCCGGGTAAGACCAAGGGACGGCCCTAAAGGGGCTTGCAGTATGCTCAGTGTTGCACTGCTGCATTGGCCGTGTCTCGACAAGAACGGGAATGAAATAGCAAGTGCGATAACCAACCTCGATCTGCACGATTGTGCAAGAGTATGCTTGACATACGGCATCAATACGCTCTATATCGTTCACCCGAACCCAAGCCAACTTGACTTTGCCAAGCGGATCATCGAACACTGGCTGAAGGGGTTCGGCGGGCAGTACAATCCTTTCAGAAAAAGGGCATTGGAGATTATTCGGCTCGTTCATGATATAGAAGAGATAAAGCGGCATACAGGCGCTCTTATGGTGGGTACTTCGGCGAGTAGGATCGAAGGATGCATATCCTGGGAAGATGCAAGAGAACGTGCCCGCTCACAAGACATGTGCCTGCTGTTCGGCACAGGGTGGGGGATATCACCGCGGTATGTTAGGTCGTTCGATGCAGTGATAGAGCCTATTACGGGAAAGGGTGACTTCAATCATCTTTCCGTACGCTCTGCCGTATCAATAGCTTTAGATAGGATCGCGTAGGAGGTAGTAAATGAACATCCTGGATGAATTCGAGAAGTCACAGATGAAAGAAGGACTGCCCGAGATTCACATCGGTGACAAGGTCCGCGTCTCCATGAAGATCGTGGAAGGTGCCAGGCAGCGTTTACAGATATTCGAGGGAGTGGTCATTGCACGGCACAGGGGAAACAACCGTTCTTCTATCACTGTGCGCAAGCAGTCATACTCTGTCGGCGTTGAAAGGGTCTTCCCCCTGCATGCACCAAGTGTGGAAAAGATCGAGATAGTGGGGCGTTCCAAGGTTAGACGGGCAAAGCTTTACTACATGAGAGAATTGCGAGGCAAGGCGGCACGGCTGAAGGAGATCCGCAGCTAGCATGCCCCTGGAAGAAGATCTCATTGCACAGGGTTTATGGCCGTTGTGCGGTGTGGATGAGGCCGGCAGGGGCCCTTTAGCGGGCCCTGTCGTGGCCGCTGCGGTGATCATGAACCCGCAGTGCTCTTTACGCTCTGTTGTCAGAGACTCCAAACGTCTCTCTGAGGCGCAAAGAGAAAAGATCTTTACACTCCTTATCTCTTCGGTTGAGGTATGCATCGGCGTTTCTATGGTCGATGCGATGACCATTGACACCATCAATATCCTGAAGGCAACCTTGAAGGCAATGGGGGAAGCGGTGCGCAAACTCACCGTATCTCCTCATTGCGCGCTTGTCGATGGGAATGCCGTTCCGTCTCTGCCGTGCAGGTGCATACCTGTTATCAGGGGCGACCAGACGGAGCCGTCCATTTCCGCTGCAAGTATCGTGGCCAAAGTGACCAGGGACAGGTATATGAGGAACATGGAAGAACTCTACCCCGGCTATGGGTTTTCACGGCACAAGGGGTACGGAACCAAGGATCATATCGAGGCAATTGAGAGTCTAGGCCCCTGCCGGATCCACAGGAGGTCTTTCAAGGGTGTGTCCTAGATCGTCCCGTGAAAAAGGCGCTATCGGTGAAGAGATAGCCAGAAAATTTCTCAAGCATGAGGGTTTTAAAATCCTCGATGCCAACTTCCATGCATGTTCCGGTGAAATCGATATCATTGCCAAAGAGGTAAAAACAATTGTCTTTGTCGAGGTGAAGTCTGCATTAAAGGACACTTTTGGGGATCCCCTTGAATGGATCCCGACATGGAAGCAGCAGCGTATTATTAAGGCCTCACTTGCATACCTGAAGGCAAAAGGTATGATGGACACACCGATGCGCTATGATGTGATCACCATAGACCAGAATAAGAAGGTGTTCCATGTGCGGGATGCGTTCAGACCTGCCGATTCGTTTTTTGTGTGATCAGAACCTGGGTAAGATAGCAAAATGGCTGAGGATCCTGGGCTTTGATGCAGAATATATGTCCCACTGGGATGAAGACCTGGTAAGGCGCTCTGTTGAGAACGGGAGAATCGTGCTGACAAGAAAACACGCTATTGCCGCACATAAGTCAGTGGTGTTCATTGCACATGACCATGTGAGTGAACAGCTTCAGGAACTCTTTGGTGCGCTCGACCTCCGCCAGGGTGCGGGACCTTTTACCCGGTGCAGCCTCTGCAATACCGTCCTGGTGGATACAAACCGCGAGGACGTAAAGACGCATATCCCGGAATATGTGTACACAACACAGGAGATCTTCGCCAGGTGTCCGTCCTGTAGACGGATCTACTGGAAGGGCACACATGCGAAGCGAATATATGATATGATTCATTCCCTCCTGAAGGACTAAGACATGACAAGACAAGAGTTGGAAGACAAGCTGCTTGGGTTGCTCAAGGGAAAGCGCAAGGTCCTCATTGCCACCCATGAGAACCCCGATCCCGACGGCATTGCCGCGGCCTTCGGACTCAAGCACTTATTCCGTAAGGTTGCAGGCGTCACATCCGTTATCGGTTATAATGGAATCATCGGCAGGGCTGAAAACCGTGCCATGGTTAAAATCCTAGGGATAGATCTCGTCCCTTTAAACACCATCTCCCCGAGGAATTTTTCAGTTGTAGCGGTTGTCGATTGCCAGCCCCATACCGGCAACCTTTACCTGCCCAAAGGTATATTCCCGAATATCATCGTCGATCACCATCCCCTGCGCAAGTCTTCCCTGGAGGCGGACTACCTGGATATCCCCAAGGACGTGGGGAGTACATCCACCATTATTACCCAGTACCTCAGGACTTTAGGTATCGAGATGGATCGGAAGGTGGCCACCGCACTCTACTACGGGATCAAATCCGACACCCGCGACCTTGGCAGGCAATCGACCGATGCGGACATCCGTGCGTCCATCCACCTCTTTCCCCACATACTCCAGAAAAAGTTGTCACGCATCGAACACCCGGACAAACCCAGGCAGTATTTTGAGGAGCTCAATTCAGTCCTGAACAACGCAAGGATATACGGTGATGCCATCATTGCCAGGTTGGACGTGATCTCCTGGCCCGAGATGATCGGTGAGTTTGCGGATGAGCTGATCCAGATGGAAGGCATCCGCTGGAGCATGTGCTATGGCAGGCACAATGGGTCGGTCCTCTTCTCGATCCGCGCCAAGAAAACGAACGACATGGCGGGTGTGCTGGCACATAAGATAGCGATCGGAATCGGCAAGGGCGGTGGTCATGAGACCTTTGCAGCCGGCAAGATCGAGATCACTCAGGCCCTCAAGAAGGTGAAGGACCCTGAAGACATCCTGGTGAAGAGATTTCTCAAGGAGGTCAACTTTAAAGGGCTCGAACCGCTTCCTCTTATCGACCCGGACAGGAAGATTGTGCAGAAAAAAGAACCGCTCGAAAATGTCGATTCTTAATTATAATTCTAGGCATTATGCGCTCGGCCCTCCATCGTCAGAGATGTCCATATCCTTCTGACCGGGTGCATCGCTGCTGAATCCTTAAATTTGGAGGTACTCAATGCCTAAGCGAGGCAGCATCCACCCTATGCTCGGGGCGTTACCGCCTTCACGGATGAGAAAAGGCAAGATCGTCTCCGCACAGGAGGCCATCCAGGTCATCCAGGACGGTGATACCGTGGCTACAGGCGGATTTGTAAGTATCGGAGTTCCGGAGGAGATCCTCCTCAAGATCGAAGAATACTTTATAACAACCGGCAAACCCAGGGATCTCACCCTGGTATATGCCGCAGGACAGGGGGATGGAAAAGAGCGCGGCCTCAACCATCTTGCCCACGAAGGCCTTGTGAAGAGGGTAATCGGCGGTCACTGGGGTCTTGCACCGAAGCTGGGCAAACTTGCCATTGAAAACAAGATAGACGCATACAACCTCCCTCAGGGCGTGATCTCCCACATGTTTCGCGACATTGCGGCCCATAAGCCCCGCACTATCACCACCGTGGGCATGTGGACCTACATCGACCCGCGTTTGGGCGGTGGAAAGATAAACAAGAAAACCACGGACGATCTGGTGGAGCTTATCAGGTTTGACGGCCAGGAATACCTCGCCTACAAGACCTTTCCCATCAATGTGGCCATCCTCCGGGGGACCACGGCGGATACCGATGGTAATGTATCCATGGAGAAAGAGGCGCTGACCATCGAGGCCCTGGCCATTGCCATGGCTGCGAAGAACTCAGGGGGATTTGTTATCGTTCAGGTTGAACGCATAGCGGACCGGGGGACCCTGAATGCACGCCAGGTGAAGATCCCGGGTATCCTGGTGGATTGCGTCGTGGTGTCAAAGCCTGAAAACCACTGGGCCACCTTTGCAGAGCGCTACAACCCTGCCTATACCGGTGAGCTGAGGATCCCCATGCAGTCTGTGCAACCAATGGAAATGGGTGAGAGAAAAATCATTGCCCGCAGGGCCGGCCTTGAGCTCAAAGGCAACAGCATCATCAACTTGGGCATCGGTATGCCTGAAGGTGTGTCCCAGGTGGCCAATGAGGAGAAGATCCTGGAATATATCACCCTCACTGCCGAGCCCGGTACTATCGGGGGGATGCCTGCGGGGGGGTTAAGCTTCGGGGCCTCAACGAACCCAGAATGCGTTATCGATCAGCCCTATCAGTTCGACTTTTATGATGGTGGCGGCCTGGATTGTTGCTTCCTCGGACTGGCCCAGGCGGACAGAGAAGGAAACACGAATGTGAGCAAGTTCGGATCCAAGCTGGCCGGGTGCGGTGGGTTCATCAACATCAGCCAGAATGCAAGAAAAGTTGTCTTTGTTGGAACTTTTACGGCAGGAGGCCTCAAGGTATCCGTCAAAGACGGCAAACTCTTCATCGACCAGGAAGGAGCCGAGATAAAGTTTCTGGATGCTGTCGAGCAGGTGACCTTCAGCGGCCGTTACGCCATCATGAAAGGCACACCTGTCTACTATATTACGGAGCGTTGTGTTTTTACACTGACTAAAAAAGGCATGGAGCTCACTGAAGTGGCACCAGGTATCGATATTGAACAAGACATCGTCAAACACATGGGTTTTGTCCCTGTCATATCGAAAAAGCCCCGAGTGATGGATGAAAAGATCTTCCGAACCGGACCCATGGGCTTGAGGGATTATATTACCGAGCTCAGCCTGGAGGAAAGACTCACCTACGACCCCGAGGAGAACCTCTTCTTTGTCAATTTTGAGGGACACAAGATCAAGAGCAGCAAGGACATCAAGGCCATTGAAGATATGGTCACCAGAATATGTTCACCGCTTGATAAGAAGGTATACACCATCGTAAATTATGACAACTTCGACATTCTTCCCGACCTTGTTGACGAATACACCGCCATGGTAAACAAAGTGGTGAAGAAATTTTATTCGGGAGTAACACGTTACACCACTAACACCTTCTTACGGATGAAACTAGGGGATGCCCTCAAAAAGCGCAAGCTGGCCCCTCATATCTACGAGACAAAAGAGGAAGCCAGAAAGGCACTTGAGAGTGACGAGTGATCAGTGAACAATGATCAGAAAGCGATTGAAGGGTGGACTGATCACTGATCGTTGGTCACTGAAGACGGTCTTTTTGGAAGCAGGCCCATATCCATCAAGACACTGCGGACCGGCTTGAAAGGAAAATCTCTAAGAAGAGTTGAGAATTTATGAAAGGCGCTACCAATACCGGTATATGTCCGAAAGCGGGACAGTGCGTTCATACCCGGCACCCTTGGAGTACTTGGGTTCAATTCCCATGGATGGATATAAAATACAAAAGGCCTCTTGCTCGACATGAAGGACTTGAGCCCTATCTTGACAAGTTGATAGGGCAAAAGCCTGAAATACCCTCCCCCTGAGATAGGGAGATTGAAGGGGCCGATCTTTAAGGTTGAGATGGGGAACTCTACAAGGGAGCTGTCTGGTATTTTATAAGGGAAACGAGGGGCATCAGGGATTCCATAGTTATCATGGTATATGGGAAAGATGCTCGAATCATAAAGGAAACCCATTTCTTCGAGGGTATTAAGCGCCCACATGGTCTGGTTAATGATAGAGTAGGTGGGAGCGCGGTACCCGATAACTCTCTCCCCAATCGCATTCTCCAGTATATCCTTGGCCTTTGATACGTCATGAGAGAAGCAGGTTTGGTCCTGCTGGTAGATGACCTGGTGGGCATACCCGTGGCAGGCTATTTCATGGCCTTTGTCATGAATACACCTGATGAGCCCTTGATGGTGCTCGGCAATCCATCCTAGGCAAAAAAAGGTTGCCTTGATGTTGTGCTCGTCAAGAAGATTAAGGAGTCTTATCGTGTTCTCTTCTATGGAAGAAGGCTGGTCGGTCCAGGTATCCGGGTGTATTAAACCGGTAAGTACATGAATTTGAAAATACTCCTCAAGATCTATGCTCAGTGCATTAAACATCACTTTTTCAGTATAGTGAATTTCTCAATCTATCGCAACTATTCTCCCTCATTGGATGTGCGGGTGTTTTGCATATGCTTGATTAGGTCTTTATACAAGGTGAAAGTGATTGTTGATCCCTGGAAAATGATATATAGAAAGTCCGTATTTTGATCATGGGATGCACGAGGGGCATGGATAACAATCTAAAGGGTAATTACGAACAGCGGGATATGTGTGCTTCAGCGAACATACCCTCACAAACACACAGCCTTTGCATAAGCATTCTTCGTATTTATGAGTAAGAGGAACAGGGCTTTCTTCAAGACAAGCCATCGGATCAGGCATCAAGAGAAATCATGTGCATCATAAGAAAACGCAAGGAGGATTACTATGAGGTTTTCTGAAAAAAACATCGCCGGTATTTTCCACAACAGGGCTGAGCAGTACCAGTATGAGCCGTGTGTGAGATTCAAGAAAGAGGGTAGATATGCACCCATCAGCTGGAGAGAGATGCAGAACATGGTTACCAAGGTGGGCCTGGGCCTTATCTCTCTGGGGGTGAACTCCAATGACATGGTCGGCATCTTTTCCGAGAACTGCTGGCAGTGGATGGTTTCGGACCTTGCCGTACTGTCCATCGGGGCCTCGGATGCCCCCATCTATGCCACCAACTCCGGTGCCGAGACCGCCTATATCATCAATGATTCAAACACCAAGGTAGTCTTTGTTTCAGACAAAGATCACCTGAACAGGATCCTGTCCATGAAAAATAGGATCATGCCGCTTGAATACATTGTGACCTTCGATCCGATTGATATGGATGACGATTCTATCATCAGCTTCGATGAACTTATGCGCCGCGGTGATGCCACTAAGGATAAATCCGTGTTCGAAGAGCGCATGAGCGCCATCAAGCCGGATGATCTTGCCACCCTCATCTACACATCCGGAACGACCGGTCAACCCAAAGGGGTCATGCTCACCCACAGCAATTTTGTGGCCAATGTCCTGCAGGCTTATGCCTCGCATCCCATAATAAGTCACCAAGATGAATCATTGGCGCTGCTTCCCTGGAGTCATTCTCTTGGCAGGACTATATCCCTCTACCTCATGATCCACATCGGGTCGGTGATAAACCTGGCAGAGAGTTTTGCAAACGTACTCGAGAACATGCAGGAGATCAGACCCACCCTGGTGGTGAGCGTGCCGCGGCTATTTGAAAAGCTCCATTCAGGCATAAAGACTCAGACCGCCAAGGCTCCGCCTCTGAAAAAAAAGCTCTTCGAATGGGCAGTATCCGTCTCCGATAGGGCTGTGGACTACATTGTGCAACACAAGCCCATGCCCCCTATCATAAAAATCCAGTACGATGCCGCCGAGGCGTTGGTATTCAAAAAAATGAGGTCAGTCCTGGGCCTCGACCGCATCAGGATATTCATCAGCGGAGGAGGGCCGCTTGCAACTGAGATCGACCGGTTCTTCAACGGCATAGGAATAGCAGTGCACAACGGCTACGGGCTTACCGAGACGAGCCCGGTTACCAATGTTAACCGATTTGATGTGTTTGAGTTCGGTTCTGTAGGCCCCGCACTGCCGGATACCCAGGTTAAGATCGCCCAGGACGGCGAGATTCTCATCAAAGGACCCCAGGTCATGAAAGGCTATTACAACAAACCTGACGACACAAAGGCGGTCTTTACAGAAGACGGCTGGTTCCTGACCGGCGACATAGGAAGAATAGATGCCCGCGGGTGCCTGTATATCACGGACCGCAAGAAAGACATCATCATAACCGCAGGCGCCAAGAACATCGCACCTCAGAATATCGAGAACACCCTTGTATCCGACCTGTTCATCGAACAATCAGTTCTAATCGGCGAGGGCAAGAAATATCTAAGCGCCCTGATTGTTCCGAACTTTAAGGAACTGAGTAATTATGCCAATAAACAGGGCATTTCCTTCAATTCTCATGAAGATCTCGTAAAGAAGCCTGAGATTATGGCATTCTATGAAGACAAGCTGAAAGTCCTCATGAAGGATTATGCCCGGGTTGAACAGATCCGCAGGTTTACGCTCCTGCCCAAGGAATTCAGTATTGAAACGGGTGAACTCACACCAACCCTCAAGATTAAGCGCAAGGTCGTCAGCAAAAATTTTGCTGCAGAGATCGAAGGGATGTACAAAGAAGACAAAGAATAAATTTGTATTTTTCTCCTTGCAATCACCATTTAATATCTATATATAGTATGACGATAATCATCGTACACTACATATAGTATTTACTATTTGCGTTCCATGAATGAAAGTCATATCGACAACAGCAGTACAGGTGGGGCCGTATTACAGGTTTATGATCGTTTAAAACGGCAGGTGTCACTGACCTAAAACACTTTTATGAGTTCTTACGTCTAAGAGGAGGAGTCGAATGTTCACCACCATCAGGAAAAGAGACGGCAGGATAGTTTCTTTTGATGCTTCCAAGATAACATCGGCCATTGCCAAGGCAGGCAGGGCCACCGAAGAATTCGATGAGGGCATGGCCCATAAACTGATGATCAAGGTCCTCTCCATTTCTGAACAGACCGTGAAAGACATACCCACAGTGGAGGCAATCCAGGACATCGTGGAGGAGGTGCTCCTCCAGTCTATGCACAGGAAAACGGCCAAGGCATATATCATCTACCGGGATCAGCATGCCAAAATACGCGAGATAAAGGCGGGCATGGGGGTCGATCTCATAGACCAGTACCTGGATAAGCTCGACTGGCAGGTAAATGAAAACAGCAACATGGCCTTCTCTCTCCAGGGCCTCAACAACTACCTCTCATCCGAGATCAGCAAGCTCTACTGGCTCAATAAGATCTATCCGCCGGAGGTGAGGAATGCACATTCAGGCGGCGACTTTCACATACACGACCTTAATATAATCTCGGTCTATTGCGTGGGCTGGGACCTCTACGATCTTCTTCTCCAGGGGTTCAAAGGCGCAGCCGGCAAGGTTGAGAGCAAGCCGGCCAAGCATTTTCGCACCGCTCTCGGGCAGATCGTGAATTTCTTCTACACCCTCCAGGGTGAAGCAGCCGGCGCGCAGGCCTTCTCCAACTTTGACACCCTGCTGGCTCCCTTCATACGCTATGACAGCCTCGATTATCTCCAGGTGAAACAGGCCCTGCAGGAATTCATATTCAATATCAATGTGCCCACCAGGGTAGGTTTCCAGACACCGTTCACCAATGTTACTCTGGATCTCGATGTGCCGGCACACTATAAAGACCAGGGTGTGGTCATCGGAGGAAAGACCCAGGAGGCTACCTACAGTGAGTTTCAACAAGAGATGGACATGTTCAACAGGGCCTTCGTAGAGGTTATGGCCGCAGGTGATGCAAAGGGAAGGGTGTTCACGTTCCCCATACCCACCTATAACATCACATCCAATTTCGACTGGGACAACACAAACCTGACCGGTCTGTGGGAGATGACTGCGAAATACGGGGTTCCCTATTTCTCCAATTTTATCAACTCGGACATGGACCCTGGCGATGCCAGGAGCATGTGCTGCAGGCTTAGGATCGACAACAGGGAGCTGGTGAAAAGGGGAGGCGGCTTATTCGGATCCAACCCGCTCACCGGCTCCATCGGCGTGGTGACCATCAACCTGCCCAGGCTCGGCTACTTGAGCACGAGCGAGACTGAGTTCATGAGCAGGCTTGAGGCGCTCATAGACATTGGCAGCACGAGCCTGGAGATCAAGCGCAAGGTCCTGGAGAGCTTTACGGAGAGCAACCTCTACCCATATACAAAGTATTATTTAACGGGGATGAAAAAAAAGTTCGGTGAGTACTGGAAGAATCATTTTTCAACAATAGGCATTTTGGGTATGAATGAGGCCTGTATAAACCTTTTCGGTAAGGACATCGGCACCGATCAGGGGCGCACCTTTGCGTTGAGGGTTTCGGATTTCATAAGGCACAAACTGCTTCTTCTCCAGGAAAAGACCGGCAATAATTACAATTTCGAGGCCACACCTGCCGAAGGGACGTCATACCGGATGGCGCGGATCGACAAGAAGGCTTACTCTGACATCATCTGTGCCAATGAAGATGCATACAGGGCAGGCCATGAGCCTTACTATACGAACTCTTCCCAGCTCCCGGTGAACTATACGGATGACATATTCGAAGCACTGGATCTCCAGGATGAGATCCAGACCAAGTATACCGGCGGAACCGTCTTGCACCTCTATGCCGGTGAGCGTGTGGATGACCATGAGGTGATCAAGCATCTCGTCAAAAAGATCTGCCTCGGATACAAAATCCCCTACTTCACATTCAGCCCCACATTCAGTGTATGCCCCGGCCATGGATACCTCACAGGCAACCATCCGCAATGTCCTGACTGTGGTGAGACCACAGAGGTTTATTCGCGCGTTGTGGGCTACCTGAGACCTGTAGCCCAGTGGAATAACGGCAAGAAGGAGGAATTCATCCAGAGAAAGTCCTTCCGTGTCGAGAAGGCTGTTCACCCCGAAGAGCTCGTTTTGAGCCGGGTCAATAAAGTAAAGGCGGCTCAATCACCGGGCACTGCCGACATTATACCGCCTTCGACAGGAAGCAAGGGGGAGAGCTTACGTCAGGTATAAAAGATGGACACTGGGCATTGGGTTCTAGTGCCGGGTTAGGGAAGAAATTCCCTTGATTTGGTGCTATAACCCTCAAGCTTGGTGCCTTTTATCGTAACTCTTGTCTATCAGGCTTTCAAGGTTTGTTCGATAACCTCTTTGAGCTCTTCCATCTTGAACGGCTTCTTAACAACACCCTTGAAACCATACTCCGTGCAGTTTGACATGATAGGATCATTGGAGTACCCGCTGGAAACAATCGCACTTACTGAAGGGTCAAGTTTCAACAGATCCTGAATCACCTCTTTGCCCCCTTGGCTTCCGGGTATGGTGAGATCCATGATTACCGCACCAAAGGGATTTCCTGTCTGCATGGCGGCATGATACTTTCCAAGCGCCTCTTGCCCGTTTTTGGAAACCTCGACCTCATATCCCAGGTATTCAAGCATACTGCTCACGACATCAAGAATAAGTTCCTCATCATCCATGATGAGAATTCGTGCCTTTGCCATGATGGGTCTTATTCCTCCATGACAATAGAATCGTCATTTCGTATAGATATCTTGAACATGCAACTCATATTACTATAATATAATTAACCGGATGCACGGATAAATCAAGGAAGATGTTTTTTTTAAGACTATAAGCCCCCCAAAAAGAGGTTCTTGGCCTCAGTCAAATATTATCCGAATAACTTAAGGAACCATTTGACATAGGCACGATCCTGAGGCACCTTTTCATGATGGTGATATATCCATGAAGATCGGTTACGTCCAGAAGACATCGTTTATAGATTATCCAGGGAAGATCAGTGCGGTAGTTTTCATGCAAGGGTGTAATTTCCGATGTCCTTACTGCCACAACCCTGAGCTCGTTGATCCGGATCGATATTGCAATATTATCCTCATGGAAGATGTGTACTCTTATCTGGAAAAGCGAAGAGGAAAGCTCGATGCCGTTGTCATAACCGGCGGTGAACCAACATTACAATCAGGCCTCATAGGGTTCATGCATAGGGTAAAATCCATGGGATACCTGGTAAAGCTTGACACCAACGGCTCCAGGCCCAAGGTTATTCAGGAGGCACTTGATAAAAACCTCCTGGATTATTTAGCAATGGACATCAAGGCGCCTTGGGATAAATATTCTCACGTTGCGGGATCACTCGTAAACATAACGCATATAAAGAAAAGCATAGCAATGATCATAGAATCAGACATTGCCTATGAGTTCCGTACCACCCTGGTAAATTCATTGCTGGGTTCGGGGGATGTTTTAAAAATTGCAAAGATGATTAAAGGCTCTAAGCGGTATGTGCTCCAGAAATTTGTCTCTTCGAAACATCTTGACAGGGCATACGCAAGGAAATCCTCATTTTCAAATGATGAGATGGCAGCTCTTGCCACCGAAGTCGGTTCATTCGTAGGAAAGTGCATTACGAGATAATACCCTGCCTGATCAGCTTTCGGCTTAGAATGCAGAAGCCAGTATGCATGAATAGTTACTCGTCACGAAAACTCATCCCTGAAATACGGACCTGACCTTATCAATAAGGTCCTGTGGCAGGAACGGTTTCGGGAGAAACACATTCTCTTTAAGATCATCATTATTAATCACATCCCCACCGTAACCGGACATGAACATGACCTTAATGTGAGGCCAGATGGACTTTATCTTTCTGGACAGCATCTTCCCGTCAATCCTGCGCATGACCATGTCTGTTATGAGGAGATCGATATGGCCTTCGAACTGCCTAGCAAGCTGGAGCGCGTCACCTCCGTTGCGGGCGGTCAAGATTATGTGGCCTTGCTGCTTCAGCACTTCACTCACAAGATCCCGTACGGTGTCATCATCTTCAACAATAAGGATGGTCTTAGACGTGGGAGGAAACTCAACAGGCTCAGCGTGTCTTGTTTGAACTTGCTCGGTTTTTGTTTCCGGAGACGAGGAGGGAAGCAATATCGAGAATGTTGTTCCCAATCCCGGCTCGGAGTCTACGAAGATAAATCCCCGAGCCGCGCTTACGATGTTCTTAACTGTCCACAAACCGATGCCTTTACCACCTTCGCGGGTAGAGAAGAAAGAATCGAAAATTTGCCGCTTGACCCCTTGAGTCATGCCTTCTCCCGTGTCTTTTACCGTGAAGAGCAGGTAATCCCCATGGGGTGCCTGGAGGTACATTTCTTCATTCGCAGCATTTACAATTAATTTGTCGGTTCCAATAGTTATTTCTCCACCTCCGGGCATTGCCTCCTTTGCATTTACCGTGAGGTTGATCAGCAGAGTAGCAAATTGGGAAGGCTCAATGGTAACTGGTGCGAGTCCTGGGGTCTCTGCGAAAATCAGATTGATATTTTCACCGATGATATGTTTGATGATGTTTTCCTGATTGCTTATCTCGGTGTTGACATCGAGCGGCTTCGCATCGGTTTTGTTTCTTCTGCTGAAATCCAGCATCCTTTTGGTAAGAACTGAAGCCTGTTTCCCAGCCTGGCAGATCTGACTGATCTTATGATGCAAAGGGTTGCTTTCATCGATAGACATCTTCATAATCTCGGAATACCCATTGATCACCGTCAGCAGGTTGTTAAAGTCATGAGCAAATCCGCCTGCGATCTGGGCCAGGATTTCAGCACTTGCGGACTGCAGGAGGTTCTGCTCCTGAACCTTCCGGTCGATTATGTCAAGGGCCTGGTAATGAAACAGGACAACCTTCCCATCCCTTATAATGGGTCTTCCGCTGATGAGAAAATACATGACATGACCTTCGATCGAGGTCATGCGGAGTTCGTAATTGATTTCCTTCTGTTCCGCTACACTCTTTTTCCAAAGCTCTATGACCTTTGGTCTGTCGTCCTTGTGGATGAATTCAAGGATGTTTCTTCCAATCACCTTACCAATGTCGTGATCCTGATCGATAAGGATATCCAGTGCTCTCTTGTTCACCTTCATGAGCATGCCGTTTTTGTCTGTTACGACAGACATGGCCGTAGAGTTTTCAAACAGGTCTTCAAAGAATAAATTGTCGAAGTCTTTATTATATGCCATGACTTGTGCCCCCGAACCTGTAAAAGCAGAATCGGGCAGATTCATATTTCTTAAGCCTAATGATAATATCGGCATAGGCGGAAGGGAAGATGAGCCGGTCAAAAAAGTGATCAGTGAAAAGTGACCAGTGATCGTAAAGAACATCTGATTCTGACTAGGTCAATACATGGGTTATTTTCAGTAATTAGTGAATGATTCTGTTCACTGATCACAGGTCACTGTCCACTCTATGCAAGCGCTTCCTCAAGTATGTGTGATAGTTCGTCTAAATTGAAGGGCTTGTTCAACTTCGCTACGATAAGCGGATTTGAGAGGAAGTCTTGCTTTTCATGCTCAAAGGAGAACCCTGATGAGATGACGACCCTTGTATCTATTTTGTGCTTCTCCATCTCTATGAGTGTATGATAACCGTCCAGTCCGGGCATGATCATATCAAGGATGATAAGATCAAATCCTTGATCGTCATTCTTGAGGATCTCCATACACTCATACCCGTTGGATGCCGTCTCCACCGTATGGCCAAGCAGATTGAGCATCTCTTTTCCGATATCCCTGAGCATGTCTTCATCATCAACAATGAGAATCCTTGCTTTGTGTTTGGACACGCCCTGTGCCGCTTTGTACTCGAGAGGCAATGCCTTTTCTTTCTGCTTGGATATAGGCAGCAAGACGCTGAAAGTCGATCCTTTTCCCTCAGTGGAACTGACCTGAATGCTTCCACCGGCATTCTTGACAATATTATATGCTATCGACAACCCGAGCCCTGTGCCCTTGTCCGGTCCTTTCTGCTTGGTGCTGAAAAAGGGGTCGAATATCTTGGGAAGGATCTCATGAGTCATGCCGAACCCGTTGTCGACAACGTCTATCCGTATATACTTGCCGATCGAGCCGAGGAGGAACTGCCTTTTTGTATCTTTATCCACATGTATCGGACTCATGGAGATCATGATACGGCCTTCCTGATTATCTCCAATGGCATCTTTGGCATTTACGATCAGATTGAGCAATACCTGTGTAAGGTGCGTGTGGTCAATAAATACAGCATAATCCTTTTCTTTTGCACTATAGTCGATCCTGATATTCTTTGGAATCGACTTTATGGACATATTAATGACCTCACGGATCACCTGCCCCAAAGATATGTGCTCGGGTTTACCGTCATGCCTTTTCGTGAAGGCGAGCATCTGCTGAATGAGGTCCCGTGCCCTATCGGCAATATTCTCCAACGTATCGATGTAATGAAGCCTCTTCTTTTCATCCTTGGTGTATTTCAGCATGGATATATTGCCGGTAATCCCGGTAAGGATATTATTGAAGTCATGAGCAACACCACCTGCGAGCTCACCGATAGTCTCCATCTTTTGTGCATGGATGAGCTGGAGTTCCATATGCTTCTTATCCGAAATATCCACAGCAGTGAACACAACCCCGCCTAGGGACGGATTCATGAGCGGGTAGATGTTTACATCGAATACCGTGTTGGAATTCTGGGCAAGGATTTCCTCATGCAGAAATTGTGGGGAGCGTTCCTTCTGTACCGCCTGAATGATCTTTTCAAAGGATGCCATTTGAGGACTGAGGGAAGAAATTCCCTTGCCGATGATGGCAGATACGGGTTTATGGAAGATCCGCTCGGTTATCGGGTTGGCCATCTGGACCTTTCCTGAGCAGTCCAGGCAGATGATCATGTTCGGGCTCGACTCAAAAATGCTGCTCAAGAGGTTCTTCAGATCTTCGATGGTCTGTTGTGCATTTTTCAGTGACGAGATCTCCTGGGCATTATACTGCACTTCGACGATTTTTCCACCTTTACGCAGCACGCTACCACTTGCGAAGAGGTATGCCGATTTGCCTTCTTTGGAAACCGACCTGAGTTCAAGCCTTGGGGTTTGGCCTTCCAGGAGTTGTTGCCAGAAATTAATATAGATTTGCCTGTCATCGGGATGTGCAATGACCAGAATACTCTTGCCTATGAGCTCGTTTCTCGAATAACCGGAGATATCTTCGACCTTCTTATTCAGACGTTTGATGTATCCGAGAGCGTCAGTGGTAATAATGAGTTCATTTGCGTTCTCAAAGAGGGCCTCGAACCTCTCTCTGTTTTCTCTGAGCTGTTCTTCCAAGCGTTTTCGTTTCGTTATGTCAGTCACCAGTCCGCAGAAGCCGATGATAGTATGATTGCTGTCTCTGTTAAGGTTGATGGAATTTTCAATGACCTTCCGTGTGTTGTCCTTCAGGATGATCTCATATTCTATTCTCTGAGGTATCCCTGTCTGGTAAACCTTGCTGAATGTCTTAAAGACACGCTTTGCAGTAGCCTTGGTGGTGTACTCCGCATAATTCAACCCAATGATTTCTTCTTCAGATAGTTCTGAGATTTTGCAGACAATCTTATTAACGAACGTGAAGGTACCGGCTAAGTCGATCTCGTAATAGCCCTCCTCCATGTCCTCAAGAATTTGCCTGTAGCGCATGTCAGCCATGGTGCAACCTTCGTGCAGAATATCGGAATTTACTGGCTTAAACTTAATATGCCAGATAAGCTGACGCTATACTATATTTGTCTCTTTATGAATAGTGTCATGATGAGCTTTAATTCCATCAGGAATGCTTATTTACCCGACTCAGGGACTTGACTCCTCCATGAACGGTCATTACCTTAAATAAATGAAGGAGGTTGCCATGATAGCCCTGGAAGTCACAAAGGAAGAATTATCATTGTTAAAGATGCTGCTGAACCGGGAAGAAGTATCTACTCGTATTGAGATCCACCACGCTCGGATGTCATTCGAGTATCGAGATTACTTGAAAGCCCGAGAGAAAGAGATCGGAGAACTTCTTGAAAGAATAAAGCAGCACCTTCCAGACGAACACTAGATAATGTCCTGTTAGATTCATCATGAGTTGTGTTACAAGCCCATAAAGACCCATGGGGTCTTTGGGCATCATATGGACAATCATTCACATATCCGAGAGATCATCCTGAAAATGCATGAAGTCTATCTGGGCCAGGACAATGTTCTTAAATGCGTCCTTTGCGGTCTCTTATCCGGAGGGCATGTACTCCTGGAGGGGGTGCCGGGGGTGGGGAAGACTCTCATCGCGATCTCTCTTGCCCAGCTCCTCCACCTGAACTTCAAACGTATCCAGTTCACCAATGACATGCTTCCGTCCGATGTTACGGGTTTCCATACCTTCAGAACCGGTTCCGCTACTTTCGATATGGTAAAGGGCCCGATATTTGCGAGTATTGTACTCGCGGATGAAATCAATAGGACATCACCCAAGACACAGTCAGCATTGTTGGAGGCAATGGAAGAGTCCCAGGTCACTATTGACGGGATCACCTATAAATTACCTGAGCCGTTTATGGTGATAGCCACCCAGAATCCAGCCGAAATAGCGGGAACATTCCCTTTGCCGGAAAGTCAGCTTGACAGGTTTCTAATCAAGGCAAATGTCGGATATCCGCCACTGGAAGAGGAGACTGAAATCCTTAGGAAAGACATCGACCACGCAGATGCCTTAAAACTGAGCCCCATCATGGACCGTCAGGACATACTCGGATTGATTGAAGCCACTTCAAAGGTGACGGTCCATAATGACATTCTCTCTTATATAACGAATATCGTGCGGGCCACGAGGATACATCCTCATGTTGAACTCGGTGTCTCGCCCAGGGGAGGTCTGGCCTTGAAAAGGGCTTCGCAGGCATGGGCCTTCATAAGCAACAGGGATTTTGTTACGCCCGGGGATGTCAGGAGCATTGCACCGTATGTTCTCGAGCACCGGATCATAGCGAAAAACGGTGCTCCCGGCAGCATTGTAGAGGCGGTTCTTGATGAGGTTAAGCTCCCTCTATAAATATCTAAAGCCCCCTCGGGGTTTCAAGCTGACAAAGGCCGGGAAGATCTTCTTTGTTTTTCTTTTCTGCATCATCGTCATTTCCATGGCAACAGGGAACAATCTCCTCTACCTTATGCTCGCCGGCATCTTGGCATTTATGATTGTTTCAGGCATAGAATCGGAACTGAACCTGCGCTATCTTGAACTCGACAGGGTTCTTCCTGCCGAGATTTATGCCGGCAGGTCCGCCAGAATAGGTTACCTCCTCAGAAACACGAGAAACAGTTCAGAGCGTCTTATTCTCAAGGACATATCACAGATAAAGATTCCACGGCTCCAGCGTCAGCAAACAGAGCTGTTGCACGCGGACCAAACCTTTCCGAAAAGGGGCAGAGTCCATCTTGGGACTATAGTGATCGCGACTACATACCCCTATGGCCTTTTCGAAAAATCCATCTCCTTTTCCCTGGTTCATGATATTCTTGTCTTTCCCGAACCCCTGGCTTTTAACCCTTCGCTCACATTTGGTACTCATGATACAGGTGGAGGAAAGATGAGGGATTCCGTCTCTCACGTCAGGCCATACGTGCCTGGAGATCCTCTATCCGCGGTCGTATGGAAGAAGCAGAACCAAGGGCTCATATCCAGAGTCTTCGAGGGAGGCTCCGGTATGAGCGGCGTAGTAGTTCTGATGCCGGGATTAGATGTCGAACAGAAATTCTCATGGGCTGCCTATATTATATCCGAACTCCACAGAATGGGTCGGCCCTTCGGGTTGGCATTGAACGGGTATTACAGTGGAATCTCCTTTTCCCGGTTACATAAGATAAGTATTCTAGAGCAGCTGGCTTTGGCTGAAAACATCTTAAAGCCCATTCTTGAGGACACCGAGATCGATGCGCAGATTATCTACATCTGACATGCTCAAGCTTCTCACGCTCGGCACCTCTTTGGCAGGGATCCTCTGCATGAGCCTTTCAGATCTCCTGCCCTGGAGTGCGTTTCTTCTGTTTGCTGCGGTTCACGCTGTTATAGGGAAGTGGTTTTATGATTCAGAGCTCATCTCTCAGAAAACGGCCATCGCCATTTTTCTTACTATAATGTTCTTTGAAGTGCTCGGTGTATCTTACCGTGGGAGTGCTGCAGTCGTCATTCTGGTCAGGGACATGATCCTTACACTCGCATTCGTCAGATTGGTCATGAAAAAAACGCCGCGCGAGATCTATCAGATCATAGGAATATCATTTGCACAATGCTTGCTTGCCACCATCTTCACCATAAGTCCCCTGTTTCTTGTCGGACTTTTATTTATGGTTATCCTCGTACCTATGACGCTCAATGCCCTCGATGCAAATGAATACTCTTCTTCAGAGATATCCCATAATCATGGACTCTTCCACTGGATCCGGATCACGGTTGGTATCATCCTCACATCCTGCCTCCTCTTTTATGTGCTGCCAAGGCCCACTTCATCGATCATTCAACATAGTTTCATCCAACGCAACACAGTCAATTATAGCGAAGATGTAGATCTGAAAAAGATACTTTACGATAAAACAGACAATGATATCATGATGAGAATCATATGGACTTCAGGCAAACCCCCATCTCATTTTTATTTATCCGGATCCAGACTTGAAGGGATATCTCCCGACGGATTCTCTAAAGATGAATTCCAAGGTTCAGCCCCGATCACCTCGGATGGGTTTACCGACAGCCTGAAGATCTATCCGGCCTCATTGTATTCGAAAGATGTCTTTTTCCCCTATTGGTTCAAGGATGTCTTTCCAAATAACAGAGATGTGCGGGGCTCAAACATCTATTGGACCGGTGAAGTGCCCTATGTTTACGATGTGAGGGTGAACCGCCGAGCTGACCCTGGTATCCCGTGCAAGATCGATCTCCCCAAAGAACTTCTGATGGTAGGTAACCTTGGAAAACAGGTGGCAAAGCAAGGTGATATCGCGACAAAGACGAAGCGCATTGTTGGTTACCTCCGGTCAGCTTATTCATATTCTCTGGAAAGTCAGCACATACCCCCAGGAAAATCAGCTATAGCTTGGTTTGTGTTCACCGGCAGGAAGGGAAGTTGTGAACATTTTGCCTCTGCCCTTGCTGCAATGATTCGAGGTTGTGGGATACCCGCCCGTGTCGTTACAGGGTTTTTAGTGACGGAATATAATGACAGCGGTAATTATTTTATCGTCCGGGCATCAGACGCCCATGCATGGGTAGAGTACTGGGACGGTGTCTGGCATTCAATCGATGCAACTCCATACGGACGTCAGATCTCCGGCTTACCGTTGCATATTTTAGATGAGCTCCGGTTTCGATGGCTCAGATGGGTTATCCAATATTCCCTCAACGACCAGATCCGGTTTGTATTAAAGATCTTTGTAGCCGCACCACGGATCAACAAACAGATAGAAAATATTTCATCTTATGCCCTCTACCTGTTCATATCAGGGTTGCTCCTCTGGCTCTTTTATCTCTTGTATAAAGACAGATCACTTCCTCCATATGACAAAGTCCGCAAGGCAATGAGCCGCAAAGGATTGAACCTACCGGAAAACAGCTCACATGAATGCCATGTTACCTTTGTGAAAGAGAAATGGCCCTCACTCGAGGGAGAATTCAGAGACTACCTGGAACACTACCTTGCCTGGAGATTCCGTGAAGACAGGATCGATATTCAGACCCATACGAAAGAGATAATCGAGAGGATAAAGGGCTTGCCACGGAGATGATCAGTGATCAGTGACCAGTGATGAGAAAAAGCGGCTGAATAGGTCATTGATCACGGTGTTATAACAATCTCCACCCTCCTGTTCATGGCCCTGCCTTCTTCTGAAGTGGAATCGGCGATGGGCCTGGTGTCACCGTATGATATAACCGAAAGCTTGTCTTTTTTAATTCCCAGGCCTTCAAACATCAACAGGACTGATACTGCCCGGGCATGGGAGAGATCCCATTGTGTGGGGTAAACCTTCTGTACCTGCTTTGGTATGGAACTATCATCGGTATGCCCAGCGACCTCTACATACAAGGGTTTCAGTTTATCCAAGCCTTTTGCAATCTTTTTAATAAGGGTCGTTCCCTTGGGTATCAACCAGGCACTGAACGGTGCAGGAAAGAGTACCCGCTGTGGTATGATAATCTTTACGGTATCCTCACCCTTAACTATATAGAGCTGGTCGTTCATGCGCTCGGTTGCCAGAAAGTTCATAAGATAATCATTTGCATTGTTCAGCCTCCATTGGGTATCCTTTCGTTCCTGGATTAAGACCTTAAACCGCGAGATCTGTTTGAGGAGGTTTTTGTTCTCCTCCAGGCAGTCGATGTTTTTATCGAGAAGATCCTGTTTATCCGAATAGCCTGAAGTGATATCAGATGATGTCTTTTCAAGTTTTTTACGGGTTTCGTCAAGGTCGTTGCCCAGACGTGTCTTCTCCGTCTGGCACGTTTCATACTGAGTCTTGCAGGCATTCAGTTCGGATTGAAGGGCCTTATTTTCCTCCTGGATAGAGGGGTGTGCGCATCCGCCTATAAGATAAATCAGGGGGATAAGAAGAAAAAAGCTAAATATTCTCTTCATTTGTGCAGATAGCATACAAGTTTATCTTCACAGTGTCAATCATCTGGGCCCCTTATGCGCGTGTTATTGTGCCGCTTATGTGGACAAGCAAGACCATCCATGCTTATAATTCCAATACGATATGAGGATTGAGCGCTACATCTTTCTATACCTGATCGAGGTCTTTGGTGGCACGCTGGCTGTCTTGTACGGCGTAATGCTTATCGTCCAGTGGGTCAGCTTCGGCATGGCCCTTACGATAGGAGATATCGACATACTCCTGCTGGCAATGGTCCCCCTGTCTTCATTTGTTATTCCCATGGGGCTTCTTTTCAGTATCTTGCTGGTTTTTGAGAGGTTATCCGTAGAATCTGAGATCATAGCAATGAAGGCATGCGGTGTCCGTTCATACACCATATATGCACCGGTCATCCTTTTATCGATCTGTGCGATGATGGCCCACCTGATCATATCAACCAACCTCGGACCGGTTGCAATGAAGACAGTCCAGACACGTCTCATACAAAGTGCTTCCCAGAAAATATTTTCCTTTCTCAAAGAACGCGAGTTTGACGATTCCTTCAAAGGCCTCATTGTATATGTGGAATCCGTAAACCCGCAAAAAAAAGAGCTCAAGAATATTTTTATAGAAACATCCGGTGAAGAGAGGTCGGTTATTGCCGCAGAGAATGGGACCATCGAAGTAAATAAGAACTTAATCGTCATGAAATTGAAAAAAGGGAGTCTTTTCACGAACACCAAGCTCTCTGACCGTTATCTCACCTTTGACGAATACAGGTTTTTTTTGGAAGTCGATTTTTCAGGTGAACTTCGAATTAAATCATTCGAAACAACCACACAGGATGAATTCAGGAAACTCATCAAAGAAGACCCATCACCGAAGAATATAAAGGAGTACTATAATCGTTTTGCATTTCCCATACTGAACCTGATCTTGGGATTAGTGGGAATCAGTTTTGGGATTGTCAGGCCTCGATCACCCAGATTCACAGGTTTCATAATCGGACTGGGCACGATTGTCGGTTATTATTTCCTGTTTACACTGGCAGATCGGATGGTCAAGGGCGGAATCATGGACCCTATGCTCGGGGCGTGGTTTCCTGATATGATTTTCAGTATAATGCTCTGCGCAGTATTTGTTGTAAAAAAACTGCGATTCAGCGAGGGAGGCACCTGATTACGGAAACACTTTATAAATATATCTTAAAAAAGGCGTTATTCATGTGTGCTGCTGCATGTTTGAGCCTGACGCTGCTTGTCTTTATCTCTATTCTTTTCGGGAATCTCAATTCATTTACCGAACACAGTACGAATGGATCCATAATCGCGCAATTTCTTTTCTTCTCTTTGCCCCAGATGGTGTACTGGGTCCTGCCATTTTCCGTATGCGTCGGCATCATCGCCGCCCAGGCGCAGTTTTCCCGCCATGTGGAGACCATTGCCATGCAGGCGTGCTCAGTCTCATTCGTAAGACTATCTTTGCCATATCTCACGGTAGGGCTGTTGGCAATGTTCGTCATGTCTTTCCTTTCCTTCACCCTGTATCCAGAATCCCAGCAACATGCAGACAAAATAGAGGACATCTACATTAAAAAGCATGACATAACCGGATCATTTTCCGTAAGCGGCGGGAGGTTTAAAGTAGGGAATGATATTTATTATGTGGAGCACATGGATATATTAAAAGGTATTATGCATAACGTCACCTGCTATCGAATCAAATCAGGCAAGCTCTTTGCCATCCTCAGATCAGAAGCGGCCATCTGGAATGGAAAGCAATGGAAGACTTCCCGGTTGGAGACCATAAGCATGTCAACCGCCGGGATTGTCTTTGCACAGTCCGCATCGCCTTTGCCTCTCACCCATGAACCAACCTCACTCATAATGGCAGAGCCGAAGCCGGATGTCCTGACGCTCAGAGAATTGATCGATTATCGAAAGCACTTGAGGAAAGACGGAATCAAATCAGTGAGCCTGGAAACTCAGTTCCACAGCCGTATCAGCTTCACTCTGGCGCCGTTCATCATGACCATGCTCGTGATGCCGTTCGGATTGAGGTTTCCGAGGGCGGGCGGAATCGCTCGCGGTATTTCCATCGGTATCATCCTCGGGCTCTTTTACTGGGCAATGCACTCTGCCATGACCGGTGCCGGCATGGCCGGGTACATAAACCCTGCATTAGCTGCCTGGTCGACCGATATAGTCATGATGTGTGCGGGTATTATTTTCATGGGAATGAGGAGAAAGACCTATGGTTGATGTAGTCATTGTCGGTGCCGGACCTGCAGGAATATTTGCAGCACTCGAACTCATCAGTAAAGATCCCGGTTTAAAGATTGTCATTATTGAGCAGGGCAACGATATCAACATACGGTCGAGAACCGGCAAAGAAATGCTTATCGGCTGGGGTGGGGCAGGTGCCTACAGCGACGGGAAACTCACGATCTCTACCGATGTCGGGGGCCAGCTATCGAGCCTGATTACCGATGATGAGCTACTCAGGCTGCTTGAGTATGTGGATACATTATATACGAAATATGCACCTTCAGGCGATCTTTTTATCGTAGATAGTGATGATGCCGAAACCATATCTTCCAAGGCCAGGCTCGCAGGCCTGGTATATGTGCCTACCAGAATCAGGCACATCGGCACTGAAAACCTCCTGATCACGCTCGAAAAACTCAGGCAAGATTTTGAAGGCAAGATGGATATGAGATTCAACACGCATGTCCAAGAGATACTTTATGAGGGAGACCAGGTGAGGGGAGTACGGCTTTTTGATGGAACGATCATTCATGCTCCCAATGTTATTGCTGCCCCCGGCAGGGTGGGATCTTCCTGGATGTCGCATCAGGCAAAATCCATGGGCATCGAGACACATCCGAATCCTGTTGACCTGGGAGTGCGTGTGGAACTGCCTTCGGTGATCATGGAGCATCTTACCTGCAAGGCCTATGAAACCAAATTCATCTACTACTCACGCACCTTTGACGATAAAGTTAGGACATTCTGCATGAACCCCTATGGTGAAGTCGTCATCGAAACCCTGGGCGACATTGTAACGGTAAACGGCCACTCCTGGGCGAAAAAGCGCACGGAAAACACCAACTTTGCCTTGCTGGTAAGCGCCGATTTTACCGAACCGTTTGATGACCCGATAGGCTATGGTGAGTCGGTGGCCAAACTCGCCAATATGCTCGGCAAGGGCGTTATTGTACAGAGGCTCGGGGACCTCCTCAGCGGAAGGCGAACCACCCATGACAGACTTCAGAAATGCTCCACACGGCCGACCCTGAAACAGGCAACCCCCGGCGACCTGAGCTATTGTCTTCCCTATCGGATATTAACCGATCTCGTTGAGATGCTCTCGAGTCTGGACCGTATGGCTCCGGGTGTCAACTCCGCCCATACCTTGCTCTACGGCATTGAGGTCAAGTTCTATTCCAACAGGATCCGGCTTGACAGAAGCCTCATGTCCCGGATCAATGGACTTTATATTATAGGAGACGGTGCCGGTATAACCAGGGGCCTCATCCAGGCGAGCTGTTCGGGCATCATTGCGGCGAGGTCAATACTGGGCAGAAATCAGTGAAATTTCCCATTGGATCTGCTGCCTTAGTACGCCAATAACACCAGCATTGCTCCTCCCTCTTCATACATGAATCCAGGCCTTGTAAAGAAGCCTTGTATGCCATTTTTCTCTTGAACAGAACTCCGCATTTATACTATCGTTTGCACGTTCCAACCGAGTATCAGTATCTGACAAGAGGGAGACTTCTCATGGCAAAAAAGTATGTGTATCTCTTTGGAGGCAGGGGAACCAAGGCTGAGGGCAATGCAGACATGAAGGCCATCCTGGGAGGAAAAGGGGCCAATCTCGCTGAAATGACCAATCTGGGGATACCGGTGCCGCCGGGATTCACCATCTCTACCGAGATGTGCACCGTGTATTATGACACACACGGGTTGCCGAAAGACTTAAAAGTTCAGGTGAAAGAGGCTATCAAAAAAGTGGAAAGGGCGATGGGGCTGGGCTTTGGTGATCCTGAGGCACCGCTGCTCTTTTCCGTTCGCTCAGGCGCACGGGCATCCATGCCCGGCATGATGGACACGGTGCTTAACCTCGGGATCAACGAGGAAACCGTGCACGGCCTTATTAAGATGAGCGGCAATGAACGCTTTGCATGGGATTGCTACCGGCGCTTCATCCAGATGTATGCAGACGTGGTTATGGGTGCTGATTCCGACGAGCTCGAGGAAGAGCTTGAGAAGATGAAGAAGAAAAAGGGGGTCAAACTCGATACCGACCTCGATGACAAAGACCTGAAGAGGCTTGTTGCAACGCTGAAGGAAAAGGTGAAGAAGCTTACCGGTATAGACCTGCCATCCGACCCCATGGAGCAGATTTGGGGCGGGATCGAAGCGGTATTCAAGTCGTGGAACACGCCGCGCGCCATTACCTACCGGAAGCTCAACAGCATTCCGGATGAATGGGGCACCGCAGTAAATGTACAGGCCATGGTTTTCGGCAACATGGGTGAGGGGTCTGCAACGGGTGTGGCATTCACGCGTGACCCAGCCACCGGTGAGCATGTCTTCTACGGGGAGTATTTAAAGAACGCCCAGGGCGAGGACGTGGTAGCAGGTATCCGTACGCCCCAACCCATTAACATCAAGGGAAAAAGGAGCAAGTCGGACGTGTCCATGGAAGAGGCCCTGTCTGAGCAATACGACCAGCTCGTGGATATCTATGAGAATCTGGAAAAGCATTACCGGGACATGCAGGACATCGAATTCACCGTTCAGGAAGGAAACCTCTGGATGCTCCAGACCCGCACGGGAAAACGGACTGCAGCCGCAGCCGTACAGATTGCAGTTGATATGGTGAACGAGGGTCTCATTGCTAAAAAAGAAGCGGTACTAAGGGTCACCCCTGAGCAGATCGACCAGCTCCTTCACCCGCAGATCGATCCCAAGGCAAAGAAGAAGATCATCGGAAAAGGACTGCCCGCTTCTCCCGGCGCTGCGGTGGGCCGGGTAGTCTTCTCTGCCGAAGATGCCGAAGTGGAAGTGAAAAAGGGCAAGAAGGTGATTCTGGTTCGTGTAGAGACCTCACCGGAAGACATCCACGGCATGAACGTGGCACAAGGCATCCTGACCGCAAGGGGCGGCATGACCTCACACGCGGCAGTCGTTGCTCGAGGTATGGGCAAGTGCTGCGTCTCCGGTGTCCCTGACCTCATCGTCGACTATGCCAAACAGAAATTTTCCCTTGGCGGGGAGACCGTCAAAAAGGGTGACTTCATATCGCTTGACGGGACCAAGGGCGAGGTTATCCTCGGTGAGTGCAAGACAACTCCGCCCTCCCTCTCGGGGGCCTTCGGCACTCTCATGAAATGGTCGGATGAGTACCGCAAGCTCGGCGTGCGCACCAATGCCGACACCCCGAAAGATGCCAAAGTCGCAAGGGAATTCGGTGCCGAGGGCATCGGTCTGTGCCGTACCGAGCATATGTTCTTTGAGGCGGACAGGATCCTGGCGGTACGCGAGATGATCCTGGCGAATGACGAAAAAGGCCGCCGGAAGGCCCTGGACAAGATCAAGCCCATGCAGAAAGGCGACTTCAAGGAGATATTCCGGGTTATGGACGGCCTGCCGGTCACAATCAGACTGTTGGATCCGCCACTGCATGAGTTCCTGCCCAATACCGAAGCCGAGATCGCCGAAGTGGCCAAGGCCCTCAAGACACCGGTTAATGAGGTGAAGACAAAGAGGGAAACACTGCATGAGGCCAACCCCATGCTGGGCCACCGGGGCTGCAGGCTCGGCATAACCTTTCCCGAGATCTACGAGATGCAGGTGCGGGCTATTGTTGAAGCCGCCTGTGAGGTGAAGAAGGAAAAGATCGATGTGGAACCCGAGATCATGATTCCGCTTGTCGGCCACGTGAATGAGCTGGAAAACTTAAGGAATATGACTGTTGAAGTGGCTGATGAGATCATAAAATCGTATGGCGTTAAGCTTGCCTACATGGTCGGTACCATGATCGAGCTGCCCAGGGCAGCGATAACTGCCGATAAGATCGCCGAACAGGCGGAGTTTTTCTCATTCGGCACGAATGACCTGACCCAGACGACCTTCGGCCTGTCCCGTGATGATGCCGGCAAATTCCTGCCGACATATGTCGAAAAGAAGATCCTGCCCAAAGATCCATTCCAGGCCCTTGACCAGGACGGTGTTGGTGAGCTGATACGTATAGGCATCGAAAAGGGAAGGAAGACCCGCAAGAAACTCAAGGTCGGAATCTGCGGCGAACATGGTGGAGAGCCTTCATCCATCGAGTTCTGCCATAAGGTCGGCATGAACTATGTGAGCTGCTCACCCTACCGGGTGCCTATTGCCCGGATTGCAGCAGCACATGCCGCAATGAAGGACGAGAAGAAAAAGAAGTGATCATCACCTTCGAGGGCGGAGAGGGGACAGGCAAGACTACGAACGCCGCCCATCTCTGCTCCTATCTGACCAGCAAAGGGCTGCCGTGGTTCTCTTTCAGAGAGCCCGGCGGCTCTTCTTTTTCCGAAGAGGTGAGGGGCCTTTTTCTCAGCCAGGATCTCGACGTCATGGCCGAACTCCTTCTTGTGCTCTCTTCGCGCAGGCAGAACATCATAGAGATCATCAAGCCTGGTATTGCAAGCGGCAAGGTCATCATCATCGACCGGTTCGTGGACTCCACACTGGTCTATCAGGGCATCGTCGGCGGTCTTGGTTATGATCTGGTAAAGAAGATCATGGAGAACACAAGGACATGGATTGAGCCCGACCTGACCTTTGTAATGGATGTGAGTCCTGACCTAGCCCTTTCCAGGATCAATCCGGGAGACAGGTTCGAGCTTCGAGGCCTTTGCTACCATCAGAATCTCAGGGATGCCTTTCTTCAGATTGCAACAGATGGGCGGCACCGCATTATTGATACGAGTTTAAAGCGGGAAGTCGTGCAAGATAAAATCATCCGGGAGGTAGACACACTTCTTGCCGAAGTATGTATTTGATACTCATGACTCACAAAACATCTTGAAACCACCACTACACCTCGGTTATGATATATCCGAAGAGGAAACGGATAGAATATAATAAAACTCAATAGTATGATCACCGAAGTATCTTCGGGACAAGAGGAGGTAAGACAATGCGTAATCTTTCCTATTGTATCGTTATCATCCTGGCCGCAGCCTTTTTTATGGAAGGCTGCACTACCGACCCGTTTACGGGTGAACAGAAGATGAGCAAGACCGGATGGGGCAGCATCATCGGTGCTGCAGGAGGCGCGGCTGTAGGAGCCGCTGTCACCAAGGATCACCGCAAAGGTGCGCTCATCGGCGCCGGAGTCGGAGCCCTGTCAGGAGGCGCCGTCGGGTACTACATGGATAAGCAGGAGGCACAACTTCGCCAGAAGCTTCAGGGATCAGGCGTGAGTGTTACCAGGCAGGGAGAGAACATCATGCTCAACATGCCCGGCAACATAACCTTCCAGACCAGTAGTTCGGACATCAATGCAAACTTTTACAATGTCCTCAACTCAGTGGTCCTCGTGCTGAAAGAATACAACAAGACCCTCATCGATGTCATGGGCCACACCGACAGCACCGGCAGCGATGCCATAAACCAGCCTCTCTCCGAGCGCAGGGCGGCGAATGTCGGACAGTATCTGATCTCCCAGGGGATCGACGCACGGAGGGTAGCAACTCAGGGGTTCGGCAAGAGCCGCCCTGTCGCGAGTAATGACACGCCCGAGGGCCGTTCTCAAAACCGTCGTGTAGAACTCCAGCTTTCACCGCTTACGCAGTAATTACTTAGTGATGAGTGATGAGTGATCAGATTCGTGGGGGCGGGTTTCAACCCCGCCCCTCTTCGTTTAACCCGGATTTTGCATTTGTATCCCATTGCAGCGGCATCCGCACCGGCTCTGTTTTATGTAGGAGCGCCTTCAGGCGCGAAAAAATTGCGTGCACCCCTTATTCCCGTCGCGGCTAAAGCCGCTCCTACAGGTTTTGATTTTTCTCATTTGATGATTTTTCGCCGATACAGTCCGAGTTTAGCAGCGCGTTAGATTTTCATACACGGATCTAGACATTCCTTATTGAGATCTTGATGGTGATAATGAGAATTTTTATCTGATCAATCTAGTCACTATTCACTAGTCACTGATCACTTTCTCTTATACTTTCCTCTTCTGCCCCCTGACTTCTCCTCAAGCCTTATTTCACCAATGACCATGGTCTTATCTATGGCCTTCACCATGTCGTAAATGGTGAGCAGTGCAACGCTTACTGCATGGAGTGCTTCCATCTCAACGCCTGTTCTGCCTGATACCTTGACCGTAGCCTCGGCCTCGATGGAAGATGCATTTTCATCCAAGAGGAAGGCAATGTCGATGTAGTCGATAGGCAGAGGATGACAGAGCGGAATAATAGTACAAGTATTTTTCGCCGCCATGATACCGGCAACCTTTGCAGTAGCCAGGACATTTCCTTTCTTTACCGAGTCGGTCATAACGGCGGTAAAGGCCTCAGCGCTCATGAGTATTAACCCTTTGGCCCTGGCGACGCGACGGGTGACGATTTTTTCACCCACATCCACCATCTTCACCCTGCCTTTTTTATCGAAGTGGGTCAGGGCCATGGGCAAAACCTAGTCATCATCGGAAGTTGATGGGGGTTTAGACGGGGTTGGTTCAGGGGATGATTCTGTGGAGCCCTTGCTCTCCTGGGTATCACTGGGCGAACCCTTTTTGGCATAGTCCGTGAGGTACCAGCCCGATCCCTTGAGCTGGAAAGACGACCGGGAGATGAGCCTCTTGACGCCCCCGCCGCAGGATGGGCACTTTTTGAGCGGAGAATCGCTGAACTTCTGCATGGCTTCAAACTCATTCCGGCACTTCAAACACTTATATTCATAGATAGGCACGTACAAACCTCCCTTGGTTGTCTACAATGTGTTCGTTATATAGTGGCGCCGCCTGAACCTTGTCAAGGATGGTGAGCACCTGTTTCAGTCCTGTCACAGGATTCTTTGCAAGAAAGAGGCGGGTCAAGATATCCACCACCACCTCTTCATCACGGGGGTCTCCGTAAAAGTCGGCCTTGCCTGTGGTAAAACGGTGTATATGCAAGAGTTCGTGTGTCATAATGAAGGTGAATAATGAGAGCAGGTCCACAGGAGGGTTTTTCCTTACGAAATTCAAGATCTCCGTGTCCTGCAGGCATACGCGGAAATGGTGGGGAAGGGGGGCTTCCCCCGGCTCAACCATCAGGAGTTGGGCAAAGATTCCGTCTCTCGGGTCTTCTGTATTAAATTCAGACAGGGTCTTAATGTCATACACCCCCTTGACGCTCCAACTCATTTCCTTGCACACGATACCCTCGGCGAGGTTTGATCCCCACCTGAGGACATTCCTGTGTTCGGGCATGAAGTAAGCCATTACCCTACTATTGTAGTGATTCACATGGCAGATTGCAAGTATGTCATACGTCCCTGCCCACAGCCTGCGCAATGCGCCTGATGCCCTCCATGACCTTCTTGAACTCTTCGGGTCTCAACGACTGGGGACCATCCGAGAGAGCCTCTTCAGGCTTTGGATGCACCTCTATCATAAGACCGTCTGCACCTGCCGCTATGGCGGCATATGACATGGCCTCTACATAACGGGCATGTCCGGTGCCGTGCGAGGGATCCACAATGACCGGCAAGTGGGTTTTCTCCTTTAGTACCGGCACGGCCGAGAGATCCAGCGTATTACGGGTTGCCGTCTCAAATGTTCTGATTCCACGCTCACAGAGGATCACCTGGTTGTTGCCGCCTGCAAGAACGTATTCAGCCGACATGAGAAACTCTTCAATGGTTGTGGACATACCGCGTTTCAGCAGGACCGGCTTGTTAGTCTTCCCCACCTCTTTGAGGAGCTGGAAGTTCTGTATGTTTCTGGCACCGATCTGCAGGCAGTCGGCATTCTCCAGGATTACTTCGATGCTTGCAATGTCCATGACCTCGGTCACCACCGGGATCCCATACTCTTCCCTTGCCATGGAGAGGAGCAAAAGGCCGTCATTCTTCAAACCCTGGAAGGCATACGGCGAGGTCCTGGGTTTGAATGCGCCACCCCTCAGCACATGGCCGCCGCTTTCCTTGATGGTCTTGGCCACCTCCATGATCTGCTCCTTGGATTCGACCGCACACGGACCTGCAAAGACAGCAAGCTTCCGGTTGCCTACTTTCACGCCCATCCCGATATTTACCACGGTAGGTTCGGCTTTTGTCTCCCGTGACGCGAGCTTATACGGGCTCAAGATGCGGATCACCTTTTCAACACCGGGCTGGGCCTCAAGACAGGTAAGCCTCTCTTTGCCCCTTTCGTCGCCGATGGCTCCGAACACGACCCTCTCAGATCCTACACTCTCGTGAACCCGGTACCCGAATGACTCGATAAGCATTTTGACATGATCGATCTGTTCTTGCGTGGCACTCTTTTTCATAGAAATTATCACACCAGCCTCCTTTACCTATAGAGTGCCGTGTGTGTCATTTCCCCAGGCCACAAATGAAAAGGCCGTGGGAATGTGACCACCCACGGCCTTTGTGTTCGTTTACGAACAGCTCAGCCCACAGGCGGCCACTTCCTAAACCAGAAATAATAGCCAAAAAATATGTGTGCTGATGCTGTAATCATACATACCATATGCCAGATTCTTTTAGCCGGAGCAAGGGAAAATTGTAGGAGCGGCTTCAGCCGCGAGATATATCGCGCCTAAAGGCTCTCTTAGAGTATATCATAGGTGCATTGACAGCCAATCCCCCATCTGATATCAAATCATTACCCTGCTGCGGATTCAAGGGAACCCGGTGAAATTCCGGGGTGGGGCCGCCGCTGTGAACGGGGAGGGCAGGCCGCTACATGCCACTGCATATGCGGGAAGGCAAGGCCGCCCAACTGATCCGTGAGCCAGAAGACCTATCCGCAGTTCGGACTACATCCGCGTGCCCGGGTGGAGACTCCAAGGGAATATTCCATGGAGGTGTCCATATGGACCATCGAACCAGATACCTGTTACCCGTTTCACTCATAGCCGTGCTGTTGTTCATGAATAGCACCATCCAGGCAGCTTCAGACATCCTTATCGTCGTCACCCCTACAGTGGAAAAGAATGCCCAGGGCTCGGTCGTGCAACAGGCCCCTACTTCCTTTTCCGATATTATTAGTCCGGGGCCTGATATTTCAGGCCTCATAGATACGCAGGAGGCATTACGCAAGGCATCATCAGTTGATCTCTCCGACTACGGTGGAGCAACAACCTCTCCCGTATCGCTTCGCGGTTCCAGCTACAGGCAGACCCTCATCACCCTTGACGGCATCCCGCTCAACCCGGTGACTGGCGACATGGTAGACCTCTCGCAGTACATGCTGCCCGACATCGATCAGATCGAGATCATTAAAGGCAGCAACAGCGCAGCCTTCGGCAATTCAGCCATGGGGGGTGTCATCAACCTCGTTACCGACAACCCATCGCCCATTGATGAATATGATCTATCTGCGTCGCAAGGTACCTATGGCTACGGCCTTTACCATGGACATCTGAGCACGCATGTCGGACAGGTGGGAATCCTGGCAAACCTCACGCATGCATTTTCAGACAACGACTTCAGATATAAACGAGATGACGGCACATGGACCCGTCGGGAAAACAATACCGTAGAAAATACCACCGGGCTCATCAAGGCCGTCGTTGATGCACAAGGTTGGCAGACCTCCCTGATGGAAAATTTCATTGACCAGTCAGAGGGCTCACCGGGTGCCGAAGGAACACCAAGCTACATCACGCCAAACGACATGACGAATACTGCACAAAATACGTTCCTCATCGAAACCAGAAAGGACCTTACACAGGATCAGGCAATCGATGTCCGTGCATGGATCTTGACCAATAGAACCCACAACCAGAGGCCGTCGTGGGGCGCAGATAACATAACAAACCTGAACAACAAAGACTTCTCGATATCCTATACGAAAAAAATGGGCTTGGTTACCTTGACCCCGGGATTGGAATATCTCGATGAACATGTGAGCAGCGATGACTACGGCATTCACTCCCGCAGTACAGGGACCGGTTCCTTATCTGCAGGTATCAATCTACAGCCGGTCTTGCTGGATCTTAACGGCAGGTATGACAGCTACTCGGATTTTCAAAATCAGTGGTCCTATCATGCCGGCGCAGCATGGAAGGTGATCGAGCATATTCAGATCAAGGCCAATGCCGGTACCGGATATCTTATACCGGATATAGGCAAGCTCTATTCGCCCTCATCTCAATACAGCACCTTCATTCCGAATCCGAACCTCAAGCCCGAGCAGTCATTCAGCTGGGACATCGGACCGATTGTCTCCATGAATACCTATGGATTCAGTATCGACTATTTTCTCAGTACATACCATGACCTCATCAAGGCGGATTATCCGAGCGCCAACACGTTTACCTATATAAATGTTAATAGGGCCAAGTCATCAGGCATCGAGGCAAATTCTTGGGTTGCACCCATAAGCGTAATAAAACTCTCGGCAAATTACATCTTCAGCAACACTACCTTTGAAAGCGGCCCTGATAAGGGAAACAAGCTCGGTCAGACCCCCCCTCAAGTGCTCAATCTTCAGGCAGACTATCTGCCGGAAATCGTTGGCAGGAATGCAACGCTTTCTCTCTCATATCAGATCAGGCAAGGTGCTTACGAGGATGATGCCAACACAGAAAAAACCAACAACCGTTACATCCTGAATGCCGGTGCCCTGCTTGATGTGAGCAAAGATGCCACGATCTCCTTTAAAGTGGACGACCTCCTTAATGACCGGTCACCGGAATATGTGTACAAGTCGTCATTTGGGACCACCTGGTACCCTGTACCTGGAAGAACGTACCGGTTTGCGACAAAAATAAGCTTCTAGCCTTTAAGCTATCAGCCGTTAGCTTTTCAAGCTTTTCTCTGATGTATGATAGCTTAAGGGCTGATAGCTTGTCTTTTAAGCTCTGTTGACAAACCCGGCCTTCATCCACCATAATCACGCCCAATTGATCTTGGTGCGGAGGTTTCATGCTCCTTTTTTATACAGCAGGTGAGTCCCACGGCAGGGGTATCTTTGCCTTTCTTGACGGTCTGCCCGCAGGTCTCAAGGTAGACAGGGACTCCATCAATGCCGATCTTAAGAGGCGCCAGAAAGGCTATGGCAGGGGCGGCCGAATGTCCATCGAGCAGGACACCGTGGATGTTCTCTCAGGGATCAGGGGAGGCATCACCATGGGGAGCCCGGTGCTCCTTGCGATATGGAACAAGGATTTTGAGAACTGGAAGGAATACATGGATCCCTGGGAGATCATCCCGGGAAGAGAAATCAATACACCACGACCCGGCCATGCCGACCTTGCAGGTGCGGCAAGATTCAGGCACACAGACTTAAGAAATGTGCTCGAGCGTTCGAGCGCCCGGGAGACCGCCGGAAGGGTAGCTGTGGGTGGGCTCTTGCGGTCTTTTCTTTCAACCTTAAGTATAAAGGCCTATTCCTGGGTGACCAGGATCGGCACCTCAACCTATGAAGGACCGTTTGACCAGAACAAACGGGATGCATCCGGCGTTTTTTGTCCTGATAAAGCCTCAACGCACGACATGGAAAAAATTATCCGTGATATTGACGGTACCGGCGACTCCATCGGCGGTGAATTCACCATAGTGATTGAAGGCCTTCCTGCAGGCATCGGCTCGTACACTCAGTGGGAACAACGCCTCGATGCGCTCTTATCCATGCATCTGATGTCCATCCCGGCCATCAAGGCAATTCAGATCGGCGCCGGAGTTGCGTGCGGTGCGCTTCCCGGATCTATGGTCCATGACCCGATAATGCCGACTCACCCTAAGACCAGGTCTTCCAACAATGCCGGCGGCCTGGAGGGAGGTGTGACCAACGGCGAACCCGTAGTGCTCAGATGCACAATGAAACCGATTCCCACCCTCAAGAAAGGGCTGCCCTCCTTTGACATGCGCACGGGTGCTGCAGTACGGGCAAGCTATGAACGCTCGGATGTGTGCGCTGTCCCTGCGGCATCAGTAGTAGGGGAGGCCATGGCGATTATCGCTGTATCTTCCGCCATCATGGCCGGCTTTACCCAACCGAGCATGGATGCCCTTAAAAAGACATTTGATGAGCACAGGAAGTACTGGGAGAGCCTATGATCTTTCTCACGGGCTTTATGGGGTCAGGGAAGACTACTGCAGGCAGGAGACTTGCGGAACTCCTTAACCATCCATTCATCGATCTTGATGAATATATCAGCACAAAGTTATGCAGCTCCATAAATGAGATCTTTGCCTGTGTGGGAGAGGCTGCATTCAGGAACCTGGAGAGAGAAGCCTTGATTGAGATTGCCGGAAAGGAAAAGCATACCGTTGTGGCAACCGGCGGGGGTCTTCCCGTAAATCCGGCCAACAGGGCAATAATGAAGGCCTGCGGCCACATCATCTATTTGCGCGCCTCTTTTGAAAGCCTTGCAACGCGGGTCCCGGAAGACTCCGGCAGGCCCCTGTGGAACGAAAAGGCGCACAGCCTCCTCCTCAAAAGAACGCCGGCCTATGAAGATGCCGATTTTATCATAGACACTGATGACAAAGCCCCCCAGGAAGTGGCCCAGGAGATCTTCGACCTCACAAAGGATATCCTGAAGCCTATTGCCGTCCTGGTTACCAATACACCGTATCCCGTCTATATCGGAAAGGGTATTTTCAAAGAAATACGGGAATACATCTCCCGGCATATCATGCCGGAAGGTGCCCTGGTTCTTGTTGATGAACAAGTGCTCAAACTCTATAACAGGCTTATTCGCTCTTCGCTTACCGGATTAAAGCACCACACGATAACCATACCTTCCGGTGAGTCTTCAAAGTCATTCCCTTTTCTGATGAAAGTCCTCGACGAGATGTTCTTTGCACAGGCGAACAGGCAATGGATCTGTCTTGCCATTGGCGGAGGTGTTATCGGGGACCTTGCCGCCTTTGCTTCCAGCATCTTCATGCGGGGCATCCCCGTGGTGCAGATACCCACTACGCTGCTCGCCCAGGTGGATTCAAGCATAGGCGGAAAGACAGGCATTGATATCAAGCATGGTAAAAATCTCGTCGGCACTTTTCATCAGCCTGTGTTTGTGCTCAGCGACATTGACTTCCTTAGTACACTTGAACCGCTCCACATAAAAGAAGCCATGGCCGAGGTCATTAAGTACGGCATTATCATGGATAAGGACCTCTTCGACGAGCTAGAAAATGCGAATGAGCTTGATTATGAGAAAATTGTGAATTTGTGTGCACGTGATAAGGCCTTTGTTGTGAGCAAGGATGAACGGGAGGGTGGTCTGCGGAGGATTCTGAACTTCGGCCATACCCTGGGCCATGCAATCGAGCTTGCCCGCAACTTTGAAGTAAGCCATGGCAGGGCAGTGGCCGCCGGGATGTTTTTTGCATCCTGGCTGTCACGCGAGCTTGGACTCATCAACGCTAAGGATATGGAACGAATCTTCCGGCTCATAAATAAATGGGCATATACCCTTCATGATTTTCCGTATCCTCAACTAGATGAGATCAGCAGTGCACTCGTCACGGATAAAAAGGGTGTCAAGGATGGCCTCTACTTTGTGTTGACTCCTGCCATTGGTGATGCTACCGTTAAAAAGCTTACTAGTTCTCAAATATTAGGTGCTTATGGCCGTTTCGTCAGAGAATGTGAAGAAGGCCTTTGATGAGGGAAGGTTCCTGGACGTTGTCCGGGCAACCAAATCTCGCAAAAACCCTGAAGACCGTCTTCTGCTCGGAATATCCCTGTACAAGATCGGCAGGTATGGCGAGGCCCTTGATGTCTTGGAAAAGATTGCAGGTCTAGCCCAGGGCTTGATGAAGTCTTTTTATTATCTGGGACTCATCTACCATCAGCGTGATGATGATGCCCAGGCAAAGGCCTGCCTCCAGAAATACCTTACATTCTATCCCGAAGATGATGAGGCACGCGATTTGCTGGAAAAACCTGAGGCTCATGAAGTGCTTGTAAATGAGCCATCTCTTGAGCTCGCTAAGGTATATGCACAGCAAGGTCATTACGAGCAGGCCCTCGATATCTACGGCCAGGTTAAAGAAATGAACGGACTTGATGATCTGGTTCGACAGGAAGCCAGCGATACCCAGGACCTCTTTATTATGAAGACCCTGCAAGGCTGGCTTGAGAGGTTAAAAAAATGAAGATCATGGTAATCAACGGCCCCAATCTGAACCTGCTTGGTTCCAGAGAGACATCCATCTACGGCACTACGAGCCTTGATGATATCGAAGGTATCGTGAGACGTAAGGCCTTCACCATTGGTGCCGAAGTGGATTTCTACCAAACGAACCATGAAGGCGATCTCATCGACACAATCCATAAAGCCCCATCCCTGGGTATCACTGCATTTATCATCAACCCGGGCGGATACACCCACACATCAATAGCTTTAAGGGATGCCCTGCTTGCTGTCGGCCTCCCTTTCATCGAGGTGCACCTGAGCAAGGTGTCTGCCCGTGAGCCCTTCCGTCAGGTCAATTATTTCTCAGACGTTGCGGCTGGAACCATTTCAGGGTTCGGTCCTCTGGGCTATGAGCTTGCTGTTGAGGCCGTATGGGAGCTGTATGGAAAGAAGGCTCAGTAGAGCACGTCACTTTCTCAAGGGCCTGGAAGCCATCTTGTTGCTGTCCCGGCCCAGCATTACGTATTTAAGCCGATATTCCGGCTCGGATGCCGTATATGTCTTTACGGAAGACAAGGACTTTCTCTTTGTAGACTCCCGCAACACCCTCCAGGCCCGGCAGGAGACTCATGCCGAGGTCCATGAGATTACCAAACGCGATGAAGGCATATATGCCGTGCTTCAGGATGAAGGTGTCAAGTCTTTAGGGATCGAATCGAACATACTGGACCTCGACAGCTTCATGAAAATGAAAGACATCTTCAAGGGCATTGAAATGACCCCCCTGGGAGGTCAGCTCAAAACACTGCGCGCTATTAAAGACATCGATGAAGTCGATATGATAAAAGAGGCGGCACATATATCTGAAGAGTCGCTTAAGGCAGTACTTTCCAGGGGACTTATAGGACGGCGCGAGCAGGATGTGGCACTTGATCTTGAATGGGAAATGAGGAGCCGCGGTGCAAGTGCAGCCTCATTCGAGCTCATTGTTGCATCAGGCCCACGCTCTGCCATGCCTCATGGAGCCGCGTCGGATAAGGTAATAAGCAAGAATGAAGCAGTGGTTGTCGATTTCGGATGCATCTACAAGGGGTATTGCTCGGACCAGACCGTCACCGTGACAACGGGTAATCCGGGCGGTTCCTTTCAAGATATGTATTTACGGGTGAAAGAAGCACAGGATCGCTCCATAAAGGCTTTAGCCTCCGGCGTGAAGGCCTCGGATATCGACAAGATAGCCCGTGACTATCTTGGAACTCACGGGCTTGGAGCCTTTTTCGGCCATGGGCTGGGACATGGGGTGGGCATGGAGGTTCATGAGTCACCCGCTGTTTCGCCCCTGTCTGAGGATATACTGGTGGAAGGCATGGTCATTACCATAGAACCCGGAGTATATATCCCCGATCAATTCGGTATAAGGCTTGAAGACATGGTGTTTGTAACAGATAATTCTTGCAAGCGCCTTACAAATCTTGATAAGGAAACCATCAGAACTTTCAGCTAGAGGTGAGGTTGCATGCAGTATTCAACAGCACAGTTCAGGAAGAACTTGAAGATCGAGTTAGAAGGAGAGCCCTTTACCATCGTCGATTTCCAGCACGTGAAGCCCGGCAAGGGCGGGGCCTTCGTGCGGACGAAGATGAAGAGCCTGATAACCGGTAATGTCCTTGATAAAACATTCCGGTCGGGCGATAAGGTGGATGTCCCGGATCTGGAAGAAAAGAAGATGTCGTTCCTGTACCAGGACGAAACAGGATATTGTTTCATGGACACGCAGACCTATGATCAGATGACGCTCACCAAAGACCAGATAGGGGATGCACTGGGCTACATCAAAGAGAACGTGGAGGTGGATGTTCTCCTGCACAATGGTAAGGCAATAGGTGTTGAGCTGCCTATGTTCCTCAATCTCAAGATTATCGAGACCGACCCCGGCCTGAAAGGCAACACTGCATCCGGCGGCTCAAAGCCTGCCAAGCTTGAAACCGGCATCACCATTCAGGTCCCCCTGTTTGTCAGTACGGGCGAGGTGGTCAAGGTTGACACCAGGACAGGGTACTATATCGAAAGAGTGAGCTGAATGAATTTAAAAACCGTCAAGGATCTTATTGAGCTCATCAAGGACACCGATGTGGTGGAACTCGACTGGACACCGGAGCGTATTCACATCATCCGGAGATCCAGCCAGTATGAATCGGCCCCTTCAAGACCTCATGATAACGACCGCACCAGCATAAGCATGAAGGAAAAGCACACCGTTACTGTGACTTCGCCTCTGGTGGGAACGTTCTACAGATCCCCGTCCCCGGAAACATCCTCGTATGTACAGGTAGGTGACCGGGTGGCCAAGAACCAGGTCCTGTGCGTGATCGAGGCCATGAAGCTCATGAACGAAATCGAATCGCATGTAGACGGGACCGTGGCTGCTATCCTCAAGCAGGACGGCGATCGGGTGGGATACGGAGACCAGCTCTTCATCATTGAGGAGCTATGATCACATGGCAACTCCGCTCCGATGGGAGGTGCCCTCCCGGTCTTACCATGAAAAAAGACCTCGATCTCTTCGATGCAGTCAGACTCGGATCTATTTCAGGTAGTTTACGTTTTTACAACTGGACTGAACCTGCCCTGACGACCGGCTTTCACCAGAAATCCTTTGCCGTTAACGACCCATCCCTTGGTATCCCTATCATTCGGCGGCCCACCGGCGGGGGGGCCGTGCTCCATTTTGACGACATTACTTTCAGCATCAGCACACCTCAAATCGGGGCCCTTTCCGGGGGCATATTGGAGTGTTCCAGAAACATCTCGCATGTAATGAAAAGCACATTCCGAGGCTGCGGTATCGAGACAGAGGTAAAAGGCGGCCGCCATGCATTCTCACCGATATGTTTTTCCAGGCCATCACCCGCAGAGCTCGTGATAGGAGAAAACAAGATCATGGGCCTGGCACTTGCCAAAAAAGAAGGTTTTCTTCTCATGCAGGGCGTAATCCCATTGCGGGTGGATCAGGAGTTGTCGGAGCGGGTCTTTGGGGACACCTTTAAGAATTCCGCCAAAGGGGTGTTAGACTACTTTCCTGATTTTTCAGAGGGCCTCTTCTTCCAAAGCCTCATTGAGAGTTTTGTTTCTCATCTGGGCATTCTTCTTTATGAGCGTGATAAAGATGATAACGAATACCACCGCACAGATGAATGAAAAATAGAACCGCGGAGTAAAGAAGTGTGCAAGGACCATGTGCCCGATCAATGAAAATAGGGTTATGCTCGGCACAATACCGAAGATGGTGGCCTTCATGAAATCACGCCAGCACACACCGGAGGCTGCAGCGGCCGAGTTTATTGCGGTAAAAGGGATAATAGTCATCATTTGGAGCATGAGGACAAGGACATAACCGTTTTTTTGGATAGCGCTCTTGACCCGGTGTGTCTTCTTGCCGTGCCCCCAGCCTTCTTCCACGCCGAGTGTCTTCACGATAAAGAATGCAAGATTTGCATTTATCAGGCATCCGACATATGAAAGAGCCATGCCCAAAGGTGCCCCATATGCCGATGACCCTGCCATGATAAGCAGGCTTAAAGGGGCGGCCAGAGGCATTATGGCCACACAGAAAACGAAGAGCAGGGCTCCGGATACCCCAATATTCTTGATCATAATTCTCAGATGAATCCAGTCCTTAAGAGGGTAGGGATCGATATAACTGAAGATCCCCATGATGGAGAAAAATCCAATGAGAGAGAGGATAAACACGCTTACAAACTTACGCATCTGGGGAGAATTTATTGTCATGCTCGATTCAAAGCCCATGTGTGCCCTTCTTATTCGTCAAGCATTGTTGCCGACAAATCTCTCATCGGCATGAATGGCCATTGCTAAAGGGGCGTTTGGGAATATTGTTGAATATTTTCTTAAAAGTGAACATGCACATTGCGCAGATGTTAGCTGGATTTTATCCGCAATTTTATGGTATTTCAGTGAATGACATATACAATACCGCTGAGACACCTACTGAATTCTCTCATAATAAAATAGGAGGATACATGGCAGGCAACCCCATTGAAAACCTCATGAACCCCGCATCCATAGCCATTGCCGGCGCAAGCAACAACTTTACAACCATGGGCACGATTCAATGCCTGAATCTCATCACGAATGGTTTTCCAGGTGAGGTCCTGCCGATCCATCCAAAAGAAAAAGTCGTGCTGGGCAAGAAGGCTTATCAGACAATAGCGGATCTCCCTTATGCCCCTGATGTTGCAGTGCTCGTAGTCCCAACCCGGCTCGTCCCTGATATGGTTGAAGATTTCGGCAAGCTTGGTACGAGACATATGATCATTGTCAGTGCAGGCTTCAAGGAGACAGGAGAAGAGGGCGGGGCCCTTGAGAAGGTCCTGATAGAAAAAGCAAAACACTACGGCATCCGTTTTCTTGGCCCCAACTGCCTCGGGATAGTAAACACCCATCTGCCTTTGAACATCACGGTAGGCCCCATCCAGGACTATAATGGGAAGCTCGGCCTTGCATCCCAGAGCGGTACGTATATCGCACAAGTGGTCTCTTATCTGCATAAGAACGGCATTGTGATGAGCAAGGCCATCAGCGTGGGGAACGAGGCGGACATCGACATCATCGACTGTATCGAATATCTGGGGCAGGATGAAACCACCAGGGCCATTGGATTGTACATCGAGGGGATCAAAGACGCCTCCCGTTTCCTTGAGGTCGCAACCCGTGTGAGCCGGATTAAACCGATAGTGGCCCAGTATGTCGGAGGGACAGAGGCGGGCGCACGGTCGGGATCGAGTCACACCGGTGCCCTCTCCGGTCCCGATCACCTCTATACGGCATTGTTTGAACAGGCCGGCGTAATCGGCGTGGAGAGCATTGAGGAGGTGTACAAGGTGGGCTGGGCTCTTGCCTCCCAGCCGAGGATTAAAGGCAGGCGCATTGCCGTGCTGACAAATTCCGGCGGCCCCGGAACAGGGATTGCCAACACCTGCGATCGACTGGGGCTTGAGGTGAGAGAATTTTCCCCCATACTACAGGAAAAAGTCTCACAATTCCTGCCCTCGCAAGCAAGCGCCCACAATCCGGTCGATCTCACATTTCATGTGGACATGAAGGCCCTTACCGAAGAGATCCCAAGGTTGCTCTTTGAGTCTGACGAGGTGGATGGAATAATTATCCACGGAATTGTGGACACGGCATTCATGGAGCTTCTTTACCCTGCTGTCAGCAGGTTTGTGAACGTGTCAAAAGAAAAAGTGATAGGCATGAGAAAACTAAGCATGGATGAGCTTGTAGCCATGCCCGAGCGTTATGGCAAGCCTCTCCTTATCTCCTCCTTCTTCGGCAGGGAGGACAACTGTATCCAAACCTTCCACACAAAAGGCATCCCTACCTTTGATGCACCCGAAAAGGCTGCCAGGGCCATGAGCGCTTTTTATACATATCTGCTATTCAGGAACAGGCCCATTGAAAGGCCCCCCGTAAACGACACGGCCCCTGATGAGGCCTTACGATTGATGCAACAATCCGTTGAGACCGGAATCGATGAGTTTTTGGCAAAGGGGATACTTCGTGCATATGGGGTACCCACTGCCAAAGAGGCCCTTGCCTATAACCTTGATGAGGTGAAGGCAAATGCTGAAAAAAACGGCTATCCGGTAGTGCTCAAGGTCTGCTCTTCAAAGATCACCCACAAGACCGAGTTCGGAATGGTTAGGCTCAATCTGAAAAATGAGCATGAACTCATAGAGGCATATCATACCCTCAGGGCAAAAGACCATGACTCGATGCTCCTCGTGGCAGAAATGCTCAAGGGCGACCGCGAGTTTATAGCAGGCATAAGCCGTCACGCGGGTTTTCCACCATGCGTATTGTTCGGCCTGGGCGGTGTATTTGCAGAGGCCATTGACGACATATCTCTCCGCCTTGCGCCTTTGACCAGGAGCGATGCATTTGAGATGCTTGATGGTATCTCCGCCAACAAGGCCTTAGGTGCGTATCGCGGCATGAAACCTGTTGATAAAGAAGCCGTTGCAGACATACTTATTGCCTTGGGGCATGTAGCCGCTCAATTTCCTCAGATCAAGGAGATCGACCTGAACCCTATTATCATAGTAGACGGCAAGCCTTTCGTAGCGGATGCGCTTATGGTAATTTAGATCTAAGGAGGATAACTATGACGTCCCGGACAATCAAAGAAATGATGGAGATATATCCCGAAAGGGACAAGCTTCCCTGCGCTGTGGCGCACTATATAGCTGCCTATCTCAAACTTGACCCCCTTGAAGTCGGTAGGTTTGCAACTGAAACGGGAGTACGGTTGTACCAATGCCAGCTCGGCCTATTCGGTTACGGCAGGAAGGGGAAGTCTGCCTACAAGATAACCGGCAGGAAAGTGGAAGTAAGCCAGGACGTGCTTGATCTTATCAAAAAAGATTCCGGTGAGGGCAGGATCTCCTGTGCAAGGCTCTGGGAAATTGCAGATACAACCGGAATTATCCGTGCGGAGGCAGGCAATGCAGCCGATGCACTGAACATAAAGATCACACCATGCCAGCTAGGGGCGTTTTGAGAGTGACGCATGAATTGCCGCATATTTCCCGGAAATACCCATTGAAACGGATACCGGGCTTTTGTATTATTACAATAAGGATAGTGCATAACGATTTTTAATTGTTCCATGCTTCTCAGGAGGTGCTCCATGACGGTACGCATTACATGGCTAGGCCATGCCGGTATCAAGATAACAGGAGCTTCCGCCACCGTCTACATTGATCCCTGGAAGATCGGGAAGTCTCCTGGGCGCGCGGATATCGTGCTGCTCACGCATGATCATTACGACCATTACTCTGAAGAAGATGTGAAGATCATATCGGATGCCGACACACATGTTGTAGCCCCAATGTCCGCACCTGTTGTGACGGACTTAATTACACCCGGCACATCACTTTCCATCAAGGGTGTATCCATACGGGCCATACCTGCCTATAATCTGGAAAAGGCCTTTCACCCTAAGGCAAAAGGGTGGGTAGGTTATATAGTAACCATCGACGGCAAAACAATTTACCATTCAGGTGATACGGACAGGATACCCGAGATGAAGGGTATAGCCGTGGATGTCGTTCTTATTTCAGTGGGAGGAACCTTTACCATGGACGCACGTGAGGCGAGTGAAGCCTTGAAAGACATGAAAACCACCTATGCCATCCCGATTCATTATGGAGAGGTGGCGGGTACAAGGAAAGATGCCGAGAAGTTTGCGAAGTTATGCTCGTGTGACGTCCGGGTCTTAAACCCCAGAGAATATATCGAGATCGACTAAAAAGGCATGAATAAGCATTTCGAGCAGGTTAAGGCCGTTTTCGATGCTGCACCTTTTACCGTGTGCGCATTCGACTCGAGCGGAACGGTCATATACATCAACAAGCTCCTTGAAACTAATATTGAACAGTCCGAACTTCCCTTTGTAGGTAAATCGCTCTATGAGCTCATCCATAAATTTCTTGTAGACGATAGGCTTGAAAATAGGCTTAAAGGGCTCATCGAGACGAATAAACCCTTCTCATTGATCGTAGAAACGCTTAGTTCTCCTCGGGTCAAGGTATCGGGATTTATCAACATAACAGGGTATAGGCTGAATTCACTCTTTGTGCTCCTGGGTGATTTCGTAAGCGGAAGCCTCGCACGCGATGGGAGATACGGCAAACTCATCGAAGATGCACCCGACGCTATCATTATTATGAACCATGGGTTCATAACCTTTGCCAACCCTGCATTCACAAACATAATTGAGACGGGACAGGATGATATCCTCGGCAAATCGATCTTCGACCTTGTGGATGATAAAGGCAGAAATGATCTGGCAAATTTACGAAAAAAATATGCCAAGCAATTTTTTACTCAAATAGTAATAAACACCACGAAGGGTCAGAAGATACTGGAGGGCAACTTTCACTTCATCGAGGACAGACCGGGCACCTCTATTGCCATGCTCCGGGATGTAACGGAAAAGATGCTCCTGCAGAAGAGGCTGCTCCGGCAGAACCAGGATCTGTCTGCCATCAACACCATATCCACGACGCTCTCCTCGTCCATTGATCTCGATGAGGTTCTTCAGAACACTCTTGACCAGGTCCTGCAGATCATGAACATCGAGGCGGGGCTTATCTATCTTCTTGATGAGAAGAAAAAGGTTTTAAGGTGTGCATATGCCCACGGCATCGCAGATGAGGTCATACAGACCGTTAAAGAGCTCAAGATTGGTGAAGGTATTGCGGGCAGGGTTGCCCAAAGCGGTACCCCCATAATTATTGAGAATGCATCTTTAGATCCGCGCATCAGCTCAACTGCATTCAGGAAACAAGGTATACGATCATTTGCATCAATCCCCCTCCAGTCAAGGACACGCCTCATCGGCGCCATGAACATCGGCTCCTTCGGCCAGCGTATCATATCACCCGAGGATGAGAGACTGCTCATCACCATTGGGGTCCACATGGGCACGGTCATTGAGAACATCCTCTTGTTTCAGGAGATATCAAAGACCACCAATGAGCTCCAGGATGCCCTTAACCTCATACGGCAGCGCAATGAGGAACTCAGGACGCTCGTTTCCACCGTATCTCACGACCTTAAAAATCCGATTATCGCCATAAACGGTTTCTGTGAGCGGTTCATCAAATCGGCAGCCAAAAAACTATCCGACAAAGAGAACCAGTACATCGAGGCAATACATGAAAGCGGCAGGCACATGGAGTCTTTTGTCACGAATCTCCTCACACTCTCTGCCGTCGAGAATCTGAAGCTCAAGAAAGAGGAGTTTTTCATTCAGGAGATCATCGACGACATCATAATGGAAGTAGCCGATCAGCTTGATGAGAAGAAAGGCACAATCGTCATCGAGAATGAAATGCCCAAGATCAAGGCGGACAAGATCAGGGTGATTCAGGTATTCAGCAACCTCATCTCGAATGCCATCAAATATGCCCAGTCAGGCAGGAAGCTTCAAATCTTCATCGGATATCAGCCACAGGCCAAGATGCATGTCTTTTCCGTAAAGGACAACGGCTCCGGGATATCAGATGAACATACGAGTAATATTTTTGAAATCTTTTACCGGGCATCGAACGACCATGTGGAAGGAACGGGCATCGGCCTTGCCATAGTGAAAAAAGCGCTGGCCGTGATGGGTGGGGACATCTGGCTGAAATCCAAACTCGGGCAAGGGTCGGTTTTCTATTTTTCCATTCCCTTGGAATAATCGGCTTGCCGACAAACCGCACGTGAAGATCCGGTTTGACTTTTATAATCCCACCAAACTATATCATTAACTGCATATGAACCATCATGAGAGATACCTTACGTGGATGCTGATAGCCTCTGCAGCCATCCTTTCCTTAAGCTTAAGCGGCCGGGCCCTGTGGGACCCTGATGAAGGCAGGTATGCCGAGATGGCCCGTGAGATATTGGCGCTCCACGACTGGGTCACCCCCCATCTCAATTTCCTCCTGTATTTTGAGAAACCCATGCTTTTCATGTGGCTCGAAGCCCTCAGCTTCAAGATATTCGGTGTTTCTGAAGGCTCGGCTCACGTAATCCCCCTTGTTTCGGCCCTCGGAGGGGTTGCCCTTGTCGGGCTCATGGCCTGGAAATTGTGGGGAAGAAGGGCCGGTCTGGTTGCAGCCCTAAGCCTCATTACATCTCTTGAATACTTCTTCCTTGCAAGTGCGGTGGATATCAATATGCCGCTTGCCTTATTCATCACCTCTGCCCTCGTGTTTTTCTGGCTCGGCCATAAAGAAAAGAATACTCTCTACATCCTTCTCTCCTGGGCTTCCATGGCCCTTGCAACCCTGACCAAAGGTCCCATCGGGGTCATCCTGCCCCTCGGGTCCATTTGCATATACATACTCCTTTCAAGGCAATTCTCCCTCATCAGGGAATCGAGGCCGGTCTCAGGCATCTTGCTGCTGCTTGCCATTGCATCTCCCTGGTTTATCCTCGTAAGCATCAAAAACCCCGACTTCTTCTCATTCTTTTTCATAAATCAAAACCTGGAGAGATACACCTCCTCCTCTGAACGTTACCAGCCATTCTTCTACTTTGTGCCGGTGATCCTGGGTGGCGCGCTCCCGTGGACATTCCTGCTGCCTTCTGCCGTCAAGGAGATATGGAAGAATAAAATGCCGAAAGAGGTACTCTATATTGTCGTATGGTTTTCCCTCATCTTTCTCTTCTTCACACCATCGCATTCAAAGCTCGCCACCTATGTGCTTCCCTGTTTTCCGCCGCTGTCCCTTATGCTGGGATATGCATGCAAAGGATCTCCAAAAAAAGGAGGCTTGCCGCTCAACCTCACAGGCATTCTCTGGTTATGCATGGGTGTAATTCTGGTCCTCTTCCCTGTCTTGCAATCGCATGGGATAGTGCACATTTCATCAGAAGGCGCCATACCGCTTATCCCTATCGGGACAATGGCCGGTGCAATCCTTATCTTTGCTACGGTCATAGGGATCTGGCTTGGCAGAAAATATGATAATGCCCTTGGTCTTGCCATGATGGGAATGGCCATTATGATCCTGGCTATCACCTTTGCCCCTAGGTGGGATTCACTGCGTTCCACAAAATCTCTTGTTCAGGATTTGCCTTCATCTGCAAAACTTTATGCGTACAGGGGGTACTGCCAGAGCTCAAGTTTCTACTCACAAAGGCAGGTCGGACTCGTCGAGAGCGTGGGTGAACTTGAATTCGGCATCAAACACAACTTAGGAAAAGGTGTTGTCATCACGGCCGATGAGCTGGCCGCCTCCATGAAAACGGATAAGAATATTTACTGCCTTACCGACAAGGATAACATCCCTAACTTGCGTAAAATGATGCCCTTGCTCGCAATTGTAAAACAAACGAATGACCTTTGCCTTCTGCGTGTCCCGGGCCCCTGACTCATACGGTTAGATTAATGTAATTACATATTATTTTGATTGATCCCAACAATAAATCATTCTTAATCAGCAGGATATTCTGCTTGACACCTTTTGGGGTGGACGGTATAGATTTTCGCATTGGCTCGGGCCGCTAGCTCAGGGGGAGAGCGCTACCTTCACACGGTAGAAGTCATAGGTTCAAATCCTATGCGGCCCACCATCTTTTCAATGATATAACATTCATATGATGGTTAACTGAATAATATTTCACATATTATGGAAATTTATTACCTTTTATTCACATTATGTGATTTCAGGCCTCATGTAACCTTATATGTTTATTATTCTTTTCAATAAAGCTCTTTGGTATGTAACTTGCTAAGTCTAAATTAAAATATCTTAATTTAATTAGAGGAGTTCTACTGCAAATATCGGCAAATACGCCGCAATTTTTCTTGATAAAATAGTTAATATATTATATGTTTATAAGTTAATAATGAATATTCACATTTTATAATATGTGAAAATAAATTAAATTCACCATGAAAGGAGTGTACGATGGCTAACATACCAAGATCAAAAGAGAATAATTACACAAATGAAATGGCAGCAGAAAGACGAGCATTTATTAAACAGGAGACCGGCGTTGAAATTGAACATCTTTCTCATTATTCCTTTGATCCGCAGATTCTAAAAAATAACCTTGAAAATTTTATCGGTGTCGCCCAGATCCCCGTGGGATTGGCCGGCCCTCTAAAAATAAATGGTCAATATGCGTATGGAGAATTTTATGTACCTCTGGCGACAACGGAAGGGACGCTTGTTGCAAGTTATAATCGCGGGATGAGGCTCTGTCACCTTAGCGGAGGGGTAACCACAACAATTGTTGATGAGTGTATGAATCGAGCCCCGGTTTTCGTTTTTGCGAGCGCTAGAGAGGCGCAAAAGTTCGGACAGTGGCTGAAAACTAACTTTGCGGAGATTAAGGCAAAGGCGGAGGGTACCGACCCCTTTTGCACGATGAGAAATATCGAGCAGTATGCTGTAGGAAAATTGATCTATACCCGCTTTAACTATTTAACAGGGGACGCTGCCGGGCAGAATATGGTAGGGAAAGCCACCTTTGCCGTCTGTGAATGGATGAAGAGTATTTATCCCGACATAAAAGATTATATGCTCTCCGGGAATATTGATACTGATAAAAAACACTCATTCATGAACTCTCTCCACACAAGGGGTAAAAGGGTTATCGCCGAGGTTACAATCCCGGCCGAAGCAATCACCAACATGAGTACCATGCCCCCTAATTATTTAATGCGAATGAGAAATATAGCCAATACCGGAGCGATCCTCGCAGGTTCAAATAATAACGGTCAACACTCCGCGAATGGCATTACTGCAATGTTTATAGCGTGCGGGATGGATGTCGCCAATGTTGCTGAATCATCAGCCGCTTTACTTTATGCAGACCTGCTCCCTGATGGTAGCTACTATTACTCTCTTACAATTCCGTCACTTATTGCAGGAACATTTGGAGGGGGTACTGGTCTTCCGACCCAGACTGAATGTCGTAAAATTATCGGCTGTGTCGGGAAAGATAAAGCTAAAAAACTGGCGGAAATTATCGCTGCAACAGCTTTATGCGGTGAACTCTCTCTTATGAGCGCAATAATTGGAAAACATTGGGTTTCAGCCCACGAACAATACGGTCGCAACTTTTAATGTAACAACATACCCAAAGCCCGCCTCTGAAGTTTGGTGTTCCGCATCAAACTTCAGAGGCGGAGTTATGTCTTTTACTGAATCCTATCACTCATTCACAGGTCATTCACGAGCAGCCCTAAGATTCAGGCCTGGTGCGGGTAAGCGATACTTCAAATCCTATGCGGCCGACCATGTTTCTCCTGTAATATTCAACTCTTCCTTTCAGTAAAACCATTCAGAGATTTACAGTAATATATATGCGCATGAATGAGCATAATTTGTTTTTTAGCAGTACATTGATATAAATATAATATGGGCGCAATCATAACAGTGAGAGGTTGAGACATGAAAAGGGTTTTAATAACCGGAGCTACAGGATTCATCGGACGGCATGTAGTAAAAGCGAACCTGGCAAAGGGCAACAGGGTTCGCGCGCTGGTGCTGCCGGGCGATGCCGGTGAGGCCTGGTTGAAAGGGCAGGGTGTGGAGGTCGTCAACGGCGACATCCGCGATTACGAAGCGGTCAGGCGCGCGGTAGGGGACATGGATATCATCTTCCATACTGCGGCGGTAGTTACCGACTGGGCGCCCAAGAAGCTGTTCTGGGAGGTCACGGTGGGCGGCGCTGAGAATATTTGCCGGGCGGCCGTTGACGCGAAGGTGTCCCGCCTGGTGGATATCAGCACCTGCGACGTGTTCGGCACGGACGAGTCGAAGGTGATGGATGAAAGTTTGCCGCTGCAATACTGGGGCGAACCCTATGCTGATTCCAAGATAGATGCCGAGAAGGTCATGCGCAGGTACCACGAGGAGCAGGGATTGCCGCTGGCCATGGTCTACCCGCTGTGGGTATTCGGCGAGGGCGACCAGACCTTTGTGCCGCTGCTTGCCGATGCAATTATCAAGAAGGAACTGATCTTCTGGCGTAAGGGCGCCATCGTGTGGCCCACCTATATCGATAACCTGGTCGACCTGCTGATGCTGATCTCTGAGGATGAAAGGGCTGTCGGCAATGGCTACCTCGTGCACGACGGCGAGTCGACAACCCTGGAGGAATTCTGCACGGGAATAGCCGAAGCGCTGGGTGTGCCGCCCATCAAGACCTACATCCCCTATTGGTCGGCCATGGCCGCGGCCAGGGTGATGGAATTCATATGGAAGCTGTTCCGCATCCTGAAGCGTCCTTTGCTCACTACCTATACTGTTACTAACCTGGGTTCGAGATTCAGGTTCTCCATTGACAAGGCTGAACGGGAGTTGGGCTGGAAGCCCCGCATCACCTACCGGGAAGGGTTCCGGCAAACCATGGAATGGCTGAAGACGCTTGATGTCGCTTCGCTCAAGCAGAAGTAAGGGGGAGAAGGAAATGAAAGATTTCAAGGACAAATTAGTTTACATAACCGGTGGTTCATCCGGTATCGGCTTGGCGACCGCGAAATTAATGGCGACCAGGGGAGCCGGTGTAATTATCTTCAGCAGGCGGCAGCAGGTTCTGGATGAAGCCTTAAAGCAAATACAGTCCTGCGGCGCAAACGCGGAACAGAAGTTTGCCGGCAGATCCATGGATGTCTCTAAAAGGGACAGCGTCGAAACCGTGCTTTCATCGGCACTGGCCGAATTCGGGGTACCTGATGTGTTGATTAACTGTGCGGGCAGGGCCTATCCGCGATATTTTATGGATATCACCTACCAGCAGTTCGATGACACCATGAAGACAAACCTCTACGGCATATGGAATACCTGTTCGGTTCTTGTACCGCACATGAAGGTTAAAGGCGGCGTGATCGTCAATGTTTCTTCTATGGTGGGCTTTCTGGGTGTTTTCGGTTACTGCGATTATGCGGCTTCGAAATTCGCCATCGTGGGATTTTCGGAAAGCCTCAAGAGCGAGCTGAAAAAATACAACATCTTCGTTCAGGTGCTTTGCCCGCCCGATACCGATACACCGGGCTTTGCCACTGAAAACCTCACAAAGCCTGCAGAAACCAAGGCCATCTCTGCAAGCGCCAAGGTCATGAGCAGCGATGCGGTTGCAAAAGAGCTTATTGACGGCATCAGGAAAAAAACCTTCATGATAATTCCGGGATTTGACGGTAAGCTCACCTATTTCTTGAAGAGGCATATGCCTTTTATAATTGATATGGTCATGGACTCGTCCATAAATAAAACGCAGAAAAGGTAGGGGCGATGTATGACTTTTTAAACAAAACAATCATGCTGAAGAGGTGCTGAAATGATTGAAATAGAAGGACTGAAAACAATTGCCGTACTTGAGCTGCTGACAGGCATCGGGATCATACTGTTCTGGATAGGCTTTTTTACCATAGGCCTTGCGCCGGAAAATCCTCCGCAATGCTATTATGCCTATGAGCACTCCTTCCCGCTGCCGGATGGATTGCTGGCCATACTACTGCTAATAGCCGGCATACTGCTTCTGTTACATAATCCATTGGGCAGCAGGCTGTCGCTGGTAGCGGCCGGCGCACTGGTATTCTTGGGGTTGTTGGACTTCAGCTTCAATATTCAAAACGGCATATATATGACCTCCAAGCTTGACCTGGTATTAAATGCTTTTATCAACATCTGGTGTGTCGGCTTTGGCGTTGCTATTGCCGTGCTGATAGGCTTAAAACCCGTGGCGTAAAGGCCTGATTATTGCCGCCTCGGTTTTACTTGCACTGGTGCAGCTTTTGACCTCAGCATCTGTCGTCCTTATTCGGAGCAGCTTTACGCCCGTTATTTTCAAGAGGAGGTTTTATGCAAAATATCCATTCATCCGTATCCCCTTACCGCTGGGTCGTATTGGGAGTTTTCATGCTGAACATAGCCATGTCCCAGATCATGTGGATGACCTTCGCTCCTATTGCCAGGGATGCTGCTGCCGTCTATACCCACGGAAATATCGACGCCATTGATTTGCTTGCCATACTGGCCATGCTCGCTTGGATCCCCTTCTGCCTCCCCGCCGCCTGGTGCATCGACAACATCGGGCTGAAGAAGGGGGCAGGGATCGGCGTTGTCCTGGTGGGCCTGTGCGGCTTTCTCCGTATCTTCGCACCAAGTTACGGCTGGCTCCTCGCCTGCATGATCGGATGTGCCATCGCTCAACCGTTCGTGCTCAATGCCTTTACCAAACTGGCATCGAACTGGTTCCCGGAAAATGAAGAGGCCCTGGCATCGGGATTGTTGACCATGTCCCTGTTCATCGGCTTCACGATCGTCATGTTCGCCACCGATTTTATCCTCGCGCATTACCGGAATATCGGCGCGATCAGGCAGGGGATCGATGCCGTCCTGTATCTGTACGGCATCCCCGCCCTGATCGGCATGATCCTGTATCTCGTATTGGTGAAGGACAAACCAAAGCTGCCGCCCAACGCAATCGCAGCCGAGAAAAAGGTCACCATGACCATCGGATTGAAAGCGCTTTTCAGAAACCGCGACTTTCTCTTCCTCTTGGGACTCTTTTTCATTGGCGTAGGCGCGTTTAATGCCATCCTGACCAAGATCGATTACATATTCAAAAACCGGCCGCTTGACATCGACTCGGCCCTCGCCCCGGGCATAGTCGGCGGGCTGATCGTGATCGGGGGCATGTGCGGGGCGGTAATCCTGTCTGCACTGTCCGACAAGTACCACAAAAGGAGGATCTTCCTGATCATGGCGGCCGGTATGGCGGTGCCGCTTTCCCTTTTCCTGCAGTATCTCTCCTCGATTGTTCTTTTAGGCCTGTGCGGTTTTGTCTTCGGTTTCTTCCTCATCTCGGCCATGCCGGTCGGGCTGACCTATGCGGTGGAAAAGACCCATCCGGTACCGGAGGCTACCTCAAACGGGATTTTGATGCTGAGCGGCCAGATAAGCGGTCTGCCCATCGTGTTCCTCTTCAACATGACCGCGATTACCATACTCTTTGGGGTCGCCTTCATCCTGGCGCTGTTGCTCCATGATATCAAAGTCCCTGTGCATCTTCAGCAGGCATGAGATAAAAAAAGGATCTGTCAGGATACCTCCAGCGGAACAACTGAAAGGGCGGGGCTTTTGTAAATGGATGATCTCAGGATACTGATAAAGATATTTAGTCCGGTTGTTATCTTTGTAGCGGCAGTGTTGATATTTCTTATCCTCATGACATGAATCCCGGGTTCATGAAGTTTTTAGACACATTAGGTGGACAAGTCACAGTCTGGTCATTTATATAAGGGTAGGAGAACAGGATGAAGCTTGAACCGTTGTTGTTCGGACGAGTATCACGCGTGCTTTTTGGGGTTGGGACCTTTGTGCTGATCTGGGCTGTCGGTGTGGACACCCTTACAGTTATAGGCACGGGGGCTCTGGCAATTTTGGGTGCTTCGTTTCTCATCGGAGGACTCATGGGAAATCCAGGATGCGAACTCACTGCGATTCCTAACCTGTTCCGTTCAAAAGAGAACCAAATCCATACCAGGTGACTGATCTGGACGCCCTTGGACAGGGCGGAACATCATTTCCGTAAACGTGATGGGAGTCGCAACAAGAAGGTTATTTAGAACTCTGCTGATTTCAAAGAACTCTACACACATTGTCATTTCATTTGATGAGATCTGCCTTCATTTTTTCCCTATGTATTATAATGCCTTGGTGGATTTCGTTGCTCTCGTCCCACTCTACAGTTAACAGGAGAAAATAATGATCGTGGAAATCCGGAGATACCAAACTATTATTTTAGATATGAACCTACTGGACGACCATAGGAAAATGATGCATTATTGTCAGATTGGGAAATAAGTTATTGAAAAGGTTAGCCCTCCTCAAGTGCTGTAGACCTAGAAAATAACAAAACTAGTATGGTGTCCCCAGATTTGGTTTGAATCCCAGGTTCATTACTAGTTTTTATTGGAAGATAAGTAATTGAAAGGTTGGCTTCTCTCAAGGGCGGCAGACCCAGGAAACAACAAAACTAGTATGGTGTCCCCCGATTTCTATGCTGTCACTGGCCCCGCTATCTCGCTTAGGGAGGCTTCGGCCCTGCACTACGTGAAACTCCGTTCCGGGACTGAAAGCCTTAGCCCTGATCGAGATCCAGGGAACCTACCAGTGACCGCCTTGACTCTGACTTCGGTGCCTGCCTGTCTTCGCTAGTATTTTAATATTCCACTGAAATCTTAGTCTATTTTTCCCATATTTAAATTAGGCTTCTATTATATGAAATTTATTCGATATAATTTAACTTGATTTTTACTATATGTAGTATATAGTGTTCTTATGGGCACTATATGTGTACCATCGTTCATTCTGGCATCTTTACTGAATGGGCCATCCTATGGCGCTGCTCAAGCTCAAAGATGCACCGACAACAATACTGTCGGCTGGGTCGGGTCAGACACTGAAACCCCCACAGAATGACATGCTCTTCAAATGGCTGAGATTGGGTTTGCCAACGTGGCTCAGCAAAGAGGAGATATTATTAATAACTCAAACAAGAAAGTTAGAAGTATTCTTAGATTGCGACAGGCCTGGAAGATAGTATTGGAGAGCGGTTTAAAATCAAAATCAGAAAAAACCAGAAATATTATAAAAAATTTCAGTAATGATTCCGAACGGCATATTTCTAGGATATCCCGCCAACTCCGTGATCAGATATTTAAGTTCGATAAATCAGATGGAATATTATTACCAAAACCAAATCAAAATTTTAGACCAATAGTCAAGGCTTCAGTAAAAAATAGGATTGTACAAAGAAGTATTCTAGATGTCCTCCAAGAAGACTCTAACATACAAAAATATTTTATTAATGATTCAAGTTTCGGAGGTATAGAAGATCAAGGAGTTCCTGAAGCAATAAGAGTCACATATGAAACAATTCTTAATGGAGCACAATATTATATCCGTTCTGACATACAAGAATTTTTCAGAAATATTCCAAGAGAAATAGTTTTATCAAAAATTAAGGATGAAATTGATGATCCAATATTCAATGACTTACTTATAAAAGCTACCGATGTGGAATTGTCAAATTTAAATATACTTGGAAAATATAAGCACCTATTCCCAATATTTGATATAGGAGTAGCCCAAGGTTGTTGTTTATCTCCCCTCTTAGGGAATATTCTTCTTAACGAGTTCGACATAAGAATGAATGATCGTGGAATAAGATGTTTAAGGTACATAGATGATTTTTTAATTTTAGGTAAATCAAGAAGTAAGGTATTTACCGCTTTTAAGAGTGCACAAGAGATTTTAAAACAACTAAATTTAAGAGCATATGATCCTTTAAGTGATAAAGCTAAATCAGATTTTGGTTATACTGCTAATGGTCTAAAATTTCTTGGCTGTGAAGTTTTAAAAGGATTAATTAGGCCTGATAGAAAGTCATGCTTTAGACTTATAGAGAAAGTTAAAAATAATTTTAATAATAGCTTAGAATCCATGAAAACTCCCATAAAATGTAAATTAAAGGATAAAAGGTCATTCGCAGAGACACTAAGTATGGTAGATAATATTGTATTCGGATGGGGTAACCAATATTATTTTTGTAATGATACTCAATTACTGGAACATATTGATAATAAAATTGATAAGCTCTTAAGAGAATATATTATAGATTATAACAAACTTATAAACAGTAAATATTCAACTGACAATGTAAACAAGAGAAGACTATTAGGGGTTCATCTTTTATCTGATATTAAATTAAAACCTATTATAAATAAGATTATAAAAGATTAATGATATTAAATTAATTGTGTAAAAGATGTGTAATGCGCCTGTAAAACTAGGCTAGGTCATGTAGTACGGGAGTTCGATTCCTCCGTCTATATTTTTTTAATTAACTAGAGATCTTAGGTATAAACCTCTGTATGAGTCGACTTTTATCCCAAACGTATCTAATGGCAGAGTCTGTTGAAAAAGCCCCCACCATAAGTTTTCGACATTTTTATGTGATGAAAAATCAATCAGTTAAAAAATATAAAAACCGATTTTTGAGGTTTTTCAACAGTCTCGCACAAAAGTTATTGTCTAAGTTTTATAATAGCATATTGCCTTGCACCTGATATCTAGATATAATGCAATTGTTCTTCTGTAAATAGTGTAGGATAGAAGATCGTAAAAGATGGTCTAACTGACGGGTGATCCACTGTTGAATCTATGCAATCAAGATGACTGAGAAAACATTAAATCGAGATGGTTCTTATGTTACGAGGAGAATTATAAATGGTTAGTTATAATTGATAAATTACCATGTAATGAGAAAAGGGGATTCAATAAATGAAATCTTTTGAAGCAATAATTCGAAATGATGAGGCAACAAATACTGATAATCTAAATAGAAACCAGTATGCTAAGGCGTTTGCACGTATGGCTGAAAAATGTGAAACTCCAATAGTAATAGGTCTTTACGGGAGTTGGGGAATTGGTAAAACTTCACTTATGAAACTCATCGAACAGCAATTAAATTCACCTAGTACTAAGTCTGTTTGGTTTGATCCATGGCAACATCAATTTGATGAAAATCCTGTTCTTGCTTTACTCCATACTGTAGTTGACACTTTTAACATGGATGAAGAGGAAAAAAAGTTACTTATAGTAATTGCTAGTGCTTTCAGTTCTATTCTATTAAAGGCAACCACCCTTATGAGTGCACAAGATATAGATGATCTAGGTAAACGTTTTGAAGAAGAACGCTTCCAAGTACGTGAAGCACGTGTTCGGTTGAGGAAACATTTCGAAAAACTCATAAATAAAGCTCAGGGTGAACCAAAAAAGAGGTTAGTTTTTTTTATTGACGACTTAGATCGTTGTTTGCCTCCACAAATATTAAGTCTATTAGAATCGTTGAAATTATATTTAAATTTACCTAACTGTGTATATTTTTTGGGTGTTGATCGCCCAGAACTTGAAAAAAGCATCAAATATCATTACAAAGATATTGATCTAAGTGAATCTCAATATCTTGATAAAATTGTTCAACTTCCTTTTAATATACCACCTATAGCACCTCAATCTATGGAAATCTTCATAGATCCTATGCTTTCTGAAGAATTAAAACACTGCAGAGATTTATTAGTAAAAGGACTTGGAGATAACCCTAGGGACATTAAGAGATTTATTAATATTCTTACTTTTAACAATGAATTAGCATCAACTATATCTATCCCCTATTTTGATGCAAAAATACTTACTGCATTGTTATTGATACAATATTTAAACAGTATACTTTACCGCAGAATTGAAATGCAGCCAAATTTGCTAATAGACTTGATACATAACAATATTGAGAACCCTCAAGTAAAATCAATACGTGATCAATTTCTAACCGAAGAAGGTGATAGATTAAATCAAGTTATTTCATCACTAGAAAATAATCATATAATCTCTCCAGAGAATCTTAAGAACTATATTTATTTGACTAATATTGTTGGAGTAGAAGATCAAAGAGAATTCTCTTATATTATGTCTGATAAGAGAAGAAGTAAAAGAGAAAAGGTAAATAAACGATTGAATATTGGAGATCATGGAATATTTATAGTTGATCAGGGAAAAAATGATATTGGATTTCTTAGTGATGATCTATTAGCTCTTAATGAAACTATTAGTATAATGGCTACAGTTGAAAATAAAGAAGAGTTATTAGAATATAGAATAGTGAGGCCAACATTGGCTTCTATAAAGTCAGGATATAGTTATTTTTATGGTGCGGAGAAGATATCCAAAACGTAGAAGTATCAATAATTACAATATATTAAGGAATATTGTAGAATATCTGATTTCATTGGATCTTGCTTCACTTTAACTTTTCTACACTTCTGGTAATATTTGTCAGATTTAATATAGCTGCCAAACCGTTAATTACTTCGATTAACTATTAGTCCAATTTTCATCATATCCTTCATATGTTTCATATTGAGATCTCCAGTTGTTTTCCAGTGATTTGCCAACAACTTGCCAACAGGTTTTTTGAGACATAACTTATTGAATTCACATTGACACACTCTTCAAAATAGAAGGCCCATATCCTATGCAGCTCACCATTCACCTCTATTCTTTATTGTACTTCCATCCGCCTGAACTCTTTGATATTCAGGCCGGTCCATTTCTTAAAGGCGCGCCGCAGCGTAGTGGCCTCGGAAAACCCGATGCGGCTGGCGATCTGGTCAACGCTGAGACTGGTGGTCACGATATATTCTTTTGCCAATTCCGAACGAATCTCATCGAGGATATGCTGGTAGGTGGTATTTCTTTCCAGAAGGCGTCTGCGGAGGGTCCGCGGGCTCATGGCCAGGTGTGCAGCGATCTCCGGCAGGCGCGGGAACTGGCCCAGGGAAGCGATGATTGCATCCCGGATGGCGCCTATCAGCTCGTCAGACCCCTTGAGCTTTGCCATGAGCTCCTGGCACTGCTGCTTGCATATGGCGGCCAGATGGGGGTTGCCCATGGATGTGGGGACATCCTCGAAGGGAAAGCAGATGCGGAAGAGGTCCACGTCCTTGTTGAAATGTATGGGGCACTTGAACATCTCCCGGTAAAGGTCGCCATGGCCGGGGTCTGGGTAGGACAGGCAGATCTCGGTGATCGGAAATTCCTGATCCGATATGAAATCGGAACCGGAAAAAAAGGTTGCAAGAAGCTCTTCCACGGCAAAAATCCATGCGCGGGGGCTATCCATGGGAAAGGCCGGGCGGATCTCCCACGTGGAACAATCGTTTTCCTTCCTGTAGGACAGCGTAACCAGGGAACCGTTCAGCTCCCAGAACTGCAGGGTTACCTCATTGGCCTCCCCCAGGGTCGGGCTGCTGATGATGGCATATCCCCATATGCCGAGCTCTCCCAGGTTCGGCTTCTGGCCCAGATGAAGCGCCAGGGCGGGATCTTTTGTTTCATCAAAGGCATTGCCCACGATCTTCAGATAGTCGGCCTGTGCGATGAGCGCATTCTCATCTTTCATCCAGGCCTCGGACAGGTCCGTGCCTCTCAGGATCCGGTCTAAGGGGACACCCCGTATGACAAGCTGATGCACCAGCCATTTCGCACTGTAGGAAGGTATCCTATCCATGGCCAGATCGCCCCCCCGATGTGAAGTCATTTACCCGGAATGTATTCTATCTCACAAAATCAATTGTATCCCCTATATCATAACACTATCCTTTTGGCCAGATTTATCACTTTTTTGACCTGACCGGCACTATTCTTTGTTTAACGGTCATGGCAAAGATATAAATTAAAATGGGCAAAGACAAATACATACTGGCCATCGACCTGGGCACATCCGGCCCCAAGACCGCCCTGATCTCGGTATATGGTGAGGTGCTGGACAGCGAGTTCCAGGATACCAAGGTCATCCTGCTTCCCGGCGGAGGTGCGGAGCAGGACCCGGAAGGCTGGTGGAACGCCATTATGTCCACCTCGAAAAAAGTGCTTGTGAAGGGTCTGGTGCCGGCTGAAGACATTGTCGCAGTGAGCGTCACCACCCAGTGGTCGGGCACCGTTCCGGTGGACCGGGACGGCAGGAACCTGATGAACGCCATCATCTGGATGGACTGCAGGGGCTCTGATGCATTGAAGGATATACTAAAAGGCCCCATCAAGTTCGAGGGCTATCCCTTGCTGAAACTCATGCACTGGCTCCGGCTGACAGGGGGTGCACCTGCCGCGTCAGGCAAGGACCCTCTTGCACACATACTCTGGCTGAAGAGGGACTACCCTGATGTCTATGCCAGGACATATAAATTTCTTGAACCCAAGGATTACATCAATCTGCGTCTGACGGGCAGGTTTGCAGCCACCTACGATTCGATCCTGCTCCACTGGGTAACGGACAATCGCGACCCCTCCCATGTGGTTTATCATGACAGGCTTTTGAAGATGGCCCGGATCGATCGGGCAAAGCTTCCTGACCTGATACGGGCCGTGGACATACTCGGGCCGGTAAAGAAAGAAGTGGCTTCGGAGCTGGGCTTGAAGCCCGATACACCCGTCATAGGCGGCACCCCGGACGTGCCGTCGGCGTGCGTGGGCTCGGGCGCGGTGAGAGATTTCGAGGGCCATATCTACATCGGCACCTCTTCCTGGATCTCGGCCCATGTGCCTTTTAAAAAGACCGATCTGTTCCACTCCTTCGGCTCATTCCCAAGCCCCATCCCCGGACGATACCTTATTCTCACCGAGCAGGAGTGTGCAGGCAAGTGTCTTACCTGGCTGAGGGACAATATCCTGTATCACAAAGACGAGCTCATGGTTGAGGAAAACACCCCCGACATCTTCAAGTTTCTTGACAAGATTGTTTCGCGGGTCCCGCCGGGCTCCAACAATGTCATCTTCACCCCCTGGCTGTACGGAGAACGCACGCCTGTTGAAGACTGCCACATCAGGTCTTCCTTCTTCAACCTGTCCCTGGAAAACACCAGGGAAGACATTGCCCGGGCCGTATTCGAAGGCGTGGCATTCAACCAGAGGTGGCTGCTTGACCCGGTAGAAAAGTTTATGGGAAGGCCTTTTACGCACCTCAATTTCATCGGCGGCGGCGCCAATTCGGATGTCTGGTCGCAGATTATGGCCGATGTCCTTAACAGGCCCATCCGGCAGGTCAAGGGCCCCATCTATGCAAATGCACGCGGTGCAGCCTTTCTTGCCGCAATTGCATTGAAGTATATCACGGTGGAAGAAATCCCGGATCGCATCGGGATCAAGGCCGAATACCAGCCCAATCCGGATAACACGAAAATCTACAGCGAGATATTCGACGAGTTCCTGAACCTGTATAAGCTCCACAAAAAGATCTGTTCGCGAATGAATAAAAATGCACCCACCATATGTTCCCTGCCGCCGCAGGGACAATGAAAAATAGGAGGACAGTGTTCCCATGGAATATCAAGAGATCATATCTCGGAGAAACGAGATCCTATCAAAACCGGCGCACCCGATCCCGGACGACAAACTGGCTGCGGAACGCAAGCTCTACACCGAGCGGAACAAGAAGTCGCTTAAGATCTTTGAAAAGGCCCAGGGGATCATCCCCGGCGGGGTCGAGCATAACCTGAGCCAGAACAAACCCTTTCCTCTGGCCATGGACAGGGCCAAAGGCTACTATGTGTGGGATGTGGACGGCAACGCCTACATAGACTATCTCATGTCCGGGGCGCCCATTATCCTGGGACACAGCTTCGACCCGCTGGATGAAAAGATCATTCAGATCATCCGGGAAAAGGGGCCGTCTACGGGACTGACCTCGGAATATGAGCTCCTGGCCGCCGAGGAGATCATCAAACACATGCCCGCTGTTGAGATGGTCCGTTTTCTCCAGTCAGGCACAGAGGCGGACATGGCTGCCATCCGCATAGCCCGGGCCTTCACCGGGAAACTCAAGATCATCAAGATCTCAGGGAGCTACCACGGCTGGTCCGATCAGATGGTGTACTCCCTGCACATCCCCGGAACCGGGTCTTTAAACTCCCGTGGCATCACGAATGAAAGCTATGCTCACCTTGTCGATGTACCACCCAATAACTTTGAGGCATTGGAAAAGGCCTTTGAAGACAATAAGGACAAGGGCGGGGTTGCCGGAATCATGGTGGAGCCCATCGGCGGAGAATCCGGCGCGCACCCGGTCCATCCGGACTGGAACCGCCGCATCCGCGAGCTGTGCGACCAGTATGGGTCGCTTCTTATTTTTGACGAAGTAGTGACCGGGTTCAGGGTAGATATGGGAGGCGCCCAGAAGTTATTCGGCATCATGCCGGACCTGACTGTTTTGGGTAAGATCATTGCCCACGGTTACCCTTCGGCAGGCGCTGTGGCCGGCCGCAAGGACGTTATGGCCGTGTGTCACGGCGGTCTGGGCGAAAAGATCTACATCGGAGGCACATTGGCAGCCAACCCCATCTCCACGGCCGCATGCTACCATGCCCTGAAGCTCATGGTCGAATATGATGCCGTGAAAAAGGCAACCGACTATGCGAACAGGCTCACCAAGGCATTGAATGATCTGTTTGCCACACGGGCCGACCTGGGGTTCTTCGTCTACAATTTCGGACCGATCATGCATTATGTAACCACCGCGTTTTTCTCTATGGACCTCTCCGCTCCGGATGCGTTCATGCAGATCCTTACACGCAAGCAGGTCGCGGATGACTACCAGGTCGTCACTATGGCACACGGATTGTGCACCCTTGCAGGAACACGCATGTACACATGCATGCAGCACGATGATGAGTCGTTGAACAGGACCCTGGAAATCTGGGATTATGTGCTCTCCCTGATTCCCAAGGGTTAATAAGATAAATACATCTTTAAGGAGGATAGAGCCATGATAGATGCCTTTGCAGACAAGCCCATAGCACTGCCAGAGGGCATTGATATGGAAAACCACGTGGTCGCCACGTATTGGATTCGGGCCGATAAGAACATGGACATGGCGCTCATGGGCCAGATTCTTGCCATCGAGCAGACCACGGGTACCTGGGTGCCGGTTCCCGGCGAAACGCCGGAAGTCCGCGCCAAACATGTGGCCAAGGTCATCGGTGTTTTTGAATCGCCTTTCTATGAATACGGCCTGCCGGATGATATCAAATACCGGGAGTATATCCTCCAGATCGCTTTCCCTTCGGCCAATGTGGAAGATCAGCTGCCCATGCTCCTGACCGCCACCATCGGCAACATTTCCATGGTACCCAATTTCAAGCTCTTGGACCTCAGAATGCCCAGAACAACGTTGGATCAATACCAGGGGCCGGCCTTCGGCATCGACGGATGGTACAAGGCCCTGGGTATCAAAAAGGAGCGGCCGCTCTTGAACAACATGATCAAGCCGTGCAGCGGCTACCCCCTGGAGGTCGGGGTAAGGCTGTTTAAGGACGTTGCCATGGGTGGATGCGACGTGATCAAAGACGATGAGCTGATCGCTAATATGCGCTACAACGATGCGGTCGAACGGGTGAAGCACTACATGGCGGTTGAAAAACAGGTGTATGAAGCCACAGGCGAGCATACCCTCTATACGGTAAACGTCACGGACCGCCTGCCGCGCATGTTCGACCTGGCAAAACGCTGCATCGATGCAGGGGCGAACGCCATGATGGTGAACTATCTTGCCGTGGGGCCGGAAGCCATGCGCGGCCTGGCCGAAGACCCGGCCATCAACGTTCCCATACTGGCCCACATGGACCTGGCAGGTGCGTACTTCATGTCGCCCTACCAGGGCATCTCTTCGCCCATCATCTTCGGCAAAATCCCGCGTCTGTGCGGCGCGGACGCGATCGTGCTGCCCTTCTCCCAAGGAGGCAAGGGCATCTACATGCACGATCGCTTTATGGCTACCTGCCGCAACCTGACCTATCCGTTCGGCAAATTAAAGCAGACCCTGCCCATGCCGTCCGGCGGAATAACACCTGCAAACGTGCCTGATATCATTAATGCGCTGGGCCGGGATATCATGATCGGCTCAGGCGGCGGCATTCATGCCCATCCTCAGGGGCCGACCGCAGGCACGAAAGCCTTCCGCCAGGCCATCGATGCCGTGCTCAAAGGCATTCCGCTGGATCAATATTCCCAGGAGCACGAGGAGCTGGGGGTTGCACTCGGTACCTGGAAGAAAAAGACCGAGTTCAAGATCTGAGACAAGAAAATCGGGATCAAGAATACGAGGAGTCAGGATTCATGATGAATGAATCCTGGCTTCGTGTTAATTCCCCTCCGCCCCCGAATCAGGGAGGGAGGGGCAGGGCAAGGGGGCACTGAGCCGGGTGGTTTTAGCAGAATCTCTGAAATACTATTTACATGACGACCCGCGGTTGCCTTCTGCCTGGGCGCCATGGTTTTCCCATGAATACATCACGTATTTCACCGTACATGCGCTGGAAAGGCTCATGGAGCTGCCGCCCGTTCCCGTAAGACCGAACCCCGGTCTTCATGAGGGGATCTGGCCCATGGGCCCGAGGCACATCGATCTCTATAAAGAACTTTTTAGGGATGTCAGGAAATTAGACCCGTTCACGACTTTTGATTATGACCAGCGAAATGGTGAATACAGCACTGAACCTCCGACTCACATAAGCATCGAGCCTTGGAAGATACTGGTCATCTACAGCACCGAACCGGACCTGCACCCGGACTGCGATCTTAATCTCCATAAACACCAGAAACTCACCGGCGGCTCACATGGCTGGAGACACATGCAGTTTCAAATGCTGGGCAAGAGATTCGGCATGGCGCCCGAGTCATTCCTGTTTCATATGAATCTGGCCAAGAGGGCATTCGAGACCGGCAACGACTACTGGGGCTGGAGATATCTTTCGCGCTGCACGCACTATCTGGCCGACCTGGGCAACCCCCTCCATGTCAAGGCGGCGCCCGCATGGCTGCTGATAAAGAACCTGTTCTCATTTCAAAATCTGGCTCAAATCGTCTCTTCTGCTCATCAGGGTTATGAGGTTTATGTCGAACACCGGTTTCGCGAGGGTTTTCCAGCCTTCAAGCAAGCACTATTACACGGTGCCCGTGATGGGCTTGGATCCGGTTGTGATGTAACCTCCGAGCTGGATGATTATATTCGTGGCGCTCAAAGCCTGTTGAACCCGATATTTAATTTTTTTCTCAACCAATTCGGCCAGGAGCTTATTGATGTCTTCAGGCACATGGATAAGAACAGCCATGTGGATGCAGCTACCCAGACAAAGATGTGCTCGGCAGATGCAGGCCGGGTAATCTTCAATGAGTCTCATCTTCCTGCTCTGGCCTTTCTGGACAAGATTACCGCCCGGATTCTCTCTGAAGTGGGGAGGATGCTTGCGATGCTGTTATCCGGATTTTCCTTGGGTGAAAAACAATAGAACTTTTTTTTAATTCTAAAGGGCGTCATCTTGACATTCCTTTCTACGATTGTAATTTTTCATCATGTATATGGTGAGATTATCAGGAAACGGGTGTAATCAATTTGGCCTGATTTCTCATATATTTTGGCCTGAATGGCTCTATTCATTCTTAACCGATAGTGTATCATTTAATAGGAGGGGCTTATATTTCATGAGGTTATGGGGTTTAAACTGTAATGCACATCCCTGTAAAGAAATACTGCGGACATACTATTAAGAACAAGAAAAGCACTTATCTTAGTATGAAGGGGGGAAATTTCATGGATAGGCAAGAACGGAGAGAGAAAAAGGGTACATCGGATCATGCTCAAGTAATGAATCACAATCAAAAGGCAAGATTCATTTTGTTTGCATGCACGGGTCTCCTCATCACGTTCATGCTTTTCATACCGCTGAATAAACCCGCATATGGCAGCGAAGGCGGCACAAGCAGTTATACCCCCGGAGCCCAGGGGGACTTTGCGATGAATTATTATCCTCCGGGATTGTATTTCAGGGAAAACATCGTCTACACGGATGGAACACTTAAGAATTATCCTGCAGCTGTCCAATCTACCGAAAATGGTCCTGTGGCTTTATATGCTAAACTGGACGCGAAGGTATGGTTCGATCTTGTCCAAATATTATATTCCTCAAATCTCAATATCCTCGGCGGACGCTACTTCTCGAATATCAACATTCCTATAGGTATCGATGCAAAACTAAATACAGAGGCCTACATTCCAGCTGCTCCGGCTCTTGGCATTGTTGGAAAGGATAACGTCACTACCACAGGCCTTGGGGATGTCCAGTTCGTGCCGGTAGGGATTGTATGGGATGTCAAAGACTTACATTTTCTTGCAGCCCAGAACCTCGTCCTCACTACGGGCCGATATGATGTCAACAAGTCGAACAATATGGGCAGAAACTACTTTTCCTATGATGAGGTTGTCGGGTTTACCTGGCTCGATCAGAAAGGGGGGCATGAAGTATCGTTCATGGCAGGATATATGATCAACACCAAGAATCAGGCTTCAGACTACACGACAGGCAATGAGTTTCATGTCGATTACACCCTTGCGCAGTATCTTTCCGAGCATTTCGGACTCGGAATTGTGGGCTATTACTATAAGCAAATGAACGATGATAAAAGCCCGGTCCTTGATGAGATCAATACAATCAATAAAGCAATGGGACTCGCCACACCCGGTGGATACAGGAGCCAAGGCGCGGCAGTGGGCCCCGCCATCATGTGGACACCGAACATCGGGGGCAAGGACGTGAATCTCATTGCCAAATTATTACACGAATATTCTATGAAGGACCGCCTCGAGGGTGAGTGGGTCTGGCTCTCGGCCGTTGTAAAATTTTAACGGAGATAGTCATTGAAGGGTAGGGGTGTACAGTACCCGTATAAAGATCCATGCATGGGGAGATCCCTCTTGGCTGAAAGGGAATTTTGGAAAAATTTCCATGTTCCTTAAAACCGAAATCCACAAAGAGGGATGGGCCATGCATAACCATGGCTCATCTCGGTATTCATTTACCATGATCCTGACAGATACTGTTCATAATCCTTTGTAATAGAAAGTATTCATGGTTCATATCGAGTTTCTTGATTGGCCGGATGAGTGGGTTTAATGACAGGTGTATTGAATATTCCGGAGGGTTACCATGGAACAAAACACAGCTGCACCGATATCTTCCTACCGCTGGGTAGTGCTCGTGGTTTTCATGTTCAATGTGGCGATAACACAGATCCTGTGGCTGACCTTCGCCCCGATATCAAGGGACGTGGCTGCAGTGTATACGCGGGGAAATGTAGACTATATAGATTTTTTATCCGTACTGTTCATGGTGGTGATGATCCCCCTGACTATTCCGTCCGCCTGGTGCATCGATAAGTACGGACTGAAATGGGGCACGGGTATTGGTGTCATTTTTCTTGATCTGTGCGGGTTCTTAAGAATATTCTCACCCAATTACACCTGGCTCTTTGTTTTCACTGTGGGATGTTCCATCGGCCAGCCCTTCGTACTGAATTCATTCACCAAGGTGGCGTCGAATTGGTTTCCGGAAAAGGAAGGGGTGCTGGCATCGGGATTGTTGACAATGGCCTTATTCGTCGGACTGGTCATAGCCATGTTCGCCCCCGATATCATTCTCTCGCATTTCCGGCAGGTCGGCACCATAAAACAGGGGATAGATGTCATCCTCAATATATACGGATTGATCGCCCTTGCCGGGTTGATCCTATTTCTCATCTTTATCAGGGACAAGCCGAAGCTGCCTCCTAATCCCATAGCAGCAGAAAAAAAGGTATCCATGACCGTCGGGCTGAAATCAATTTTCACGAACAAGGATTTTCTTTTGCTCCTGGGGAGTTTTTTCATAGGGCTGGGTGCGTTTAATGCCATTATGACAAAGATTGATTTTTTATTCAAAGACCGGGCACTGGGCATCGATTCAACTATTGTTCCGGGCATAATGGGAGGTCTCTTGGTGGTCGGAGGCATATTCGGCGCGGTAATCCTCTCGGCCCTTTCGGATAAATACCATAGAAGAAAGCTGTTCCTGGTGCTGGCTATTGGTTTGTCCATTCCCCTTACTCTGCTGCTGCAGTATTCAACCAGCATCTGGTTGCTCGGTATGAGCAGTTTTATCTTCGGCTTCTTCCTCGTTTCAGCACTTCCGATCGGGCTGACCTATGCAGTTGAAAAGACCCATCCGGTACCGGAAGCCACCTCCAACGGTATTTTAATGTTGAGTGGTCAAATCACCGGAATAATCTTTGTAATATTCTTCAACATGACATTACTTTCTTCTCTCTTTGGTGTTGCATTGGTTCTCGTTCTCCTGTTGACTGAGATTGATCGGAAGAAAGTAAACAATAGTGTCTGATTACATATAAAGGAGTGCATCAAATACCGATGTCTAAGTATGATACCAATAAAAAAAATGTGCTTGAGACAAGCATCTGGCTTTTAGAGCACGGTTACTTCGGGTCTCAAAGGGGCACCGGAGGCAACGTCTCCGTGCGAAACGATGATGAAAACTCCATGGTCATCACCCCGTCATCAGCAAAGTACAAGGATCTTTCATCTGATGATATGTGTGTGGTGGGCTTCGACCTTTCAATTATTGAGGGGAAGGGAAATCTGGCGCCGTCCGTGGAATCGGGGATGCACAGCATCATCTATAAGACACGCCCGGACGTTAATGCTATTGTCCACACACACCAGATCTACGGAAGCGTTTTTGCCGTTATCAATGAGCCTATTCCTGCCCTTTTCGATGAGGTCTCTTTTTCTTTGGGCCACATGGTAGAAGTCGTCCCCTATGCACTTTCCGGGAGTGCGGATCTTGTTAAGAATGTCGAAGGTAAGCTATCAAACAATGCCAATGCATACATCATCCAGAACCATGGTATTCTAGCGCTTGGTAAAAATCTCGATAAGGCGCTCCTCAATGCAGAGCTTTTGGAAAAGGTGGCACAGACCTACTGCCTGGCTTTATCTACCGGCAAGGCAGTTCACAGCCTCCCTGGTTCAATAATTGATATGGTTATGAGTTTAAGAAACTATGAGGTAATCGAGGCACAGGGGAAAAAGGAGAAAAAGGATAAAGTTTTATAGGGTGTACACTGGTAAATGACCATGGATGTGTGATGATTTATCTTGGAGTCCTGTTTCACGTTGAGGCGGAGATGCCTGGTGGAAAAGCCTCGTGAGAAAAAAGCTTATAGTACCTGCAACAATCAATTCTCAAAGGTAAAGCTTCCAAGAGACTTCCTCTTTGGTGTTGCCAATTCGGGCTATCAAACAGAGGGTGGGTATAACAGTCCCGACTGCCCGCATAATAATTTTGCCCAATGGGAACTCACGGGAAAGGTTGAGCCGACCGGTGATGCATGCCGTTTCTGGGACAGGCATGATGAACACATCGCTCTCGCCAAGTCACTCGGCCTTAACGCATTCCGCATGAGCATTGAATGGGCTCGGGTTCAACCATCTCTCCACCAGCGGGTGAGCCCACTACCGGCTATCAACGAAACCGCCATTGAAAACTATGCATCCATTATCTCTAAAATCATGGATGCCGGTATGACACCTATCGTAACGCTCCATCACTTCACGCATCCAGCCTGGTGCGGAACGGACCTGTGGCTTGAGGAAGGCATGGCCTGTGTGTTTGTAGAATATGCAAGCAGCCTTGTTCGCAGGATCAATGAACATCTCTTAAAAGCAGGCAAAAAGCCGCTCACACATCTGATCACCCTGAATGAGCCCAATATACTGCCACTTCTCACCTACATGGTAGGAGAGCATCCCCATGAAACAAGGGGATTCGGTGCTGCGAGAAAAGCCATGGACACAATGCTCATGACCCATGTCCTGCTCTACGACAAGATCCACGATCTCTATGAAGAACAAGGTTGGCAAAGACCGACCGTCACCTTCAACACCTTCTGTACAGCAATCTATGAATTTGACCGGGCCTTCTTCGATCTTGTCAGAGCCACATCAAATCTGGTTGAAAAAAGGGTGTTGAAGGACTATCTGGCAATGCACCGGAACACATGGAATCGAAGATTCGATGACCTGTCCTGCTTTCGTTGGGGCAGGTATTCTTGGCAGAGATTGTATTTCATGAACTATCGCTTTTTCTGTTCATTGCTCTTCGATCCTCTCTCCATGAAAAGGACTATTGAGGTGCTTTATGCATCCACCAGAAAAGAGAAAATCGATGCCATTGGCTTAGACATCTACGACCCGTTTGTGATCGGCTCTCCCTATATACGAATCCCCAAACTGGGCACGAACGAGCCCATGTTCCGCCCTCAATGGTGGGCATGGCGGCACGATCCTGAACACTTCCGAACAATCCTCAGGGCACACCATGACAATAGCTTCGGACTGCCCATCCATATACTGGAGACTACTATTGCTCATTGCCAGAAAAAAGGGGGAAAAGCTATTCCACGGGTTGACGGACAGGGCAGGGGGCCATACCTGCAATGGAGCATCCGGGAGGTTATGCAGGCCATAGGTGAGGGAATTCCGGTGAAGGCATACTGCTACTGGTCTTTGACTGACAACTACGAGTGGGGCTCATATGAGCCGCGTCTGGGGCTTTATGAGTATGACTACAAGAATGGGAAGATCCTTGATAAGAGCGGTCTGGGAGAGGATGCAGGAAAGCTCTATGGAGAGATTGTCAGGGCACTAAGGGGAGATGACAATGAAAAGGCTGCACACCTTTTAGCCCTTTAAAGGAGAAAATCATACATGACAATCAGCATCTTTATGACTGCAGTAAGTCTCGGGCTGATCTTGTTGTCTTGCTACATATTCGTCAATGCCGTGGAACAGGCAGGGGAGAAGCTCAACCTCCACCAGGGAATTGTCGGAAGTATCCTGGCAGCCGTGGGCACAGCCCTACCCGAGACCATCATCCCCATCATGGCCATCATCGTTACCAATACGCCGGACTCACATCAGATCGGGATCGGCGCAATAGCAGGCGCACCATTTATGCTCGGTACGCTGGCCTTCTTTGTCACGGGGTCTGCCGTACTTGTTTATTCAGCCCTTGGAAAGCGGCCCATTACCATGAATGCCGACCCCTCTCTGATCCGCAAGGATCTGATCTTTTTCGTTATCATCTACGGCATGGCAGTGCTCACTACCTTTATACACCACCAAATCATACGTATTGTCATAGCTGTTGTTCTGATGCTTTCCTATCTATTCTATCTCAAGGTTACCATCTCTTCGGACGCGGGACTCAATGAGACGGTAGAGGAGCTTTACCTCAGGCGATTTCTCAGGCTCCCGGAAAACCTTGTCTGGATCTCGGTGCAGCTCCTGCTGGGTCTGGCACTTATCATCTGGGGCTCCCATTTGTTTATCAAATATGTGGAGGAACTTTCGCTTGCCCTCGGTGTGGCCCCACTCATCCTTTCCATCATTATCACGCCCATTGCTACAGAACTGCCCGAGAAGATGAACTCCGTCATCTGGATCGGTAAACAGAAAGATACACTCGCACTCGGGAATATCACCGGAGCCATGGTCTTCCAGAGTTGCTTCCCAGTGGTCTTCGGCATTATTTTCACCCCGTGGAACCTCACCGGTAAAACAATGCTCTCGGCTGAGCTTGCCTTTGCCTCATCACTGTTTATCCTTATGTGGGTTACGATCTTTAATAAAATCAATCCCTTTGTGCTTCTCGTGGGCGGGCTGCTTTACGCGGCATTCATGGTGAATGTGTTTTCATAGAGACAAGAAGAGACATTATACCTTTGATAAATAAAGGCTTAACATCAAAGGGGCGGACCTTCTTTCATGGGGATACAACAGGTTCAATCTGGATTTGGCCGATCTTAAGGGCGTCGCTCATCACCACAAGGATCTCGGAAGTGAATTCCTGTTCGAGGCGTATGAGGTGCTTTTTCTGCTGATTGAGTATGTACAAACCAACTTCCTTTGGCATCATCACCATGACCTTTGCCGCCTTGTTCCTGGAGAGATACAACTGGATCTCCCTAAGGGCCTTGAAGGTTGAAGATTCCACCGATCTTACAAGCCCGACCCCTTCACAGCCAGGGCATTTCACATGACTCTTTTCCAGCAGGGGCGGTGATAGCCTCTCTCGTGAGAGCTCCAGGATACCGAACTTGGAGATCTTGCCGATGACCAAGTGGGCCCGATCGTTCTTCAGCGCATCACGCAAGGCCTTCTCCACGCCGCGGTTGTTTTCTTTGGAGCGCATGTCGATAAAGTCAATGACAACAAGCCCCCCCAAGTCTCTCAGGATAAGCTGGCGGGCGATCTCTGAAGCAGCTTCTCTGTTTGTCTCAAAGGCGGTCTCTTCAATGGATTTGCTGTTCGTGGACTGGCCCGAGTTCACGTCGATGACCACCATTGCCTCGGTAGGTTCGATGATAATGGTGCCGCCGGACTTCAGCTTGACCTTTTTGTTGAAGATGTTCTCGATCTGCTGTTCGAGCTCATATTTGGTAAAGAGCGGCTTGTTCTGTTTGTAGGGCTTGATTATCCTCTTCTGCCTGGGCATGACGGTCTTCATGAAGAGCGTTGAACGCTTAAGGGTTTCATCATCGTCAATAAGGATCTCGGTCGTGTCCGTCGTGAGGTAGTCCCGTATGGTACGGATAATGATATCGCCTTCCTTGTAGATAGTACTAGGGCAGGATGACTTGCCGAATTGCTCCTCAATACTCTTCCATAGCCGCTGAAGGTAAGTCATGTCACGGGAGAGCTCTGCCTTGGTCTTGTCCATACCGGCTGTCCTTACAATGATGCCCATGTTCTCAGGCGGCTTGAGCTGCTCTATGATCTCACGGAGGCGCTTGCGCTGTTTCTCGTCTTCTATCTTTCTGGAGATCCCTGCCAGGCCCTGGTGGGGCAGGAGCACGAGGAAGCGTCCGGGCAAGGATATATTCATGGTGAGAAGAGCGCCCTTGGCACCCTTTTCCTCGCGTATCACCTGGATAAGTATTTCCATGCCATTACGCAGCGATGACATGACATTCCTTTCGATCTTCAGATCAGGGATCAGGGAAGGGTTGATGTCCCCGACTGAGAGCAGGCCGTGCTTCTCGCGCCCGTAATCCACGAATACCGCGTTAAGGCTGTGCTCGATCTTGGAGATCCTTCCCTTGTAGATGTTTCCCCTGAGCTGCTCCTTCAAGGCGCTCTCCATATAGAACTCCTTGAGCAAGCCCTCATCTACAACAGCCACCCTGATCTCTTCCGGGTGTATGGCATTGATCAGCATCTTCTTCACGATTGGCTACCTCTCCTGGGGTTCGAACATATCAGTGGTGCCGAGTCCACGCCTGATGATCTCCAGGGTGTCGGTTTCAAGCGAGAGTATCGTGGAGGGTATATCGGGCAGGATCCCGCTGTCCACAATTATGTCGACCATATGGCCAAATTGCGACTCGATCTCCAATGGGTCGACATGAATCTGCTCATCAGAAAGCGGGATACTCGTGGTTATGATGGGCTCACCAACCGTCTCGACAATGGCCTTGCAGAACCAGTGGTCAGGTATCCTGACACCGACGGCCTTTCTGCCCCTTTGTAAGAGCCTCGGCACAAGCCGTGTGGCAGGCAGGATAAATGTGTATGGGCCGGGCAGCAGCAACCGCATGAGCCGGAAGGCCTCGTTGCTCACTTTGGCATAAAGGCTGATCTCCTTGATATCCGAGAGCATGATGCTCTTGGGCTTCTTGGAGGTCTTGATAAGATTGATCTTTTCTATACCCTGTTTATTGGTGATCATGCAGCCTAGGCCATAGACCGTATCTGTGGGGTACACAATGATACCGCCATCCTTCAAGATATCCGCCACCTGGGACACAGCCCTTGGTCTTGGTCTGAACGGATCAATCTCGATCCGCATGAGTATTATCCTTCTCACACAAACTCTTCATGTCGATGTTCCCCAATGATGCAAATACTGAATATTTAACGTATGGTATATCATTTTCAATCCTTTTTATATAGTCCCGGATGAGGCCACGCTTACTGTCGGATCTGATTGGGCATGCAACAGTCACAGGCGCGATATCCAGGTGCAGGAAATAGGACTTGATGAGCTCTGCGGGGCAGTATGCGAGCGGCCTGATGATACGGTTCTTTCCGTCGTCCGAATACCGTGCAGGTGCCATTGCCCCGATCTGACCCGTATAAAAACAGCGCAGAAAAAATGTTTCGATAATGTCATCCATGTGATGTCCTAGGGCTATGGAAGCGGCTCCCATCTCTTGGGCCAGGCTGTAGAGTATGCCGCGTCTGAGTCTTGAGCATAAGGCACAGGCGCTCTTTTCAGGATCCGCCGCAATGTCCATGATCTGGGAGATTTCACTGTCGTGAATCAGGACTTTATAACCCAGGTTGTCTTCAATCCAGTACGCTACCCGTTCGAAATCCTTTTCAAAGCCTGTCCTCACGTGGACTGGGATGAGCTCACACTCCACCGGTGCAGCCTCCTTCAGGGCTGCAAGGATCTTCATCATCACAATGGAATCTATGCCGCCGGAGATGGCAACAAGCACCCTGTTGCCGTGCTCGATCATACGGTAGTCGTATATGGCTTGGCCTACTTTCTTCCTCAGCCGCCTTTCTAAAAATCTTTTAGATGTATGTGACACACGGCTTGTTTAGCATAAGCTTATTCAAATAGGCTACAAGCTTTCAGCTTTGGCTTCCTTGTGGAAGATGTTCTCTTCCGTGGAGGTATCGGATATGTTGATACAAAAGAAACCTATACCTAGAACACCATCATGCCCTATCCTGTTCATCCAGCCATACAGATGCCGCTTCATATGCTTTATCCAAAGAATCGAGAAAGATATGATCAGGCCTGGCCTTCATCCACGTTATCTGGCGTTTGGCGTATCGCCTTGTGTCACGCTGTATGAAACGCAGGGTCTCATCAAGATCTATCTCCCCATTCATGTGCCTAACAGCATGCTTGTATGCTAATGTCTGCATGGAGTGAAGCTCTGTGCCGTAACCCATATCGAGAAGCCTTCTGGTCTCATCAAGCAGGCCTTCATCAATCATCTTAACAGTCCTTTGGTCGATGTTTCTAAAGAGCTGGTCACGCTCGGGCATGATGCAGGCAATCCTTGCATCGAACAGTGGTTTTAAAAATCCATGTTTTGCATAGATGTTGCTCGCTTTATGCCCGGTCAGGAAGATGATCTCCAGAGTTCGGATGAGGCGTATCGCATCATTTTTCTTGATTACAGAGGCCGCAAAAGGATCCAGCTTTTCCAGCATGGATACAAGGTATGCAATACCTCTTTTTTCGATGATGGATCTTAAGACCTTCCTGATCCGCTCTTCTCGGGCAGGAGCGGGCGCGAGGCCATAAATAAGGGCCTTGATGTAGAGACCGGTACCCCCAACGATAACCGGAATCTTCCCCCTGGTCATCACCTCGGTAATCTTGTCATGGGCCATCTTGACAAACATCGCTGCCTGGAACTCCTGGTCGGGGCGGACAATGTCAATGAGGTGGTGGGGAAGGGCGGAGAGCTGTTCCGGGCTGGGCTTGGCTGTTGCGATGTCCATGTAACAATAGACCTGCATGGAATCGGCAGAGATCACTTCGATGGGGTGATGTCGGGAAAGTTCAAACACAAGACCTGTCTTGCCCGAGCCTGTGGGGCCGGTGATGACGATCAAGCCCTCCTGCCGAGGCACCGCTCAATCTCCTCCAGGGTGATTTTTCTGAACAAGGGTCTGCCGTGCGGGCATGTAATGGGTGATCCTACCTCGTCGAGTTCCTTCAGAAGGTTCACGGCTTCCGGAGCGGTAAGGGTCTTACCTGCACGAACACTCGCATGACAGGCAACAGTAGCGATCATTGAACTGAAGCGGTTGCTGTATGCCTTGTCGGTGTGGAGTTCTCCTTCCATGAGCGCATGGATCAGTCCGAATACCGCGCCTTTGATGTCAGCCTCACTGAGAGGTTGCGGCACTGCCCTGATGGCTATTGTTGTGCCGCCGAATGGCTCGCAGTCGATGCCGATGGCCATGATCTGCTCAAATGCCTCCTCAAAGGCATTGAATTCAGCCGAACTCAGTTCCAGGATGAGGGGGGTTAGAAGAAGCTGGGTGTTTAAAGGACCTGCAGTGTGCAGTGCCATGAGCCGCTCAAAAGTAATCCTTTCATGTGCTGCATGCTGGTCCAAGAGGTAGAGCGCTGAGTCATCCTGCAGAAGGACATAGGTGGCATGGAGCATGCCGATGACGGTCTTATCTGAATAGGAGAATCCGGCCTGATCGGGTTGATCTGTTTCGTCAAAGAGCCTGCCGGCCTGCATCCGGGCCATGGCCTTGGGGCCGTACACTACCGACATACCTTCACGGACCTCAAGAGATGTGTATCCTGATCCGTCATCGCGGGGGGCCGAGGACGGCATGGCAATTCCGGGATAATCCGCCCCGACCTTCCTCCCCGGCACCAGCATCTCTTTGATGGTCTTCGCCACTATGCCGAACGTAGCAGAGGCATGCCTGAACCTCACCTCGGCCTTTGCCGGGTGCACGTTTACATCCACCTCAGAAGGATCCACATCCACAAAGAGTACTGCCACCGGGAATCTTCCCTTCATGAGCAGACCGCTGTACCCTTCCATGACTGCAGAACCCAGCAGCACATCTTTGACGGACCGATTGTTCACATACGCATAAATACCCGACCTGTTCTGTCTCGTCTCGCTTGGTGAGGATATGAGCCCATGAACCGTTATACCCGGCAACTCTCTCCTGAACGGGACGATATTGCCGGTCTGCTTAGTGCCGAGCACGGTTGATACCCGGTCAATCAGATTGGAACAAGCCGGAAAGTTCAGCATAGACCTGCCATTGGCCTCAAGTGCGAAGCGTATGTGCGGGTAGGCCATGGCATAGCGGGAGACCACGTCGATGACATTCCTCTGCTCAGTGGCAGCTGTCTTAAGGAACTTTCTGCGTGCAGGGGTGTTGAAGAACAGGTCGGCCACCTCAACGATGGTCCCGGGAGGTATCCCCTTTTTGGTGCGCCTTGAAATCGAACCTGCTTCCAGATCTACGGAATATCCATAGGGTGATGCCGCCTGCCTGGTGGATATCACAGCCCTGCTCACGGATAGAATGCTGGGCAAGGCCTCTCCACGGAAACCAAGTGTGTGAATGGCAAACAGGTCATCCACGGTGCTGATCTTGCTCGTGGCGTGGCGCCGGATGGCAAGCTCCAGCTCCTCCTCGCCCATCCCGGCCCCATCATCGGATACCCGGATAAGCCCCAGGCCGTTGCCCTCCATTTCCACGGAAATGCTTTCTGCCCCGGCATCTATGGCATTCTCGAGGAGTTCCTTTACCACCGATGCCGGCCGCTCGATGACTTCCCCGGCAGCGATTTGGTTGATGAGATCCTGGGATAAGATTTTGATCTGACACATGGTAGCTTGGATATTTACATGAATGATCAGGCAGGGACAAGTTAATAGAAATCATTTGCCGAGCTTTTTCAGGTGAAACGATTTCATATATATTCTTCTGAAAACCATGTTAGATTTTATTTAATTAACTTGGATATGATTCTTTTCTTACTATATCTAAATACTCTTTCATTTTAATAAAGGTGAATGAAAGCACCTTTTTTTCAGAATATCCATCAAACCCGTCGGGTATACGATTAAGGCACCAGTCTACATACATCTGGAGAACTGGTACCAATGCACAGTCACCCTCTTTTACAGTTTCTGCAGTAATCAAATCAGCAATTATGGGGTATCGGAAGAACGTCACAACATATTCATTATCTTTGTATCTTTTCAGAAACAGATTCAACATAGATTTTTTTAGAGTATTATGGACTGCATAACTTTTTTGATTATTCAGTTCATTCAACACTAATTTTGCCATACCAAACACTTCAGGATCTTGTGTAGGTGAACTCTTCAGTTCTTTCCAGTTAGATAAGATGACATCCTCTCTCTGATAAGGAGTCTTTAACATCTCTGTTATGAACATATCAAAGAAGTTAAGATACTCTTCTTTGTTTTTATTCATCATTTGCTTAAATAATGTTTCTGTTCTCCACTTTCTTAAAAGGCCATAAGAAACCCCGGTATATCGGGCGATATCCTTGAGGCTTAAGTTTGTGATCATGAGAAGGCAGGCAGTATATTTTTTCCAGGAATACTTGTTGTACTCCCTATCTTGCCTGCCATATTCATGAAGTCGTTGCTGTAAAAAGAACCGGAGCAACATGTTTTTCCTGTTTGTCCATTCCATTATTTTTTGGCATTATACTAAGTAACATTATTTATCATATTGTTACTATTTTGTAAAGGGAAAAATACTTATTAAACCAAGGTTGTTTTAAGAGTAACATAATAAATATGATTGTTACTTGATAACTATTCAGGATGAGGTTATTTGTACTGAGTTTTCAGGAAATCAGTTGCTCTCGCGTCTTCTGTAAAAACCCAAAATTCCAATAAACACAATACCTGCAAGAACAATGAGGGATATATCTTGGAGAAAATGATTATATGAAATGTAATCAGCCATTGAACTACTTCCAGCATTTTCATTACCTTCAATTTTATTACTTCCAAGATTTGGCGCGGTATTTTTCTTTTGTCCAGTACCTGTAGGACCAGGATTTATCGCGTATTCAAAAACATGATGTACTTTCGGACTACTACCAGAGAGTATGGGAGCCACTATTGGTGCTTTGTCTATCTGATGATTGGATGGTGTAGAGAAAAGAATATCATGATTGCTGCTGGAAAGAGCGATATTGCGCTGGATGATGTCAGCATCAATAATTTTCAGATCATTTACTACTACATTGGCTTGGTTTGGCTGCGAGACCATTGTGTCGGCAGCTATTTTTTCTATCACAGGTACAGGTGTGTTTATGGCTGTCTGATCGTAACCTGCTTCAGTCGTGGAAGACTGTGTGACTTGGGTATTGTCGGCTATGGTTTTGGTGTCATTTCTTCGTTGAGGGGCGACAGTTTTATCATCACCAACTTCAGCCATAGGTGACTGCGAGACCATTGTGTTGGTTGCTATTTTTTCTGTCACAGGTACAGGTTGTTTGCTTATGGCCGTCTGATCAAAGCCTGCTTCAGTCGTGGATGACTGTGCGTCTTGGGTTTTCGCTGATATGGTTTTGGGGTCATTTCCTCGTTGACTATCAATGGTTTTTTCATCGCCAACTTCAGCTATGGATAGTTGCGAGATCTGTGTGCCGTCTGAATGGTTTTCTTTCTCAATTCCTGTTTTGTTGACAACTGCCTTGTCATTAACCGCACTAACCTTAGGTAATTGCTCGACCGAGGTGCTCGCAGATATTTTTTCCGCATCACTCACTGATTGGCTGGAAGTTGTCGGGTCATAGTCTGAATAATCCTGGTATGGCAGTGCAACCGAGTTGTCGGCAACAATTTTTTTCGAATGATTCACTGCCTGGTCGGTAACGGATAAGGATGCAACGTTGGTTACAGGATTACTTAATATACGATCCTGTTTAAGGGAGTTGCCGGTCGTACCATCCTTAAGACTTTTCTGTGGGGAGGAATTCAGTTCTTTTGGTTGATCAGCTAAAATCACAGCCGGTGGAACAACTGTGTCTGTGATATTTTTGGAAATGGCCATATCCGAAATAGAAGGTGAAGAAGACGGGGATGAAGGCGTCTCTGAATTATAGTGCAGGATGGTCCCCGCATCACCGACAGCAAAGACATCTTTTGGCGAGCTGCCCCAGACTTTGATAAGGGCATTACTCGTCCCCTTACTCATCGTACTCCATGCAGTGCCGTCATAGTGAAGTACTGTGCCCAGCTCACCTACAGCAAACACATCACTGCCTGATGTGCCCCATACACCATTAAGGAGAGAGGATGTCCCACTGTTCATTAGGCTCCAGGTTCTACCATCATAGTGCTTGATCGTGCCTGTGTCCCCCACAATAAAGACATCGGATGATGAGCTTCCCCATATTTCCATCAGGTTAATAGCTGTTCCTTTAGACATACTGGTCCACTTGGTGCCGTCATAGTGGAGAATCGTGCCTTGTTCTCCTACTGCAAATATATCATTGCTTGAGGTACCCCAGATACTATTGAGATTTAAGGTTGTTCCACTGCTAATCGGGCTCCAGGTGCTGCCGTCATAATGCAGAATCGTACCATTATATCCGACGATAAAGGCATTATTGTCAGAGGTTCCCCAGATACCCATAAGGGTGTTGGTAGTCCCGCTGGGCATAGTTGTCCATGTGCTTCCGTTAAAGTTCATGATAGTACCATTATAACCAACAGCAAAGACATTGTTGCCCGGGCTTCTCCAGACACAATTCATCGTGCTGCTAATCCCTGTGTTCATGGAGTTCCATGCACTGCCGTCATATCGCAAGACAGTACCCTCGGAACCAGCTGTAAGGATGTCGGTTTTTGAGTTACCCAAAATGGCCAACAGGTTATTCTTCTTGCCGTTTGTCATCGAGGCCCATATGCTGCCATCATAGCGCAAGATTGTTCCTCCAGCCCCTACGGCAAATATACTGTGATCAGAAGTGCCCTGGACACCATAAAGATTAGATGTCTTATCGCTATTCATCAAGATCCAGGTGCTGCCATCATAGTGCAGGATTGAACCTGCATCACCGACGACATATACACTGGCTGCCGAACTGCACCAGATGCTTAGAAGATCCTTATGGGTCCCTGTGATCATGATGCTCCAAGAGGAACCATTGTAGTGAAGCATTGCACCATCATATCCGACAGCATAGACATCGGTTCTCGAGCTGCCGCAGACACTCAAAAGATCTCTGCTCACTCCCGTAGACATGCTGGTCCATACAGAGCCATCATAGTGAAGGATCGTACCGTTATATCCAACAGCATATATATCGTTGCTCGAACAGCCCCAAATTCCCCTTAGGGTGTTAGTGGTTCCGCTGTTCATGTTGGTCCATTTGATGCCGTCATAATGAAGGATGGTTCCATTATATCCAACAGCATAGACATCTTTGGTGGAAACGCCCCAGACTCCCCATAGGTAATTTGTGGTTCCGCTGGCCATGCTATTCCAGGTATGGCCGTCATAGTGCAGTATCGTACCACTGTATCCAACTGCAAAGAGATCATTATTTGCAGTACCCCAGATACACCATAGATTATTGGTGGTCCCACTGAGCATGGTGCTCCAGGTGTTGCCGTCATAGTGAAGGATCGTGCCATTATATCCAACGGCAAAAACATCATTGTTCGAACAACTCCATGTGGCATTCAGACTATTACCCTGAGGAAGGGGGTTCTGCCATTCCCATTCCTGGGCAAATCCTGTCCCAGAGAATAAGAAGGCATAACAGACCATTATACTTATTATAATAATAGAAGACCGTAAGGTCTTCCATGACCTGATTATCCCCATGAAGAACCTCAACTTAAAGTGACTGCAATTGAATTCATAGAGAAATACATATCTGCAAGGAGATACATTTCTCCTCTGCAGTCTATTTTTTATAGGCAAAAAAAGTGCCAAATATTTTATGACAGGATTTCATTCTTTTAGATTTTTTGTATGTCTATCTTACAGGAAACATGGGAATTAATTTACCTCATGTATGGAACTTGGTTTCTCATTTATTCACGAGACGTTCATTATGAGGTCGCGGGGCATTTCTGATATCAGCCTTGAGCAAAGGACCAGGCTTCTGGTATTAACGAATACATCATGCAACTACTGATCGTGCTGTTAGGTCTCATCGTGCTTATCTACGGGCGGAGGCTTTTTTGGCTTTTTATCGCAATTGCAGGATTTCTTGTGGGTGTGGAGATTACCCATGTGCTTCTTGCCAATCAGCCGCAATGGGTTATACTGCTGTGTGGTTTTGTAGCAGGCCTGTTCGGTGCATTACTTTCTATCCTTATAGAACGCTTAGCATTCGTTCTTGCAGGGTTCTATTCAGGGGCATACCTTATTTTATTTTTATCTCATTCTTTGGGTTTTATGGAAAAAGACATCCTCCTTTTCTTTATCGGTGGAGTAATCGGGGCAGTGTTTTCCGGCTTACTCATGAATTGGGCGATCATCCTGCTCTCCAGTCTTGTCGGGACGGGTGCGATTGTCGGCCAGTTGGAGCTCGATCAAACTTTCAGGACTATCGTCTTCGTTGTTTTAGTAATGATAGGCACCTTTACGCAAGCAAGGAGTATGGAACATTCCTAAGTACCCCCCTCTGCATCATCAGCTTAGATTGACCTCGACGATCCGTCCGACCCCGAATGTAATTGACTAAAAAAGTTTTTGCGGTAGCGCTTTATATCTTCAGATGTGCTCATGTATGTATCTCCAGGAATATGCAGGGCATACCAGCAAGAATACCTCTGTTCGCCTCACCCAAAGTACGACGAAGGGAAGGATTGCGTCAAGGGGAGAACCGTCATATGAACGGATCGGTGTGAGGATCTTGAAAACGGGTAGGGCAGGTGCCCCTGTGCTTTAGACAGCTTTTCTCCCTGTACTCACAGTTGACTTGAACCCCTCTTTGCTTAATCTAAGAGAGAGTAAGAAATAGTGTCGTCAAATACTTTCAAAAGGAGGAAAAAATAATGAAGGGGAATACGATAGTCGCGGTGTTCTTATTAAGTGCCTTTGTAACAACCGCTTTTGCAGGAGATCTTAAACTCAAAAGCCCTGAACTCAACCAAGGCAAAAGGCTTGGCATGGAGCAAGTTTTCTCCAGTTTCGGCTGCACAGGAAAGAATATATCACCTGCTTTACAATGGGAAGGGGCTCCAAAGAATACTAAAAGTTTGGCAGTTACTGTTTATGATCCTGATGCACCAACCGGAAGCGGGTGGTGGCATTGGATAATCTTTAATATTCCGGCAAATATCACTTCGTTATCCAAGAATGCCGGTGATCCTGCATCAGGATTAGCACCTGCGGGTAGTGTCCAGAGCAGAACGGATTATGGCACACCCGGTTACGGCGGTGCATGCCCTCCGGTAGGGGATAAGCCGCATCGGTATCAGTTCACTGTATATGCATTGGATATAGAGAAATTACCACTTGATGCAAATGCATCAGGGGCCATGGTAGGTTTTAATCTCCATCAGCATACATTAGCAAAATCGAGTATAACTGTTTATTATTCCCGATAAGAAGTGAACCGAGGTATTCTAAGAGGAGAGCTTGGATACATTAGCAGCTTTTGGGAGGCCAGAAAAAACATTAAGCTTTTTTGAGCTATCTCACGAAAGAGAATCAGCTATAAGACTTGGTACAGAATAAGACTTTTGTTAGCTTGCTTTGGCGTCATGCCAAGACGGGCGCAATGGTGCAGCACGGGTATAGAATGTTGGGAGGTAGCTAGATGCATCAAGTCGAATGGAAAGATGAATATTTGACTGGGATAGATGAAATCGATCTCCAGCACAAGGCATTTGTGAAACTGATCAACCGGCTCAACATCATACATGATTATAACAATAAAAAGGCGATTGCAATCCGACTGCTTTCAGAAATAGAGAAATATGCCCAATACCATTTTATCAGTGAAGAAAACATCATGTTTCTCATCAAATATCCGGAAATAGATCGCCAGCAACAGGCCCATGCAGCACTCTTGGATGAGTATTTGCACCGGATGCAGAGCTATTTAAATGACAAAGGAACTATCGAGGATGTAATCAGATTCTTGGAAAAATGGTTTGCATGGCATACGGTTGAGGAAGACCGGAAGATAGGTGTTTATGTAAAAACTACCCAGACATAAAATAGAGCGAGAGTCTGCTTGGTTTTTACGGAAAATACCTTCGGGGGAAGTTGATTATGGATTTCAAGAGTTCAAAGCCCCGCAAAACAAGGGCCACCAAATTAACAAAAGAAGAGATGGAACAGATTGTGGCAAAAGCCCGCGAGGCCAATGCAGAGCGCATGAAGGGCTACAGGGAGCAGTCCTTAAAGATTCACCCATGGGTATGCGCGCGTTGTGGTCGGCATTTTTCGATCAAGAATCTTCACCTACTTACTGTACATCACAAGGACCACAATCATAACAACAATCCTCCGGATGGGAGTAACTGGGAGAACCTGTGTGTCTATTGTCATGATAACGAGCATGGGAGATATGATTACGAAGGTGAAAACGTAGAGCAGAACGACGAGCAGACCGATACTATGACCCACAATCCTTTTACCAAGCTTGCGGATATGTTGAAGGATAAGAAAAAATAAAAATGGGTGATTCCCTTTAACCCTCGACCTACTCTACACCTAATAATTCTTGAGGAGGATGAATACATAATGAAGAACATAAAGAAGGTGCTGGTACTGCTGGGCAGTCCAAGAAAAAACGGAAATAGCGCGCTATTGGCGGAACAGATTGCCAAGGGGGCCAGATCGTCAGGTGCGATTGTGGAGACCGTTTATCTCCATGGTCTTGACATCGCCCCCTGTAAATCCTGCTATGCATGCCAGAAACCAAACAGCAAGGGCTGTTCCATAAAAGACGACATGCAGAGAATCTACAAGACCATGCTCAGTGCACATGCATGGGTTATTGCCAGCCCAGTCTACTGGTTTAATATGTCAGCCCAGACCAAGATCTGGATGGACCGTTGTTTTGCACTACCCGCCTATGGAAATGATCCGTTTACTGGAAGACGCATTGCTATTGCTATGAGCTATGGCGGGGAAGACCCTTTTGACTCAGGATGTGTCAATGCCCTTCGAACTTTTCAGGATGCCTATGGGTTTACAGGATCAAAAATTGTAGGAATGGTCTATGGAAGTACCATGGGGGTAGGGGAGATTAAATTAAATAAGGCATTGATGAAAACAGCAAAGGAATTGGGGAAAAAGATCGTGAGAGATGACCCATCCTAACCCTGCTTAGGAAACATTATTGATGCTGTTTCTATTTTGCAGATGCCTTTATGATTGAGTTCGAAATCATACCCCAATTGTTTTGATAGATCATATAGCGGGGAAGCTCATAAGGATCTTTGTTCATCTTTATCGGAGAGAGCAGGGTACCCCATTGGATGGTAAAGGCACAAGTATAACCTGCCTCCATTAATGTTTTCTTCGTGATGTCAGAACGAACCCCATTGGGATAGACAAAGATCGAAACCTTTCTATTCAACTTTTTTTCCAGGACCTCTTTAGAGAGATAGATCTCCTTGGTAAAGGCTGACCGATCTTGGTCATAGAGCTTTTGATTCAGGTGGAGATGATAGTAGCCATGGGCTGCAATATCGCAGCCCCCTTGTGAAAGTTCCTTTAGTTGCTCCCAAGTAAGGGCAAAGCTTTTCTTACCTATGATGCTTGGATAGATGGCAAGTATAGGTCTGATATGCCGGGGTCTGAATATTTCATTATAAGCATGGTAAACGCTTTCATTCCCATCATCAATTACAATGAGGAGATTGCGTGATCCTGTTACCGCATCATTTATAACGTCTGCAAACGAGACAAAATGAAAGCCTTTATTCTGGAAAAAATCTACTTGAGCCCCGAGTTCTTGGATTGAAACATCACCAGCAAATCGCTTGTTGCCGAGAAATGAATGATAGCAGAGCACAAAGACCTTCTGATCTGCTGCAGGTACCTCATTACACCAAACAAGGGAGAGTGAGCATATAAGTATAAGGGCTGCAATGAATGTAGGTAATTTGATTTTATGCATAGTTTTATCCTAATCAACGATTTCAATCAGTTATTATACTAAAGCTGATGTTCTACTTGAAGCCTTTCTCTCTCAAGAGTTTCTGCTGTTATAGGCATAGTTCGACTTTGTAACATATACATTAATGCCGCTGATGATGCCATTAACGATACTGTTCTGATAAGATTTTTTCTGCAGGAGATTGCATTCTTTGGCATTTGTGATGAACCCGGTCTCTATGAGGATTGCCGGCATTTGTGCACCCATAAGGACATAAAAAGGCGCCTGTTTTACGCCATGATCTTTATAGGTATGACCTGACTTCCCCAGAGAGGATATAATAGATTTCTGAATGGATGTGGCAAACTTGGATGATTCGTTTATCTTTGCATTAAGCGTCAGGTCTTTGATTATGAACTGAAGATCGCTGATCGATTTAGAGGCTATAGCATTCTCTCTATCTGCCACCTTAATGGCAGAAGGATCGGTTGTCAGGTTGAGAAAATATGTTTCTACTCCTTGCAACGACGCTTTATCGTTTGCATTCACATGTACAGATATGAAAAGTCCTGCTTTCATTTTGTTTGCAAAGGCTGTACGCTCTTCAAGGGGGATAAAGGTATCCCCTTTTCGTGTAAGGAAGACTTCAAAGCCTTCTTCATGCAGTCGCATAGCAAGTTCCTTGCTTACTGCCAATGTGATATCTTTCTCCTTCTCTCCCTTTGGCCCGATTGCCCCTGGATCCTTCCCTCCATGACCGGGATCAACCACAATCCTCAATATTTTATGCTTATCTATAGCACCTGAGGCAGCTTCAAGAGCCGACTTGGAAATATCCGGAAGCAAGAAAAGTATGCCAAAGGCCACTATAATGAATATGATATTTTCTTTATTTATTTTCATATCTTCACAACCAGGTTACGGCCTGTGCAATAACTCATTATTAATAATTTGAAAAGTAATTCTTTGCGTTCTCATAAATCATAAGGGAACCAATTTTCCCAAGACTATGAAAATATTTCTCTTAAAAAGGAATATCCTCAGCTCACTTGCTGAATAAGTCATTGAAATTGTAATGGCCATAGATTCGTATGATTTTTGCATTGCATAAAACTAGCTTGTTTCTCTTGCTTCATTGAAGCGAACTGGAGGAGGTTATTCTCGATAAACAAGGCATCCCGCGTTTGCCTTTGTATATATTGGCGGGCTTCGGGTTTGCAGCCATAATATTTTGTTGCTATATCCTCATACTCATTGGTGCGACCTTTATCTCCATCGGGTCGATATCAGCTGCCAGCCCGCCTAAGAGTGAGGATAGAATTATCTTTTCTAAGAACTCCCCTATGGGTTATGATATGACCTTGGACAGCTCTCTGTTTGAGGGCATTGAAGGTGAACCTGTCTCTTATGAGTGGCATGGCCCGTTCCCTACGGCCTCGGGCCCCAATCTAGATGTTGTCCTTCCTGAAGGAATTCATGCTGTGTCTTTATTTACCTATGATAGCCAGAATCGCTCCGGACCGTTTACATGCTACATCGCGGTTGAGCCTGCTTTCTCCCTTTCTCTGAATTCAAAACGTGCTAAGGTGTTTATAACTTGGCCTAAGGTGGAGGGCGCACAGAAGTATGTCATCTACCGCTCTTTTATAAGTAATCCTTCAGGCTTCAAAAAAATCGTTGAGCTGCCTCAAGCCGATCTTTCCTTTACTGATACTGCAGTGACCGACGCCACATACCTGTATGTCGTTGCTGCATTATCAAATGGGCAGTGGTTGTATTCCCAGGTAAAAAGTGCACACCCCTATACCTGGCTGCCCAGGTGGGACTATCCACCTGTCATCTATTCCATACCCATAACCCATGCAGTGGTAGGTTTGCCATATACCTATAATGTTCTGGCAACAAGTATCAAGGGGGATGACTTGCTGTATTCCCTGGACAATCCTCCTGCAGGCATGGGAATCGATTCGCAGACGGGTCTCATCGAATGGGTGCCTGCTTCAACCGGGGATTTTGAAGTCAGCGTAAAGGTTCAGGATAGAAACGGATCTTATACTTCCCAGAGATTAATCATAGAAGTGGACAATCTTACAACCCCCACAACATTTCCTGTTGCCCAGGCAGGTGGGCCGTATTCCATTGAGGAAGGAGAGGATATCTCCTTTAACGGTTCTGCCTCCTATAGCCCTAATGGTCCCCAACTGCTTTATGAATGGGATTTCGGTGACGGCACCCATGACGATGGTGTTTTCCCCATCCATGCATACAAAGAACCCGGGAAGTACAGGGTTACCCTTACGGTTTCCGATGGCAGGGGCGGCATCGCCTCGGACACCGCAATGGTAAAAGTTCATAAGTGTCTCATGCCCAAGGTGCAGCTCTCTGTAAATCCATCGGCTGTACTGCCTGGTGAGCCGTGCTCACTTATTTGGACATCGCAGAAGGCAGATCAGGGTACCAGTATCGATCATGGAGTAGGCCAGGTAGGTGCATCAGGCACACTCATGGTATATCCCGAAACCACCACGAATTTTACCATAACAGCGGCCGGCCGATGTGTGAAAACAACCGATTCCGTCACAGTCATTGTGCACCAACCACCCACAGTGAATATAACCGCTTCTGCGAGCACCATTGGTATAAGTGATTCTTCAACACTTTCCTGGTCCTCCTTCAATGTTGATAGTGTGACCATTGACCATGATATCGGCTCAGTAATGCCGGATGGTTCCTTGATGGTGATGCCTTCAGCAACCACCTCCTACACCATTACAGCCAAAGGGCCTATGGGCACAGCCACTGACACGGTTACCGTCACGGTGGAACAGCCGCTGCATGTGAACATTACCGCAGATCCAGACAATATCCTAGAAGGCGATTCATCAACAATTACCTGGGCATCGGAGAATGCTGATTCCGCAATGTTGGACAACGGCATCGGCCAGGTGGATATGTATGGATCAATGACGGTCTATCCGGAAAAAACCACAACATACACGATCACCATTCAAGGGAAAGGAGGCACAACAAGCGCCAGTGTCACAATAGAGGTTCACCCAAGGCCCGTGGTATCCATCTCCGCCACACCCGATGTTATCAATGCAGGCGAAGCATCTACTCTGGCCTGGAACTCACGTAATGCTCAGCGAGCAATTATCGACCAGGACATAGGACCAGTGGATGTGAACGGCTCCATTCAAGTGAGCCCCTTAAAGACAACAACGTACGCCATCACGGTGACTGATGATGAGGGAAAGACTACAATGGCCCAGGTGACAATCACTATTAAAAATCATCTGCCTAACACATCAGGAGACCCGTCGGGTATATTCGACGACAAGCCGCCGCCTTGATCTGATTTGCCTTACTGTGTATTTTAACTATGCAATTCAATCGGTTAAGCGATATGCAGACTCCGGTTATATTGCCGAAACCACTATCTTGCACCTTGAAGCCAACGCTGTGAGTTACGTTCACAAGGTTTGCCCAGGTCCTTTGAAAGCCGGACAGAAGGATAGGGCTGTCTTGCCGGTGGTGAGGCCACGCCTGTATGTGATGATGGTTTGATTTAGATTATGCCCTCATGTAACCCATTTATTCTTCGTAAGAATTTGTAAGTTCTCTGGCCATGGATAATGTCTAGAGCCCTTTTTTCTCCATATTTCATTATTATTCCTATTTGGTTGATATCAAGCTTGTTGAAAGCGGTAAAAACAAACCATCTTAAAATTTTGGCATGCAAGAGATCAGGAAATACATATCTTTGCAGTAAATTTATATATGTCTTATCCAGGGATGCTTTAGTCTTCAATGATTTGTATATGCTCATTGCTGCAATTTCTGCACTTCTTTGAGCTTGATAGATACCTTCTCCGGATATTGGATCTGAAAACCCGGCAGCGTCTCCCACGAGCATAACATTATGGTAGATCGGCTTTTTCAAATAGTTACCGCTCGGAACCGGATGGCCATGGATCTTGATATGTTGAATGTTTTTAATCTTATAAAATAGAGTAACGGCAGAGATATATTCATGAAATAACTGAGCAAATCTTTTACTATTCTTCCTGTTGAGACCGCCTATACCTATTATCACTGCGTCTTTATTGGGGAATATCCAGGAATATCCCCAGTCAATGTAACCAAAATGGATGACCGGGCGGTCTATGTTTTGTTGAATCTCTGAACGAGGAATAACAATCTCTAATGCTGTGGATAGATTGTATTCCCAGTTGTTTTTATGATAATATTTGTCGGGCAGTTTACTCCTTATAATACTATGGGCACCATCAGCGCCAATAATGAACTGGGCCTTTAAATTCCTCCCTGTCAATGTCGATAATATGTTGTTGTTTAGATCAATGCTTTTTATCTTTTCTCCCTCAAGTACTGTAACACCGGCGCACCTCGCTTTTTCCAACAGGTAATAATCATATGCATATCTATCTACAAAACAAATAGGAAAATGTGAAATCCCATGAACCAACAATTGATCTTTAAAATAAATATCATAATCATATGATTTATAGTTAATAATTTCATTTTTTTTGAGAGATATTTCATTTTCGTTGAATACCCTTTGCAAGAGCATGAGTGTCTTATGGGTTAATCCTCCGCCGCATAGTTTTCTTCGAGGGAATATACTTTTATCAATGAGTAGGGTATGCAACCCCAATTTTCCTAAAATGTGTCCAGCCGTAGCACCGGCAGGTCCACAACCTACTATAATCACGTCATATATTTCCATACATCACATCAGTAAACCTTCTCCCATATGTGCATTTCCGTAGGGGAAGGGGGCTAATAATAAAAAATAGTACAGGTGCTTACTTATCCTATTACCCCTTGTCGCTATTTCTTTTTGACATAATTTAGCACAAAGCCGGCAGTAACGGTATGAGGTTCTTGGAGATTAACAAGCAAAATCAGAAAACACCCTTTAGGTAAGAAGAGAACCGGATTTAACTGATATAGGATATCAACCTGGTCATAGGTAGGGATAATCTGGAAAATCCGGTTAGATTACTTGACCAGACTTCATATACCTTTTGAATCATTACCTGGAGCCAATCCATAAGGATACCTTCACCATTTGCCCTGCATTGCATTATTTTAGGGAAGGCAAGGGGATTCTATTACCCCCTTTTGTCGCTTTCAAAGTTTTCATCAATGGTAATTCATTTTTTGTGATCAGTGGTCGGCAAAGTAAGAATCCCAAATTTTATTTCCGATTAATTATAGTCAGTCAATCAAATCGGGTGCACTGATAAACATCTCTATCTCTTATTTAACATAACATATATTATCGGTCTTATTTATAGGTTCATATCTTTTACTGGTTTACAGGGGCCTATATCATCAGATTTTAAGTCCTGTACTGGGCATTGATCTCAACATAGCGGTATGAGAGATCAGTAGTCCAGGCTGTGAAGCGACCAGGGCCCGTCCCAACGGAAATATCAATAGTAATTTCTTTATCATCGAGTGCGCGATGAAGGGCTTCTTCAGTATAATCGGGGGTCTGTACACAATCATCTACAACTTTAAGTCCCTGTATTTGAACTGATATTCTTTCCGGGCTTACAGGAACCCCAGAATAACCTACTGCTGCTACGATACGTCCCCAGTTTGGATCGGCGCCGAAAAGGGCAGTCTTTACGAGCAAAGAATTCGCTACTGTCATGGCTATGGTCCTTGCATCGTTATCATTGTTTGTCCCTGACACCATAATGGTGACGAATTTTGTCGCGCCTTCGCCGTCCCGCACAATCATAAGTGCCAGTTCTTTTATCACTTCAGTAATTGCATGCCTGATCTTATCAAAATCAGCATGTGCAAGACCAGATGCCAGTGCGATCAAGGTGTCGTTGGTGGACATATCACCGTCAATAGTTATAGCGTTGAAGGTCTCATTTATGACAGAATATATAATATTATCAAGTTGATGCTTGTCGATCATTGCATCGGTAAGTACCACGGCCAAGGTAGTTGCCATATTCGGTGCAATCATACCTGCCCCTTTGGCAAACCCCAATACACAGGCCTCCCCTGCCCGCTTTGAAACAATTTTAGGGAATGTATCGGTCGTCATAATAGAACGTGCAAAACAATCTGCGTCATAGGATAAACCCTGCACGAGTTGAGGAATCCTGGGAAGAATCCTGTCTACTGGCATCATAACGCCTATAGTGCCGGTGGACATCGGAATCACCTCGTCAGCCATGACCCCAAGTCGAGAAGCTACTGCTGCCATCATTGCACGTGCATCGTCCAACCCCTGCTGGCCGGTACATGCATTTGCATTCCCTGCATTGGCGATGACAGCCCTGGCATTCCCTCTCCTCGCCTGATCCATTCCGATGATGACAGGAGCCGCCTTAACTATATTTTGTGTAAATACACCTGAAACAACAGCCAGGGTTGAACAGCTGATGAGCCCTAGATCGAGTCCTGTAAAAGCAGGCGTCTTGATTCCAGCACTTATTGCCGCGAAGGTGAATCCCTTAGGGATCATGCTTCAACACCACAGCATTGCTTATATTTTTTGCCTGATCCACAGGGACAAGGGTCGTTCCTTCCGACCTTCTTGCCTCCCCTCTTCACGGTAGATGGCTTTTCGCCGACCCCCCTGCCCATCTGAACACGCTGCCGGCGCTCACGCTGAGAGACTTTTTCCACATCCTCCTGTCGCTGGATCTGAACTTTGAAAATTCTTTCCAGGGAAAGTTCCCTTACCCGGGATAATGTGGAGACAAACATATCAAAACCTTCCCTCTGGTATTCCCTCAGGGGGTTCTTCTGCCCATATCCGCGTAATCCTATCCCTTCTTTGAGATGGTCCATGGACAAAAGGTGGTCTTTCCACAGTGTATCAAGTGTCAACAAAAGGAAATGACGCTCCACCATACGCATCACTTCAGGCGTGAATTCCTTTTCACGCAAATTATAGTAATCCATAATCAGGCTTCGTATGGAATTATAGAGATCGTCTCTGTTTACTCCCTTTGCGGAGCCAAGATTGGGTGTTAGGTCAAAGATGTTCTTCACCCAGTTATTTAACCCCTCCATGTCCCAATGTTCTGACGATCCCTTCCTGGGTATGAAGATCTCAATGCCCTCTTCCAACACCTCATCAATCATTTCCTCAACAAGACCTTTCAGATTCTCTTCCGAAAGGATCCTGCGACGCTGTGAGTATACGACCTCTCTTTGCTTGTTCATTACGTCATCATATTCGAGGAGATGCTTGCGGATCTCAAAATTTCTGCCCTCAACCTTTTTCTGGGCGCTCTCTATGCTCTTGGAGATAAGGTTATGCTCTATCGGCTCATCGTCCTTGACTCCAAGCTTGTCCATGATTACACCAATACGCTCGGACCCGAAAATACGCATGAGGTTATCTTCCAGGCTGAGATAAAACCGCGATTCACCAGGGTCTCCTTGCCTTCCCGACCTTCCTCTGAGCTGGTTGTCAATACGCCTGCTCTCATGCCTCTCAGTTCCCAATATAAAAAGGCCGCCCTGGGCAACCACTTCCTGGTGTTCCTTTTCACATTGGGCAGAGAACTTATTGAAGATATCGCCATAGCCCTCATCGTCCGGGTTGAGACGCTGTCTTGCTAAGTATTCAGGATTGCCTCCGAGTTTTATATCGGTACCCCTACCCGCCATGTTGGTAGCTATGGTAACACCGCCCTTCCTGCCGGCCTGAGCAATGATCTCAGCCTCCCGATCGTGTTGTTTGGCATTCAAGACATTGTGGGGCACGCCTTTGCGCTTGAGCAGGTTGGAAACTTTTTCAGAGTTCTCAATGGAACTGGTACCCACCAACACGGGTTGACCCTTTTCATAACACTCGGCTATTTGTCTTATGACGGCATTGTACTTTTCTTTTTCCGTCTTATAGATCACATCAGAGTTATCTTTCCTGATCATGTCCATATTTGTGGGGATCACCATGACGTCCAGCCCATAGATGTTTTTGAATTCTAATGCCTCGGTTTCTGCGGTGCCTGTCATACCGGCGAGCTTTTCATACATGCGGAAATAGTTCTGGAAGGTGATGGAGGCAAGTGTCTGATTCTCATTGGCAACCTTCACCCCCTCTTTTGCCTCAAGGGCCTGGTGGAGACCTTCTGAATAGCGCCTGCCCGGCATGAGCCTTCCGGTGAACTCATCCACGATGACCACTTCGCCGTCTTTGACCACATAGTGCACATCCCTTGAGAAAAGCAGATGTGCCTTTAATGCCTGGTTGAGGTGATGGACCGTCTCGAATTCACCAGGATCATAGAGATTAGCTTTGCCCAGACGTTTCTGTATAAACTCTATGCCTTCTTCCGTAAGGATTATACTGTTGACTTTCTCATCCTTGACATAGAGCTCATCTGCGTTCTTTTGTCTGATAAGATCGATGATAGCATTATTCGCATCGTAGTATTTCGATGTTGACTCTTCGGCAGGACCTGAGATGATGAGCGGGGTTCTCGCCTCATCGATGAGAATGGAGTCCACCTCGTCCACAATTGCAAAGAAGAAATCTCTTTGTACGTAGTCATCGAAAGCGAATTTCATGTTATCGCGCAGGTAGTCGAAACCAAACTCATTATTTGTCCCATAGGTGATGTCGGCATTATAGCCCTTCTTGCGCTGAGAATCATCCAGCCCGTGGACTATAACACCCACCTCCATCCCCATAAAGCGATAGATAGCCCCCATCCACTCAGCGTCCCTGCGGGCAAGGTAGTCATTCACCGTGACCACATGCGCCCCTCTTCCGGCAAGGGCATTCAGATACACGGGCATGGTAGCCACGAGGGTCTTTCCCTCACCGGTTTTCATCTCCGATATCTTACCTTCGTGGAGTACAATGCCGCCAAGGAGCTGAACATCAAAGGGTCTCATATTGAGAGTCCTGATGGATGCCTCACGCACAGCGGCAAAGGCTTCCGGGAGGATATCATCGAGGCTCGCACCGGCATTGAGCTTCTCTTTTAGATACGGGGTCATGGCCTTGAGTTCGGAATCACTCTTGGCATGCATCCCATCTTCAAGGGAGTTTATTTTATTTATAAGGGGGGTTAACTGCTTAAGCTCGCGCTCATTTTTACTGCCGAATATCTTAATAAGCCATTCTAACATGTTAATCGGTCCCTGTGACTACTTAATAGAATTCTTATTCAGGCTTGATACATAGAATAGCAGGTGTTTCATTTCAACAGATATCTTTTTCCTAGTGGTATACCAGCAACTCACTGGGAACTTATGTCAAGTGCATCCACAAGTATTGATGGGCAGAGCACATGCCCAAAACTCCTTGGATCGTCCCCTACTGCCAATACTCTGGAGAACATTTCATAGATATTACCCGATAACGCTGCTTCACGCACGGGATAGACCGGACTCCCTTTTTCCAGCAGGACCCCGTTGATGCCGACGGACAGTTCTCCGGTGACTGGATTTGCTGTGTGCATGCCCATGATATCGGTTACTTTCAGCACCAGGGGCAGATCCGCAAGGTATGTGGAAATCGGCGCGGGGGAAGGCTCCAGACAGAGGTGCCGGATACCGAGAGATGGCCATGACCGGTACCCGCCGCGTACCGAGCTTCCCGTGGATTGAGTACCGGCAAGAGAGGCCCAGTAAGTGTCATAGAGAAATGCTACAACAGTCCCTGCCTTTACCAGAGCGGTATTTAGGGAGGTGACCCCTTCTCCATCAAAGGGGCATGAGTCTGCCGCTCGAGAGTCCAAAGGATTGTCAAAGATGTTGATACAATCGGAGAAGCATTTCTTTCCTAGCTTATCCTTGAGGGCTGACTTGCCCTTGATCACGTTTTCTCCAAGAAATGCATCGGATATGAATTCAATCATCTCTGCAGTGCTTGTTCTGTCGAATAGCACAGGTATCTTTGTAGTCTTGAGCTGACGCGCCCCTAGTATCTCGGATGCTCGCAATACAGCGGCCTTACCCACCCTCTCGACATCGAACCCTTCAAGAAAATGGCTGAAATCAAAATCATAGCCTGATTGCACATCACTGTCCTGTCTTACCGTGACCATGAGGGAGGCTGCAATCGAAGTTACAAAAAAAGATGATTGTATTCCGTAGGAATTGATAATCCGGATCTCAGAGGATGATCTGGAAAATGAGGCCTTCCTGACATTCTCCACTCGCGGGTCTGCATCCCGAGCGGACTGCTCGAGATGTATAGCCCTCTGTATACACCCTTCCGGGCTCAGAGAGGCAATATCATGATCAAATGAATCCGCACTCGGATATCCGCCACGAGGGCTGGGAAATCGGTTATGCCCGTCTTTGAACTGATATCTGGCTGAGGTGATGGCTGCCTCGATCAGGGAATCATTTGCATCCTTACCATAGGAGAACCCGATAGCATTGTCTATGAGCACCCGGATACTTATGCCGCTCTCGGACGAACGGTTGAGAAAATCCACTTCTCCATGTTTCGATTCTGCCCGGATGGCATCAGAAAAGATACCGAATATCTCAAAGTCATTGATTGATTCATGTTTGAGAAGGGCGGCTGCCCTTTCCATGGTCTCGGCTAGTTTCACGCTTACCTCTAAAGTTCGTAAATGAGTGCAATCTCTCTGCAGTCCGGGAAGTACTGGCAGTGAATGCAGTCGGCCCAGATCTTGTTTGGAAGTTTTGCCTTGTCTACCTCGTAAAATCCGTTCTTTTTGAAGAAATCAGGCACATAGGTGAGTGTGAACACCTTCTTCAGCCCAAGGTCCCTGGCTTCCTTGAGACAGGCCTCCACCAGGGCGACACCATCACCTCTGCCTTGATATTCTCTCCTTACCGCAAGGGTTCGTATTTCAGCAAGATCAGCCCATGAAATGTGAAGTGCGCAGCAACCATTGATAATTGAGGGTTCCTCCTCTACGGTATTTACCCAAAAATCTCTAATCGTAGTATAAACGGAGTGGAGCGATCTGGGGAGGATAAGGCCTTCCTTCACGAACGGTTCAATGAGACTTTTTATCTCGGTTGCCTCGGCTATGGATGGTTTTCGTATCATACTAAAATATCCCATAAATTTTCCTACATAGAACACCAGGGACCTGAAAAGTCAAATATAAATAGCCTTTTTAATGTTCCAAGGCCGATCGTCCCTCGTGCGACCTGACAAGCTCCTTGGCATGCTCTATCACACTTGAGCTCGGCGAGTCGCCACCCATCATGCGGGCGAGTTCCATGACCCTGTCAGAGCTTCTCACACGTTGGAGGGTAGATGATGTGGTCCTGCCCTCTACTGTCTTGGTGATCACGAAATGCGAATCCGCCACTGATGCGACATGGTGAAGGTGTGTAACCACGATTGCTTGGGCATGCCCGGAAATCTCTTTGAGCTTGCGAGCGATGGCAATGGCAGTCTGCCCGCTGATGCCTGCATCTATCTCATCAAAGATCATGGTGGCCTCAGATGATGACTTTTGTTGGGCCTTTATTGCAAGCATAATGCGGCTCAGTTCTCCTCCGGATGCAATCTTGGCAAGTGGTAATATATTTTGGCCGACATTCGTAGAGATAAGGAACTCTCCCTTAAGGAGGATATTGGGTGAAACCGCTCTGCCTTCCTGCTCAAGGAAAATCTTATGTATTTCATCGAGCTTCAGTTGCTTGACTCTGAAATCAGTGCCCGGCATACCGAGGTCTTTAAGGTTAATGTTGATCTTTTTGCTCAGATTGTTCGACGCACGCCAACGTTTTTCCAGGAAAGATTTTGTCGTGTCATTGTATTTCTGGAGAGCTTCCTCTACCTTTATTTTTGCTGCAGAGGTACTGTTCCCTGACTCATCTAGCATGGAGAGCTTCTGTTGCATCTCACTTGCTAACCTTAAAAGACCTCCCTCATCAGCGCGGTGCTTCCTCTTAAGCTCACGCAAGGTGTTGAGCTGTTCTTCGAGGTCTTCAATGCGCTGTGGGTCATGTTCATAGGCATCTATCCTGCTCCTGAGCTCCACATGCATGTCCTCAAGCTGAGCCATAATCTCGTCCATGGAATGCACCAGCCTCTCCATGGATGGGTCATTGGTCACAATACGGTTTATTTGATGACGTGCTTCTGCAGTAAGGTCAGTGATTGAGGGGGTACCCGTATAGATGATCTCCTGGGCGGCCAAGGCGGTTTGCTTGAGTTCAGAGGCCTTTTGCGCAGTCTGGAGTTCCTGGGCAAGCCTCTCTTCCAGGCCTTCTTCGATGCGGGCTGCAGTCAATTCCTTGATACAATGTTTCAGGTAATCCTGTTCCTGCACAAAGGAATCAAGCAGATTTTCGAGCTCTTCGTACATCTGAGTTGCTTCGGCATATTCCTTATATGCTGCCTCAACCTTATCCCTGTTAATCCCTGCATAATCCTCCAGTATCCTCATGTGCTGCCTTGGGTTCAACAGGTCCTGATATTCATGTTGGCCATAGATATGAATAAGCCCGGAAGACTCTTCAGCAAGCACGGCAGCAGTTGTCAACTTCCCATCGATGTAACACCGGCTGCTTCCTGTCGGATAAATCTCTCTTCGCAAGACCATCTCCCTGCCGCCAACAGTAAACAGTGCCTCGATGATGGTATTTTCGCTTCCGGGCCGGATCAGTTCACGCCCTGCCCTGGCGCCCATAAGCAGGGTGAGTGCATCCAGGATGAGGGACTTTCCCGCCCCTGTCTCGCCGGTGATGCAATTGAGCCCCGGGGTGAAATCTATTTCGATCTCATCAAAGATAGCCATGGAAGAGATTTTTAAAAAATCAATCATCTCTCTTGCCACTTAAGCTTGTTTCTTAAAATCTCGAAATAATTACTCTGCGGGAATCTCAACATGACAGCCTTCCTGGAACCCCGCTTGACAAGAAGACGGTCTCCTGCCTGGAGCGGGTGTCCTTTCTGTCCGTCGAGTGTGAGATAAATATTGTCCGAGGCCTTGCCGGACTTCACTACAATAATCACCTCCTGGAAATCAGGGAGCACCAGGCTCCTATTGGAGAGCACATGCGGGCATATGGGATTAAGAATGATGGCGCTTACCTGGGGATGCACAATGGGCCCACCCGCGGCAAGGCCGTATGCGGTTGATCCGGTAGGAGTGGATATAATGAGACCATCGGCCCGATAACAGGTGATGAAAGTAGAGTCGGTCCATACCTCAATATCGATGATGCGCGCCAGGGCACCCTTGTTGATGACAACATCGTTAAGTACATGCTGTGATGCGATTGTTTCATCAGCCCTCATGAGTGTAACTTCGAACATAGTACGCTCATCCCTGATGTACTGGCCATTTTTCAGGGCATCAAGGGCTTGGAAAACCTCGTTTTCTGTAACTTCGGTAAGAAACCCGAGGTACCCCATATGGATGCCGAGAACAGGTATCTCCCTGGGGGCAGCCATACGAATGGCCCTAAGAAAAGTCCCGTCACCGCCTATGGCAACAAGGATTTCGGAATGCGTCCACACATTGTCGGTGTGATTTACCCTAAGATAATCAGCGATGTGGTTTTCAATAAGGCAGGCCAATCCTTTGTCCTGCATCCAGCGGACAACCCGCTCGGAAAGGGCAAGGGCTTCTGGGTTATCCTCTTTGCATATGACCCCTGCGATCATCAAGCACCATATACAAGCCTGTGTAATCCTTTGTCTAGCTTAAAAAACCATTTTGCCTTTATACTATTGAGACCTGAATGTATCACCGTTCAAGGACTGAAACCGATTCGATATGATAGGTCTGGGGGAACATATCAAAAAAACGTATAGACTTTAATCTGAATCCCTCTTGAATCAGGACAGCAATATCCCTCGCTAATGTTGATGGATTGCAGGATATATACACAATCCGACCTATTTTCATCTTTGACAGTACCTGGACGACATCCCATGCCCCTTCTCTGGGAGGATCAAGGACAACGACATCAAATGTAACTCCTTCCTGTTCAAGCCATCTTAAGGTTATCGCAGCCTCTTCATTTAAAAATCGTATGTTTCTACATCCGTTCTTCCGGACAATAGCAGCTCCTGCCTTTACCAGGTCAGGATCTTGTTCTACTGCGAGAACCTCATCAGCATGAGACGACAGGGGAATGCCGAAGTTACCGGACCCACTATACAAGTCAAGCAGCCTATGGGAACCTTTTGCACAATCAAGGACATATGCCACAAGATCCTGATTCACTTCTATATTTGCCTGGATGAACCCTCCGAAGCTGCTTGCCAGTGAGAACTTCCTATTATATACAGCTATCTCATAGGAACAGAACCGTTGTCCAAAGATTCGCCTGCTCCCTTGACCATTCTTTGGGAAATATGACAGGCCGCTCAAGGCAACATCCTGATACACACACCGGAGGATATCCACATCGCTTTTTAGTGGTCTGCCTTTCATAATAACCTGTACCAACACCTCATCCTGAGGTGCATGTATCTCAAGTGAACAGAGATCGGATATTGGATGGGTTCTCAAAATCTCACTCATCTGGTCCAACACGGTCTGGCAACGCTCATTCAGGATAAGACACCTCTTAATAGGCACAACAGCATTAGATTGCTTTCTGAAGAACCCTACTTCAAATCCATGTTCATTTGTACACTGCATAACGGCATGGCATCGATATCCGTATTCTCTTGAAGAGATCACCGGCTCCTCAAAGCACAGTTCGGCCCTGGGGTTTTTTACTTGTATCTGCGACTTCAATATTTCCTGTTTGATCGCTATCTGTTCGGGATACATGATATGCTGCCAGTCACATCCGCCACAGATTGTGAAATAAGGGCAAGGTGCCGTTACCCTGAACTGAGATGCTTCAAATAGTTCTTTCACATCAGCCTCAACATAGCTGGTATGCTCTTTCACGACGTATGCAGCCACCGTCTCTCCAGGTATGACCTCGGGGATGAAAACTACTTTGCCATCTCCTCTCCTTCCCACCCCCTTGCCCCCGTAAGCCATGGAATCGATGTGCAAATGAAAACATTCGGTATCCAAAAATAACTCCTTCGCATATGCATTACAGCATACGACCGAGGCCTTTGTATCTCCGGAATGGAATTATTGCAATGGGATCAGAGGTGCTATATGATGAATAGATGGAAGCAATCATTCAATGGCTTGTTTATACTATTGGTCAGCTGGGGTACAAAGGTATCATTGTTCTCATGTTTCTCGAGAGCACATTTTTCCCGATCCCGAGTGAAGTTGTGATACCCCCTGCAGGATATCTCGTCGCCAAGGGTGAAATGAACATATGGATCGTTATCATCTGCGGGGTCGTTGGAAGCCTGCTTGGTGCACTCTTTAATTATATGCTTGCCATACTTCTTGGAAGACCCCTCCTTTGTAAATACGGGAAATATATACTGCTCCCTCAACACCGATTTGATAAAATCAATTTATTTTTTAACACCCATGGGGAGATCAGCACCTTCACTGGCAGACTCATCCCCGGAATCCGTCATTTTATCTCGTTTCCTGCCGGTCTCTCTCATATGAATCTGTCAAGATTCTGTATATATACCATGCTCGGGGCGTGCTTATGGACGACCATTCTTGCCTACATAGGTTATTTTGTCGGCAACAACTTGGAGCTCGTAAAGCAATATTCACGTGCAGCATTCCTTGTTGTTCTCGCGTGCATGGCAGTCGTATTTATCGTCTATATTCGCTCGTACAGAAAGAAATCGATGATTAAAAATCGCGAAGCATCCGCTGACAATGAATGAATGAGGTCTCAATGTGTGAAACTTAGGATATCTGCTTGTTTTCTATTAACTTTGTTTAATGTCTTTTAATTATTGTTTGTTTTTAATAATCATTTCTTGTTGCAGACTATTGTACTTGACTTTTGTGGAAGATATGGGCTAAACTGTACTATCCCAGTTTCGGGAGGGTCTATGGGAAGCAGATATCCGTCTTCGGATTTCGAGATCTACACCCGAAAGATCAAAGACTACTCCCTCCTCACCCCGGAAGAAGAGTTGGATCTAGCTCGGAAATACAAAAAGGGCGACATTGATTCTGGCAAGAATATCATCACTTCGAACTTACGTTTTGTAGTGAAGATTGCCCAGCCGTATTTCCACCTTGGTTACGGTCCGCTCGAGGTCGTGCAGGAGGGGAACATGGGTCTTGTCAAGGCCCTAACCCGCTTTGATCCGGATATGGGTGTGCGTTTCATCTGCTATGGCATATGGTGGATTAAGGCCTACATCAAAAATTTCATCCACAAGAGCTACCAAGTGCATACAGGAAGGCTCACCCATGCCAAAGGCCTTGTCTCGCTGGACTGCACTGTTGCCATTGATGCCGAACATGAGGAAAGCCTGCTGGATCACCTTCTGTACGAAGGGCCCGACCAGGACGATTTCTACTCATACAAGGAACGGCATACCTATTTGCTGAACCTCTTGCGATCTGACCCACCCATCTTAAGTAAGCGGGAGGTGTTCATCATCGAAAAGAGGTTTTTCAGTGATCCGCCGGCCACCCTTAAAGATATCGCGAATCTGATCGGTGTTACCAGAGAGCGTGTCCGTCAAATTGAGATGAGGTCTTTACAAAGGATCCGGGATGCTATCGATAAACAGCACTCAATCCTTTCTGAAGACCTTCATATAGGGCACGAGTATCCGATGCGGAGGAAAAAGTTCTAACTCTCAAGCGAAGCCTGGGGCATTAATGCCTCAGGTCAAGCTCGTCGAATTTAGTGTATTCCGGCCACCATTTGAGCTTGATGGTCCCTGTTGGTCCGTTCCTATGTTTTGCTACAATAATCTCGGCTATACCTTTCTCCGGACTGTCGGGGTTATATACATCATCGCGGTAGATGAAGCAGATCACATCCGCATCCTGCTCGATGGCTCCTGATTCCCTGAGATCGGACATCATGGGCTTTTTATCTGACCGCTCCTCAACTCTTCGGTTGAGCTGGCTAATGGCGATGACCGGGATGTTGAATTCCTTGGCAATAGATTTCAGTGTTCGTGATATCTCGGATATCTCCTGTTCCCGAGAGTCGGTCCTGCCTTTAATAGCCATAAGCTGAAGATAATCCACCACCACCAACCGCACGTTCTCCTGAGATACAAGCCTGCGCATCTTGGCCCTGATCTCCATGGGGGATATCCCAGGGGTATCGTCAATATACAGGGGCGCTTCCGAAAGCTTTCCGGAGGCCTGAAGAAGTTTACTCCAATCTTCCTTTTTGAGCATGGACAATGATGAAGCGGAACGAACATGGCTCTGGTTGATCCAGGCCTCAGACGCCAGCATCCTCAGCACGAGCTGTTCTATGCCCATTTCAAGAGAAAAGACCGCTACGGGTAGCTGTTCGGTGACGGCAACATATTGTGCGATATTCATGGCAAGGGAGGTTTTTCCCATAGAAGGCCGACCGGCAACAATAATAAGGTCGGACTTATGGAGCCCTCCAAGCAACTGTTGGTCAAGATCATTAAACCCTGAAGGAACCACACCCTGGTCGATCTCGCCTTTAGCCATGCGGCTTAGGTTGTGATAGAGATCATGCAAAGGCACGCCGATCCTGGTGAGGCCGCCTTTCTTGTCCTTTACCTGCTTGTTTATGGCATAAATGATCTGCTCGGCAATGTCCAGAACATCAGAGACCTCTCCGGCGTGTGTCCTGACGGATTTAATGATCTCTCCCGCACCCGTAATCAATGACCTGAGGATGGATTTGTCTCTGACGAGCTGAGCATAATATTCAATGTTTGCGGTAGTTGGGATATTATCGGCAAGTTGAGATATATAGGACGCGCCACCAACCTTATCCAGCCTTCCTTTTTGCTCGATGGACTCGGTGAGCGAAACGAGGTCAATGGGGAGACCCTTGTCCATGAGGTGGATCATCTCCTCGAAGATGATCCGGTTTCGCTCTGCATAGAAGTCTTCCGGAGAGATGATCTCCGCAATTGTGTCAAGCGAAGAGTTCTCCAGGAGAACCCCGCCGAGTATATATTCTTCGGCCTCCCTGCTATGGGGAGGAGAAACCGGCGAAGAATCCATCTTACTCGCCTTGTGGCTCTGGGACCACCTCCACCTTTATATGTGCAGTCACTTCCGGATAAAGCCTAACAGCGACTTCGTGTGTGCCCACATGCCTTATCGGCTCGGCCAGGACGATCTTCTTCTTGTCCACTTCGAATCCCTTATCGTTGAGGGCATCAAAAATATCTGCATTCGTAACTGAGCCGAATAACTTGCCTTCCTGACCTACCTTAACCGTGAATTTCAGGGCAATTGATGAAAGCTCTTCGGCAAGCTTCGCTGCATGGTCCTTTGTCTTTGCCTCTGCCCGGATGCGTGCCTGGATCTTGTCCTTAAAGGCCTTAAGGTTGGTATCGGTTGCCAGCAATGCCATACCTCTTGGAATGAGAAAATTCCTTGCATAGCCGTCTTTTACCTTCACCTCTTGGCCAACGCTTCCCATGCCGTCGATCGTCTCTAAGAGTACTACCTTCATTGCATATCTCCTTTTGGTGTTCGTATCCTTTTCCTGAAGTCAAACCAGGTATCAAACAGACCGAATCCGGCTACAATAACCATCATATATATTTGGATCAAGATTAAAATGTAAATAGGCCATCGAATTATTCCAGGCCATTTGCGTACATCCATGAAAACAGAGATTATAGCAAGGCCCTGAAAGAAGTATACCTGCCCCACAATTACTAAAAGATTAAGCCCTATTGCCTGAACATATTTTTCCTGAACGAGAGTCAGCAATCCGGCAAGGATAAAAAAGGCAACAACCCAGTCAGGGCTTTTCCATTCTCGAATTGATATCGCCTTGTATCTCCATTTTATAATAAGCAGATTTATCCACATGATTATTGCAGCGCTTGTTATTACAATGGAGGGGAAAAGGGTTACAAGCCTTTCTTGGAAGATAGGCAATTTTTCTCTAAATTCGAATAGTTCGGAAGAAGAAAGGGCCCCTTCAGAGAACTTCTTCATCTGGCTTATCACTTCTGCAGCCCATCTGGTCAGAACTTTTTCCACATCCAGTCCGCTCGTATAAGACATCACGACAAAGCTTGCAGTAACCATTATAAAAATCAGTAAGGATGGTGCTGCTACGGCAAGACCTATGCTTCCTCTCTTAAGATAGAGATACATTATGAGTGCAGAAATGAGGATGACAGCGTAGAGCGAGGCACCAAATGAGTAGGCTGGAATTATCGACAGCACTAAAGGGACACACGCGATTAGTACAGGCCATCGCAGCGGTACCCGTTCTGCAAAAAAACAGTACATAGCAGGATAAATAACTGCGGCAGGCAAGGCTACCTCGGTTGCGGTGATAATCAAAAAAGAGAAGAGTAGGAACATCCCCGTGACGATCCACGGGAACCACCTGTCTCCACCCAAGAAGGGCATGTCGCTAATCGTGCACGGTGAAGGGAATAAGGGCCATTATCCTGGCCCTCTTGATCTCCGTGGCCAATTTCTTCTGGTGATGCGCACAGGTGCCTGTTATACGTCTCGGCAAGATCTTTCCCCGTTCAGTGATGAAGTCTTTAAGTATATGAGGTGCCTTGTAATCGATGGGCAGCGTCTTCTCTTCGCAGAACCTGCACGTCTTCCTCTTATAGTACGGCTTCTGTTTGCTACCTGTTTGAGTTCTTGGCGGTCTGTCCTGCATGTTAGGCTCCTACCTCCCCCTGTTCTGGTGCTGGTGCTGCCTCGGGCTGCGGCTCAACCTTCGGCTCAAGGTCCTGTCTTGAAACGTGCTTGTCGAGTTTCACGACTACGAATCGAATTACATTTTCATCGATCCGCAGGAATCTCTCGATCTCGGCGATCATGGATCCGGGGCCTTCCAGGTTGATAAGGAAATACTGCCCGCGCGATTTCTTTTTGATCTTGTATGTAAGACTCTTGAAGCCTAAGTCGTCAAAGCGGATGATGTCGCCCTTGTTCTTGCTGATGATTGTCTTCAGGCGGGTGGTCAGCTTTTCCCGTTCATCTTCCCCGATATCGGGGTTTAAGATAAACATAATCTCATAGAGATTCATGAATTCCTCCTTGTGGTTTTGTAGCCCCATTTAGGAGCAAGGAGCGCATTTTCATTATACTAAAGGTTTATCTTATGCAAGCATGAAATAAGATCAGTAATAACGTATGGTAAAGGCCTTGTATTCCTTATCCGGGTTCACTTTTTTGATATCAATATGATCAATCCTGGCACCCGGAGGACCCTGATAGCACCAGGAGAGCATCTTTTCAACGGACGAATCTTCCCCTTGAATATGGGCTTCAACAGCACCGTCGGGTGTGTTACGTACCCATCCTTTTATTTCGAGCTGATTCGCAACCTCTTGAGTTGATGCCCTGAACCATACACCTTGTACCCTCCCATGGATTATTAAATGAAGGGCATTCATAGCATCAAACCTCCTTGCAAAGTACCAGAAATTGATCTTCCGTGAGTATCCGAATACCGATTGAGCGTGCCTTTTCAAGTTTGGAACCCGGGTCAGCGCCCACAACAAGGAAATCGAGTTTCTTACTCACTGAATCTACAACATGAGCACCCATGGCCTCGGAACGTGCCTTGGCCTCGGATCTGGTCATAAAGGACAATGAGCCGGTGAAACATATACTTTTACCGGTGAATACGGTTACCTTTTGATTTTCTTTTGAGGGTATAGATATTGAAATACCGTAAGAAAGGAGCCTTGAAATAATTGTCCTGTTCTGCTCATTGGAAAAGAAGTCTTGGATGGATTGCGCAATTTCACGGCCAATGCCCCGGATATTCTGCAAATCATCTTTCCCGGCAGTAATGAGTGCATCCAGCGACTCGAAGTTCAAGGCCAGCTGCTTTGCTGCAACAGACCCGACATGCAAGATACCCAGTGCGTAGATGAAACGATCAAGTGTTGTGGATTTACTTGATTCGATGGATGCAAGGAGATTTGAGGAGGAGAGCTCTGCGAACCCATCCAGGGTCAAGAGATCCTCATTCGTCAGCGTGTAGAGGTCGGAGACGTCCTTTACCAGATTTCTTTCGACGAGCTGCTGGATGATCTTTCGTCCCAGACCCTCTATATTGAGCGCCTCCTTGGTCGCAAAGTGAAAGATCTGTTCTCGTACTATCGCAGGGCATGCTATGTTCACACACCTGAATATATTAACACCTTTCCTGTCTTTCTCTTGTTCATCTTGTTCATTATATTCCACGAGTCGCGAGCCGCATACCGGGCATACATCCGGCATCTCAAATGGCATTGAGCCATCGGGGCGCTTGGATCTCACCGGGCCCACAATCTCGGGGATCACATCACCGGCTCGCTGGACAATCACCGTATCACCTTCACGGATGTCTTTGCGCACTATTTCATCCCTGTTATGCAGGGTGGCCCTGCTCACGGTTACCCCACTTACCCTCACAGGGTCAAGCAGGGCTACAGGGGTGACGGTCCCTGTCCGTCCAACCTGGAGTCCGATCTTTTTCAGCACGGTTGTCACCTGGGTGGGGGGGAATTTTAAGGCAACAGCCCACCTGGGAGATCTGGCCTTTATTCCAAGCTTGTCTTGTTCAAATATGGAATCGACTTTTATAACGACCCCATCAATTTCATAAGGGAGCGCCTCCCGTTTTTCATGCATCGACTGTGCAAAGGTCCATGTCTCATTAATCCCGTGGCATAACCTCCTTTCGGGGTTAATTTTAAAACCAAGTTCACCAAGATGTGACAGAATCGAATATTGCGAATCGAGTCCAAGGGAAGAGGCATCGGAGACACCATAGGCAAAAAAGGCCAACGACCTTGAGGCAGTAATCTTGGGATCGAGCTGTCGCAGAGAACCTGCAGCAGCGTTTCTGGGATTTGCGAACAATGATTCTCCCCGCTCCACCCTCTCTTGATTAAGTTTTTGGAAGTCCGGTTTGAACATGACTACCTCACCCCTTACCTCAAGCAATTCAGGGTTCTGATCACCTCGAAACCTTAAGGGAATACTTCTGATGGTCTTGAGATTCAGGGTGACATCCTCACCGGTAACACCGTCCCCTCGAGTGCCTCCACGAATAAGCCGCCCTTGTTCATAGATCAGCTCCACTGCCAGGCCATCGAATTTAGGCTCGCAACAAAAAACGATTTCATCTTTTTCGAGCCACCGTGTAATCCTCTGGTGAAATGCGATTACTTCATCCCTGTCCATGGCATTATCCATGCTCAGGAGTGCCACTCGATGCGCCATGGGGGGGAACTCCTTGAGCGGTGCTGCACCTACACGCTGTGACGGAGAGTCCTGAGTAATAAGATCAGGGTGTTCTTCCTCGATCTTTAAAAGCTCACGCATGAGCTGATCATATTCGTGATCTGATATTTCAGGGGAATCGAGGACATAATAAAGGTGATTATGCCTTTCAATGACCCGACGGAGTTCGTCCAGCCGCTCTCTAATGTGGAGTGAGTCATTGGACATGGATGTCATCATATGACCCTGATTGACCTTTCTGTATAAAAATCGTGCTCTAACATAAAAAAGACTTGATCTAAAGAATATTATGATTAATACATATAAGAGCAAGGAAAAACATTAGGAATACAAGCACAACATACAAATGGTTGTTATAACGAGTGGATCCCTCGCCATAAGGAGGTTGTAATGGGAAAAGTTGTGTTTAACGTACAGGACCAGTTTCTGAATCAGGCACGGAAGGAAAGGGTTCCCATCATAGTTACCCTCGTAGACAATACAAAGGTAGAAGGATTTGTGAAGAGTTTTGACCCTTTCTGTATATTAATTCAGACCGAGAAGCCTATCCTCATTTATAAGCATGCAGTGGGACGGATTGAACCGGCAGAGATCAATTCCAAGCTGAAAGATTTCCTTGCAGGATGAGCATCTCCCGCCTTAGTACGTGCGGGGTTTTCTGGCTGATCCTCGCAGTATTTTCCAGCGTCAGCCCCGCACGTGCAGAAGTGTCGCTGAGTGTATCCGGCATAAGCGCCATAACCGGCGGAAATATATCACAAGCTGAGAAGATCGCTTTTGAAGATGCATTTTACAAGGCGTATCTTGATTTAGCCCTCAGGCAAGTACCGGGAAGCTCTTCTGTCGATCTTGCACAGAAGCTCAAAGGTTTTGTCGCCTCACGAGGGACCCAAGACATCCTCCAATATCAGATAGTGTCGCGTTCTCAACAGGATAATGTCCTTAACCTAAGCCTGGATCTCAAAATAAATGACACTCCTCTGAAGGAATGGCTCCAGACGCAGACGTTTACAACACCTCTTGGACTGAGACCTTTAATCCTTCTCGCCATAACAACCCGCGGACCCGGACCGGCCGAACGATATGAATGGTGGTCTGCAACTAAATCCAAGGGATATTCCCCCTTTGAGACACAGCTTGCCTTACGGCTTAAGAATGCAGGCGAGAATATATCCGACGTTCCCCAGCGCATCGCTGTGTTGCCTGCCGGGCCTGAACGGGCCCTTTCTTTGGCATCGATTTCGGGCGCCAGCCTTGTCATTACCGGATCTGTAACTCATAAATCTGCTGATTCAATTAATATTGAATCACGTATGGATATCTCGCTTATCGACGTCAAGACAAAGCAATGTCTTTTTAGTTCCGTCATAACCTTCAAAGGCACTGTTGATGTTAAAACCATGAACGAGCTTTTGATCACAGCAATCCTTGACCAGATAAGATCGGAGATCGTTAAAAAGGTGGTAGTCATACGCCCTGTATTGAATGAGAAAGGGCTATGTATTGAAAATATCAAGGATTATGATACCTATCAGTCCATGATGAACGCACTTCGTTCCATGGATGCAATTACCAAGATCACTGTTTCCAGCATTCAGGGTCATGCCATCTGTCATACCATCCAGATCAAAGGCAGCCTCCAGGATATCCTCGACGGCCTCAAGCAAAAACAGATCGCCCAGGCCGATATGATGGTAGAAGGTGACATGGCATATATACACATCCTCAATCCATAATGTTTAAATTATAAAGCCAAGCTCTCTCCGTAAACCATCAAATTTGTAATCCTCATGATAACCGTGTTATCTGCCGAAATATCTTAAAGTGTGAATAGGTATGCTCGCTCATTATATAGCAATAAATGATAAGCATAAAAACGAAAAGGAGCGGAGATATGCTCAATATGCATAGGATAGCCATAGTACTTGGCGTTCTCTGTTTTCTCTGGTTTGTTCCGGATAGAATATACGCAGAAGATACGGATGTCTTCGGCGGCGGTGTAGTCGATATCCCTCCGAATGTCCTTATCATTTTCGACAATTCGGGAAGTATGGGAGACACCATTCAAGTCCCGGGCTGGCAACCCATGGCTCCCTATAACTCAAGCACAACCTATACGGGTAGCTACAGCACCAATTTGATCTATTATCAGAATGGCAGCAGTTGGTCGGCGTTTGGATCACCGCAAGTAACTTTGAGCAATATTCAAGGCGCTTATCAAACAATCGTGAATGCTTGTGCCGGTTCAAGCGGCTCAAATAGCACTAATTGTAACACTGCCAAATCTAACGCGACAACAGCATACAATAATCTTACCGGCTCGACCGGAGAGTATATCGGGAAAATAAGCAAGACTTCTCCTTATTTCTGTTCCATAACAACCAGCCACGGAAATACGACGATATCATTACCTTCGACATCATATACCATTGCAACAGGGAATTATGTCAATTATTACGTAGCCAATCAAGCTAACAATAATGCAGAGTATGACACCAAGATCCATATCGCGCAAAAGACCATCTGCAACCTCATTAATGCCACTACTGGTGTGCGTTGGGGATTGATGACCTACAATCCCAGCGGTAACCAAGACCATGGCGGTGTGTTGGTGGCGCCATGTCAAGACTGGAGCTCCAACATAGCAACTCTGGAGAACACGATAAACTCATTAACCGCGCAGACATGGACACCTCTTGCTGAGACCCTGGCGGAAGCAGGACTCTACTTTGCCCGACAGAAATCGTGGTCCAACACCGGCTCTAATTACAGCTCCAACTATCCGTCGGACTATTCTACAGGAACGTATAGTACAGTCTGGAACCCGAGCAACCCATCCATAGTGCCTCCTGCGATTATGTGGAGATGCCAGAAAAACTTTGTCATCATCATGACGGATGGCGATTCGACCCATGATAACGGCATCTGCGCATCCGACTATAGTATTCCCAGCCCTAGTTTTTTCGGTGGTATCAACAATTGCAGCACGCACCACAGTACCATTACAGCCAGCCCTTATTTAAACGGGCAATACATTCCGAATTATTCTTATGATGGCACCCATACACTTGATCCAACTACTCAATTCTATGATCTTGTCTCTAATCCTAATCAAGTGGGGACGATCCCGCAAAGCACTTCCGATAGCGGGAGCTTCTACCTGCCGGATGTAGCCAAATTCCTCTACGAAACTGACCTTCTGCCAAACATCAATGATGCGAACGGTGGCCCCTTCGACAACAGCCAGTTTCCAAAGCAGCACATCGTCACCTATACCATCGGATTCGGGGCAGGCTTTACGGATTTCGGACGTTCAGCACTGATGATGACTGCTGATTCCAACCATGGCCGGGGCCAGTATTTCGAAGCATCGGGCAATCTCTCACTCCAGAATGTCTTTCAAACTATCATCACCAATATACTGACAACCAATTCCCAATACGTTGCCCCTGTTGTGCCCGTGAGCAGAGCCAATAAGACTTATGCCAATGATGCCATTTACCTGGGGCTCTTTTTGCCTAATGCAAACTCCCCTGGAGTCTGGATGGGGAACATTAAAAAGTTCGGTTATAGCGAGACCGGGCAGATTCTGGATGTAAACGGGAATCCGGCAACCGATACAAACGGGAATATATTGGGTACCGCGCAATCCGCATGGGTTCCCGTATCCGGAGGCGATGGCATGGTGGTGAATGCGGGAGGTGCTGGAGCCGAGCTGCTGACACAATCGGCCAGGAACTTCCTCACATTCAAGTCAGGTTCTTCCGGAAACACTTTGCTTAACTTTAACAGCACAAACGTGCTTCCTGCCGACCTCGGTCTGTCCACGACAACCCAGAGTGCCGATCTCATCAATTTTGCCACTGCAAGCGGTGTTTATGCCTCTAATAGCGGCGATCCAAAGGCACGCCCGTGGATATTCGGCGATATCGTTCACTCGCAGCCCTCTGTGCTTTATGATGCTACACACCATCAGAACGTAATCTTTGCCGGCGCCAACGACGGGTTTTTGCATTGTTTTATCGACAACGATCAAAATACCACAACCCTGACGGACGACACTGTCACCGAGTCCTGGGCATTCATCCCCTGGAGTATACTTCCTAACCTCCAATACCTGCCCTCCACGAACTCCTGTTACAATATTACCGGGGACACCAATCATGACTACTTTGTGGATGGATCGCCTGTAGTATATGCGAGCAGTAGTAGCGGTAGTAATAGAGACTATGTAGCTTTCAGCCTCAGAAGAGGCGGGCTGAACATCACGACAGGCGGAAATCTCACGAATCAGTATACCATCCTCGATGTCACCAATTATAATTCGCCTACTTTTGTTTCGTATATACCAACGAACATTTTAGGCACGACAAGTGAGCAGCTCGGCCAATCCTGGTCCACCCCGCATTACTGTAAATTGAGAACCGGCACGGACTCACATGGCAACCCGATTTCCCACGACGTACTTCTCATCGCCGGCGGCTATGATACGAACCAGGACCTCTCAGACCCAGGAGCGGGAGACAGCATGGGCAGGGCTATCTTTGCGTATGATCTTCCAAGCAGCACCGGTCCTGACAGCAAATTTAATTTTAATTATACGAACTATTCAAGCATGCAGTACTGTATGGTGGATTTAATGTCATACGATAATGACGGCGACGGTTGTGATGATACCGTCTATGCTCCGTCATTAGGTGGACAACTCTTTGTATTCAACGGCAGAAAGAAGAACAACGGCAGTTACGACGGCAGTTGGACGAAGAGATTGCTCTTCTCAGCTACTCCACAGGATGGAACCACCAGCACGCTGAAGAAATTCTTCTATGCACCGGAAGTTGCACAGGTGAATGAGAACGGTACGGTCTGTGACTGGGTATATATCGGCAGCGGTGACCGTGAGAACCCCGAAGATACAACTGTGATCAACAGGTTCTATGCAATCAACAACACATGGCCTGTGAGTTGGAGCGACAGTACCCCCATTACAGATTCGAATCTTACCGATCTGACGGCTGACAATCTCCAAAATGGTACTTTAACAAGCACCCAGATTCAGCAATTGATCCAAACTTTGGCAACAGGGCCTGGCTGGTACATTACCCTTCAGAATTCAGGAGAAAAGGTGGTCTCTTCACCCATCGTGTTTAACCAGGTAGTCTACTTCACTACCTTCAGTCCGACCTCAACCTCCACAGGGAGCGATTGCTGCGCAACGGGAACTGGTTCAGGCACCGGGAGACTCTATGCAATTAACTATCTGAACGGCGAAGCGGTATATGCGGGATTTAATCAAACTGGCTCGACGAGTGGGGGAGGTCCAGGGGCTACACCTACGCCAGCCGATAGGAGCACAACTCTCGGAGGCGGTATACCCTCACAGCCGACTCTTGTTGTCACCCAGCAAGGGACCTTCATAGTTGTCGGTACTTCACAAGGTACCGGATCATACAATACCAACGCTTCGTCAGGCCTAACCCGCTATTTCTGGATCAAAGGGACATCTGACTAAAGCCCAGTAGAAAGGTGATAATATGATGAAAATACCAAACAGAAAAAATATCCTAAGATTAATTGCGGCGCTGTTCGCAGTCATCTTGATCCCGCTCTCATATGCTCATGCGGACACCATCTGGGAAGGGAGCCCAAAGGCAATCCAAGGGAGCATCATGTATGTAGGAAAGCACTACATCGTCGTTGCAGAAAAAAAGGTGACCATCGTGGACACGACCATTGCAGGGAAGAAGCTTAAGACCCTTATCACGGATAATTACGGGAATGAGTACGACATGGGGAAGTTGCAAAAGGGAACCATTGTCTTTGCAAAGTGCTACGAAAATGATGCTATACAGAAAGACGGGTTTGTTGCTGCTGAAATACACATTGTTTCACATATCCTCGGCGCTGCCGACACTAAGGTCTACAAGAAGCTGATGGCCCCGAAGTGATCGGGATGAGGAACGGCCCTGCTGGACCTAATCTAAAGATCTCGTGATGAAACATATTCCAGATTCAACGCCTTTAAGACTGGCTGTGGAAGTTGCTTTTAAGGATGGTGAAGTGCTTCAAGGCTCTGCTTTAGGCAATGACCCGCAGCGTCTCACGGATATTTCTTAGCATAACATCAATTCCTCTTTCATTTTTGAGGCTCATTGCACGACTGTCTGCCCTGAAGGGAATACCTCGTATGCGCCTACGGTAACACTCTGATTATCTGTACTATCTGTCGCCACGATCGTATAATACCTGGTCTTTAAATTAGTCCCGTTGCCTGTATTCACTAGAGCTGGACCGATATTCGTAAGGGTCACGGTGACACTTGTCCCTGGCGGCAATGAATTCCCCGCCCCTGCCACGGTAGTGAATGTATTACCAATGCCATCAGACACCGAAGCAACTGATTGTGTATTTTCTATCAGGATAAGGTTTGCAGCGCTCTCGAGATCGGCAAACTGGGTGAGATACCTGCGCTCGTTTCCCGCTATTCTCGACTCCTGGACCGAGGATCTGATGATCATCACACCCATGATGATGGCAGCCACCAGGACGATGAGCACGAGTATGAGAACCACGCCTTCCCGGTCTTTCAGGACATTTTTCATCATATCAACGGCTCCCTGGCTCTGTTCATGGTGTAAATGTCTCGTTTAAGTCGAGGCTGTGCGGAATGGTTTTTTCATTCCATGTGATTGTGAGATTGACGTTTCTTCCTAAACTATTGGTATTCGGCGTCACCGATACCGTAGTTGTGATCGCATACGGCACACCCATCGACGTAACAGTCACAAAGTTATGTGTACCAACGGTCATTGAAGTGTTATTCACACCTAGTCCACGCAGATAATCAATTTTATCTTCAGCTATGTTCATAGCTTGAGTAAGCTGCATGCTGAAGTTATTGCTTTGTATGGAGGCCTGGTGCATCTTCAAGATCCCCACGAGGCCTATGGCAAAGACAAGAATGGCTACAACGAGCTCAATGAGCGTGAACCCGCTTGGCTTCTTATGAGAGGAATAAATGATCACCTTATCCATATGTTTCATGATTATTATCCATTCCGTCTGCAAATAATGCGCTCAAGTTGCCTGGTGACCGGTTGATGTGTCTGCGGATCAACCTGATCACTGTTTTTTATGAGGGACACCCGAATAAATTTCACCGATTGAGCAGGCACGATCGGGGTATATGTTGAGTCAAAGTAGGTGAAAGTCAATTGGGTAACATTGTTTGCAATGTACTGGGTTATATTTCCAGTAGGGTTGACACACGTCCGGGTAAGGCTTGTCCCTTGCAGACTATAGATGACATCCTCACCTATATCACTTGCGCCGTTCGTGGTACCATTACCGTTAAGATCCATCACGAGTTCCAGTGAGGATGCCCCGCTGGTATTGGTTATACCCTGGATTTGCTGTTTGGTTACGGAATAGTCCGGGTTAGCGCCGGAATTCATGATGTCAACGGATATGATGTCCATTGCAGCCCTTAAATCCTGCTGGGTGGCTACCACCTGGGTCTGTGACTGACCGGATGCTTGCTGGAGCTGGTAAGTCAGGTATACAGCCGCCATGAGCAGAAGCGAGAGGACCAGGACGATCATGAGCTCCACGAGTGTGACGCCTTTGTTGTTTTGTATTAGCTGCATATTCACCACGGTGCCGAGTCTAGTATCTGAATCATCCCGCCAACATTAAGGACGATGTACCTATTTTTCACTCCCGAGGCTGATGTGCAATTGATCATGACATAACCTCTCTGGGTTGTTGTAAAACCCCGAGAGTTTATACCTGAAGTGTTTGCATTTGACGCATTGAGGGGAAATCCATCGACTTTAGCTATGGTAGTATTTTTTAGCATGGTAGTTTGCGGAACAATCTGACTATTCGTAGAATCATGTATTTCATACCAGCCTCCAGCTTTATTAATCTGGATTGTGACTGTACGGCCTCTGGTTATGGCCTCGCTCCGGGCCCGCTGAAAATCGGAGAACATCTGCAGTGAAATGGAATCGAGGTTTTTTTTGCCGAACCAGCCGGACATATTCGGTATGGCTATTGCTGCTGTGATGGCAATGATTATGACGACAACCATCAGCTCAATAAGCGAGAACCCTGCTCTCTTGTTTATTTGATAATCCTGACCGGAATCTGTATGCAATCCAAGCCCTCCTAGTCCTTCCTAATAATTATCGGCAGGTAAATAGCCCAACTTAACATTGAATCCGGGTGACAAAGATGTAATCATTATCTCTCCGTGCTGATCCGTCCTGTATGTCTTTATACCCCGTTTTTCGAGCCGCATGACGGTTTGAAGGGATGGATCACCATATACATTATTACGGCCGCAACTGATCACAGCAATTTTAGGCCTTACTTCATCAAGGAACGGATCGAGGCATGACCTTATACCACCATGGTGGGCAACCTTGAGCACATCGGGTCTGATGTTCTTTCGCAGATGCGCAATAATAAGCTCGCCGAACATGTCCGCATCACCCATGAAAAGCCCTTTCATGTTGTTATCACCCGCCAGCACAACCACTGATTGCATATTTTGATCCAACTTCCCTTTTTGGGTATCAAACTGTGTGAGAGGGCCCAAAACTTCAAGGGCCATATTTCCCAGATAAAAACTGTCTCCAAGACAAACACTTTTCATTTGAATGGATCTCTCTTTTGTTATGCGCATAACCTCCTGGAAATTGGGATTGTCTATCTGTGAGGCATTTGTCCATACCTCTCTAACAGGAAATCGTTCCAGTATATAGGAGATCCCGCCAACATGGTCGGGGTGCATGTGGGTTATGATTACCAAATCCAATGATCCGATACCCCTGCTCAGAAGATGAGGCGCTACGATATACCTGCCCATATCAAACCCTGCCTGTCCAGGACCGGCATCGATGAGGACTGCATGGGGTCCTTTTGTCAAGAGAATACTGTCCCCTTGGCCCACATTGATAAAATCAAAGCAAAGTGGGCTTGCAACAACAATGCGGTGCTCTATGACGGGGATGAATACAACTGTGATACATAAGGCAGCGAGACAGATGTTACGCCATGCTGATTTTGCCGCGAAGAAGGCAATGATCAGACCTGCATAACAGGAATATACCCAATAGATCGATGATCTCGGCACGGCAATCAAAGAACCGAATGTATGGCTTGTCAACATCAGCAGGCCTATTGCATCCTCGGCGAGTGAGAATAAAAATAAAGCAACTGTGTGCGAGATGGGGAATATGATGAGTCCGGCAGTCCCAAGCGGCATGATAGCAAGACTGAAGAAGGGTACCATAATGATATTGGCAATGATACCTCTCCACGAGATAAACCCGAAAAGATAGATAAGTATGGGCATAGTGAATACGGCAACAACGATCGGGATAATTATAGAATGTATCCATTTTGGAAATGCAGCGCCCTTCTGGATCGTGGCGATAATACCCAGGACGGCTGCGAACGTGAGAAGGAAGCTCGCAGAGTATAAGGAATATGGCCATTTGATAAGGATGAGGATTCCGGCAATTGCCAGGCTCTCAAGAATATGCGGCTTCCGGAGCAAGAAAAGGCCGAGAATGACACAACCGGCCATGATGGCTGCCCTTAATGTGGGGATATTGGGCCCTACAAAAATAGTATAGATGATGACGCCTATGATCCCGCAGATCAGTGCTATGCGGGGCGTGTCAAGCCTGAGGGAAAGTGGAGGAATAATCCTCAAGAGGCTGAAGACCGTCGTATAACCAATAATTATGACAATGGTCATATTTAGCCCTGAGATGGCTATGAGATGTGATATACCAAGAGCATTGAAACAGTCTTGAATCGAATCCGTTATCCCCGATGTATCCCCGGTGAGCATGGCTTTCAACACCTCGGCATCGGGCCTGGCAAGTTGAGATAGAGAAGTGTTCACTGCATATCTAAGGCCGCTTGGTTTCATATATCTCTTGATGGTGAGGGCATTTGATCTGCTCACAACACCCGTCATCACAATACCTTTGGTCTGGAGATAGAGCTTGTAGTCGAACTCACCAAAGTTGCCGTATCCCGTCAGTGTTCTTAATTTTGCAACAGTACTCACTACAGAACCCGGCGCAATATCGGCAATATCTTGGTAGACACTTAACTGGGCATGTCCCCTCACCTTCTTCCCATCCACCATTACATCTTCAAGGACCATTCTATGGGTACCTCGAGAATACTCGGATGAGTACAAGACACCCTCAATCTGATACAACCCTTCATCGAGGGATACCCATGAAGGGGCAAGCCAGACTGAAACGATCCCCAATATAAGTCCTATGACGGCATGGATGATCCTTTGCTTAGAGAGAAGGCAAACAAGGATGACGGAGCAGAAACCCAGTGATGGGATGTCACGAAGCCACAGGAAGATTCCGCAACAGAGTGCAGTGAACACTAGGACAAGGGGATTGGACCGTCCTGTTTCATGTAACATGACAAGACCTCCTCATATTCAATGTTGAAGGAGGGTTCTTATCCGGTCTCAATGGCCCCGATGAGATCGGTTATGGACTCGACATGGTATTCCGACATGTATGAACGGATTCCATCTATAATCTTCAGATAGCAGAACGGATCCCTCAGGGCGGTGCTGCCGATCTGTACTGCTGTAGCACCAGCCAGCATGAACTGAATAACATCCCGGGCTGTTGAAATGCCTCCTGAGGCGAGAACAGGGATGTTTATGGTTCGATAAACATCCCATACAATCTTGAGGGCAACTGGTTTGATGGCCGGCCCAGATAGCCCTCCAACGATATTACCAAGAACCGGCCTGCGTGTCTTTTCATCAATGGCCATCGCAGGAAGGGTATTAATGCATGTTATGGCGTCGGCATGAGCTTCCTGCACTGCCAATGCAATTCCCGTGATATCGGTGACCATGGGAGAAAGCTTTATGATCAGCGGTTTTCCACAAACCCCGCGGACCCTCTTTACAAGACCATAGAGGCCCTCAGGATCTCTTCCGAACTCGATGCCGCCCTTTTTCACATTGGGACAGGAAACGTTCATCTCCAGGGCTGAGATCCCCTCCTTATCAAGGGCCTGGGCAGCTCTGACGTATTCATCTTCAGTTGTACCAAAGAAGTTCACAATAATATGGGTATCAAACTTTCTTAAGAATGGGAGCTTTTCCTCCAAAAAGATTGGAATGCCTACATTCTCAAGTCCAATGGAATTTATCATGCCGCAGGGGGTCTCTACAATCCGTGGTGTGGGATTACCCTCCTTTGGTTCAATGGACAGTCCCTTGGTGACGACACCTCCAAGCAGCCCCAGATTAAAAAACTCGGAAAACTCCTCCCCATAAGCAAAGGTCCCGGATGCACTCATCAGAGGAATTTTCAGTACAAGCCCGGAAGTAATCCTGACTGATGTATCCATGCTCAACTCCAAATGATCTCAAGGGCATTGAAAACAGGCCCTTCCCGGCACACTCTTTTATTGCCTTTTGTAGTTCTGACTGCGCAGCTGGTGCATGCACCGAAGCCGCATGACATACGTTCTTCCAGTGAAAACTCGCACAAGACTCCCGCCTTTGCCGAAAGCCTGGATACTTCCCGTAGCAGCCCTTCGGGCCCGCAGGCATAAATAAACATATCGTCACCTTTTTCTTTGTGCAACGTGATATCCTTCAATGCATCTGTTGCTATACCTTTATTTCCGAGTGATCCGTCCTCGGTCATTATGATAATCTCGGTTTTCGGGATGGCCTTTATCCGCTGAAGCAAAGGTATATCATATATATTTTTGGCCCCGATGATAAAACGACCGGATTTGATACGCTCTGCAAGAGAGAGGATCGGGGGCAAACCGGTACCACCGGCTATATAGATAATATCCTTTCCGTCATGTCCTGTGAATCCTCGTCCTAAAGGTCCAAGCACCTTGATGCTATCTCCCTCCTTTTTTCTGGATAAGAGTCTCGTACCTTCTCCCCTGATGCGGTAGAGCAACTCCTGATGCATGTTCTTCTGTCCAAGAATTGCCAGAGGCCGCCGGAGAAACGGATCATTCGCACTACTTACCTGCACCATTGAAAACTGCCCCGGCACGAATAATGGCATCTCTCCCTCAAGCTCCATATAAAAGGTTTGAGTTGCTACTTCGGCATTTCTTACAACCGTGCACTCCACATCCTGAGCCACATTTGATCTCAAATCCTTCACCATAATGGCTGCATCCTCGTTCGTATCAGTATAATATCTGTACCATGTGCTCACATGAGAAAAATCCAGGGATTCATAGAGCAATCGCGCCGGCACATTGGATTTTCTCACCTCCAAGACAGCATATATCTTGTCTCTAGCAACGGCGTCCATAAGTATCTCTTTTATAAGCCGCCTTGCTACGCCGCACCTGCGAAAGTGTGGGTGCACCGCCAGATTGAGGATGTGAACCATGGAGGTGAGTCTCAAGCCAAGACAATAACCGACAAGCATACCGTCCTCAACAGCTATTGCAGAGATGCACCTTTCATCTTCCAGCGTGTTGATAAATGTTTCCTCATCCCAGGGGGATGGAAATGACATGCACTCTATTTTTATTATGTCCGGGACATTCTCTGAAGATGCTTTGCAAATAGTTATAGAATCCATGTGAGCAGGAGTACAAGGGCCATACCCAAGATAAATACACCTACATGTGACTTCCTGGGCATCTCCCTGGAGACAAGAGCGGCAAGACCTATGATAATACAGGTAAATGGCATGTACATGAGCGGTGTAAGTGCTGCATCCGGTAGAGTTGTTCTGATAAGATGCGCCATGACCGCAAGTACTGTTACACATGAAGATAGCACTACAAACGCCACAATGAATGTCCTTGCAACGGCCCTTTTCATTACCGTTGCTACATCTTTTTCTGAGATCAAGCCGCCTGGAGTAATCAGTCTTTCATTGATAGTTCGCAAGCGTATATCAAGAGATCTGCCGACAAGGCTGACCGGTAAGCTCAAGAGAATCGACAATCCTGCTGCTGCAGTATGGTCCATGGATGAGCCTGCCAATACGGCCACAGGGACCGCAGCGGCAGTACAGAAGCTCTCATCGTTAGGAAGATAACTCCCCACAGGCGGGGCATTAAGCCATAGAAGCTCTAATGACGCCCCAATAAGTATCCCTATCTTCATATCCCCCATGAGAAAAGCAATAATCGGCCCCATAATCAAGGGACGGCTGAACATAAGCTGAAAAATGAAAACCCTGTCCAGCCAGAGGAGAGATCCTGCAAGCACACCCCAAAAACCTGATATAATCATAAATCTACCATATCAATTATAGACTTCATGTCAATAAGACGCTCTCGAGGTACGGACTGGAGCGTTACTTCCACTCCCTTGTCCATGAGTGTCTTCACCAAATCGAGGTCTTCCCTGTCCACCCATACTGAGTATGATAGCTGTTTTGAAGGGTTAGAAGCCTTGTTATTCCCAATATTGAGTCTGGTGAAGGTGAAACCACATGAAAATAATCGGTACGCATCTTTTATAGTAGATACGATTACCAAACATCGTTTTTCATTTAACTCCCGGTCACCTTGGAGGTGTACTGCATCTTTCAGGTACACGATCTTAAGTTTGATTCTTTCAGGTATTGCCATAGACATGATTGTCTTTTGAATCTGATCGCCGGCAAGTCCGTCATTGGCAACGATTATACCCTGTGCTTTTAAGTATGGTATCCAGGATTCGAGGATCTGCCCGTGAATAAATCTGTCATCCACTCTGACAAGTACTACATTCATTTTTCAGCCACGTTCGTTGCAAGGATTTCGGAAGCTATATGGATATTCTTAGCCCCCCCTTCCTTCAACATCCGCGCAAGTTCTCCTATATCTTTGCCCGATCTCTTTGTGAGCGCGGTGATTACCATGGGGAGGTTCACACCCGTAATCACCTCGATCTTTGCGTTTTCTAGGAATGAGAGACTTATATTGGAGGGAGTCCCTCCGAACATATCGGTAAGGATAATGACACCTGCGCCCCTGTTTACCTCTTTAATTGAGGTTTTAAGCATCTTGCGAAGGCTGTCCACATCACTTCCTTGGACAAAAGAGCACGCCTTGAATGCCTCTGCGGGCCCTACGATCATCTGGGCTGTATCTGCAAAAGCACGGGCAAGTTCACCGTGTGCAACAATAATAATACCGACCATAAACCAGGACCTCCTCAGAAGATATCACGATGTTTCAGCCTGCTCGGATATCCGGCATTTTCTATTGCTTCCTTGATCGCTTCGGCAATCGCTACTGATCTGTGTCTTCCTCCGGTACAGCCGATTGCGATGTTCAGATATGCCCTGCCCTCTTTTTTGCAAAGCGGGAGGATGAATGTAATAAGATCCTCAAATTTTTGCATGAACCGGGTATAGGTATTAAACGAGCTTAAGTATTCCTTCACCTCAATGTCAGATCCTGTCTTATCCTTGAGTTCTTCAATAAAATACGGATTGGGAAGGAATCTAACATCCATCACAATGTCCGAATCCATGGGAATACCTTTTTTAAAACCGAAAGAGCACACCTCAATATACATGTCCCTGGATCTGTCTTCCGTTGAAGTTATCTCTTTGATATGAGCTACAAGCTCATGGACATTCATCTGTGACGTATTCACAATAATATCCGCCATTCCTCTCAGAGGCGACATAAGGTCAATCTCTGCTTCAATGGCATCTAGCAGGTTCGGATAAGAATCGCTTAAAGGGTGCCGTCTCCTGGTTTCCTTGTACCGGTTTAAGAGGTTTTCTTTGCTTGATTCCAAAAAGATAAGCCTGACATTATCGGCAAAAGACCGAAGTCTAGAGATAAGCCATGGCGCCTTCTCTGCAAACGAAGGTGCCCCGACTCTCACATCCATACAGATACATACTTTGTGGATATTAAAGGAAGCCGAGTCATAAAGTTCCAAAAATTTATCCATGAGATCGATAGGCATGTTGTCCATGCAGAAAAAACCCTCATCCTCAATTGCCTTCAGGGCTGTAGACTTTCCTGAGCCGGATAACCCCGTTATTACGAGGATGAAGGCATGCTTCATGGGGCCTTTCCGCCTATTGTTTGAATAATACTAACAAGGGATCTTAAGAATACGGTTTGATAATATTGCCTTTTCTTCACCCCAATAACCCCTTTCTCCGTCGGATCTAGATATAACTCATTTTGACGTGTGTCAATGTGCATGTTCCCCATGAAATTCCTGACCTTTTGTATTCTTTCATCATGATCATCCCTGCAAGACAATAAAGATAAAGATTAAGATCTGACTTTCCGATTGGTACTGGCATGAAAGAGCATATCCTTTCAGATACAAGAATAGAAGTGTAACTAGGAGGCATTGCATGGATGTAACAACAAAAACAACTGGTGATACCCTTTTCATTAAAGTCTCCGGTGCTGTAGATACCAGTGCGGCCGAGATACTAAGGACAGAACTGAACAAGATTGCCGGTCAGAAACCGAAAAAAGTGGTGATGGATCTGTCACTTGTTCCCACCATGGGATCATCCGGCATCGGCAAGATTCTTATGTTCTTTAAAAGCCTGGATGGCTCTAAGGCAAGCTTTGAGATCAAGGGTATCCACGAAAACCTCTATAATATCTTCAAGGCTGTGAAGCTTGATAAGCTTTTCCCCATATCCATGAGGTGAGAACTATGGAAATCAGCACTGATAGCCAGGGCGTGATCGTCTTCAAAGGCAACCTTGTGGTGTCAAACATAGAGGTTGTACATTCAGCACTTGAATCGGTTCTCGAGGAGTCCTCACGAAATATCGTAATCGATATCAGCCAGGTTGAGGAGATCGATATTGCAGGGCTGCAGCTCCTTTTTTCCCTTAAAAAAACCTTTGAAGCTGATGGCTCGATGCACATCAGGTCTTTGAATCAATCCATCAGAGACATCCTTGACCTCTCCGGCTTCGGCGTTGCCTTGAAGGAGGCGCTTCCATGAAAAAGAAGATCCTCGTGGTTGATGACTCCGCCACACTACGGGCATCGGTAAACTACACATTGAAATCGGCAGGGTTCGAGACCATCAATGCAGTGAACGGGGCCGACGGGCTGGAAAAACTCACCGAAGCCCACAAGCTCGGTGATCAGATCGGTATGATCATCAGCGACATCAATATGCCGGTTATGGATGGAATCACCTTCATCAAGGAGGTGAAGAAGACACCTTTCAAATTTTTACCGATCCTGGTTCTTACCACTGAATCCCAGGAAGAAATGAAGCTCAAAGGCAAACAGGCAGGCGCCTCCGGTTGGCTCGTGAAGCCGTTCAAACCGGAACAGCTCGTATATGTTACTAAAAAATTTATGAGGTAAGTCATGGCAATGGATGAGCTCGTCAAGATATTCATGGAAGAGAGCGAAGATGAGATTCGTGAGCTGGAGTCGGGCCTTATCAGGCTTGAAGAAGAGTGTGAGGATGAAGACACTATTAACAGGGTCTTTCGAGCAGCCCATACCATCAAGGGTTCCGCAGGCCTTGTCGGATTTGAGAATGTCAGCAATTATACCCATACTATTGAAAACATCCTTGACAGGATCAGGAAAAAGGATCTGACCATTACAAAAAAGCTCATTTCCACGCTGCTTTCATCGGTTGACTTCTTAAAGAGGATGATCGCCGCCGGCAGTGAGGGTGAAGAGATCGATAAAAATGAGATTGAGCAATCCACTCAATTGCTCAAACGGTTCTCGGGTGTTGCTAAAACCGCCGCTGACAGCCTAGCGGCGCAGGTAAAAGCAAAAGACAAGATCGGAGAAAAAGTCCTCTCGATCACCATGAAGTTCAGGCCGGATATCCTCGCCACCGGCCAGGACCCTATCATGCTCATTCAGGAGCTGAAAGATATCGGCGAAGTCATCGAATCCAGAGTATATACCGATTCTATCCCTGACTTCTACAACCTTGTACCCACGATCTGCTATACCTCCTGGGAAATCATCATGAGCACAAAACGACCCATTGCTGATGTGAATAATGTCTTTATCTTTGTAATGGATGAGAATGAGATTTCTATTGTCGACATTTCATCCCAGTACAAAGAAGGTGTTGACCTCACATTAGCGGAAAAGCCGATTGGCGAGATCCTGGTGGAAAAAGGCCTTGTTAAAGAGAGAGATGTTCAAGAGGCGCTCAAAGAGCACAAGACTACGGGCCAGGCCCTTGTTGAAAAAGGTAAGATATCAAAGGATGCCGTTGAGAAGATGGCACTTGCCCAGTCCCAGAGCAGGAAGATTACAAAATCCTCCACAATCAGGGTTGATACCGACAAGTTGGACAAGCTCGTAAATCTGGTGGGTGAGATGGTAATCTCCGTTGCCCGTATGTCACAATGCGCCAGCGAGATCGCCGATTCAACGCTCTCCCGTTCCCTGCAAGGGGCTATAGCAGCACTTGAGCGTATTTCCCGAGACCTTCAGGAACAGGTTATGAGGGTCCGTATGGTGCCGGTTGAGGGCACATTCAACCGCTTCCGCAGGGTAGTCAGAGACCTTTCATTCGAACTGGGCAAGAAGATAGAGATAAAGATGTCCGGAACCGAGACCGAACTCGATAAGAACGTTATAGAACAGATCAGCGATCCATTGAAGCACATGATCCGAAACTCCATTGATCACGGCATCGAATTACCCGAAGAAAGACGTCGCATAGGCAAATCAGAGGTCGGTACTATATGGCTCAAGGCATTTCAGCGTGAGGGTAATATCTTCATAGAGATATCTGATGACGGCAAGGGCATCGACAAAAAAAGAGTGCTGGCCAAGGCTATTGAAAGAGGTCAGGCTGAAGTGGGAAGGTCCTATGGCGACAAAGAGATCTTCGATATGCTCTTCGCACCGGGCCTGTCTACAGCAGAAAGTGTCAGCGAGCTTTCCGGCAGGGGCGTAGGCATGGATGTGGTGAAGCGAAATATCGAAGAGCTTAGGGGCAGCGTAGAGATCTCCTCAGAGGATGGCAAAGGCTCTACTTTCAGAGTGAAGCTGCCTCTGACCTTGGCTATTATTGACGGCATGATGGTAAAAGTCGGTTCGGAAGTGCTCACTATCCCGCTCTCAGTCATTGACAAATCCGTGCGGCCAGCCCGGACCGAGATCAAGACCGTTGAGGGTAAAGGTGAGCTTGTGGACATCAGAGGGGACTACCTCCCGCTGGTTCGGCTCTATCAACTCTTCAACCTCCCCTCCGTCAAGATCGACCCTACCGAAGCGCTTGTTGTGGTCCTCCATGGTGCTGAGAACAGGTTCGGCATTCTGGTAGACGACGTTCTTGGTCAGACACAGGCTGTGATCAAGAGCATAGATAAAAATTTCAAAAAGATAGAGGGTACATCCGGCGCCACCATCCTCGGTAACGGCAGGGTTTCATTGATCCTGGACGTACACAGTATTGAGCGTATGGCGTTTAATTCATGAATAATTTCGGTATGAGAGATTTTACAGAAAATTTTTAAGGCAAAGGAGTCATATATGGCACTAAAATGGAAGCTCCGAGAACGGCTGGCATTTCTTGTACTATGCGCTGGCTTGATTCCACTGCTCATTGCCATCATTTATGTTGGAATCAGCACAAGCAGCTTCATGCAGAAGCAGGCTCTCTCCTACCTCAAGGTCAAGGGTGATGCCTTTGCCAGAATGGCCGAGGTGCGTAGTGCGGCCATTGAGGGGAATCTTGATATTATCAAGGAGCAGCTCATGAAGTCCCTCAAGAACGACCTCATTAACGAGGCCGCAAAGGAGCAGTACTTCCAATCAGGCTATCTTCTTATCTTCCAACCGGATGGTATGTGCATTTACCACCCCAAGGCCGAATTTCGCAACAACAAGACCATATACGACACCTATGACTGGGCCAGGAAGGGAGTTGGACAGAAGCAAAGGATCATTTACTACACCATTGAAGGCGTCGATAAGGTGGGCTATGTGACATACATCAAATCTTTGAACTGGGTCTTATTGGCTACAGCCCCCGTATCAGAGTTCCTTGCCGATGTCCGAACCCTGCAGCTCCATATGTACATATTCCTCGCTATTTCCTCTCTTGTCGCAGCCCTCATAGGCGCTGTGTTCGCGGGCCGTATCGCAAAGAGGGCAAGGGAGATCTCCAACACCATGATGGACATCGCCCAGGGTGAGGCCGACCTCTCCAAGAGGCTTCCCGTGCTCACCACCGATGAGGTCGGCGATATCGCCTCCTGGTTCAATACCTTTGTAGGAAACCTCGAAGAGGTCATCACTAGGGTGAAACACTCATCGGAACAGGTAGATTCATCCACCAAGGAAGTGGCGGCCGGGGCTCAAGGTCTCTCCCATGCAACTCAGGAGCAGGCATCCGCCATTGAAGAGGTAGCTGCAACCATCGAGCAGATGACGTCATCCATCAAACACAATGCCGAGAACGCCACAGACGGCCGCCAGAAGGCGACTGAGATGGTACGCATGGCCAATGTAAGTGGTGAATCAGCGCAGGAACTGGTAAGGGGCATGAGCGAAATCTCTGAGGCATCCAAGAAGATCGGAGATATCATCGTCACAGTCAACGAGGTGGCCTTCCAGACCAACCTATTGGCCTTGAACGCAGCTGTTGAGGCAGCACGGGCTGGTGAGCACGGCAAGGGTTTTGCTGTTGTCGCCGAAGAAGTGCGTGCTCTGGCCCAGAGGTCAGCCGATGCTGCACGGCAGATCAAGGCCCTGATAGAAGACACGGTCAACAAGATTAGTGCAGGTGATGTTATGGTGAAGAAATCCGGTGAGTCCTTAGAAGAGATCATTAAACATATCCAGGAGCTCTCACAGGTCATGGAGGAGATAGCTGCAGCAAGTAGCGAACAGGCAAGCGGGGTGGATGAGCTGAACCGGGCGATAACCCAGATTGACACCACCACCCAAGAGAATGCATCCACGGTGGAAGAGCTCGCAAGTACTTCGGATAGCTTAAGCAACGAGGCAAAAGAGCTTTCCAATACGGTTGCACGGTTTAGGGTTTCCAAGGAAGAGCAAAGAACAAAAGTGAAACAAAGTTCCTACAAGAAACAGCAGCCTGTTAAAGCAAAAGTCGAGCCCGTAAAGGCAGCCCCACCCGCTCCGGATTTCGAAGACGACTTTGAGGAATTTTAATATGGGGAGTGCATCCATGGCTAAGCAGATTGAAAAGGCAAAAGCACTGTCCAATCAGTATGTAACCTTCCAGCTCGGGGCGGAGACCTATGGTATATCCATACTCAAGCTCAATGAGATTATTGCATACCAAAGTTGTACCACAATCCCGAACGTCCCCAGTTTCATCAAGGGGGTGCTCAATCTCAGGGGGATTGTGGTGCCTGTCATTGACCTGAGAGAACGCTTCAGCATGGAGATAAAGGACTATGACCAGTTTACGGTAATCATGATCCTGGATGTATCAGGCAGGATCATGGGGCTTGTGGTTGATGCCGTGAGCGATGTCATTACCCTCAACCGTGAGGATGTTAAACCACGACCACATTTCTCTACAGGGATCAGCACCGGGTTCATCCAGGGAATGGGAATCAAAGATAACAAGTTCATCATCCTCCTCGATGTTGACAAGCTGCTCTCAGATGCGGAGTTGAACATGGTCGATGGTGTATGACAACTACGTTGTGCGCACAATCATTTTCCATATCCGAAAAAGAGTTCCAGATCTTCAGGGAAATCATCTACCGGGAGACCGGTATCCATATGTCCGAGAAGAAGAGGAACCTGATTGTCGCACGACTCGCCAAAAGACTCCGGGCACTTAACTTACAGACTTTTTCAGAGTATTACGAGTATCTTAATAATAGTTCGGACACGAGAGATGAGTTCAACAACCTCATCAATCGCATAACCACCAATAAGACCGATTTTTTCAGGGAAAAGCACCATTTCGATTATCTTATAAATGAAGTCTTTCCGGCGTATATCGAGGAAGCAAAAAAAGGCAGAGAGCGTCGATTAAGAATCTGGTCCGCCGGCTGCTCATCAGGCGAGGAGCCTTACACCATCGCCATGGTCGTTGCGGATGCCTTCAAGGTCGAACGGGGCTGGGATCTGAAGATCCTTGCCACAGATCTTGATACTGATGTGTTGACGAGGGCCATCAGCGGTGTCTATACCAGCCAGCAAATCACGCCCGTACCAATAGGCTATTTATCAAAATACTTCGTAAGATCTACTCAAGGATATGAAGTCAGCCCACACATCAAAGCCATGATTTCTTTTAGAAAACTGAACCTGATGGATACTTTATACCCCATGAAGAAACCTTTTGACATCATCTTTTGCAGAAATGTGATGATCTATTTTAATGATGAGACCAAACAGGACCTCATTAAAAAATATCACAGCCATCTCAAGAATAATGGTTACATGTTTGTCGGACACTCAGAGTCTCTCATGCATATGAAACACCTCTTCAAGTTCCTCAAGCATACGGTTTATATTAAGGTATAGCATGTATAAAAGGCATAGCGATAAGTTCAAACGCACCATGGTAATCATATACCCTGGAGAATTCTATGTTAGCTCATCAGACGTTATTGCAACGGTGTTGGGCTCATGTATCTCGGTCTGTATCAAAGATATAAAGACCGGCATGGGGGGCATGAACCACTTCATGCTGCCTGGGGATGTCCGTTCCGAAGACATGTTTTTGTCGGCATCTGCGAAATACGGTATGTTCGCAATGGAGCAACTTATCAATGACATACTCAAGAAGGGTGGTTCACAAAAGCACTTCCAGGCAAAGGTATTTGGCGGCGGCCATGTGTTGAACTTCCGGAAGACGGACGGCAATGTGCCCGAATCGAACATAGATTTTGTAAGGGCTTTTCTGAAAATGGAGCAGATTGAGATTGTAAAAGAAGACGTTGGTGGCTATACGGGTAGAAAGATCCTCTTCTTCCCCGATACAGCCAAGGTACTACTCAAGAGGCTCAAGTCCACGGTAGACTCCAAGATCATAGAAGCAGAGCAGGCATATAAGACAAAGCTCTTCCAGGAGAAGGAAAAGCTCCAGGTCGATGGTGGAGAACTGACACTATTTGAGTGAGACAGATATGGATAAAGTGAAAGTACTCATTGTAGATGATTCGGCACTCGTGAGGAAACTCCTCAAGGAAATCCTCGAGTCAGATCCTCTTGTCGAGGTAGTGGGGACAGCCCCTGACCCGCTCATTGCAATCCGCAAGATCAAAGAACTCAAACCCGATGTGCTGACTCTGGATATCGAGATGCCCAAGATGGACGGGCTCACCTTCCTCTCAAGGCTCATGCGTGCATCCCCCATGCCCGTGGTCATGTTCTCATCTCTTACCGAACAGGGCGCGGATGCCACCATGAAGGCACTCTCCTTGGGAGCCATCGATTTCCTGGCAAAACCCAAGGTCAAGATAAGCGAAGGCATCGAAGATCTGCGGATCGACCTTTGCTCCAAGGTCAAGGCCGCATCCACGGCTAAACTGAAAAAGGCCGTATCTCCCTCGAATCTTGTGGTTCCTCCGAAACTGGGCATGGATGCCGTTATCAAGGCAGAAAGAGCTGTCCCAGTTAAAGAAGGAGAAATAATATTTATCATAGGTGCATCGACCGGTGGTACCGTAGCACTGGAACAGATCCTCAACAAACTCCCTTCCGATGCTCCGCCTACCTTGATTGTACAGCATATGCCCCCGGTTTTCACCAATTCCTTTGCCAAGAGGGTAAACGGGCTTTCTGCCATGACCGTCGTAGAAGCCAAAGATAATGACGAGCTCAGACAGGGTGTGGCGCTGATCGCCCCGGGCGGCAAGCATATGATCGTAAACAAGGGACCACGAGGCTATTTTGTAAAGATAAAGGATGGGCCGCCCGTAAATCGGCACATACCTTCAGTGGATGTATTGTTCAGATCGGCAGCCAATACATTAGGTCCCAATGCACTGGGCGTCATTCTTACCGGTATGGGTGATGATGGGGCACGAGGCATGCGCGAGATGAACCAAGCAGGAGCCTTTACAATAGCACAAGATGAAGAAAGCTGTGTGGTCTTCGGCATGCCCAAGGTGGCCATCGAGATGGGCGGGGTTTCCAAGATCCTCCCCTTAAGTTCTATTGCCGGATTTATCATGAATATTTGTAAACATGAGAAGGTCGCATAAAAACCACCTTCAGCACCGGAATCGGGTCACTCAAAAGGCCGTGCTGTTATGAAATTAGTACGTAATATACTCATTATTGATCCTGATAAATCTTCACGGGACCTGGTGCGAAAGCTTTCCCGAAAGGGATTTAAAGCTGCTCATGCATCTTCTCCAAAAGATGGCTTGACTCAAGTAACCTGTGACAAACCTGATCTGGTTATTCTCTTTCTTGATCCGTCAGATGATTCAGGGCTTATCCTCCTAAAGGAGATCGTTCAGATAAATCCGATGACCAAGATCATCGTAACTGCCGAGCGAGTGGATGGTTTTCTCTCCGTGGAGTGTATGAGGCTGGGCGCCCTGGATTATCTCATAAAACCCTTAAGCATCGCATCTCTCCTCGAGTCAATACAGATGATACAGGATCATCAAAAGTCTTTTTGCTTAGGGATAAAACCTGACAGTGAGAGTGTCATACACGAAGTAAAGACCATTACTTTCGGGAATGATCGAGAGAGAATCCCTTATATCATAAACCAGGCCGTCTTGAATGCCGGGAAAGTCTGCAGGGATATAGAGATGCTCAAGATAGCACTCAGTGAGATCCTTCTCAATGCCATCGAACACGGTAATCTTGGCATCTCCATGGAGGAAAAGGCAAAAGCGGTTAAAAAAGGCACCTTTGAGGAACTGGTTAAACAGAGGAAGATAAACCCGAAATATGCAAACCGAGTCGTGACATTTAATGTTCACATGGACCAGGACTTCCTCGAATATTATATCACCGACGAGGGTGGGGGGTTCGATTATAAAAAAAATTTCGATACAGACCCTAATGCCCATATCGGCAGTGGACTTGGAGTGCAGATTGCCAAAAGCTTCTTTCATGAGGTTGTTTATGAGGGCCGTGGAAACAGGGTAAGACTTCTCTATCGTAAAGACAACAGTAACTGGTTTTTACATGATCAGGTGCCCATATTACATAATGATTTTATTGTACAGTTTACAAAATCATTTCCTTCAGGCCTTCTCGTGGTGTCTGACCAGGATTGTATCATCATCTGGAACATGACTGCCCAGAACATTACATCGACCAAGGCATCCGAGGTCTTGGGTAAAACCGTTACTGAGGCACCCAAGATTGTGAGAGACCTGCTGGAAGATAATAACAAGCAAATAAACCTTGAACTCGGAGATTTTGATCTTCGCTATATTGAAAAAACTATCCATACCGTTGAACCAAAAGCAGGTGGTAAATTTAGAGTTGTCCTTTTTTCGGATGTTACGGATACCTTCAAACAGAAAGAAGCGATGGAGAGGCTCCTCATGGAGAGTGCAGAGACAAGAGACCTCATGGAGGAGCAGGCTGCAAAACTCACCATCACCCTTGCTGAAATGGAAGAAAAGAATGAGATCATCCATGCGCAGAACCAGCGGATGATCGACGAGCTCGAGATGGCGGCCAGACTCCAGAAGAGCCTTCTACCAGATACTTTTGAGAATAAGAATGGGGTGAGCTTCACCTGCAAGTATATCCCCTCCATTCATATAGGCGGTGACCTCTATGACGTAGTAGACCTAGGGCAGGGTCAAACCGGCTTTATCATCGCCGACGTCTCGGGTCATGGTGTGGCTGCTGCCCTCATTTCATCCATGTTCAAGATGAGTTTCCACGCGTTGGCCGCTACAGTGGCAAGCCCCACCATCCTCATGCATATGCTCAATGGTGAGCTGAAACCGGTTCTTAACGAAGACTACATTACAGCATTCTTTGTATTAACAGACAGGCATGCCAAGAGCATCACCTACTCCAACGCCGGCCACCCTACCCCGCTGCTCTTCAAGAGATCCACCGGTGAGATCCTAGAACTCGACACCAACGGTTTCTTTCTTGGCTCTTTTGAAGATGGCGGATATGAAGAGGGGTGTGAAAGCAACATTGAAATAGGTGATGCCCTTCTCATGTACACCGATTGCATATTGGAGACCGAGAACGCCTGCAGTGAGCAATACGGCAAGGAACGTCTCATTCAATGCTTCTATAATGCCATACAAACCCTGCGAGGCAATGAGGTCATTGACGTAATTGAAAAGGATGTGCGTGCCTTCAACTGCAAGGACACCCTTGATGATGACTTCACGGTCATGCTCTTGGAATTTTGGGAAGAGGTGCCTGCAAACGAGTCCCTGCCTGAAGAAGATGCCGGCGGGGGTTTTGTGGAGTTCTGAGCTTGTAGGCACGGCTTGAAGCCAAAGAAGTTTTTCGCGCCCAAAGGCGCTCCTACAATCATTTGGTACCCAAGTACGGATTAAAATATCCTCTGCGTAGCGGGATGCTCTCGATGAGATGTTTGATCCCGATGCCGGCAGGCAGGGTCTGACCGATCTTCTCCAAGTATACATCAGGGTCCATATTGAGGTTGCGCCACTGGATCATATCAACCCCTGTTCGTTCTAAGAACTGTTTCAGGGCCTCCACTTCTTTAGGAGCATCAGTAAGTCCAGGGAAGACAAACAGGTTCACCGACACGAACCTGTGCCTTTTCTTCATTTCAAGTGCGCTCTCAGCAAGGGTTTCAATAGAATACGATGGCCGGAAATATGCCGCATAGGTATTGTTCCTTGCAGAGTTCATGCTGATGCGCATGCTGTCAAGCCCTGCATCGGCGAGCTCGGCAATCTTGTGGGGAAGACTAGCATTCGTGTTCAGATTGATGGTGCCGTGGAAAGTCTTTTGCCTGATGAGAATGATTGCGTCTCTGATAGTGTCGCTCGCCATGAGCGGCTCGCCCTCGCAACCCTGGCCAAAGCTCACTACCGGGTCTAAAGCCTGATTGATATGTTTCAAGGCGACCTCAGCTATTTCCTCGGGTGTAGGCACAAAGGCAATCCTCTCCTGGGGTGATGGCGGCCGGCCAGAGGGCTGTTTGGAGATACATCCCATACATGATGCATTGCATGCCGGTGATGTTGGCAGCGGAGCCTCCTCCCTTCCCTGGAACAAGTTGAGTGCCGCCGGGCAGCCGTATACCGTAGCACAATGGCTTAGGTGCGAAACCAGTCTGTTGTGCGGAAAATCCCTCTTCCATTGTCTAATTCCTTCCCTGACTTTCTCCTGGTCAAACATGTCCGGGTCCTGTCTTCGGGAGGGGTCGGTACGTAATGCTGTAGTTACAAACCCGTCATTCCATCCCAAGGCCGTATAGGCGAACAAGGGGAGTTCAGCAACACCCTCAGCGCATTGCCAGGCTGCAAGGTAGGTCTGGGTGTGTGCGGCAGGAAGAAAGGCTGCAACCGCGTAGACAGGACATGATCCGTCAAAGGGGTTTTCCATCAATACAACAATCTCTCCGGTCTCCCAATCATAACCTATGGGATGTCTTCCAGGTAGCACATAGAGCTGAGCCCCCTTGGGCAAAGGGATCATGTCTTCCTCCTGGACAGGCAGGAAATAATCTCCGCTGCGGCCCACCATGGCGAGCCCGGGGAAATCCATGATGTTTCCATTGCAATCGGCGAAAACAAGGTTGGGCATGGATTCATTCATGGGCAGGACTTAATTCATGTGATATCCGAATGCAAGAAGATCCTTCTGTTGTCAGATCATTGTTTTTGTAATTTTCTCGTCTGTAGTCACTATTCACCACTCACAAGTCACTGTTCACTCCATCCCGGGGTATATCACCCCACCCCTGGGGAAAGATACCCCACCATCATGGCCTATTGTAGGCAGGTAACTTAATTTAGTTAATAATATTATATTGTTAAACCTATGGTATCGAAATTGCCTAGAGAATAACGGCTGATCTTTTCAGCTTAACATTGCATGGAGGAGGTCCATATGGGTGATCAATCGCAGAACATGTATGACCTGCAATCCGTAACGATCGCAAGGGCATTGCCTCAGATAGCAGATCACCGCCTGTTCCAGCTAAAGCTCGATAATGGCTGCAGATGGGATGAGTTCGGGCATCAACCCGGCCAGTTTATTGAAGTATCAATCTTCGGCAAAGGTGAGGCACCCATCAGTATCTCATCTCCTCCTACCAGGTGCGACACACTTGAAATCTGCGTGCGCCGAGCAGGAAAACTTACGAACGCATTGTTTGAGTTGGGCAAGGGTTCAAAACTTCACATCCGGGGTCCCTACGGCAGGGGCTTCCCGATAGAAACACTGAAAGGTCATAACCTTCTCCTCGTTGCAGGTGGCTTGGGGCTCGCACCTCTTCGTTCGCTTCTTCTCTATGTGCTGGACAGGCGAAGCGAATTTGGTGATCTCATATTTATGTATGGAACCAACAGCCCGGACAACGTATTGTTCAAGTACGAGCTCTTGAGCTTTTTCGACAGAGAAGACATCAAGTATCTCTACAGCGTCGACCGGGACGATGAAGGCATCTGGAAGCAGTATGTGGGAGTGGTCACCGGGCTGTTCGACCATACGGCCATTTCTTCTGCAGACACCTATGCCGTCTTGTGCGGTCCTTCCATTATGTACCGTTTCGTTGTGGAAAAACTCCTGAGGCTCGGATTTTCCAAAGAACATATCTACATGTCGCTGGAGCGCATGATGAAATGCGGCGTAGGCAAATGCGGGCACTGCTCCATTGGGGACAAGTACTGCTGTACCGACGGCCCTATCTTCAATCTTACCGAAGTCGAGCATATAAAGGAGGCTATATAGCCATGGCAAAGATCCCTACCATATGCCCCTTCTGCGGATGTGGATGCGGTTTCTATCTCGTGACGGAAAGAGGAAAAGTCATGGGTGTGGAGCCCAACCCCAATAATCCTGTGAATAGAGGAATGCTCTGCGCCAAGGGATGGAATTCCTATGAATTCATTCACTCTCCGGAAAGATTGACAGCACCTCTGGTCAGGAAAGAAGGTGAGCTTGTTGAAAGCACATGGAAAGAGGCTCTGGATCTCGTATATTCGAGGCTATCCGGCATCAGGGAAAAATTCGGCCCGAATTCATTGGGCTTCCTCTCTTCCGCCAAAGTGAGCAACGAAGAGAACTATCTCTTCATGAAGATGGTGCGGGCAGGGTTCAAGTCAAACAATGTAGATCACTGCGACCGGCTTTGTCACAGCGCCACCGTGGCCGGTCTGACCGCAACATTCGGGTCCGGAGTCATGACGAATTCCATTGGCGAGTTCGAAGATGCAGACCTCTTCCTGGTTACCGGATCAAATACCACGGAAGAGCATCCACTCATCGGCACCCGCATGATAAACGCAGTGGAGGAGAAGGGCACCAAACTCATCCTTATCGAGCCCAGGGAGATACCCCTATCTTCCCTTGCCAAGCTCCATTTGAAGCAGAACTTCGGTACCGATGTGGCGGTATATAACGGCATCATGAACATCATCATCCAGGAAGACCTCTACGACAAGCAGTTCGTGGAGACAAGAACCGAAGGTTTTGAGGCATTGAAGTCCCTGGTAAGCAGATATACCCCGAAGGTAGTGGAGCAGATCACGGGTATACGGTCATCCGAGCTTTATCGTGCAGCAGTGATGTACGCCCAGGCCGACAAGGCCATGATAGTCTATGCAATGGGTATAACCCAGCACATAACCGGCACTGACAATGTAAAGACCCTGGCCAACCTTGCCATGCTCACCGGACATGTAGGCCGACAATCAAACGGTGTAAACCCTCTCAGAGGACAAAACAATGCACAGGGGGCCTGTGACATGGGCGCTCTGCCGGGTGTGTTTTCCGGATATCAAACGGTGAACGATCCTGCCACTGTAGAAAAGTTTCAGAAGGCATGGGGTGTGGAAGGTCTCGATACGCATCCTGGGTTGACCATCACAGGCATGATGGAAGCCGCCCACAAGGGTGACTTGAAGGCCCTGTATATCATGGGAGAAAATCCGCTCATGAGTGACCCGGACACCGCTCATATCGAGCATTCACTCTCGAATCTCGATTTCCTCGTTGTCCAGGATATCTTCCTCACCGAAACAGCAGCCCTTGCAGATGTAATCCTTCCGGCAGCCTCATTTGCAGAAAAGGAAGGCACTTATACCAACACGGAACGCCGTGTCCAACTTTCCCGCAAGGCCGTATCACCCCCCGGGCAGGCACGTGCGGACTGGGAGATCATCGCTGATCTCCTCCTCAGATGCGGCCTGAAGGCGGATTACAAAGGACCTTTAGACATCATGCCTGAGATCAACAGGCTTACACCATCGTATGCAGGAATTACCTATAAACGACTTTCAAAAGGATACGGGATTCAGTGGCCCTGTCCCAACGAGGACCACCCCGGCACGGTCTTCCTTCACAGAGACCAGTTCACCAAGGGCAAAGGTACGTTCCTGCCCTGCGAGTTTAAATCTGCATCAGAGATGACCGATGAGGAGTATGATTTCACTCTCACCACCGGCCGTAGCTATTATCAGTACCATACCGGCACCATGACAAGACACATTAACATCCTGGAACGTGAGTCCCCGGAAGCGCATGTTGAGATCAATCCCGAAGACGCCAAGAAGCTAGGCATAAGAAACAACGACATGGTGGAGTTGGAATCACGACGCGGCGCCATCCAGCTCAAGGCGGAAATTACACCAAGTGTTCCCAAGCGAGTCCTCTTCACCTCGTTCCACTTCCGGAAGTCCCAGGCCAATAATCTTACGAACTCCACCTTTAACCCTATTTCCGAGATCCCGGAGCTGAAAGGGTGCTCGGTCAAGATCAGGAGGTGCACATGAAACTGATCGCAAAGAAAGATGTCGTTGATGTCCTGCGTTCATGGTCAAGCTCATATTCCATCTTGAGCCCAACCCTCAAGGAACAAGGTGACTGCGTCTTCGACACCTTTGATCCGGACACCTTCACCCTTGAATATCGCAAGCCATCCATGCCCTTTAAATCCTCGTTCCTGCCCCAGAGCGAGGTTATCTTCACGGTCGATAAAGGCAAGTTTACACCGGTTCTCCACAGCGAAAAAGTGCTCCTTTTCGGTATCAGGGCATGCGATATGATGGGCATACTTCAGTCCAGGAGTTTTTATGGGAGAGATCAGGAAGATGATTATTTCAGTGCTCACAGTGAGAACACCATCATCGTGGTCCATGCCTGCAGCTGGCCCCAGAATGAGACATGCTTCTGCACAACAACCCATAGCGGGCCTTATGCCAAACAAGGATTCGATATCCAGCTCTTTGACATAGGCAACGACTTCCTTGTGGAAGCAGGTTCTGAAATCGGCCATACCCTCATATCATTAAAACCTTTCGTCGATTTAATGCCTGATGATGCCGAAGAGCGCATAAACCGCGTGAAGCACATGGCGTACAACTCTATCCCACTTGTTCCTGAAGTACCGGAGGCCATGGACCTTATGAACAGTGCCTGGTCAAATGAAGGCGTTTGGGAGGAGTTGGGCAGGAAGTGCATTGCCTGCGGCGGGTGTGTCTATGTATGCCCTTCCTGCACCTGTTTCAATGTCACCGACAGGGTTGTTTCCCTGGAAACCGGAGAGCGGATAAGAACCTGGGATACCTGTCTGTTTGGCGGTTTCACCCGCGAGGCGTCCGGCCTTAACCCAAGATCGACCCAGGCCTTGAGGCTCAAGAGGAGGCATGAACACAAGCTCCTCTACTTTAATAAAACCGACAATCAGGGGGCATTGTGCGGCTGCGTGGGATGCGGCAGGTGCTCCGACTTCTGTCCTGTCCACATTGGAACGCTGGAGGTTGCAAAGGCAATTGTGGAACACATCTATTGATCTCTTCGGAGGTATCCCATGCCAGAAGATAAAAATAAGAAAATCCTCATCATCGACGATGACAAGGATTACGGAGATGCTCTGAAAATAGTTTTGGAAAACAATGGATATGCGGTAAAGCACACTCTTAATATCAATGACGGAAGGGCATCGGTCGAGACTGACCCGCCTGACCTTATAATCCTCGATGTCATGATGGAGAAACATACCGACGGATTCGATCTCTGCGCAGATCTCAAGAATGATAAGACCTGCTCCATGATACCCATACTCATGGTCACGGCGGTTACCGAGAAGACGGGCTTCAAGTTCTCTCCCGAGACTGACGGTGAATATCTCCCTGCGAATGATTACATATCAAAACCCGTTCCTGTCTCCGTGCTCCTCTCGCGCGTAAACAAGCTCATAGCCGGGGGATAAGTGTGCTGGAAAGGCACGCCCCCCTTCCCTATTCTTCATGCCCGCCAGACCCTTAAGCATGATACGTTGATAAGGTCCACCCACAGTGTTATAGTATTTTTACATCAGTGTACCCTTGAACAGAATGGAGGGTATTGTTTTATGATATCATTCATATGAAATTACAGAGCCGCCTGGTTATTGGTTTTTTAATCGCCACATGCCTCACGGGTGCAGTGGCATCGGTGGTCGGGATCCAGTTGATCAACAAGACCGCCCTGGATGAAGTGCAGCGTAAAGTCCAGCAGGATATAAACACAGCCAATCTTGTCTACCGGCACAACCTCGAGCGGCTCGAATATCAGCTCCAGTTTATTGCACTTCGCTCACCCATTCATGAGGCTATTCTGACAGGAAATCTCCAACCGCTGGAGGATCTGAGGGTCCTTATCAGAAGCGGGACTTATCAATCCTCCGGGCATATGGCCCTGGACATGCTTACCCTGGTTGATATCAATGGCAAGGTCATCTACCGTGCGGCAAACCCTAATGCCAAAGGGGATGTCATACTCTGGGATTCCGTAGTAAGGGCGTGCCTCAAGGAGAAGAAACCGGAATCCTCAGCCATCATCATGCCCTATGATGTCATTGTCACACAGAACCCCAACCTGGCCGATAGAGTCAAGGTCGCCATTGTAAAGACAGAGAAGTCGATAGAGATAAAGGAAAAGGTCCTTACCAACGGCATGGTGCTCAGGGCGGCCTACCCTATCATGGACAAGAATCGAAACCTGCTCGGTGCGCTCGTTGCCGGGGTACTCTTGAACAGGGACTACAGCATCGTGGATACCATCAAGGAAACCGTTTACCGGGATGAGCGCTACAAGGGTCGTGACATGGGTTTTGCCACTATCTTTCTCGGTGGTGTAAGGATCTCCACCAATGTAATGAATAAAAAGAATCAGCGGGCGGTCGGGACAATCGTGTCAAAGGAAGTCTATGACCGGGTCATCGGCCAGGGGAAGGACTGGATCGGCAGGGCCTTTGTAGTAAATGACTGGTATATCAGCTCATATACCCCTATCTGGGATATCGACAACAACATCATTGGTATGCTCTACACCGGCATCCTGGAGGCAAAATACCGTGACATGAGGATAAAGGCCATGCTCATCTTCCTGGGCATTACCGCCTTGGGCATGGTAATCGCCTTCTTCATCTCATTCCGCCTCGGGCAGAGCATCATCCGAAGGATCAGGATATTGAAGCAGGCCACTGATGCTATATCTTCAGGCAACCTTGCCTATCAGCTCCCTCCGGGCCGCTCATCAGGTTTTGATATGTTGGATGAGGCATTCAATAATATGGCCCGATCGCTGAAAGATCGTGATGACCGACTCCAGAAGGCCTTCCAGCGAATCACGAGCACGGAACGGCTTGCCTCACTGGGCCAAATGGCTGCCGGTGTGGCCCATGAAATCAACAACCCCCTGGGCGGTATCCTTCTCTACAGCAACCTCGTTCTGGAGGAGATGGACCCTGACCATGCTTCCCGGAAAAATATGGAAAAGATCATTTACCAGACCGAGCGCTGCAAAAAGATCGTCCAGAACCTGCTCGATTTTGCCAGGACACCTTCCGGGGACATGGAGCCCCTGAGGGTGAATAAGGTCATTCTTACTTCACTCAATCTGATAAAGGATCAGTCCATATTCCAAGGCATCGATGTTAAAACCGATCTCATGGATAACCTCCCTTTGGTGATGGGCGATCTATCAAGACTCGAAGAGGTCTTCCTCAACCTTTTTATCAATGCAGTGGATGCCATGGAAGGAAGAGGAAAAATAAAGATTTCAAGCAGGATCTCCAGCACCGGCATGGTGAAGATCTATATTACAGACACGGGAAAGGGTATCGATAAGTCCTACCTACCCCATATCTTCGAGCCCTTCTTTACGACTAAGGAACCAGGCCAGGGAACAGGGCTTGGATTATCCATTACGTACGGCATCATCCAGAAGCATGGCGGCTTCATCGATGTGGAGAGTGAGCCCGGCAAGGGGACCACATTTATCATTACGCTTCCTCCCCACAACAAGGGAGATATGAGAGAATCCGGACAGGAGGAATGCAACATTGGTTAGAAAGACCAGGCGCACCCTGATTATTGACGACGAAGAGTCCATACGGGACGGATGCCAGCAGATCCTCACCCGGATGGGACATGAGGTTCAGAGCACCGGTGATCCCGAACAAGGCATTCAATTAGCCTTACAAAACCGTTTTGATATCATCCTGCTGGATGTACGCCTTCCAAAAATCGAAGGCCTCGATGTTTTGAAGATCCTGAAAAAAGAGCATAACGTGATCTCCAAAGTGATCATCATCACCGGATATGGCACCATTCCGCTGGCTGTCGAGGCCATGCGCCTCGGGGCCATGAACTTCCTCACCAAGCCTTTCGGTGCTACGGAGCTCAGGAATGCGATTCATGAATGCCTTGATGTTTCGGCCTGTACGGAAAAGGAAGACACCCTGTCAATGCTCATCGGTAGCAGCGACTACATTAAGGAGCTTAAAGACACCATCAGGAGAGTCGCAAAGACCGACAGTACCGTGCTCATCACCGGCGAGAGCGGCACCGGCAAAGAGCTGGTGGCACGCACCATCCACAACATGAGCAGGCGCTGCGACAAGCCTTTCATCCCGGTTGACTGTTCATCTCTGGTTCAGAACCTCATGGAGAGTGAGCTCTTTGGCCATACAAAGGGCTCGTTCAGCGGCGCAACAGACACACGAGACGGCCGTTTCCAGATAGCCGATACAGGGACCTTATTCCTCGATGAGATTGCAAATATCAGTCTTGACATTCAATCCAAGCTCCTAAGGGTCATCCAGGAGCAGGAGATTCCCAGAGTAGGAAGCTCCATACCGGAAAAAATTAATGTGAGGCTGATCACGGCTACGAACAAAGACTTGAGGGAGGAAATAGATTCAGGAAGATTCCGCGAAGACCTTTTCTATCGTATCTCCGTAGTGCCTATACACATCAAGCCTCTTCGCGAGCACAGATCGGACATCATCGAGATTGCCCAGCACTACCTCGAAATTTATCGCGATAAATACAATTCGGCCGCAAGCCGATTCTCAAATGAAGCGGTTAAATCATTGAACTCCTATGCATGGCCGGGGAACATACGCGAGCTGAGGAACACTATCGAGCGTTTGTGCGTGCTGTGCGACCACGAAGAGGTGAGCCTGTCTGACATCCTCTATTATGGCCAGGACACCCGCGCTAAGGCACCTGTTGTAGATCCGTTCTCGGGCAAGATGCGCCTTGTGGATGTGGAGAAGGAACACATAGAAAAGGCTCTGAAGCATTTTAACTATCATATGATCAATACTTCCAAGTTCCTCGGCATCGACCGCAAGACATTGCGCACCAAGATAAGGACTTACGGTATCATTACCGATATCAAGGATGATAACGGCGACTAAGTCTTTCGGGGGACATCCTCCTCACCCTTGGGGAGTTTTGCCCCTGCACCTGGGATCATATATATCCTGCTATTTATTTGTTGACGTAATTTCAATGGGATGAAACATGGCACTCTCCTTGCTCTTTTAGAAAAGATCCTTGAAGGAGGTGGAGGCTATGGACTCAAAGAAAAAGGTACTCTTGATCGACGACGACAAGGACTTTTTGCTTGCCACAAAACTCATCCTCGAAAAAGGCGGATATGAGGTATTTCTGGCTGAGGACGGCAAGGCCGGTGTGGATGTGGCTAAATCAGTGTATCCCGACATTGCCATCATCGACATGATGATGGAGACCTGGAGCGAGGGCTTCAATGTAGTATCGAAGCTGAGGACCTCTGATACCGGCAAGAAGATCCCCCTTATCATGCTCAGCGCCGTTGATCTGCAGGGGCCCTACCAGTCATTCGAACCGCCGGACGAGCTCCCCACCGTGGATCTCGTGCTCCATAAGCCAATAAAGGCGGATGATCTCTTAAAGCATGTAGGGCAGCTCCTCAGGTAGTTCGAGATGGATGACAAGGCTGAGTATTCAGCCCGGATTCTCATCATCGACGATGAAGAGTCGATCCTCGATGGGTGCAGGCAGGCTCTGGAGAAATCGGGCTATCATGTGATATCCACATCCGACGGACCGGACGGCATAAGGCTGGCAAGGGCTGAAAAGCCCGACTTGGCCTTTATTGATCTCAAAATGCCAAGCTGCTCGGGCATGGACATCATCGAACTGCTGTCCAAAGAAATGTCCGATATTGTGCTGATCGTGATCACCGGGTATGCGTCCATCGTCTCCGCAGTAGAGGCCATGAAAAAGGGGGCATATGACTACCTGCCTAAACCCTTCACGCCCGATCAAATAAGGGCGGTGACCAAGAGGGGCCTCGAACACAGATTTCTGAGGATCGAGGCAGACCGGCTCAGGGAAGAAAAAGAGCGCATGGAGAGAAGCTTCATTACGTTTGTAAGTCATGAGATGCGTTCCCCACTGGTCACTATCATGCAATATTTCGAGACGCTGAAGGTGATTGCCGACGAGAGTCTTGCCTCTAACGTAAAAGATATTCTTGATCGCTGTGAGAAAAGGCTCCAAGGGCTTCATGACCTTGTGGAGCACTGGCTTGATCTTGCCAGGATCGAGGACGGCTCATTTTCCGAGGCCAAGGCTCCCCTTACCCTCACACCGATCGTAGAGCGGAGTATTGAGGAACTCACTCCGCTCTGCCAGAGGAGAGAGATTGCCATTGAGGCATGTATGAATGACTGTATGTCAAAGACCATGGGCGATCAGGAGAGCCTTCTACGGGTATTTACCAACATCATTGGCAATGCCACGAAATATACGCCTCCTGGTGGGAAGATCACCGTGAACATGAATCATGATGATTACTACGTATATGTGAATATCTCGGACACGGGAATAGGTATTCCCCAGGACAAGCTGCCGTTCATCTTTGAGCCCTTCTTCAGGGTAAAAGGCAAAGAGGAGCGTCAGAAGGGATCAGGCTTAGGGCTGACCTTTGTCAAGAAGATCATGGACGCCCACAACGGTAAAGTGATTGTGACCTCTCAAGAAGGTGTCGGTACTACTTTTACCTTAATTTTTTCAAAGCTTTACGAGCTTTAACGTCTAATAGCTCCTTCCCTTGATGCCTTCCCACGGCCTGGTATTGTCAAGCAAGTATTCTTCGACGTTGCACACCATGCATTCTCCGCACATATGTACCATTTTCATGCTGGCGATCTGCCGGACAATAAAGAGCTTCTGAGAATTCTGGTTGCACAAAAAACACTTTTCAGCCATGTCTTTCTCATGAAACTCGTAGCATTGCTCATCCATGTACGTGCATTTCATGAATTTCTCCCTTAGTAACACTACCACAGAATACTGCCTGCATCAATACATGCTGATTTTTAACATCATGGGTGTGGGTATTGTTGTTAATAGATAGATATAGTCTGTCCTGCCATTGATTTATACAAATGCCGACACTACATGAGATGGCGCCTGTTGATGGATAGAAGGGGTAAATACCATGGATCTGACAAAACTACAGGCCAACAATCTTAATGTTGACCGTACAAAGATAGAGATATTTAAATTGCTTAGCAAATGCATTAAGGACATCGATAAGACGGTCTCAGCATCTGGTCTTACAATGCATGATGTAGGCATCAAGATAGAGAAGTATATGACAGGGGGTGATTCATATATTATAGAGCTGAGATTGCATATGTGAAAAAGACATCACTTAGTAACCTGCATGTTAAATAAAAAAACATAAACCACTATCGTGGTCGTGTTACAAATTAGATTATAGTTTCTAATGATATTTCCCGAAAATATAGAAATATAGTATGATGGCAAATGTCCCAATATTGAGATACTATAGAGGGATGCTTTGGTGATTAATTTTGATGATACATACTCGAAGACCATAAGCCCCGGCCCCATTAATGAGGAGTTGGAGGCTGCTAAAAAGGTGATCGTAACTCTTCTTCTCGCCAGGAAGAACCACTCTTTATATCCTGAAAACCATACCATTTGCATGAATGTCATTGCCCAGCTTCACACGCAACTCGATACATACCTACGCAAATACGGTTTCCTGAGACTCAACATAGAAAGTGATCAGCTTGTTTCCGATGGTGAAATAATTCATTCAGAATCTCCTGAAGAGGGTGCGTTGCCTTTTACCCTCTTTCGTGACGGTATCCGATGGCTGGAATTCACTAAAGGAATAGATCCTGAGGAATTAAAAGAATTCATAAAGATTATAAATAAATACAGCATATTATCAGATGAACCGGAAGGAGATATAGTAACCGCTTTTTGGGAAACTCAATTCCTACATATCAAATACGAAGTTGCAGATTTCTCTTGGGGATCCGAACAAGACTCTGACTTTCCGCCTCCTTTCGATACATGGGATAATGGTTCGAAATTGTTTGGAGGAGATAAATCAGCACAACGGGAAGTAGACTTTACGATTTTATCTAAAAAAGGAGACAACGTTTCTGTATCTCTTAGAGAAAACAAATTAGTGGATTGGGAGACTCTTACCGACCCCGCGATCGATCAAGACTCTCTTTTACTTACCCCGGAAGAGAAAGAAATAGTTAAGGAAATGAGATGTCGCGAGGAAGAGGCGAACCCGACTGAGTATCTAGATGCTTTATTCGATAGTCTCCTTGAGCACAGGGAACAAGAGAATTTCGAGATCATTCTTGAAATATTGGAGGAAGAGTTTAAGAACGCACTGACTCGAAAAGATTTCGACATTATGCTCAAGATCCTGCAAAGCTTACAGTATGTCCTCAATACATGCACAGTTGAGATACCCTGGGCTTCTCCGTTAATCGAGGACTTTTTTCTTACTGTCTCCAGTTCTCAGTCTCTTAGCCCTTTATTGGCCATATGGCCGGACATAGATTCCGGCCAAGTGGCAAAAATCGAACAGATACTCAAACTCTTACAACCAGATGCTATCCATACACTGGGCATCATTTTACTGCAGAATCATTCCTTACAGCTCCGGCAAATGCTTGTGGATGTGATGATTTCACTGGCTTCACGAGATCTGCGTCCCCTGGAATCTCTACTCAAAAGCCAAGATGAAAAACTTGTGGAAATGCTTGTTAATGTGTGCGTCAAGCTGAAGGGAGATCGACCTTCAAAGATTCTCATGAAACTGGTTCGTCACACATCCACAAATGTGCGCCAAGAGGCGATAAAGGGACTATTGCAGCGAGGACATACCCGTATTCATGATATCTTTAAGCTCATCGATGATAAAGATGAGACAATCCGTCGTCTGATCTTGAGACAAATGGGCAAGTCTCGGGACCATATTACCGAGGGACTCCTTCTCGATTACCTTGAACACCGAAAGTTTAAAAGCGCCGATGGCGAGCATGTCATTGCTTGCTTTATAACGCTGGGCCAATGTGGTTCATCACGATCCATCCCTTTTCTTCGTCGAACCCTGCTCGGTTGGGGATGGATGCCCACCTTCTGGAGGGCAGCTCATAGAAATGGCGCTGCCATAGCACTGAGCATGCTCGGGATGGAAGAGGCGCGGCAGGTATTGGAAGGCGCCGGTCGATGTCTTTATCCAAGTGTGCGTCGTATAGTCCGGAAAGTCAAAAAAGACCTGACAAAATTAAAGGCGGCATAACTAACATGTCGGATCAAAAGACACAAGCTGGACTGTTGGGAGGAAGGCTGATAAAGGCCTTGTATCATATCATCAATACCGTAAGGATTCATCAGGATAACAATCAATTAATCCAGGACTGTGTTAAACAATTCAATAACGCCATTTCTGATTTTTCTCAAGAAGAGGCCGTAACCATCCAGATCTGGCGTGGAAGATTCCATATACAAGGCGAAAAACTTCTTTTTCGAAGGGAAAACTTCCACATCATCAATGATATGTTGGAATATTTCTCCGAGCGCGGACTCAGAGGTCTAAGTTTTCTTTCATCTTTTGGTAGCGTTTTACCCGAGGATCTCATTGTATTTATACGTATTCTCAACGCATCGGTTACACACGAAGACCCCCCTGGTTGGCTTGATCAACAACTGGAAGGAAATGATTTATCATGGGTTGAGATCCTCAGAAAACAGGACGAACGTCCACAAAATCTTGGTATGCAGCAAAAAGAGAAGGCATGGAATACCTATTATTATGCTCTGAAAACAGTTAAAGAAGTTGCTGAGAAAGCCTCCAAGGGTATTGCCGGGGTTCGTAAGGCAAGACGTCTGGCCCAGACTATAGTGGATTTAGTCCGGGAGGATAATTCCCTTATGCTGGGTTTGGCTACGATCAAAGATTATGATGATTACACCTATACCCACTCTGTAAATGTCGCCTTGCTTGCCACGTGTTTAGGGAGACATGTGGGTTTGTCACAGGTCTTTCTTGAACACCTTGCTGTCTGCGGATTATTTCATGATTTAGGTAAGGTGGAAATATCGAAAAATATCCTTCTCAAACCCGGCGAACTGGATATTGAGGAGTGGGATAAAATGCGGAAACATCCTCTTATAGGTGTGAGGAAAATACTTAGATTACAGGCACCTCATTCCCTTAGATCGAGGATAATTCTTGGACCTTTCGAGCACCATCTGAATCCTGATATGACCGGATATCCTAAGACCCATTTTATGAAGAAAATAAGCCTCATAGGGAGAATCCTGCATATCGTAGATGTCTACGAGGCACTGACCTCGGATCGAAGCTATCGGCCAAGGGCATTCAGCCACAATGAAGCCCTGAGGCGAATGTGGAGTGAGCGGGGAAAAAACTTTGATCCGCTTCTATTGAAGATCTTCATACATATGATAGGGATATACCCTATCGGTTCAATTCTGGAACTGGATAGCGGTGAGATTGGTTTAGTTTTCGACTACCCTGACGAATCCGAAAAGGCCCTCCCACTGCTTATACTTCTCGTGGATGACGATAAAGGAGGCCTGACTCGAGGTGAAAAGATTAATCTTGCAACTCAAGGACAGGATGAAGGGTTACCTAAGCGGAACATTGTGAGGAGTATTCCTTCTTCGTTGCTTGGCATTCAGCCATCAAGGTTCTTTCTGCAGGAGATTGGAGCATTGGGGGACACGAATTCTCATGGGATTTCATGATCTTCTTATGTTCACATGATGTGAGAACTTGAAGAAGAAAGTATTTTCTATTCCAAACTATTCTTTGAACAGAACTTCCTCTTCGTTTTCTTTGGCTATATCTGGATGTGGAATACCTTCCCGGACAGCCAGGATTGGGTTCGGAGTCTTTGATATTGTTAGATAGAATGCATCCGGCCGGGCATAACGACCCACCACATCCAGGTTTCATAGAGCTGCTGATTCAGTCAGAGCTGGCCTGCCGGTACATTCCATATCCAGTCCGGATACGTCGGGATGAAGGATTCGGTGAAAGCGGTGAGCCGTGCACTGTTCCTTCCCACGGTAGCGATCAGCTTACTTGCCTTCTCGACGATTGCTTCCCTATCCATAATGGGAACGACTTACTGTGAAAAAATGTATGTAGCTTGGCTATTTTTCTGATAGAGGATAGTCATGATGCTTGAGATCTGCTCAGAGCGGCCCGGAACGGTGCCCTGGTGAACCGGGTGCGCAGGTGCGTATGAGAAAGGCCCTCAAAATCCTCCTTATCGCTGTATGTGCTTTGGGAATGCTTCTCGCATGTATTGTAGGAGCTGCACACCTCTACTTCCTTACAGAACCGGGCAAGCGCCTGTTGTTGCACTCTTTGAACAGCCTTTACCCGGGGAAGATTATGGGCACGGGAATAGAGGCCTCGTTGATTGCCCAGGAGGCAGGCCTGGAAAATGTCATACTCCTCGGACCCGACGGTAAACAGATCCTCAAGGCGAAACATGCCTACATCAAGATCAATCTTCCTGCGCTCTTCAGGAAGAAGGTCATATTCGAGGCCATTAACATAGAAAAGCCCGACTTCATTTTGGAGGTCGACAAGGATAACTGGCTCAATATCGAGAGCGCCTTTGTCGCAAAGACGCCGGGCCAAAGCCAGTTCAATGTGTACATCAATTCGCTCACCAGCAATGGGGGGACATTTGCTTACAAAGGGAAAGATGGAAAACCCATTGTAAGGCTCGAAAACTTTGATTTTTGCATGAGTTCCACCTTTGAAAACGACACTACCATACACCTGTCAGTACCAAAGGCCCTCATGACCCTCTTTGCATCAAACAGGAAGATCGATCTCGGCACAGGCTCCGCATCCTGCACCATTTTCAATGACCGGATCAGAGACATCCGTATAGCAATAAAGAAGGGCTCATCAACTGCCACCTTGGCCGGCTCGATAACCGAAATGTCCAAGAAGGCTCAGCTCCGATGCGACCTGAACCTCGACTCTGATATGGCCGACCTCAGGGATGCCCTTGGCTTCGGCGACGGCAACACGGGGAGGATCACAGGCCGCATCACGGTAAGTCGCGACTACGATAACCCAGGATTAATCTTTACACTTGCATATAACGGGGGGACACTCGGTGGCCAAAAGATAGGCAAAACCAACCTCGATGGCTCTTTAGCGGACAAGGTAGTTGCTATAAAAAGGCTTTCTGTAGCATACGCATCCGGCAATTTAATTGCTGCAGGCGTGGTTGATTTAAGACATGTCTTTCCTGATAGCTATTTCGAAGGGATCAAGGAGGAAGACGCCATCACCTATGACCTCTCCATCACCGGCACGAGCCTTCTTATAAACGATCTCCCCGGAATGCCCAAAGGACTGAAAGGAACACTCAGCCCAAGGATTGCCCTGAAGGGGACAGGGGTCTCTGCGAATTCCCTGCGCCTCGATGCAGAGTTTACGGCACAAGGACAAGGCATCACAGCCGGCACGGTCTTGAAACGCGAAGACCTCTCATTGACAGGCAAAATAGCTTACAGGAAGAACATGCTTGATATCCGAAGCCTCAATGCCCGGACAGGGAGCATATCAGCATCTTCTCAAGGTAGTATCAACCTGGCCGGCCATACCTTGGACGGGACCATCACCATGGAGACTCCACGTATCGAAGACCTTCTGAGACGCTCAGGCATTAATGCAACGGGCGTCTTCAAGGCATCTTCACGCATCTCAGGGACTTTTGAGAAACCTATTGCCGATATTATCGCAGGCGCCCAAGGAACAACCATCAACGGTATCCCGCTCGGGACCATCGATCTGAAGGCGCTCCTTGATCAAAACGGGAAACTCAATATCAGTTCCTGCACGATCTCCAACAGGTCTTCAACCATCCAGGTGCAAGGAAATGTCCAGGTCTTCAAACAATTCCCGACTATTCAGACCGACCCGGCTCTATCTCTCAAGGCCGATCTGAAGACCATAAACCCTGGTGATTTCACGTCGAATCCCAAGCTTGCCGGCATATTCAACGGATATATCAGCGCCGATGGAAGTTTGAGCGATCTGAGGGCCACAATACATCTGGATGGGAAAGATCTCTCAGCAGAAGATATCCACCTCGGTGATGCCGTCCTCATCGGCTCCCTTTCACAAGGGCTGCTCACCATATCGCGCATCGAGCTTACCCGTAAGCAATCAACACTCTTGATAACCGGTGATGCCGCCCTCATTGATCAGACCCGGAAGCACCTTAACTTCGACCCGGACATTCACCTTAAGGTACAAGGAGACTCATTGCATATCGACGACTTCTTCGATCGTGCTAAGGGCACTTTCTCTGTAAGCGCCATGATGGAAGGGAGCTTGCGGCATCCTATCGGTGATGCGATACTTACAGGAAAAGACATCGACCTGGGTTACCAACGCTTTCAAGAGTTGTCAATGAATATCCAAGCAGATGGAGGACGCTTTTGGGTCGAACCGATAAAGCTTGTTATTGCTAACGGCGAGAATATCAATGGCAACGGGTGGATCGCAACGGATGGCACCTTTGCCTATTCCCTCGGTACTCAGGGGCTGAGCCTGGAGAATCTCGATTTCATTAAAGGTCACGAGTCGGCCAAGGGCAAGATCTTCTTCAATACCTCCGGAGAGGGAAACTTAAACAACCCTGTTATTGCCGGAAGGATAGCTGCTACGAATATCATGTTCAATAATAAACCCATTGATGACTTGACCTTGTCTTTTGAGCTCCAGGACCACAAGGTAAACATGCAGGGTAATTGGAACTTCTCTTTGAAGGCAATGCACGACCTTTCTTCAGGCGAGTTTTCCATCTCAATCATCTTTGCAGAGACCGATCTTTCCCCCTATTTCATCATTTTCAATAGGCCCACTTTCTCAGGCAGGCTGACAGGGAGGATCGATACCCGTGGGAATATACGATCCCTCAAAGATATTGATATGATTGCCGACATATCTTCTCTGGACATCCTTCATGAGAATAAAAACCTCGTGCAGGCCCGCAATGTAAGCGCCTCCTATAAAAACGAGGATTTCTCAATTCCTGACACCCGCATTGTTTTCGGAGAGAACGGCTGGTTCGATATAAAAGGCCAGGGAGATATAAAAAAGGCCTTCAGCCTTGATGCCAATGGTGTCATCCCTGCTGCTGCACTGGGTATATTCTTTGAAGACCTCTCCGACAGCCTGGGCACTATCCGTGTGTCGTCACAATTCAAGACCGATGGTACCCACCACGAGGCATCGGCTCAGCTTACCTTGGAGGACTTCGCATATACCATACCGGAAAACGGCCAGCATCTGCATGATGTGGGCGGTAAGATAAGGCTGGAAGGCAGTAAGATCATTATCGAAGAGCTTATCGGACAGCTCGATACCGGTTCTTTCAAAATAGGCGGTAGTGTTGTCCTGGACGGGTATGCTCCAAGGAATATCGAGTTGAACTCCCAGGTAAGATCACTGCCCATCACTATCCCGGGTATGATGGATCTGACCGTGGATGCAGAGACCGTCCTCAATGCATCTCTTGATCAATCATCGCTTAAATCCGATGTTATCATCATCGATGGGACATATTACAAGGACGTTCAGGTGAACCTCTTAACCGGTGTCATTGAACGCATCCTCCCAAAACAGAATCTTGATAAGGGGCAGTTCATACCTACCCCCTGGCCTTTTATGAAGAACATGGCCCTCGATGTCGCCATCAAACGCAGGGGAGACGTGAAGGTGGAGAACAATGTGGCGGAACTCACCCTCAACCCGGATCTTAAGATCATCGGAACCCTCATCAACCCCATCCTGACCGGCAGAATAGCAGTTACTGATGGGACCGTAACCTTCGAGAACAACAATTTCACGGTTTCCAAGGGGGACATCGATTTCCTGAATCCCTACAAGACCCAAGCGAGAGTTGATATCATAAGTAAAACCAAGGTCCGTGATTGGGATATAACCCTTTCTGTGGAGGGGGACCTCGACAATCTTCAATTCAAGCTGAGCTCGACCCCGACTGAGGAACCACCGGATATCCTTTCCCTCCTTATTCTCGGCAAGACGTCCCGTGAGCTCAGCCAGAACCAGACAGGGGTGACTGTCGCGCCGGGAGCAATGGCGGCAGAACTTCTTGCAAAGACTTATGGCGGCGATATCAAAAAGGCCACAACCCTGGACATTCTTGAACTCAAATCTTCCGAACTCACTACCTCAAAAGGTGGAGAGAACCTCAAACTCACCCTGGGCAAAGAGCTCTCCCGGAACATCACCCTGAAGTATGAGATGGAGACTACGAGCACCGGGACTATTCAATCGGGTGTCGCAGAATATAAGCTCCTTGATAATCTGCTTATCAACGGCAGTCAGGCAAGCGACGGTGTCTTCGGTGCAGTAATACAGTACAGGTACGAGTTTCGCTAGAGAGATATGCGCGCAACTGTGAAAATCATCTTTCTCTATCCTGTTTTGATGATCCTTATATCTTCGACGGGTTTCTCCCAGGAAGTGTCCGGAGCTGGAATACAGACGCCCAGCGAATATTCTCTCTATAATAAAATGGTGGTAAGGAGATTGAATATAGAGTTCAAGGATTGTCAGTGGTGCGAGGCCTCTATGAATAATCTTGCACGTGACCTCATCGCATTGCGTGAGGGTGTGCCGTTCACCGAGGAGTCATATCGACAATCTATAGATACCCTCATGCTGAGTAAGAGATTCGAGGAGGTCATCCCTGAAATAGAACGCTTCGAGGACGGGATAAAGCTTACCTTTCTTCTGACCCCCTTCTGGGAAGTCAAGGATGTCAAAGTTCACAGCGAGTATCCTCTATTCAAAAGCGAGATCCTGAAGGCCATGAGTGTATATCCGGGGGATGCTCTGTTCCCTGGTACGCTGAGCGAGCAAGAGACACGTTTAAGAGATCTCTATAAAAAAGAGGGCTATATCAATCCGGAAATCACCGCAACAGCAGATAAGAACCCGCATGAGGGATCCGTTATAATCAATGTGTATGTCAATGCAGGCGCCTATTATGTCCTCGACTCCCTTAAAATCAAAGGGAACCACGCCATTACCGATGCCGAGATCAAGTCACGCATGAACATTTGGAGATCTTCTTTCTTCATTAGGGATTCAGGGCGTTTTAGGGAAGCGGATCTTATTAGTGATATCAAAGACCTCACAAGCCTCTACTGGCAGAGGCGATACCCTGAATGTGAGATCCACCAGACTGTCAATAAAGATGATAAAACCGGCAAGGTTACAGTTGAAATATTCATCTCGGAAGGACCCCGCTACGACCTCGCATTCTCCGGAAACAAGAGGTTCTGGGCTTATACCCTGAAGAAGGACATCCCGATCTTCAAGGAGGGAAACAGGAGAGATAGGGGTATCAGGCAAGGCATCAAGAACATTAAGGAAAGATATAAAAATGATGGATACCTTTTCACAGAGGTCGAGCTCTTGGAAGAAAAGATCACTATGAAGAATACGAAGGTCCGTAAGCTTGATTTGTCCCTTACCGAAGGCCCCAGAACCCTGGTGGATTCCTTGCGATTTTCCGGCAACACCTTTTTCAACGAGGAAGAACTGAAAAAAGACATGCGGACCGGCAAAGCCGGTCTTTTCAGGAGTGAGATTTTTAATCCCGATGTCCTTGATGAAGACCTCGCAGCCGTTCGTTTACGCTATCTTAAGCAAGGATACAATGCAGTGTCTTTGACCCCTGAACTTACGTGGTCAAAGGATAAGACAGGCGTATCGATTGTTGTCAAGGTCTCCGAGGGCGTCAGGACCCTCGTCTCATCGATCAAGATAGAGGGTCTCAAGACCATACCGGAGAAAAGGATCCTCCAGGTCTTACAGCTCAAGGTGGGCAAACCCTTCATGAACGACCTCATCAAGGCCAGCGAAGTGACCCTTTCCGACCTTATCTCTGAAAAGGGCCACCCATATGTGTCCGTCAAAGGGGAGGCGGTGTTGAGCAAAGACTCTACGGAGGCTGCCGTGGCCTTTCATGTAGATGAAGGTCCCTATGTGACAATGGGTAATATCTACTACCGGGGCAACTTCAAGACAAGCACAAGCGCCATCAGGAAGGAGCTCGGTATAGAGCCGGGCCAGCCCTTTTCACTTAAGGCAATGTTGGAAGGACAAAAAAACATCCGAAACATGTCGGTCTTTAATTCAGTTCAGTTTAAGACGATCGGCATCAAGGAGAACAGGGATAACGTCACACTGCTTATCGACATGGAAGAGATAGAACCCTATTACATCCAGTCAGGCGCAGGTTATGCCAGCGACAAAGGGCTGTACGGAAACGCCCGTGTCGGCGACAAGAACCTGTTCGGTCTGAATAAGGATGCTTGGCTCGGCGGCGAGGTGAGCCAGATCGGTTACCGCGGTGAGTTCGATGTCACCCAGCACAGGATCTTTAACTCGCCTATATCGAGCACCTATGTGATGTCCTATGAGCGGAAAGAGGAGCTTAATCAGATCTTTGGTACATCTGTCTGGACCTCATCGCTCACCTTTCTTAAGGAATATAAACCACATGTCACCACCTCACTGGGATTCAGGTATGAGCATAGATACCAATTCCTTCAGGATACCTCACAAACCATTCCACCTGAGGATGCCGATTCATACAAGCCGAGAGGTGTCCTAGTGACCACACCATTCATCTCCTATGATACACGAGATTCCTTCGTACGACCCAAAGAGGGCTTCTATTCATCATATTCAGTAGATATATCAAGAGGTTATCAGGATTCCATGGACAACTTCCTTAAGCATTACCTAAACCTGCGTTACTACTTCAGCCCGGTACAAAGGGTCACGCTCGCCTGGCTTGGCCGTTTAGGCGCTATCTATACCTTTAAAAAACACAGCCAGGTACCGGATGATCAGCTGTTCTATCTCGGCGGCACAATGGATTTAAGGGGATTCGATGAGAATATGCTGAGGTACGATGCAAGCAGAAACCCGGTGGGCGGCTGCCTATCCATGAACGGAAGTATGGAAGCCCGTATCGAGTTGACGCGTGAGTGGGAGACAGCCTTGTTTTACGATACGGGTGCGGTCAGAAGAACATTCGTGGATGCCGGATCAGACGAATTTAGGGCGTCAGTCGGTATCGGACTCAGGTACATCACCCCCATTGGCCCCATGGGCTTACTTTATGGATACAAGCTCAACCGCAAAGATGGTGAGAGTCCAGGAAAGATCAATTTCTCAGTTGGATATACGTTTTAAAAAACTTATAGCGGAAAGCTCAATATTCTCCCTTGAACCCCCTTTCTTTTATTAACCCCTTGACCACCTTGATTCATGTCCCTAATGAACGCCCGAGCAGATAGAATGATTGAAAGGAGAAAATATCATGAAAAAATTTAAACCACTCTTAATTTTAGTGTTTTTGGTTTTTGTCGCTTTTGGTGCATCCTATGCTGCAACCCTTAATACATCGAATATCAATGGGTCGATCAATGTCAACTCAGCAACGGTGAGTGACCTCTTGATAGTACCTTATATCGATGATGCGGTTGCCCAAAACATAGTCGATGCGAGGGAGGTTAATGGTCCGTTCAGCTCCCTGGATGACCTTCTCAAGGTCAAAGGAGTAGACAGCAAGTTGCTCGATGAGATCGGACCATTTATTAAATTAGATGGATCTACAACAATACGGCGAGATGTCAAGTGACGTATCAGCGAGGGTAAGGAGTAAGAAATGGGGTATCGCCTTGAGTAAGTGATAAGTGAAGTTAATAGAAGGTGGTACCCCATGTTATTTTTTGTTCATTCAAGTCGTGTTATACATTTAGATCTTAACTTGGTGCCTATATTCATCAGCGTTGTTCAAAACAATGGGATATTATGTTGCCAATGTTGATCCAGTTGTAGAGCAGCCTACCCCAATACCTTGAGTATCTCCCCAATTTCAGGAAGCTCGGAGATCGGGTAGACCTTGACGAACATAACCTTGCCCTGCTCATCGATGAGCACATTCGCCCGCTCGGAAAACCCATCTTTATCCCGGAAGATACCAAGCTGGATCGCAAGCCCTCCATGCGGCCAGAAATCGGCAAGAAGCCTGGTATTCTCAATTTTCAACTCTTTTGCCCAAGCCTTTTTACATGGAGTGCTGTCCACGCTTACACCTACAGCCACGGTGTTTTTCTTTTCAAAATAATCTCTATTCTCTTCGAGCGACTGCATCTGTTTGGCACAGATACTTGTCCACGCCAGGGGGTGGAATGAGAGAAGCACTTTGCGCCCTTTGAAGTCTGAGAGGGTGAAGTCTTTTCCATGATGATCCTTGAGGATAAAGTCCTTAACTTTCTCACCTACTGCAACCATAATCAACCTCCTATTTCTCTTCCTTTAATGCCCTTCTCAGGGATTTCTCAATATAATCGATATGCTCGATAGTCGCAGCCTTGGCAGCATCTGCATCTTTATTTTCAATGGCATCATATATCTTCATCAACTGTTTTGTGATGTCCTTGGAGCTGCCGGGGACCAAGGATAGTTTCTTTCTGCTAAAGGGGAAAGCACCTGTCAAAATTGTCGTAACAGATTTCCTTAGATGCAGGAAGATAGTGTTCTTGGTCGAGTCGGCCAGGATATCGAAGAAGTCAGAGTAAAGTATCCCTCCTTCCTTGGAAGTGAGGATGTTCTCTTCCCCGATTTTATCGAGAATGCCGATGATCTTCTTGAAACGACTCTTTTGTTCCTTTGAAACATTCTTGGCAGCCAGGAATGCCGCCTCAGAATCAATGAGTCTCCGAACTGCGATCAACTCCCAGATTTTTTCATGATCAATCGATATAAGGTCTTCAATGGAAGACTTTACATTATCGGTGAGAGACTTGACAAACTTTCCCTTCCTGTCCCTCGACTCGATATACCCCTTGGCCTCGAGTAGCTTCATGGCCTCCCGAAGCGAGATCCTACTAATACCGAAGAGCTCGGTCATCTCCTGTTCTGAGGGGAGCTTATCACCGATCTTGAGCTTTCCCTGTGATATGAGCTCAATGATTTGATTCATCACTAACGTAGGTATATCAGGTAACTTTTCTATTCTTGAAAGTCCCGGCATTTTCATTTTTTTGTCCATCTCTCTCCCTCAAATCACAAATATAACATGATATAATTTGATTACCTTACAATATCAAGATACACCCATATGATTTCAAAAAACAAGTATCATCTTCAAGGATTATCAGTATCATAGATGAGTTTCGGACGGAAGTTCAGAAAGTCCGCCGATACGAACTCGAAACGTGATGTGCCGATGGTCCGGTCGAATCCGTGGTAGTCAACAGTACCAAGGTGCATATGTCCGAATATCCAGATAGAGCATCTGAAGCCCGCTGCAACCTGGACCGCCCTGCCCGGCCTCCCCTCCAGAGATATGGGCGGGAAGTGCGTCATAATGATTCTTGGTTGTGTATCGTCCGGCAAAGCCTTTAGAGAGAGAGAGAACCTCCCGAGTTCCCGTTGATATATCTTGCGGTCTTCCTCGGTGGCTGCCTCGAGTCTAAGGTCTGGGTCAATCCAGAGACGGGATCCTGCAATGCCGATATTTCCGAATCGGACAGCAGTATTCTGAAGCGGGATAATGGATGTTGGGAGAATCTGTTTCACCTTGTTTAAAGAAGACCACCAGTAGTCGTGGTTACCTTTTATGATGACCTTTGTACCAGGCAAGGAATCAATGAATTCGAAGTCGGTCACAGCGTCTTGGAGCTTCATGGCCCAAGAGATATCACCAGGGATTAATACGATATCACTTTTGGTGATTGATTCGCACCAGGCTTTTTTTAAACGATCCGGGTGAGCCTCCCAGTGAGATCCGAATATGTCCATAGGTTTATCTGCATGAAATGAAAGATGGAGATCAGATATTGCGAAGATCTTCACACAAATGCCTTTTCTTAAGGATATCTCGAGCTATGCGGCAGTCAGCCTCAATCTGCTCAATGAGGTAACGCTTGTCGGCGAACTTTATCTCGCCCCGGATGTGCTCGATAAATTCCACATTTATGTCGCTGTCATAGAGATCTCCCTTAAAGTCAAAGAGAAATGCCTCGATAGAGGTACCTACATCACCAAAAGTAGGGTTGTTGCCGATATTTACCACTGCATCCCATCTTTTTTCACCAATGTAGACGTGCACTGCATAAACCCCATATGCCGGGAACAAGGCTTTGTCCGGTTTTATGTTCGCGGTTGGAAATCCCAAGTCCCGTCCTCTTGCCATGCCATGGATCACCGGACCGCTGATACGGTAGGGATGCAGCATGAGTCGGGCCGCGCCTGATACATCTCCTGACTGTATCATCTTCCGTATGAGCGTGCTCGAGATCACCCTCCCATCAAAAGATACCGGATCTACACACTCAACGAAAAAACCCATTTTTGCGCCAATGCGTTTAAGAAAGGGGATATCACCCAGGCCCTTCTTGCCGAAGGAGAAGTCATGTCCTACCACTACACCGGATGCCCCGAGTCTGCGCACAATGGTCTCCTTTAAAAACACCTCCGGCTGCGTGTCGGCGTATTCTCGCGTAAAGGGTGCGATGATGAGGTAGTCCATGCCAAGGGACTCTATAGCCTTGATCTTTTCATCAACCGTATAGATGAGTTGCGGGGTGATTCCCTTAATGACGGATGCAGGATGGGGATGGAAGGTGTACACAACAGAGACACCGCCGATGCGTGATGCATGGGTACGAGTTTTGCGGAATATCTCCTGATGGCCTTTGTGACAGCCGTCAAAATTACCGATAGTGACTACCGGCTTTCTCAATGCATCCCTAGAAATCGCTTCAATACCCCGGAATACTACCATCCACATCCGTCCTTGACTTTTACTAGGTTCCCAACTATAGGGGAAACACTGAATGTTTTCAAGCGAAAGCGTGCCGGGATGGCGGAATTGGCAGACGCGCTAGATTCAGGTTCTAGTGGGTGCAAGCTCGTGCAGGTTCAAGTCCTGTTCCCGGCACCATATATATTGTTCTCCTGATTCCCTTTACCGAAACCCCTTTTTATGCTTTAATGATACTTTGGACTTACGTATGAAATACTTGTGGACAATCCTTTCATTCATGCTCCTCATGTCACCGTTCGGATGCAGCGGGAGCGGAGGAGGAAATCACCTGGTTCCTGGTATGCATAGAGTAGAGTATGAAGTGAGCACCTCCATCACTAATCCGCATGTGTCCATCACCTATATTGATGAAAATGGCACAACCCAAGAACTCAACGATATTGATGCCTATACGAGTAACTGGACCTATATCTTTTCAGCGAAAAGCGGTACATACCTCTATCTTTCGTCAGCGCTCCATACTGGAGAAGATGGTACTATACAATCAACTATCTATGTCGATTACAAAGCGGTGGAACAGGCAGTGAATTATCTTAAAGGGTTAAACGCCGTAGCAGAGTACACGATCCCTGCCGACTGATGAATGCAGACCTTATGAAAGGCCTACCCCTTAGTCCCATGGAGTCAAATCGGATCGCACGGAAGAACATCATCGTCGATGCTGCCCAAAAGGTCTTTGCTGAAAAACCCTTCACAAAGGTGAGCATGCGGGACATTGCCAAAGAGGCGGGTATTTCTCCGGCACTCATATACCGCCACTTCCCGGATCAGCAGCACCTTTTTGTGGAGGCCTTCCTGCGCGGCACAAAACGTCTCATCGAACAATTCTCAGACCTTCTCTCCAGAGATGAAAGGCCTCAAGTGGAAGAGGCGGCAGATATATTCATCACATATCTTACGGATCATGATCAGTACTTCAAGATGATGACACATTTCATGCTGGAAGGCACTATTCATGAAGGTCTACTGGACAAACTGAATTCCATAGAACGTTCCATGCTCGACCAGTTCGGCCTGCTCTTTGAAAATACTGGGGCAAAGCACAATGTCAGGATGATCTCACATTGTTTCTTTTCCGCCTTGAACGGTATCCTTATCACCTTCAGACAGCATCCGGGAAGGAGCGCCCATGAGGTGCGCGAGCACATGCATCACATTGGGCATATCATGGCGAGGATGTTCCTTTATGCGGCCCGTTCGGAGGAAACTGATATCTTTTCAAAATACTAAAGCTCCCAATGTTAGGCACAAGGAAATGGATTTATATATTTATTTCCCTGATGTTGTACTTAATATCCAGCGCCATCTTTATTCACCACGTAATACTTCTTTAAGGGCACTGTCCTGGTATGCATGGTAGAGCCTGTGGCAGAAGCTGTCCCACCTGCTGCAGACATCAATGGTCTTCTGGTCCATGGTAAAAAGGCTCGGATGGGAGATAAGATCATCCATTTCGGAACCGATCTCAGTCATGAGGGTTTCATCGGACCCTGCGAGGATATCTCTCACAAACTCCCGGGGGGCATACCACGTCCTGGCCCTTTGAAAATCCCTATGGATCTGGGTTAGGAGTACATTTCTGGGGCCTTCCCATAACTCGTTTATGGCTGAGTCGCGGAAAAGCCTGGGAAGTGAGGAGAAGTCCTCCATCACACCATGGCCTCCAAAAACCGACATAGCCATTCTGATGACATCAGTACTGTCCCATGAAGCTGTGATCTTCTGGAGCATGATAAGCTCTCTTACTGCGAATCTCTTCTTCTTTGTCATGGGAGATTCATTGCTTACCAGGCCGCCCTTGAGACCTCCTTCAAGATGCAGAAATTCCCGATAGAGCTTGAATGCCGCAGCTGTGGTCCTCATGGCGCACGTCTCGATCCATTGAAGCTGATTTGTAAGCATGGGGAACTGTGTGATCTTCAGCCCAAAGGCCTCCCTAAATTCAGCGTATTTCTTTGCCTCCCGGACCGACCTGGTCATAAAGGCTGCAGCCGAGAGTCCAACGGTGAGCCTCGAGAAAGTGAGCACAATCCCTACTACGTTCGCAACCCCCCGGTCTAAAGGGCCTAAAGGGTACGCTCGTGCGCCATTGAAAGTAATCTCTGCAGTAGTGAGCTCGCTCGTGCCCATCTTCCACTTTATCCTATCTATGGTGTAGCCGTTCCTGATCTCTCTTTCCTTGTCGCCTGGAAGCCATGAAGGTACTACAAACAAGGCAACCTTCTCCGTATCTGTAGGTTTGGCAGTCACCACGGCATAGTCGGCGTGGGTGGCAGAACAGAAGAACTTTTTTCCATAGATATGCCAGGTTTTTCCATCTCTAACCGCTTCCAGTACATTACTGGGGACATCGGATCCGCCCTGGATCTCGGAAAGGTACTGTGCGCCTATCGCAAAGTCGCCGTGCTGCCCCTCCTTGCAATGCTTAAGAATCCGTTTTGTATCAGGCGTATCGGCAAACTTTTCCAGCAACGCCACCAGCCCCTCGGTGCAGGTCAAGGGGCATGCAATACAGGCCTCGCCGTTCTGATAGATAAGAAACATCTTGGCGAGCTTGAGCCACGGTAATGTCTTGCTCGAAAACAAGGCCTCCGAAAAGACCTCTTGTTCCATAAGCTCTGTCTGGGCCGGCCGCACAATCCGGTCAATGCGGTGGTTATGACCATCAAAATGCATTATGTATGGTCTCTTCTCCGGCCATGCAATAGCTTCCGCAAAGTCCCTCCACCGGTATGATACCCTCTCGGACAGTTTTATGAGCTCATTGTGGATGCGATCCCACTCACTGCCGGAATAATGCCGCACGACCCTCTGGAAGAATTCATCATCGAGGTAATAATTCACGGAGTTTCTCCACTGGAGGTACTCATCGAACGAGTACGGATTGTTCCTGTCGGGAAAAGACATGGCTGCTCCTTGTCTGAAAATGAATATCCCGGCGGCTGCCAGGACTTTGAAAGATATTATAAACTAGGCAATGCCCAATGTAAACAGTGTTTACAGTTTCTGATAAATTTGAATTGCCTGCTGATTCCAGGCCTGATAAAGTTTATATGACTGTACCTGGAATGGTTTTATAGATCTACTGGGCCTGACTGCCGAGCCATTCAATAAGCTCATCTGGTGCGGTCCCTAAAAACTGAACCGGATATTGCTTGTTCAGGGAAGGGTCTGATTTGAATTTTTCAAACCAGCGGTCTTGAGCAGGAATGATGAGGCTGAGCTCCGTGGCATCGTCCATATTGAGACGCTTGGCAAGTTCGACCTGTCCCATGAACAGGGGCTTGTCTGCGAGGCCGGTTACAAGGTAGGTGAATTGTGTCACCCTCACGATTGCAATCTCTCGACCCTTTTTATTGCCCTTCCATACCGGCGTATACTCTTTGCCCGATGCAACGGCGGAGCGCAGGTTTTCGAGGCCATCCGCAGTGATATTCGTGCAAAAGTCCATGACTTCCGCTTTGGTGAAATTTCTGAATTTAAGGTTTATTTGGCGATACGGCCTCATTTGATACATGACCTGGTTGTAGTTCTTGAGGATTTGCAGAGAAGGCCTTTTCCCTATCTCCAGCAGGTGACGGTTGACCTTGATGCCCTTTATGTCCTGCCGGCGTGATTCAAGAAAAGCAAGCAGTTCCCTCGGCGTTTTGACATGGGTATACGTAAGGGGAAGGACCCACTCGCATGAAACAGCCATGAAGGATAAAATTCCAATAAGGCCTGCAGTAATAATCCTCGGAAGAGTGGTCGTGTTCTTGTTCTCTTCAGTCATTGCCGTTTCCTTCAAGACTGATCAATGCACGTATTGCATCAGCGAGATCAGGATCTTTGAGTTTTTCCACATCCCGAGGATCTATGTCAGGCCTCCTGATTACATGGGTGGTTTTTATTTTTTGGGGTGCTTTGCGCACAATGCCGAATTTGCCTTCCACCTTTTGCACCCGAATACCGGTGATATCTTTTATCTGCTTTTCAATCACCTTTGACAGCATGCCTATCTGCTGTGCCCATGCCGGCGAATCGCACATGACATGGAGGATCTTCTTACTAATCACCACAGGCTCTGTATGGACCGCCAGCACTGCACCCGTTATCTCTTTCCAGCGGCTGCGTACCTTCATAATCTGGCCGATCTGCTCATTGCTTCTTGCCAATATGTCACCAATCCTCCTCATGAAAATATGATCAGGCATGGGTGAATGATTGTCAAGAGATTAGGCATAATTAGTGCCCATCCGGAAACCCTTGTTTACAAAGAGCCAACGCTCTGAAAACGGGTCGAATTATCCCCTTCTTTGCCTTTAATATGTCCGATATACGCTCAGAAGGGAAGATATCTCCATTTTTG
>JBEKDT010000009.1:0-184518 GCA_050014195.1 Desulfomonilia bacterium | reverse complement strand
CTCACCTCTAGCCAGGGCATGGGAACCTCCTTCTTCAAGGCACTCATACCCCAAAAAAAGTGTTACCCATGTCTCTTTACGAAAGTGTCACCTATGTCTATAGACTGTACCGGGTGCCTTTTCTTTGTTACTTTCTTTTGGCACCAAAAGAAAGTAATGAAGCACATGGCGAGAGGCCAGGATAGAAGAAAAACCAGGCCGTCGCGGCTTAAAGCCGCTCCTACAGAATCAATCTCTTATATGCAAAAGCAGGGTATACTCGCAGGCATGGATTGCACTCTTTTTGGTAATGGTCGGAAGATCGGAACAGAGACTTGGGCAGGTCTAGGGGATCGGGTCCGGATGACTTTACTGGTCTGCCTGAAGAAGGCTCTGCACCTTGAACAGGATGATGTGCGCAGGTGACGGCTTTACAAGGTAGAGATTCGCCCCGGTATCATAGGCGAGCTTTTTATTCTCCGGTGTGCCATCGGTGGTGAGCATGATGATGGGGAGATCTATATAGAGAGGATCATTTCTCACTGTGCTGATGAATTCAATGCCATCCATGTTGGGCATGTTCAAATCGCAGATGATGAGCCTAATCTCCGGATTCTGAGCCAGTTTTTCCAGGGCGTCGAAGCCGTCCGAGGCCTCAATGCACCGGAAGTTCTTGGTCTTTAAAGTATGTGCGAGGAACTTCCTCACCGTGCTTGAGTCATCAACAATCAGGATTGTAGCCATAAATAAGACCCCCCCTATTCCTTCTTATACCCCAGGGCACCAGGGAAATGGACCAACTTGAATGCCCGTGAAATGTTGTGCAAAGATTCAGAGTGGCCGATGAAGAGATAACCACCGTGATTGAGGCTGTCGTAGAGCTGTGACACGAATCGCTTCCTGGCTTCATCATCGAAGTAGATGAGCACGTTTCTGCAGAAGATAACGTCAAAGCCCTTCATGATCTGGACCCGCTTGGCGTCATTGAGGTTGAGGTACTGGAGATCCACCAGGTTACGGATATCCTCGATGATGCGATAGGAGTTCCCGTCCGGTGTGAAGAATGACTGTTTGACCTCAGGCGCCACCGCCCTCAGCGAATAGTCGCTGTACATGGCGGCTTTGGCAGAACGGAGCGCCTTTTCACTGATGTCGCTTGCAACGATTTTGATGTCCCAGTTTGAGTGCTTGTCGTTTAAGACCTGCCTGATCACTATGCCCATGGTGTATGGTTCCTCGCCGGTGGAGCACCCGGCCGACCAGAAACGGATCATGCGGTCTTGCTGTTTATTTTTACGGGTGATGATCTCGGGCAGCACCTTCTCCTGGAACGCCTGGATCTGTGGCGGGCTCCTGAAAAAACTGGTCTCATTCGTGGTGACCGAGTCAAACAGTGCCCTCAGCTCCCTGGCTGCCTGGGGATCATACTTGAGCAGGTAGTAATATTTATCATAATCTAAGAGATTGTTGGCCTTCAATCTCATAGCAAGCCTATTTTCAAGCTGGCCCTTTTTATTGTCGGCAAAGTAGATGCCTGATTGTTCGTAGATGAAGTCCCTCAACAGGATGAAGGTCTCATCGGTCATCTTCGGACATGTGCCGCTTAGACTCTCATCCATTGGCTTTCTCCGCCCCTACAGGCTCCATGACCGTGTCGATGTAGTGCTTCACCTGATCACCGATAGTCTCCATCTCGAACGTTATCCGCTCTATATCAAGGGCTTCAACTGCATAACCCCTCTCTTTTAAGACCTGCCATGCCTCTTCATCCGAGAGGATGAATGACATCCTGTCGCCCCCGCAGGACATCTCCTTGGCCTTTGCCAGGAGATTCGCAATGGAGATGAGCGCAGCGATGTCCCGGTGTGCCGCCTGGGACGGCTGATGGTGCCACAGGATCACATCTCCAAGATAGTCGGGGAGGTTCCATTTCTTGGCCACATAATAACCGACCTCCATATGGTTCGTCCCACAGACCTCCATCTCGGTCTTGTACATGGACATGTCCTTGTCCAAGGACATGTTATAGGCTGCCATGAATTCTTCATGGAAGTACTGGTCGAGGATGATCTTGCCGATATCGTGCAGCAGACCGGCTACGAACTCGCGGCCCATGGACCTCATAGAGAGCTTCTTGTCGATGTACCTCGCAATCAGGCCGGTGGCCACGCTGTGGTCCCAGAAGTTTTCCCTGATGGAGACCTCTTGGGCCTTGCGCGATTTGAGGGCGGAAAATACCGACAGTGAGGTGGTGATGTTGATGATCTCTGCCAATCCCAGAAAGATGATGGCGTGGTGAAGGGTCTCTATCCTCCGGTCTCCCCTTCGATAGAAAGCCGAATTTGACATCCTCAACACCTTGGTGGCCAGGGGGGGGTCCCTGTGTATGCACTCGGCAATGCTCTGGATGGATACGTCGGTCTGATGTGCCAGGCTCAAGACCTCTAATGCCACAGACGGAAGCGTGGGGAGGTCTTCGATGTTTTTTATACGATCGAGAATGTGGGCTTGCATCTTTAGAAGCTCACCTCCTGAAGCCTGTCGATGGCATCCACGATGGCCCGCGCCACATCCGGGTTCGGGTCATCAAGATACGGTTCAAGCTCTGCGGCCAGAGCCTCCTCTTCCCACCCGGCAATAGTCTTCACTGCGGAGATCCTCAGGAAGTCTGATCCGCATGTTAATAGATTCAGGAGTTTTGCCTTGGCTTGCTCATCTTTGAACCGACCTAAGGCCTCAATGGCATGAGATGCCGCCCACATGTCCTGGCCGGTGATGGCATCCTCGAGACACGTCCTCAGCTCTTTCACCTTCTTCAACCCGGCAATATCCAGAGCGGTGTAACGTATCTGCTCATGCTCATCAGAAAGCAGTGCCTTGAGCGTGCCGGTATTAATGGGGAGATCTTTATTCCGAATGACATTGACGGCAGCTGCTCTTACCTCCCAGTTATCATCTCTGAGCAGTACATCTGCAGCTTCATGAAGACGGGGACTTATCATGCGCTCAAGACCGTTTAATCCCACGATGCGCTTACTGGGATCAACATCTTTGGTCATGAGCATGAATACATCTTCAGCATGTACCGTCCCGATCAGGACGATTGATTGGATGGTAACCTCGCGCACGTCCGGATATTTATGATTTAAGAACGGCTCCATCACGCTGATGTCATCCGTATCCCCGTTTCTCCCAAGCGCATAGAGGGATGATGATATGACATGTCCGTCCGGATCATTGAGGAGAGCATGGAAAGTCTCACGTAAAGATGCGCCTCCAATAGCGGCCAAGGCATCGGTCATGGCCCTCTTCACATGACCCTGGGAGGAGAAGATCCTCTCACATATCGCTCGCGCGCCTTGGGCCTTGCCGATCTTGGCAAGGACGTTTGCAGCAAGGATCTTGAGCTTGTCTTCAGAATCCAAGAGCTTGACCATGGCCTTAATGTCGCTGATACGGCGTAGGGCATCTGTTACAGATAAGATACGTTCAGGATGTACGTCGGGGTCTGTGTTGCGGACAAGCTCGATCATAGCCATCACGCTCGCATGATCTCCGATGCGGGAGAGTACCGCGAGCATATCAAAAAGCAGCTCGTCATCGACATCGAGTAGATGCATATCGATGATGGACTTGATGATGTGTGCATCCTGGGGAGGCAGTAAAGCGATCTCGTCGGGGGAGATGATCTTCAGCAAGGCCTTTACGATCTCTGTCTCGATATATGCATTTGTATACTCGAGCATGAGGATCAATGCGCTCACGCACTGCTTGGGCCTGATCTTACCCATGGTTTCCAACAGCGCCGATACCATGAGTTCATCATGAGACCAGCGATCGAGCTGCTCAAGGAGGAAACCCGGGGTATTCTCATGGGGTATCTGGGAGAGTGCCTCGATGGTGGAGAATCTGATCCACTCTTCGTCTTCGATCAATGGCTTGAGATACGCGAAGGCCTTTGGGTGCCCCAACAGACCTAAAGAGACTACTGCTGCATTACGTACGTTGGGGTTTGGGTCCTTGAGAGCTCCGATAAGCACATCCACGCTTTCGGGGTTGCCTATGGTACCTAAGATGTCGAGCACAAAGAGCCTGATATCGTCGTTCTTATCCACTGCAAGCGTATGAAGGACATCGATCCCGTCATCACCGATTTTCCTTAAGATGTCGATGGCGGCATTACGCAAGCCAGGGTCAATCTCGGCAACGAACGGTACGACCTTTTCGACGGTATAGCGTCCGCCCAGGAACATAAGTGCGCTTTGTGAGGCGTCCCTGACCCCGCCATTTGTATCTTTCAGCAATTCGACAAGACGCTCGATGGCCTCCGGATCATTGCCGACCTCGGCGAGCATGGAGGCCGCCATGCGGCGGTCAGAGGAGTCATCGGACTTCATCAGTGCGTCTATCTGTGAATAATTCATGCCGCCCTCTGTACCTTAAAAAAATTGCATGATACCCAATATCAGCTCACATCAAGAATTTATTTTGCACTGTACTGGACAAACGCCACTTCCTGTATCGGATAATCAATAAGATCATCCGAGAGCATCAAGGTGATCTCGGTCTGTGAGTAAACGCTCGCTGCTGCAACCAGTCTCTTGTAGATGATGCCCCTGATATCAAACAATTTGCTCTCAACCGTGGTAATCATGGAAGGGTCGATCTTGAGGCTGACCTGTGCTAAAAGAACACCGAACTTCTTCGGTGTATTCGTTTCATAGAGTACCATAAACGGGTCCAGTACCATTCCATCAGGGCCGAAGGGGGACTCCCGTTGCGGCTGAATCATATGCACAGTCTTTTGGGGCGCCTTATGGTGCCCATGGTAAAGAAAAAGCCCAACGGCCGCGATGAGCACCAGAAGTCCTGCTGCTCCTACGAGGGCCATGAGGGGCAGTCGTTTTTTCGGAGCGGAATGTTCCTCGGGTCCCTTATCGGGCGTAGTCCCTTCTTCTTTGGCAGGTCCAGGCGATTCCTCAATCTCCAGGGCTATTCCGTCCTTATCGAGCTCGGCCTTGCCGACATCCTGGAGGATGATGCCGTCCTTATCGAGGTCTGCCTTTCTTCCCGGTTGGTCCGCCATGCTTTTTTCCTATTTGCTGAATATCTGATTGATCTTCTGGCTGAGTGTCTCGGCGGTGAAGGGTTTGACGATATAGTTGCTCACACCGGATTTCACCGCCTCTATGATGTTCTCCTGTTGAGCCTCGGCCGTAACCATCAGAAAAGGTATGTGTTTGAGGGCGTCGTCGGTACGGACAGCCTTTAAGAGCTCCAGGCCGGTCATCTTCGGCATGTTCCAATCTGAGACTACCAAATCAACCTTGTCCCTCTGGAGTACCTCAAGGGCGGTTGACCCGTCATCGGCTTCGATAATGTTGATAAAATTAAGCTGCCGAAGGATGTTCTTCACGATCCTGCGCATGGTGGAAAAGTCATCAACTACGAGGATCTTCATATTCTTGTCGAGTGTCATGGATACCTCCAGTCCGAGTACCTTTACGTTCTCATCGTATCTTCCATGATAAATCTTTACATGCTGATCTCTTTAAGGATCTTTTGCATCTTTGAGCGCAGCCTAAGAATCGCCTTTGTATGAATCTGGGAGACCCGCGACTCGGTAAATTTCAAGACATGTCCGATCTCCTTCATGGTCAGCTCATCGTAGTAATACAGCGATATCACCATGCGCTCCTTTTCCGGCAACGACTGGATAGCCTTTGCCACCATGGTACCGACCTCGGCATAGCGAATCTTGTGTGAAGGCCAGTCTTTCTCATCCTGGATGATATATTCCAGAAGGTTGCGCTTGGATAGGTCGGTATCGTCTTCGCCAAGGTCGTCCAGACTGAGCAGGGAGACCGATGCAGTCTCGGACAGGAGCCGGTAGAACGATTCCATATCGATGTCCATCTCTCTTGCCACTTCTTCGTCACTGGCGGGTCTTCCTAGGACGTATTCCAGTCTTGCATATGCATCTTCAATCTTGCGGGCCTTCTGCCGTACAGACCTGGGGACCCAGTCCATGGATCTCAGTTCATCAAGGATAGCCCCTCTGATTCTGAATTCCGCATAGGTCTTGAACTTGATCTGCTTGCCTGCGTCAAATTTTTCGATAGCATCGATCAGACCTATGACGCCTGCATTGATGAGATCATTGAGATCGATATGGGGGGGCAGGCGTATTGCAATACGGCTTGCGATGTACTTAATGAGCGGTGCAAATTCGCCTATGATCTTGCCCCGTATCTTGGGGTTGAGCTTCTGCTCCTCAGTAAGTTCCGTGTAAACGATATCCTGCATGGCTTGTTCCTTTCACTTGATTCAAGAGCATCTTTCTAAAAAAGAACTGAAGGTTTCCGCTTGTACCGGTCCGCGTGGTATCCTCGAGCTTGCCTACAATCCGGGAAAGCCTCTTGGTTACCTCGCTTTGCGGGTGAACATCCACGAACGCCTTCTGTGCCTTGATGCATTCAGGAATGGTTTTGTCATGCGGGATGGAGCCAAGAATCTCCAGGGCCACATCCCCGAGGAACCTCTCACATACCAATGACAATTTTTCCGCCACTTGATCCCCCTCGGATTTTGATGTCACGTTGTTCACGATTAAATCGAATCTCTTGATACCGTATTGCCTGCACAATACCTTGATAAGTGCATAAGCGTCCGTGATGGACGTGGGTTCAGGGGTTGCCACCACGATGATGCGCTGTGAGGCTGCATTGAAGTACATGACGTTTTTGGATATCCCTGCGCCGGTATCCACGAACATGAAGTCGAGGTCGCCTTCAAAATGATCCAGTGCGTCCATAATGCTTATCTGTTGTTCGGGCTTTAGCTCCGAGAGTTCCTGGATACCGGACGATGCAGGGATGATCTTGATTCCGCCCGGACCCTCCAAAACTATGTCGGCAAGAGAGCACTGTCCGTCAAGGACATGCTTGATGGTGAGTTTCGGTGCAAGGCCCAGCATCACATCCACATTGGCGAGCCCAAGGTCGGCGTCCAGCACGAGTACCTTTTTACCCCGTGATGCCAAAAGGATTGCTATGTTCACCACAATGCTCGTCTTTCCCACCCCGCCTTTGCCCGATGTAACGGACAGGACCGTTGGTGAGATGGTTGTTCCTTCTTTGAAAATTTTCCGCAAGGTATGGGCTTGATCCTTCATTATGCATCTCCAAGGGTGCGTGCTATGATCTTGTCCGGGGTGGCCGGCTCAATGTCCTCTGGGACCCGCTGCCCGGTTGTAATGTGAGATATGGGTGTACGATGCATCAGGTTGTGTGTAACGACACTCCCTGCCACGTGGGCCTCGTCGAATTTTGTGAAGATCATGCGGTCCACGTTCAGAGGGGAGAATGTCTTGGTGATGGTGTCCATTTCCTGGTCCCGGGTGGCGACCGGCATGAGGAGGAACCTGCATGCCCTGATGCCATCAAAGTATCCGATTAACTGGCGTGCATATTCTGTACAGAAGGGCGAGCGGCCGACGGTGTCCACAAGGATGAGTTCGGTTGAGTCGAGCTGATTCAGGGCAGACTTGAGCTCTGATGGGGTTGTCACGGAAAAGAACGGAATGTTCAATATTTTGGCATAAATCCGGCTCTGGTCGATGGCGCCGATCCGGTAGCTGTCCAGTGTGATGAGGGCAACCCGTCTGGATTCAGACAATACGGACCTGGCTGCGATCTTGGCAATCGTAGTGGTCTTGCCCACACCAGTTGTGCCCAGGAAAATCCAGACCCGTTCATCAGTGGGGCCTTCCACCCGGATCAGTTTGGAAAGCAGCTCTTTGACCGCGTCCTCGTTTGTATCGTCCCCAAGCTTCGTGATAATGAGGTCTGCGAGGTTCTCTCGGATGCCTTTTGTGATGAGCTTTTCACGCAGGTGGCTCATGGGTGCGATACTGTTCTGAGACATGAGCTGTTTAAGCATCTTTTTCAGCTCCACGATCTCGTCGCCGATCTGCTTTGGTGCCTGCAGGGTCGCAGATGCAGGGTCCCGGGTATACGATGTATTGCTCAGGGCCTTGTTCGCCTGTCTATTTTTCATGATACCGTCACCGTCATAATCTACTGCAGCCACAACCTCGATTAATGGTTTGCTCATGAGGCCGTAGCCGCTCTCCCTGATCTCCCGCGTGGAGATGATGACCGCATTCGAGCCGAGCTCCGACTTGATCTGCGAGAGCGCATCCTTCATGGAGGCAGCCATATAGGTTTTAATTTGCATCGATCCTCACCAATCCTAAATTCTTGATGGTAACCTCAGGAGGTATCTCATTGTGGGAGAGCACAACCAGGTCAGGCATGTACCGTTCAGAAAGCCGCTTCACATAAGCCCTGCTGATCGGCGAGGTGAGCAGGATCGGTACCATGCCCTGTTTTCCCACATTGTTTACCTCCTTATTCAACGTCATAAGTATTTTCTGCGATTTCTCCGGATCTAATGCAAGATATGAACCATGTTCCGTATGCTGGATGGAACCGGAGATCATCCCGTCTATATTGGGGTCAAGAGCCAGTACGCTGATGGTTTTGCCCATGATATAGGGGGTGCTGATAGTTCGCATGAGGGCTTGTCTGACATACTCCGTCAAAATATCGGGATCTTTGGTCATGTGCCCGAAGTCCGCCAATGTCTCCAAGATGGTCAGGATGTTCTTAACCGCGACTTTCTCTTTAAGAAGGTTCCTGAGCACCCTAAGCACGACACCGGCAGGCAATGTGCCCGGGATAAGGTCCTCAATCACCTTCGGGTGTGTCCTCGATACCGTGTCCAGGATGGACTGGAGCTCCTGCCTTCCCAGCAGGTCATGGGCATTGCTCTTGATGGCTTCCGTCAAGTGTGTGGCCACCACCGTAGCTGCATCCACTACGGTGAGGCCTGCCAATTGTGCACGCTCGCTGTCTGCCTTCTTGATCCAGAGGCCGGGCAGGCCGAAGGCAGGCTCTTTAACAGGGATGCCCGGAATGTCGATTTCGACCTTCTCCGGATTCAAAACCATAAGCCTGTCGGCGATCGCCTCGGCCCGTGCGATCTCGATGCCCTTAAGCATGAGGCGGTACTCATTGGGCTTGAGCTCGAGGTTGTCCCTCACATGAATAGGTGGTACCACGACACCCAACTCGCCTGCCACGGTCCTGCGCATACCCTTAATCCGTGCAAGCAGCTCGCCGCCCTGGGAGGTATCCACCAGGGGTATCAGGCCATAACCCACCTCGAACTCGATGATATCCATGGGCAGCAGGGCCTCTGTCGAAACCTCCTCAGCCTGCGGTGGTGGAAGTTCCTCTTTTCTCTCTTCAGCATTGAATCTCAGGCTCACCCACCCCACCCCGCCCATGATAGAGGCCATGGTGAGGAAGGCGAAGTGGGGCATGCCGGGAACCAGTCCGAAGATAAAGATGATTCCTGCAGATGTCAGCAATGCCATGGGCTGGAAGGAGAGCTGCTCTGAGAGCTGCTTGCCCACGGATTTATCGGCGGCAGACTGGGTCACTACGATGCCTGCGGCCGATGAGATGATAAGGGCGGGAATCTGGGCAACCAGGCCATCACCGATGGTGAGAATGGTATAGGTCCTGAGAGCCTCGGAGAAGGGCATGCCGTTCTGCAGCACGCCTATGATGATGCCGCCGAGGATATTTATGATGGTTATGACAATGCCTGCAATTGCGTCTCCACGGACAAACTTGGTGGCACCGTCCATGGCCCCGTAGAATTCCGCTTCACGGGCGATGCGCTCCCTTCTGCGCCGCGCCTCATCCTCAGTAATCATACCTGCGTTCAGATCGGCATCTATGGCCATCTGCTTTCCGGGCATGGCATCTAAAGTGAACCGTGCGGTGACTTCACCGATGCGGGTGGCGCCCTTGGTTATGACTACAAAGTTAATGAGGACAAAGATGGAAAAGACTACAAACCCGACAACGTAACTGCCGCCCACCACGAACTGACCAAAGGTATGGATGACGCGTCCTGCAGCCAGATCACCCTCGAAGCCGTGCAGGAGGATGATACGTGTGGATGCTATGTTGAGCGCGAGCCTGTAGAGGGTAACGATCAGCAACAGAGAGGGGAATACGGAAAAGTTCAAGGGACTTGTCGTATACATGCTGACCATGAGGATGATTATGCCGATGGCGATGCTGAAGGTAAGAAAAATGTCCAGCAGGAAAGTGGGCAGCGGTACTAAAACGATGAACAAAACTGCCAACACCCCCAGCGCCATAAAGATGTCGCTTGAGATCTTTTCCGGGAGTTTTAAGGGAAGACTCTGGGTTGCCATTTATCTGACTCCTGCCTTCAGGCGGTACACATAGGCCAGGATCTCGGCCACCGCCTTATAGAGTTTTTCCGGGATGCTTTCCCCGATATCCACCGATTTATAGAGCGCCTGCGCAAGAGGCTTGTTCTCTACAATGGGTACGGATGCCTTTCTCGCCACTTCCTTAATCTTTTCCGCCACCGTTCCCGCTCCTTTGGCTATGACCGTCGGTGCAATCATCATGCCCCGTTCATATTGCAAAGCTATTGCCAGGTGAGTAGGGTTGGTGATGACCACATCCGCCTTGGGCACCTGGCGCATCATCCGTTTTCTGGCCATATGGAGCTGGATGGAGCGGATTCTGCTCTTTATGATTGGGTTTCCCTCTGATTGCTTGAATTCATCTTTCATCTCTTGCTTGGTCATCATAACGTCTTGAGAGTACTGCCATTTCTGGAACCCATAATCAGCAATAGCAATGATAATAAAGATCCACAGGACATCCCACAGGAGATGTACAGCAGAGTGGAAAAACGTCAAAGCAATGACGGATACATCGGCACTCATGAGGGGGGGGTATACCGGAATCTCTCGCTTGATGGCACGGTAGGATACCCAGATAATGATGGCCATGATTACCAGGGTCTTAAGGAGATGTTCAAGGCTCCTCATGGACATGAATCTATTCTTGAATCCGGTCAGCGGATTTATCTTGGAGAGCTTCGGTACAATGGCTTCGGGGCTGATGACGAAACCTACCTGAAGGATATTTGACACTAAACCGATGGTGAGAAAGAGGAGAAGAAGCGGCATAACCAACATGCCGAGTTCAAAAACGCTATGTCTGAAGATGGATATGATGCCGACCCTTGAACCATCCCACATGGAGAGGTTTGTCAGATATGATCTCACAATCATCATGAGTTTGGATGCAAGTGAAGGAATATAAAGATAAAAAGCAATGACTGTTGCCAGGAAGAGCATGGATGTGGATACCTCCATGCTCTTGCATACCTGGCCCTTCTCCCGGGAATCCTTCAGCCTTTTACTGGTAGGTTGTTCGGTTCGCTCTTGACCGTTCTCGTCTTCTCTGGCCATGGCATGCTGGAATGCGAAAAACATACCAGGTCTGGATTTGTGTCGGATATTGATTCTGTTCATTGAGGAGATGAGGATTGTGATTAGTGAATAGCGATGAGAAAAGCGGACTTTGACTGAAGGAAGGGATCCCCAGAACCTAATTGCTAACGTCTCGTTGCATGAGGCACAATGATGCCTATGGCATTCTTTCTCTCTTCTTGGTGAGGTGGTACTTCTCCACCTTCAGGTAAAAGGTTTTATAGTTCAAGCCCGACTCCCGGGCCGCCTCGGCAATAACGCCGCCGTGTTTTTCCAGGAGGTGGGCAAGGTACTTCCGCTCAAACTGCTCCAGCAGCGTCTGCTTGATTGAGTGATAGTCATTCCCCTCACCTGCATCCACCCATATGGTGGGCTCTTCCGTTACCGAGACAGCGGGTGCTGCCTGCGTGCCCATGGCAACATTATGCAGTTCAGGAAATTCGGTAATGAGCTCGGCCCTTGTAGAGACCATTGCATGCTGGATAATGTTCTCCAACTCCCTGACATTACCCGGCCAGCTATACACGGTAAGCTGCTCCATGGCCTTGACCGAGATCCCCTTCACGGAGGAGTTAAGTTTCTTTGCATTTTTTGTAATGAAATGGCCTGCAAGAAGCAAGATGTCTTCCTTACGTTCTCGAAGAGGCGGCACGATGATGGGCAAGACGCTGATGCGATAGTAAAGATCCTCCCTGAAAAGCTCCTTTCTGATCATATCCTGGATGGGACGGTTCGTTGCGCAGATCACACGGAAGTCCAGGTCGATCTCCCGGTTGCTGCCGATCCGCGTAATCTTGTGATCTTCGATGACGCGCAGGATCTTGGCCTGGAGGTCCAATGGGATATCACCAATCTCGTCGAGGAACAATGTGCCGGTGTGCGCTTTCTCGAACTTGCCTATCCTCTGGCTGATGGCACCGCTGAAGGCACCCTTTTCATGGCCGAAGAACTCCGACTCAAGGAGGTTTTCCGGTATGGCTGCACAGTTGATAACCACAAAGGGCTTTGCCCTCCGATCGCTCCTAGAGTGGATAGACCGGGCGATGAGCTCCTTACCCGTGCCGGTCTCCCCCAGGATGAGGACGGTAAGATCGGTCTCCGATGCAGTGAGGATCTGTTCATAAAGCCTCTGCATCTTTGGGTGCGATCCCACGAGCTGGTCGAGTCCTTCCGTGTGCTGTTGGATCTGTCCCTTGAGCTCGATGTTCTCTTTTAATATATCATGCTGCCTGAGTATCTTGGCGAGCGAGATCTCGAGCGTGTCCATGTTGAAAGGCTTCTCCAGGAAGTCGTATGCCCCGTACTTCATGGCCTCGACAGCTCCTGATATACTGCCGAAGGCGGTAATGATCACTACATATGTGGAAGGATAGCGGTGCTGGATCTCCTTGAGCAGACTATACCCATCCATTTTGGGCATCTTGACATCGGTGATCACGATATCGTGGCGGTCCGCCTCAATCTTTTTCAAGGCCTCAATACCGTCAGAGGCGGTATCTATCTGAAGGTTGAGGCTCGATTGCTCCAGGGCGTCTTTGAGCTGCTCGAGAAAGACCTCCTCATCATCGACAAGCAGGATCTTTTTTTTCTCTTCCACGTGTCTCCTCGTTTTTCTGTTAACTATGAACCGAGGGATTTTCGCTACTTGATATCCTTAAGGACTCCCCCTGCTCATGGGGAAGTCTGATCACAAATTCAGAACCCTGCTCAAGGTCGCTCAAGGCCTCGACCTCACCATGGTGCATGTCAATGACCTTCCTCACCAGGGCAAGCCCAAGCCCGGTTCCTTTGGCCTTCTTGGTGAAAAAAGGCTGGAATATCCGTTCCAAATCTTCTTTGGTAATCCCATTGCCGCTGTCTTTGATGCGGATCTCTGTTGCATCACAGGTAAAGATCTTATTCCCTCTTTTGAAGGTATACTGGGGAACAACGGCTGTTGAAATCATCAAGGATCCACCATGGGGCATGGCGTCAAGGGCGTTTTCAATGATGTTCTCAAAGACCTGCCGGAGCTGGATACCGTCCACGACAACCATGTCGGCGTCATTGTCATATGAGTTCTGAACCTTTACCTCCTTTTGTCTGAAGGTATTCTCAAGGTTGAACAACAATCCATCGATGATGTTGCTGATGCGGTGGGACTTAAGCCTGAGCTCTCCCGAGCGCGTCCATTCAAGAATCTGGGTAACGAACTTCTCGAGGTTGTCAACTCCGTGCTTCACCCCATCAAGCTGCCTGCTCAGCCGCTCATCCAGTGACAGCGAGTTGGACAACAGCTCTACACCGGTCTTAATCTTCTGAAGGGGATTCCTCACCTCGTGTGCAACATGAGCGGACATCTCACCTAAGATAGCCATCTTCCTGGTCTGCTCCAGTTCCTTCTGCATCTGCCTGATTTCAGTAATATCCATAATAGATACGATACTCTGCCTGGTGCCGGGAATCATGCCGATGGTGAGAAAGGAGTCTCTGATATTACCGGCCTTGTCTTTAAACCGGAACTCATACTGGGACGGAACATCCTTATCCCCTTGCCTCCTTGCCTTGTTGTAGCCTTTCATGCGCTCCACATCATCAGGGTGTACCACATCGGTCCAGTGCATCTTGCCCTCGATCTCCTCCTTGCTAAACCCGCTGAGCCTTTCCAGCTGGTTGTTCGCAAAGGTTATCGTATAGTCTTCATTCAGGATCATCATGGCCGTTCCGGTATGCTCCACGGTGGCGCGATATTTGGCTTCACTGGCACGAAGGGCCTTTTGAGCCTCTCTCTTCTGGGTTATGTCGCGTATCACATTCTGGGTGCCCGGCCTTCCTTCATACTCGATGACGGAAGGGGTGATCTCAAAGGCACGCCATTGGCCTTCCTTGCTGCGTAGCGCAATCTCATACTGTTCCGGAACCTTTTCTCCCCGGATACGCTTATCATAACGGGCCTCTATCATCCTAGCCAGCTCGGGTCTCACAATATCCTTCAGGCCCATCTGAGGGGTCTCGGATTCGGCATAACCCAATAGCTCCCTAAAAGCCGGATTAGTGTATTTGAACTGATGGTCCTGATAGACAAAAATTCCATCCTGGGTCTTCTCCACCAGCATCCGATATTTCTGTTCCGACTCTTTAAGTTTATCTTCAACCTTTTTCAAAGGCCTAAGGTCACGCAAGACGCTGATGGCGGCAACTGGTTTCCCCTCGGAATACAGATAGGACACGGAAATCGAAATGGGGATGAGTAATCCATCCTTGTGATAGATCAAGGTCTCTTCACTCACGACCCACCTGGGGTTCTCCTCGGTACCCTGGTCCAGGATGGCCATGATGCGATCACGCTCACCTTCAACCATGAACTGTGCAATGTTGTTTCTGTGGCTGAGCATATCTTCAGCGCTGTAACCCGTGATCTCTTCGGCGGCCTTGTTGAATATGAGTGCCCTGCCCTTCAGATCGGAGGCAACTATGGCATCGGACGAGCTTGCAATAAGACCGGCCAGAAATTTGTTCGTAGATTCAAGGCTCTGCTCCATGCCCTTGCGCCTTGTGATATCGCGGGCGATGTTCAAAGTGGCGGAGATGCCTCCCACCAGGGTGATGGCCGAGGTGGACAGCGAGATGATGCGCTCTTGGCCCCTCTTGGTCCTGAAGATCACGTCCAGGCGGCGGGGGCGCACCTCCTCGCCCCTGATCAGGGCATCAAATCGCTTTTCCATAAGCTCAGACGAGCTTTCATGCAGCACATCCTTAAAGCCCATATCCTCAAGCTCTTCTGCCGAGTAACCGAGCATGCGTTCAAAAGCGGGGTTTACGTAGAAAAAACGATGGCCCTGATAGACAAAGATACCCTCATACGCCACTTCGACAATGGTCTCGAAGATGGCCTTGCTGATCTTCTTCGCCTTTTGATGTGCAGAGTCATGTACCTGCATATATTCATGAGAAATACACGATGCTGCCGGGTCTATCAATATAAAAGAGGTTAAGCCTTGAACTTGCCGAAGTCCTCGGGGTTCATCTTCTCAAGGATCTCTTTGAGCTTCTCGGTATCCTGCTCGAAGCCCACCATGACCTTACCCATACTTGTCTTGGAGTCAAGGCGTATGGCATCCTTGATGACATGATTTGCTACAAATATTGGGGACTTGGTTCTCAGCGCTATAGCTATGGCATCCGAAGGACGGGCATCAATGGTAAGACGGCTGTTGCCATGGGTTATGGTAACGAGGGCATAGAAGACATTGTCCCTGATATCGACCACCTCGATCCTCTCAATGACGGCGCCTAACGTTTCGATGAATGACTTGAATAGATCGTGTGTCATGGGCCTTGAATACTGCACCCCTTCAAGGGCTGCAGCAATCGCGCTCGCTTCCATGATACCGATCCATATGGGGAGGATATACTTACCTTCAAGATCACGCAGGACCACAATGGGTGCGTTATTGGTGGGGTCAAGTGCAATGCCTGCCACCTTCATTTCCACGAAGCTCGCCACGGGTCTATCCTTCATAAGGATAGATTAAGACCATGGTTTGTATTAGTCAATACTCAATAGGATAAAATAAGGCTAAGATTGGCTTTGGCCCTTGGTGTTGAAGATCTCATTTTTCAGATAGCCGATCAGATCCTCCATCTCAAAAAAAGTATGATCAAAAGAAATCCCGGCCTGTTTGAGCCAATACTGGACCAGGAGCACCAGTGGGGTATTGATCCCGGATTGCTCCATCGCATCAACCTTCCCGAGCAGTTCCTCCTTTCTCACGTCCATGACTATCCTACCTGCTGAGATGCCGATAAGACGGTCCATGAGGCCCAGGAAATCCTCCTGGTTGTGGGTGACGATGATAACCGTGGTATCGGCAAGTGAGTATATCATTCGGGTAAGCTCGCGCCTGCCCGAGGCATCGAGGCCTGCCGTCGGTTCATCAAGCATCAATATCTCAGGGCTTATCATGAGGGCCGAGGCCAAGGCTAGTTTACGCTTCTCTCCTGAGCTTAAGCTGAAAGGCGAGGTGTCCTTGAGCCGCGCCAAGTCCAGGCCGAAGCCCCGGGTTATCGAATAGGCCTTCTGTTCGATTTCCTCTTCTCGGGGGCTAAAGAAGTTCCTTAAGGCAAAGGCAAGCTCATCATAGGCCGTCTCCTGAAAGAACTGGTCTTCAGGAAACTGAAAGAGTACTCCCATGCGCCTGCGCACAGAAGGAAGCCCCTTTTTTCTGGCGAGTGTGCGCACGCTGATGCCGTCGTAGAGTATGTCGCCTTTGCCGGGGATAATGAGCGCATCCAGCAGCTGCAGCAAGGTGGTCTTGCCCGAGCCTGTCGGCCCTGCGATGACGACCTTCTCCCCCTGACCGATCTTCAAATCGATGTCGATCAACGCCCATTCATCCCCTGGGATCTCGTAGCGATACGATAGGTTAACGCACTCTATGACCACCTGGCCTTAAACACCTCTCTCGCTTCTTCGGCACATAAACAATTTATGCAGGCCTGTCTTGAAAGCAGACCTTTCCTGGCAATTGATATCCCATAGAGCATATCGTCAAGCCCGGAGACGATATGGGCATCAGGTGCAACAACGATACGTCCGCCTTTTGCGATAAAGTCCGGCATAAGGCGCCAATCCAGGTCGAGCCTCAAGGGGTTGGCATTGAGTTCCACAATGACCCCCTGTCTGGCCGCCTCCGTTAAGACTGACTCCATGTCCACCTCATAGGGCCTGCGTGCAAGGAGCAGCCTGCCCGTTGGGTGGCCGAGGATGGTGGTGATGGGATTCCTTAAGGCCTTGATGATCCGCTCGGTCATGGCAGCCTTATCCATGTCCATGTGGGAGTGTATGCTGGCAATGACGAAATCAAGCTGCTTGAGTACGGCTTGAGGGTAATCAAGCGAGCCGTCTTCAAGGATATCGGATTCGATGCCTTTGAAGATTGTGAGGTCTTTAAATGCATTCTTTAGTTCATCGATCTCTTCGAACTGCTTCTTCAGTGTCTTTATACTCATGCCGCCGGCATAATAGGCGCTCTTGCTGTGGTCCGAGATCCCGATCCAGGAATAGCTCCGCTCATACGCACCCTGCACCATGTCCTTGAGTGTTGCCCTGCCGTCACTATAGGTGGTGTGGACATGAATGACTCCCTTAAGATCGTCAGCCATGATGAGTTCGGGTACGCTACCGCTTATTGCCAGGTCCATTTCCATCTGCCTGCCCTCCCTAACCTCGGGCGGGAGGTACTGCATGCCGAGCAGGCCATAAAACTCTTCCTCGTCCCGGATAGGGAAGAGTTTTTCGTCCTTGAACACCCCGTCACGGGAGATCCGGATAGAACGGTTGTTACCAAGCGTGTTCACCTGATCCACATGGGCGGGAGAGCCGGTGGTGATAAACAAGGCAGGCACAATAAGCATTGGTGGTACGGTATGGATCCTTACGGTGGGCCTGCCCGGACACGTTACTACAAGGACAGGCCCATCGTATGTGAGCTTAATGTCAGGGATTAAGCCGGTGCATTGCGCAATTTTGTTGTGTATGCCAGATCTTTCTTCGCAGAGCAGATCGATGGAGGAAACTATCTCCATAGACCTGCGGCAGACACCGGTAGTCTGTGCATCTACTCCGCACTCTTTCAGGAGTGAGACAATCGTTGTCGCCCAGCCCCATGCCGTATCAAGCAGATACCACCCTCGGTAATCAAGGATAGCCTTCACAGAGCCTCTGAGCTTGGCAATGCTTTTATCGGAGAAGCCTTTGACAGAGGCGATCTTGCCTGCCTCGATGGCCTCGAGAAGCCCATCGAGGGTAGAGATGCCGAGATCATTATGGAGGATCCTCAGTCTCTTTATACCGAGCCCCGGAACCTTCAACAGTTCAACATAACCTTGTGGCAGTCTGGACTGCAGGTCCTTTAACGCAGAGAAATCATTATCCTTCACCCATGCATTCAGGGTCGCAGCAATGGCCTGGCCGATACCCTTAATATGGCTGATCTCACCACTGTCCAATATATCTTCTACCGGAGCTGCAAGCTCGGAGATAGACCTGGCGGCACGTTCGTAGGCCTTTGCCTTAAAGGGATTTTCATCCAGGAACTCTAGGACTTGAGCCATCTCAAGTAATGCATCGACAATTGCACTGTTATCCAATGAGTTCTCCCAGCAGGGTCATACCGTCCATACCTTTAAGCCGTACCCTCACGATGCTTCCTTCTGATGCAGAGCCCGGCGACTGAACCATGAGATAGTTGGAGGTGACGCCGGTGAATTGCCCTTTGCAGATCTCTGTGACAAGTACGTCTTCAGTGCCGCCCTGTCGTGAACGGGCAAAGGAGAGCCTTTTTTCCCTCGATAACCTCCTTAAGTAAGCAGCCCTGTGTTTTACTACTGCAGAGTCCGGCCGTCCGGGCAAAAGCGCAGCAGACGTCCCTTCTCTCGATGAGAAGGGGAAGACGTGGAGGTACGCAACATTGAGGTCCTCTATGAGACTATAAGATTCTTCAAAGGACTTGTCATCCTCCCCAGGGAATCCCACAATAACATCTAAACCGATTGCAACCTCGGGTGAGATATTTCTGATGCGATCCATAAGCGTCGTGAAGTAACCGGACGTATAGGGTCTGCCCATAGCATGAAGAATGGTGTCGCTTCCATGCTGCATGGGCAGGTGCAGGTGTTTGCAGAGCCTGGGCTCCCCCGCGATCATGGATATAAGGCAATCCTCCACGGTCCAGGGTTCGATGGAGCTGATCCGGAGCCTCGGAACCGCAGTGTGAGAGAGCACCCTTTCCACAAGCCGCGATAGCCCACCTTCAAACAGACCGATATTGATCCCGGTAAGCACCACTTCCTGATAGCCCTTTTCATGCAGGGCCTTCACCTCTGTGACCACCTCCTGCCAAGGTCTGCTTGATGGCCTGCCCTTGGCGAAAGGGACGATGCAATAGGTACAATACTTGTCACAGCCTTGTTGTATCTTCACAAAGGCCCGGTGGTGGTCGCCGAATCCTGAGATTATGGATGGAAGGTCCACCTGGAGTATCTCGGGGAGATGGTCGGGTCTGGCTATCTCGATAACCTCTGAGATATCCCTGATACCCTCGGGATCGACAACCACCTGGCAGCCTGTCGCAACCACCCTGCCACCGTGCCTCAGCGCCCTGCGTATTATTCTCCTGCCTTCTGCATCGGACTTATGGGTTATGGTACAGGTATTGATGATGTAACAGTCCGCCCCCGGCTCGATAAAGGCCTGCTCAATATGTCCTGCTGCGAGAAGCCCTTGCCGGATCCGCTGGCTTTCATATTGGTTGACCTTGCATCCCAGGGTAAAAATGGCGAATCTCATACTATTAAAGGAATACTATGGCACCTTATGAGTGTCAATCATGAGGATCTTTGCGCTTTTTCACAGGCTTTTTGAGGATCTTTTTTACTTCCTCCATGAAGTCATCAGAAGGATTAAGAAGCCTGACGCCCGTTTCCATACGGCCCGTATCATCAGGGATGGACCACATGGCCTTGCCTCTCGCTTTCTTCCCTGAAAGGTTTATCCTCACCTCATGATCGATGGATACCTTTTCAGTGGTTTCCAGCAGAACACCGGCATCATCCGCATTTAACAGATCCCCATCCTCGGGCCCTGTCCCGAGATCGTAGACCAATGGAGCATGGACACGGTGTTGCCGGAGCTTTGTCTGTTGCTTGAGCGCATCCCGGTTGCCCATGCTCCTAAGCTGGGAGTCCATATTATAGATGGCATTGAAATAGCGGGTCTTCTGCTCGAGCTTGGCTGCCTTGGTCAAATCCTTGAGCAGTGTCTTCCTCTGTCTGTTCAAGGTATCAATGAGATGGGTGAATGCCGCTTCAAACTCGCGGTTACCTCGGTTAATAAGGTAGCTGTTGATCATGGAGGGAAGCTTTTTCTTGATCAGCGACTCGAACTCCTTGAGTGAGATTTCATATTCCTCCCTGGTCATGAATCAAACATAGCCCAATCACAGCCTAAAATCAAACCTCACCTTGGAATGATTTTTTCTATCTCATTGTCTTTACGCCCGATCCAAACTTAGTGTAATATACATCTATGGCTGCAATGAAGGTGTTATTATGCTCATCAGAGGTCACCCCCTACGCCAAGACCGGAGGTCTTGCCGATGTGAGCGCAGCCCTGCCTTCAGAGCTCAGCCGGCAGGGTATTGATTGTTCCGTGGTGATGCCCCTGTACCGGGAGGTCATGAATATGGGGCTCCCTTTAAAGCCGTTCGGCGAGGTTTCGGTTCTTACCGGCATCGGGATTACGGAAGCAAAGATCTTCTCCCACGGCACCATCTATTTCATTTCACATCCCTTGTTCTCCGACCGGACAGGCCTGTATTCCTATGCAGGCAACGACTACCCCGACAATCTCGAGCGTTTTGCCTGCTTTTCGCGAGCCTGCGTGGAGATGATCAGGCTCATGGGTGATGTGGACATCGTCCATTGCAATGACTGGCAGACTGCACTGGTCCTGGCCTATATGAAAGATGCAGGCATCGAGAGGACAGGCAGCCTGTTCACCATACACAACCTCGCCTACCAGGGGCTTTTCGATGCCATCCTCTGGTCCATGCTCTTTTTACCCTATGAGTTATTCAACCACGACTGTATGGAGTATTACGGCAGGATAAACATCATGAAAGCCGGCATCGTCTTTGCAGATGCAGTGAACACGGTGAGCCCCACCTATGCCCAAGAGATCCAGACGAGCGAGTTCGGCTCGGGGCTGGAAGGTTTGCTACGGGCCATATCATATAAGCTCTCCGGCATTGCCAACGGCATTGATACTGACATCTGGGACCCTGCCAAGGACCGCCTCATTGCGCAGCAGTATTCCATGAGCGACCTCGCAGGCAAGGCAAAGTGTAAGAATGCGCTCCTCTCTATGTTCTCACTTCCCGATGATGAACGCCCGGTCTTCGGCCTTATCAGCCGCCTTGTGGAGCAAAAGGGCATAGACTGTGTATTGGAGGCCATCCCGAAGATGGCTTCCATTGGGGCCAAGGTAGTCATCCTGGGCAACGGAAACCCGGCCTTTGAGAAAAGGCTCAAAGACCTCCGTGGAGATCTTCCCTCTCACCTGGGCGTCCATATCGGCTTTGATGAGGCAAAGGCCCATGCAATAGAGGCGGGCTCGGACTTCTTCCTCATGCCTTCCCGGTTTGAGCCGTGCGGGCTTAACCAGATGATCAGCATGCGCTATGGCACCATCCCCATCGTAACCGGTGTGGGGGGGTTAAGAGATACCGTCACTGCCCTTGGTGAAGGGGTTAAGCCCAATGGCCTGCGAGTAGCCAATCCCAGCACAAGCGCCCTATTCGATACCGTCTCACAGGCATGCAGAATCTTTGCTGAAGATACAGGCCTTCTTAATGCTATGATAAGAAATGCAATGGAAAAAGATGTGGGCTGGGCAAACCCCGCTCAGCAGTATTCTCTCATCTATCATAATCTCAAAAATTTCAAAGAAAGATCAAGATAAACAAAGCTCCTCAGTTTTCTACAAAATGTAGATAACACTTCAAGAACCAGGTAGGACCGAAGTCCTGAACAGGTCCCATCAGATGCCCTGAAGGTCGAGTTTCATTATTTATCTTATTGATATTACTATGGTTAATTGAGTTAACATAAAATTAACACAAGACACCTATAACCGGGGTGTTTCACCTTTGACCTTTTTTCCCACTCGAATCATTATGCAGTCGTTGAATCTGAGGTTTCTTCATCTGAGGAGGGGGGTTTGTGAATCACTTTGCAATGATTAAAGAATCTATACTCTCAATATCACAGGCTGCATCGGACAAGGCGCTCATTGATCAACTTGAGATGTGCGAGGAGGATAGTACCGTCTTTGTCCGCTGTCCTAATGTTTTTGCCCAGAGATACATCACCAGGGCGTATAAAGATCTTATCATCTCAGCCATCAGGTCATACCTGGGCAGACCGGTAGATGTAGAATTCTGCGTGAATCCTGCCTCTGAGTTACAGGATAGAATACCGGCACCCGAACAAGACCGCCCTATCCAGATGAGTCTGCCATCACATATTCCCTCAGGGGTATCCTGCGGGCTCAATACCCATTTCACCTTTGATGAGTTCGTGGTAGGCAGGTGCAATGCCTTTGCCTATGAGGCGGCCCTTGCAGTCTCCGAAGGGGATATCAGCCGATATAATCCCCTTTACTTCTACTCCGATGTGGGACTCGGTAAGAGCCACATTTCCCATGCCATCGGCAATAAAGTGGTTTCCCTACACAACGGCTCCAATGTGATGTACACCACGGCCAGGGACTTCACGCAGGATTATGTACATTCAGTGAGAAACAATTGTTTGAGCTCCTTCAAAAACTCATATCGAAGCCACAACGTAGACATCTTTTTTATCGACGATGTCCATCTCTTTAAAAACAAAGAGAAGACACAAGTTGAGTTATGTCATGTGCTGGATGACCTTATCAGTGCGGGCAAGCAAGTTATCCTCTCAGGCTTCCGCCCGCCGACATCCATGCCCCAGATCGATAAGGGCCTGCGCTCCCGGTTCTCTTCAGGGCTTGTTATTGATATCAAACGTCCCGATAAGGCAACACGTGCCAAGATTGTACGCCACAAGGCAAAAAAGAACGGGATCACCATGCCCGATGAGGTAGTGGAATTCATCAGTGAAACCATCCACACCAGCATCAGGGACCTGGAGAGCGCAGTCATGACCGTTGCCGCAATGAGTTCGCTCATGAAGCGCAAGATCACCATAGAGCTTGCTCAGGAACTCTTGGAGGGGACGCTGGAGAAACAGCAGAGGATAACAATCCCCTATATTCTTGACTTCATCTCCAATAATTTCTCCATCGCCAAGGAGAAAATCGTCTCCCCTTCACGGAGAAAGGATATCGTGTATCCGCGCCAGGTGGCTATCTTCTTGTGCAGGCGTTACACTGAGGAATCGCTGCAGATTATCGGTGAGGCCTTCTCCCGGAAGCACTCCTCCATTATCCATTCCTTAGAAACCATCGAGACCCAGTACACCCAGAACCTGAAGGTGAAGCGGGAGATAGACTTCTTAATTGAGAAACTCGACAGTGAATCCGTTTAGACCCGTATCTTGCAAATGCCCACTCTTGAACACAGTTTCTGGATGAAAGCCCCATGTGGCGTGCACATGATGCCGGATGGCATCTGCTTATAGACCCGCTCCTTCCCTGCTTGCATCGCGGAAGTTGTCCACACCCGTGAAGAACTCTCGCATCATGATGACCCAGTAATAGCGTCCGCGTGAGGTAAGCCTTAGTTGTGAAGGGGCAATACTGATAGCACCGGTCAGCATAAAAAAGAATATCTCGGGTCCGAGCAGGTACCAGATGGAATGGCCGAACCGCTGTTTGAATAAGGCGAGGTCAAGCTTAAGCCCGAATAGATTCATGAGTAGGCTGTACCTGGCCATCTCATGAAGCGAGAAGACCTTGCGGTGTCTTATGGGAAGCCTCCCGGATTCCAGTGATTGCACATACTCCCCAAGCGAGAAGGTGTTCGCGTATATGGCTCCGCCCACCAGACCAAAGGCACCGCTGCCTGCACCCACATATTCCTCTCCACCCACCACGTATTCATCGATCATGGGGGAGCCTCCACGGGAAAAGCACCATGCAGAGTTCGGCTGATAGAGGGGCTCGAGGGTTGAGGTAATCATATGATAAAAGACCTTCTCTTTGCCCGGACTGACTCCCCCCATGATACTTTCCATCTGCTTGTGCGTTGCTTGAGAGATCATGAGAGGATAGAAGGTAACCTGGTCAGGCAGGATCTTAAGCAGGGTTGCCAGATCGTGTTCGAGCATGGAGGAGTCCTGGATGGGGAAGTTGTAAATCATATCCACATTCAAGGTCTCCACCGAACCTAAGGCATCGAATACTTTCCGGGCAAGCTCGGCCCCGCTGCCATACTTCTCATAACGCCCGATGGCCTTTAAGATCTCATCGGAAAAGCTCTGTATGCCCACCGATACCCTTCTCACCCCTGCATTGGCAAGGGAAGTTATCTGGTCTCTCTCTAGGCGGTCAGGGTTCGTCTCCACCGATATCTCTCCAGGCTTAAAGAGTGTCTCGATAAGTCCTATCGTCTCAAAGAGCTCATCCATCAGTACCGTTGGAGTACCCCCACCGACATATACGGATGAAAAACGAAAACCCATGTCTGCATAAATCATAAGCTCCTTCCTTAAGGCCTTAAAATATGCCCTCACCGCATCCTCCTCAAAGGGATACCGGTGGAACGAGCAGTAAGGACAGAGCTGAACACAGAACGGGATGTGCATATACAGGTGAATCGGTCTACAAGGCGCAACAAGAGGAAACACTGGTGAACTATCATCAAAGGTAAAGCAAGCCTTTGAGCTCATGCGGACAAACCATGCAATGAAGTTGTCTATGGACACGCTTCTTACCTGAAATACCTGATAAGGTATAATACCAGGCTTATTGCGATGCTTATGAGTATGGATGTCGTGACAGGAAAATAGAAATTAAATCCCGGTCTGGTGATCCGGATATCGCCGGGCAGCCTTCCCAGCCATGACAAGCTGCCTCCCATGCTGAAAAAGATGCCGAGCAGGACCAGGATAATGCCTGCAAAGATTAACGGGTTAGCGAATTGTCTCATGACAAGAACCTATATACCACAAAGCAGGTACTCGGCAAGATAGGGCGATGCGATCACCTTGCTCCAAGGTCCTTTTCATGGTAATGCTTCATCAGGTAAATGTCAGTTGAATTCGAGGTGGATGATCATGGTGATTTACAGCGCTTATCAATCTCATGCGCTTGTGCCCATTACCGAATTCTTAATCACCTGCATTCACATAGGGCTCACCCGCCTCGGCAGTACTGATCGAGGGACAAAAGGGATATGATCCCGGTAAGGGATACCACTGTCCCGAGAGGTTTTGCACCTGCTACCGCCTGCCTTATAATCTTGAATCTTGCTATGTTCATCGAGGAGCTCAGGTTTGGCGGGCAAATATTCCATATGTTTAGTGCAAGCCCTGCCGACATCACAGGATTCCTCATACAAGGTTCTCCGGGTTTCTTGAAGATCCACCTCTCCATCCTGGCATCGGGGTTCATTCACACGGGCTATATCCACCTTATCGGGAATCTCATATTCCTTTCCGTCTTCGGTCCACCCGTGGAAAAGAACATCGGAATAGTACAGTTCATGATCTTCTACCACGCAGCGCTCATTGCTGCTTTCTATGCACATACCATAGTCCATCCCCAATCATCTGTCCCCGTTGTAGGCGCATCAGGGGCCATTGCCGCCGTCATGGGGGCCTATCTCATTCTGAACCCGAAAGGCCGAATCCTTACCATAATCCCATTAATCCTTCTGCTTGAGATCATCGAGGTCCCTTCCATCTTCTTCATCCTCATCTGGTTCATCCTCCAAGGCGCACATGGATACTTAAGCCTGCACTCTCAAAGCACCGTGGCCTGGTTCTCCCATATCGGCGGATTTCTCATGGGTCTTACGACGGGGATTCATTATCGGATTTCAAGATGATCTGCAGGATGGGAATCCTCATTACGACATGGTAACCGGTTAAGCCCTTTTTCATGTCTTTCTCAAGTGCTGTTACCAATTTGATATTTCCCTAAAGATTCACTTTCGTTGACCCGATAGATAGGCTATGCATAGGGAAGAATTGATTTTTAATGCGATTCCATTACTAATAGGATATAATACTGACAATGACAGTTACGCGCTCCTTAACGTATGGCCTGATTTTGGTTATCGCGCTACTGCTCGTGTTCACTCTACCTGGGGAAAAAGGGATCATCCGAGGCTATCAACTCCATCGCGAGCTTATCACTCTGAAAAGCCGCAATGCCCAACTCGAGCTGGAAAATGCTGCACTCACACAGGAAGCAACCATGCTGAAAGACAATATGGCATACATAGAGAATGTAATTGTGAAAGAGCTGAACCTGGTAAGACCCGGAGATACCATCGTGGTATTCAAAAAGAAAAAGTCTTGATCGCGGGGTGGTACAATGTTTTTTGAGAAAAATCTGCTTGGCTTGGATATCGGTTCACAATCAATTAAAATGGTGGATATAGCCAAGACACGGAGCGGCTACCAACTGAAGTCATTAGGTCTTGGCCTGATCCCCGCCGAATGCATCGTGGACAAGGATATCATGGACTCTGAGACGGTAGTGGATACAATCAAGAATCTTAGGGAGAACTTGAAGGTTCGAGTCCGCGGTTCCGCTACTGCGATATCCGGCCATTCCGTGATCGTGAAGAAGGCCGAGCTCCCTCTCATGAGTGAAGGCGAGCTCAGACAGACGTTACTTCTCGAGGCTGAACAGTACATACCCTTTGACATCAATGATGTGTATCTGGATTCTTTCATCCTCGGTGAGAGCCTGGAGCGCACAGATATGATGGATGTGCTCTTTGTTGCAGCGAAGAAAGAGCTCGTTGACGATTACACTTCAGCAGTCAGAAATGCAGGTCTAAAGCCCATGCTCATGGATATCGATGTATTCTCGCTTGAAACGATGTATGAAATAAACTATCCGGATGCAGCCGAAAGCATCGTGGCACTCGTGGACGCCGGGGCATCGATGATCAACATCAATGTACTCAAAGACGGTATGTCAATCTTTGCCCGCGATATCTCAATGGGTGGCAGGCAGCTCACAGAAAGGATCCAACGCGAATTCAGCGTGAGCTACGAACGGGCCGAGAACATTAAGACCGGCGCAAATATCGAAGGCATAGACCTGGAGAAGATCAACTACATCTTCAAAATGGCGGCGGAAACCTATGTGCAGGAGATCAGGCGGACACTGGACTTTTTCCTGTCTACCATGGTTAACGAGAATATAGAAAAGATATACATGAGCGGCGGATCCAGCAGGATACCCGGGATCATCAAGCTTCTTGAGAAACAGATGGAGATCCCCGTAGAACTGGTCAACCCGTTCAATAATATCAAATGGGACGATAGAGTGTTTGACCCGGAATATATGGCCTATATTGCACCACAGATGGCTGTGGCCGTGGGCCTTGCATTAAGGAGGGCCGACTATAAATGGTAAAGATAAATCTATTACCCATCCGGCTTGAACTAAGGAAGAAGGCCTTGGTGGAGCATGTGGTGCTTCTCGCGCTCTGCATCTTTCTCCTGCTCATCTTTGAATGGTTCGTCCAGGCCACAATAACCGCACAAAGGGAGTCCCTGGTAAGAGAGGTTGCAGCTACAAAATTGGAGATCAAGAAGCTCACTGCCGAGGCCGGCGAGATCGAGAACTTCAAACAACAGAAACAGGAATTGGAGAAAAAACTTGATGTGATCCAGGACCTCAACGCCAAGAAGACCGGCCCTGTGGAGATCTTGGACGAACTGAGCATGATCATCCCTGATAAGGCATGGATTACCTCTCTGAGCAACAAAGGTGACAGTATGGTGCTCGAAGGCCAGGCCCTGGACAATACTACCATTGCCACGTTCATGAAACAGCTACAGAGCTCGAAGCATTTCGATAACGTAACCTTAGTGCTCTCCCAGCAAGAGGGGGGCAGGCAGAAATTTTCCATCACGTGCAAGATCAAGTTGTCGGCCTGAGGTGGAGTATGAACGCAATTGATATACTATTACGGCAGAAGCCGCTCATTAAGGTGCTTATCCTCGTGGTTATCCTTGGCGCCATCATCGGCATCTACTGGCAGGTATTCTACAAGCCTGTACTCACCGATATCAGGACCATTGAGCCGGAGTTGAACCAACTCAAGTCCCAGCTTGCCGCCAAAAAGGTAATCGTAAAGGAAAAAGCCAGGTACCTTGCAGAACTTGAGCAAACCAGGGCTAAGCTATACATAGCCTTGAAACAACTCCCCGACAAGAGTGAGATCCCGACACTCCTTGAAAACGTCTCCTCCCTGGGCACTGCTGCAGGGCTTCAATTTAAGCTCTTCAAGCCCATGCCCGAGGTCGCCAAGAACTTTTATGCAGAGATCCCTGTAGATATCCAGGTGGAGGGGAAGTATCGGGACATCGTCACATTCTTCGACAATGTCTCCAAGATGCCCCGGATCGTCAACATCCTGGACATCACCATGGGCTCACCCAAGAAGAACTCCACAGGCGACGGTACAATGGTTTCCACATCTTGCAGTGCAGTCACCTATAAATTTATAGAAGGGGCGAAGACAACACCCTCAGAATCCGGCTCAACAGAGGGAGGGAAGAAATGAAAAAGATCACCTATTCTCTCCTCATCGTAGGTTTATCAGGTTTATTGTTTGCCTGTACCGGCGGCCAGCAGTCCCCCACCGTGGCAACGAGCCAGACACCGCATGCGACGATCAAGAAAAAGGCGGAAATGGTTAAGCCGGTGCTTGTCCAGGAAGAAGAGAAGAAGCCGGAATATCAAGTAACAGGTGTGCGAGATCCCTTCCAACCCTTCCAGGGCATCAACCCGGGTGAAGCGGGGCCAGGCGGCAGCATGGGCCCGGATACACTCCAGAGGCTTTCCATTTCGCAACTTTACCTCGTCGGTGTCATCCTCACCAAACAAAACCGGGCCCTTATTCAAGATTCGTCAGGCATGGGGTATATCATCACCGAAGGTACTCTTATCGGCGAGAATAGTGGTATAGTCACAAAAATCGCGAAAGACGGGATTACCATCAAACAACACTTCAAAGACTACATGGGTCGTGTGACCACCCGAGAAGTTGTATTGGCTCTCAAGAAGGAAGAGGGGGTAAAGTAGCATGAAGAAACATACCATCCTAGTATGCATAATTGGCTTGCTTGCATGGCCGTTTTCCGCATCCGGATTGACCATCATGAGTGTGGATTTCATGAATGTGGAAAATAAGTCACGCCTCCAGATCGGCCTTGATGGACAGGCAACTTATGACGTGAACCGGGAAGGCAACAGCGTGGTACTAAGGATCAACAAGGCTAAAATTCCGAACCACCTTGCACGGCCATATATTACTTCCGAGTTTGCAACTGCCATTCAGGAAATCCTTCCACGGCAGGACAAAGGGGATGTGGTCTTTGATATTGCCATGAAGCAGATGACCCCCTACTTTGTGTCCCAAGACAACAAGCTTCTCATTATGGACTTCGATATCCCCGATGAGGTCAAAAACAAGGTCCAACCGGTAAAGGCCGTCGCTCTCGATACGGTTACGGCGGCTGTTCAAACTTCAGGATACTCTGAACCCTCCAAACAGCCCTATGTGAAAGGTCTTTCCCCGGAACCCGCCTTCCAGAGCAACATCATCAACACGGATACCTCCCCCAAATACAAAGGAGAAAAGATCACCCTGGATTTCCAGAACGCCGACATTCACAATATCTTAAGGATCATCGCTGACGTGAGCGGGCTCAATATTGTGACCTCGGACGAAGTCAAGGGAACCATCACCATCAGGCTTAAGGACATCCCGTGGGACCAGGCCCTGGATGTGGTATTAGAAAGTAAGGACCTTGATAAAATGGCCATGGGCAATGTAGTGCGCATTGCACCGGCGGATAAGATCAAGCAAGCCCAGGAGCGCCAACTCGCCTCAAAAAAGACCCTGGAGCAGTTGGAGCCCCTGGTCACCTCGGTTATCCCCGTCAACTTCGCTAAGGCATCAGAGATCACTTCTACTCTCAAAGGAAAGGAAGTTGGGCTGCTTTCGGATCGCGGCAACATCACTGCGGATAACAGGACCAATGTGCTCATTGTCAAAGACATCCCTAAAAGCGTGGATGATATCAGCGCCATGGTGAAGAGGCTGGACAAACCCACCCCGCAGGTCCTCATCTCAGCCAGGATAGTGCAGGCAGACAACAATTTCTCCAAGGGTCTTGGTATCCAGTGGGGAGGTTCTTTCAGGAATCAGTCCAACTCACATCTCTATGGCCTCTCAGGGGTGAATACTGCGGCTGCGACAACTGCAGCAAGTCCTTTCAGTACAACCGTAACCGCAGGGGGTCCAGCGCAATGGAGCACGACGTCTATACCATCCCCATCTTTGGCAGTGAATTTCCCAACCAACCAGGCTGCGGGGTTCGGCATTACCTTGGGCAGGCTCGGCAGTACAGCCGCTGAGCTTGACCTGAGTCTTGACATCGGAGAGACCACCGGTAGCATCAATGTGCTCTCCAGGCCAAAGGTTGTCACCACGGACAACAAGAAGGCGACTATCAAACAGGGTCAAAAATATCCGTACATCGTCCGTAACCAGGAAGGCCAGCTCTCTACTGATCTGAAGGACATCGACCTCCAGCTCGATGTAACTCCGAGGATCGCCTTTGACGGGAGCGTGAACATGGAGATCAGTGTAAAGCGCGATGCACTCGGATCCGTCAAGAACAGCCTGGGAGACCCCTCTATAGATAACCGCGAGGCAACGACTGAAGTGCTGGTGAAGAACGGTGAAACGACCGTCATCGGCGGTATTATTGAGGAATCGGAAACGGATAACATTCAAAAGGTCCCAGGGCTGGGTGATCTGCCTGTAATAAGGTATCTCTTCAGTAGCACAGAGATAACAAAGAGCAAGACAGAACTCCTGATCTTCATAACACCTCAGATCATCGAGCCTGTTACCTTGCAGTGATCGCCTGAAAGACAATATCCTTAAAGATTAGACCGCAAGCTTATGTCCCTGCATACATTGTGCAGGGACATTTTCTATTCATATGGGAATAATACGTAATTGACATACACCTCTGAGAGTTACTATATGATTCCTAACTACTAGGAGGTTGAATATACATGGCACGAATGACACGTAAGGATCTGCTCAATACGCCGGATGAATTCGTAACCACGACAAATAGCGTACTTGTATGGATAAAGGAGCATCCGCAGCAATTCATCATTAGTGCAGTTGTCCTCGTGGGAATCCTGGCTGGAGGATACGGGTTCTACTACTGGAAGACAACGAGGGAGCTTGATGGAATGAATGCATACTTGAAGGCTGCCGACAACTCCCAGATGACACTCCAGGTTGCCCAGGACTACTCCGATACAAAGGCGGGCAAGCTCGCGAAATTGCGACTTGCGCGCATGTCATTTAATCAGGGAAATCAAAAGATGGCTCAGTCTTATGCAGATGAGTTCATCAACAAATGGGGGAGTAAGGATACGTTCTATTGGCAGGCTGTCCTCATCTTGGCCGACACATATATACAGCAGAAGGAGCAGGCCAAGGCCTTACCGCTGCTGGATACGTGCATAGAGAATGCATCTAAAGACCTGAAAGATCAGGCCCTGATTCTCAAGGCCGGCGCCCTTATCACTCTGGGGAAAGAAGATGAGGCGAGAAAGAGCTTGGGCTCCGTCTCTGATAATTATCGGGATATAGCAAATATTTTACTAGCCTCCTTAGGCCCCTCGCCGGCAGCGAAGCTAAACGCAAAACAGTGAGCTCTGCATGAACTCAAACACCAGCCTGATTAAAACAGTAGCCCTATGGGTGGTCATCGCACTCATCGGGGTGATGCTCTTCCACCTCTTTAATCAACCAGCTAAACAGACTTCGACATTAGCCTACAGCGACTTTCTTAAGGTTTTGGATAAAGGCGAGATAAAGGAAGTCACCATTCAAGGCAGCGAGATCAAAGGCGTGCTGGCAAACGGAAAGATCTTTGACACCTACACGCCGGATGATCCAAAGCTCGTTGAGAGGCTTACAGCAAAGAACATCTCTATTACCGCAAAACCAAAGGATGAATCCCCCTGGTACCTCTCCGCCTTAATCTCATGGATCCCCATGCTGTTGCTCATTGGTGTATGGGTCCTCTTCATGAGGCAGATGCAAACCGGCGGAACCAAGGCCATGAGCTTCGGTAGGAGCAAGGCCAGGCTCATGACCCAGGACAAAATGAAGGTCACCTTTGCCGATGTGGCCGGTGTGGATGAGGCAAAGGAGGAGCTGGAGGAGATCATCGAATTCCTCAAGGAGCCCAAACGGTTCACATCACTTGGCGGGCGGATACCCAAAGGCGTACTGCTCCTGGGCCCCCCGGGTACAGGCAAAACCCTGCTGGCAAAGGCAGTGGCGGGTGAAGCGGGGGTTCCTTTCTTCAGCATGTCGGGCTCCGACTTTGTGGAGATGTTCGTGGGTGTAGGCGCGTCGCGTGTGCGTGACCTTTTTGCTCAGGGCAAGCAGCATGCCCCATGCATCATCTTCATCGATGAGATCGATGCCGTCGGCAGGCACAGAGGGGCCGGCCTCGGCGGCGGCCATGATGAACGAGAGCAGACCTTGAACCAGCTCCTCGTGGAGATGGACGGGTTTGAATCCAATGAAGGAGTTATCCTCATGGCGGCCACCAATCGTCCGGACGTTCTTGATCCTGCCCTGCTCCGCCCTGGAAGATTCGATCGCCAGGTGGTTGTTGCAAGCCCCGACGTCAAAGGCAGAGAGGGTATCCTCAAGGTACACACTCGCAATATCCCTATGGCTGATGATGTCAATCTGGCAATACTTGCCAAGGCCACACCCGGTTTTTCAGGGGCTGATCTATCTAATCTCGTAAATGAGTCTGCCCTCCTTGCTGCCCGCAAAAATCGGACAAAGGTGATGATGGAAGACATGGAGATGGCCAAGGACAAGGTCCTCATGGGCGTGGAGCGTAAGAGCATGGTGATCTCCGAAGAGGAGAAGAAGACCACCGCATACCACGAAGCAGGCCATGCCCTTGTAGCAAAGAAACTACCGAATGCAGACCCGGTATACAAGGTAAGCATCATCCCCAGAGGACGCGCCATGGGCATAACCCAGCAGCTCCCGATCGATGACAGGCATACCTACAGCAAGGACTTCCTGCTGGCAACCATTTCCGTTCTCATGGGTGGGAGGGTTGCTGAAGAGCTGGTCTTAGGCTGCTTGACTACCGGTGCTGGAAACGATATCGAACGGGCCACCGATATGGCCAGGCACATGGTCACCGAATGGGGCATGAGCACCTTGGGTCCTTTGAGCTTCGGTAAAGTTGAGCAGGAGATTTTCCTTGGCAGGGAGATCTCCAAGAGGGTCGACTATAGCGAGCTGACAGCCCAGAAGATCGACGAAGAGGTGAAGGCCATCATCATGGACTGCTACACCAAGACCCGCTCGATTGTTGAAGGTAATCTGGACTTCCTTCACAAGATCGCACAGACCCTGCTGGAAAAAGAGGTCATCGATGGCGCAGAGATCGACAAGATCGTCCAGGAAGGGGCTGCTGCAAGCTAGGCTGCTCTCTAACGCGGACAAAGACAACCTGCTCGCCTGTGGAGTCGATCCGGCTTCGTTGCCCTACCTGGTTCCCAAACTCCATCACGTAAACCTCCTGCTCAGGGGAGTTAGACTCTACGCAGCCAACATACTTAAGCAGAGTATGCTCTCCATCGGCGGGGATGTAGCGGTCCACAGGCATGTGATCTCAGGAAAGGTGGAGACCTCGGACTGTGTTATCATGGGTGACCTGCGGCATTTCAGGCTCCTTATGGACAAGCTCAAACTTCAGCCGGGCCTGGAGCCACTGGCTGAAAGCATCCGCGAACAGGTGTTGACTGAAAATGGCCCCCTCACGCTCAATCTCTGCGGCAAAAACCTGGAGTGGAAAGAATTGCCGGTAATCATGGGGATCCTGAACGTGACACCTGATTCCTTTTCCGACGGCGGGAAGTTCCTAGAACCTGGACCAGCCTTAGAACATGCTTTGGTGATGGTTAAGCAGGGCGCTGAGATCATCGATGTGGGGGGTGAATCGTCACGGCCCGGATCTCAGAACGTAGATGCGCACGAGGAAGCCTCAAGGATAGTACCCATAATCAAACAACTGGCCTCTGTTCTAGAGATCCCTATCAGTATCGATACAACCAAGGCAACTGTTGCCAAAGCCGCACTTCATGCCGGGGCATCCATTATCAATGATATAACGGCCCTCAGGGACGATCCGGATATGGTGACACTCGCACGCCACAGCGGCTGCGGGGTCATCCTCATGCACATGCGGGGCACGCCCAAGACCATGCAGGACAATACCCATTATGAAGATATAATAAGCGAAATTTATATGTTCTTAGACGAGAGGATTGAGGCCTGCCTGAATGCAGGCATATCCCCTGAGTCTATCATCGTCGACCCTGGGTTGGGTTTCGGCAAGGACCTTCAGGGAAACCTCTCCATCATGCGCCATATTGCCGAGTTTAAGTCGCTTCACATGCCCTTGTTGACAGGGCACTCAAGAAAAACATTCATCGGCAAGATACTCGATTGCGGCATTGATCAGCGTGAAGAAGGCACGGATGCTTTGACCTCCTGGGCCGCCTTGAATGGAGTGGACCTGGTGCGCGTCCATGATTGCCTCCATGCCCACAGGGTTCGTTCGGTTATACGGTCAATAATGGGGACTTAAGTGATCATCGGAATCGGCATTGACATCGTTGATATAGCCCGTATCAATACCCTCCTTCAAAGGCATGGCATACGCTTTTTAAAGAGGATCTTCTCTCCCGAAGAGATTGATTATTGTATGAAAAGGCATGACTCGGCATCATGTATTGCCGGCAGGTTTGCCGTAAAAGAGGCAGCCTTCAAGGCGCTCTCTGCAAGGAGATCTTCGGGGATCTCTTTTCAAGATATCTCTGTGGACATTGCACATGGAGCACCCCGGCTTCGTCTCACCGGCAAGGCACATGAGCTCTCGCGCCTCAAAGGCGCTGGACAATACCATGTGAGCATATCTCATGATAAAGGTTGTGCTGTTGCAGTTGTGATCTTGGAGAATGCATGAGGCGTGAATTCAGTTCCCATTCTCCGGAAGAGACGACTAAACTCGGGGCTCAGATAGGATCTCTGCTTTCAGGCGGTGAGATCATCCTGCTTAATGGTGAGTTAGGTGCAGGCAAGACCCTTTTCACCAAGGGTATTGTCGAAGGTATGGAGCCTGATACTTCGGCAATCGTGGTCAGCCCCAGCTTCACCCTGGTAAACCTGTACAACGCGAGGCTTGACATAATCCATGTAGATCTCTATAGGCTAGACTCTGAAGAAATAGGAAATCTTGGGCTTGAAGATTTCATGGACACGGATCATGTCATTATTGTCGAATGGGCGCAGCGCGCATGCGGCTTTTTCAGGGGGACAACCGTGGAAATCACCATCGATCATGCAGGTGAGCAAAAAAGGAGGATCGACATCTCCACAGAACTCCCCTGGATTAAAGACCTTGATGGATAATCCGACCTATTTCATCATATACAACTGCCCGTATCTCAATAACAATCATATATTATTTGTCTCTATTGGTAAGAGGTGAATCCGAATGGGAATAATTATTCAGAAGTATGGCGGGACCTCCGTCGGCACTCTGGAAAAGATAAAATTCGTGGCAGACAAGGTTGCAAAGAGGTATCGCGAAGGCAACGACATAGCAGTGGTGGTTTCCGCCATGTCTGGAGAGACGGACAAGCTCATCAGGCTCGCCAAGGAGCTCTCACCCTCCCCTGATCCGCGGGAAATGGATGTCATCGTCTCCACGGGCGAGCAGGTGAGCATTGGCCTCCTTGCGATGGCACTCAAGGATTTAGGTGTGCCTGCACGATCGCTTCTCGGATTCCAGCTCGGTATCAAGACCGACAACGACTTTATGAAGGCGCGTATCCTCGACATAGATGTGCAGGCCCTGAAAAAGGCCTTCGAGGCAAAAGAGGTGGCGGTAGTGGCAGGGTTCCAGGGAGTTACGGACAATCTGGACATCACCACGCTTGGAAGGGGCGGGTCTGATACATCTGCTGTGGCACTTGCCGCAGTGCTTGGAGCCGAGCTTTGCGAGATCTACACCGATGTGGACGGGGTTTACACCTGCGACCCCAACATATGTGACAAGGCGAGACGGCTTGAGAAGATCTCCTATGACGAGATGCTCGAGATGGCGTCGTTGGGCGCCAAGGTCCTTCAGACACGTTCCGTGGAGTTTGCAAAGAAATATAATGTTCCCATACTGGTGAAAAGCTCCTTCACGGATGAAGGAGGAACGCTTACCACCCTGGAGGATGACGAGATGGAAAAAGAGGTCGTATCAGGCATTACCTATGATAAGAACGAGGCCAAGATCACCATACTCGGCGTGCAGGATAAACCCGGCGTTGCAGCAAAGATCTTCTCCCCCCTGGCGGGAAAGAACATTAACGTGGACATGATCATCCAGAATGTCTCTGCAGACGGAAAGCTGGCAGATATGAGCTTTACCGTCACCAAAACAGACTATGACAAGGCTATTGCGATCGTCAAACAATTGGTCAGCGACATCGGGGCCCGTGATGTAGTGGGTGATCCTTCCATCGCCAAACTATCCATCGTAGGTGTGGGCATGAGGTCCCATGCCGGGGTCGCATCAAAGATGTTCCAGGCCCTGTCCGATGTGGGGATCAACATTCAGATGATCTCCACTTCCGAGATCAAAATCTCGTGCGTTATTGACGAGAAATTTATCGAGCTTGGGGTACGCGTACTGCACGAGGCCTTCGAGCTCGACAAGCCGAGGGGTGCTGTTTGAACAAGATTGAGATCTATGATACCACTTTGCGTGACGGGGCCCAGTCCGAAGACATAAGCCTTTCGCTGGATGACAAGTCCTCGATCATCCTGAAACTTGACCAGCTTGGCATAGACTACATTGAAGCCGGATGGCCGGGTGCCAACCCGAAAGATGATCGCCTGTTCGGCAAGATCAAATCGCTCGCAATCACCCATGCTAAAATCATGGCCTTTGGCAGTACCTGCAAACCAGACAAACACCCTGAAAACGACAGGATGATAAAACACCTTATCAATGCCAAACCCCATGGATTGACCATCTTCGGCAAATCGTGGGATACTCACGTCAAGGGTGAAGGGGGGCTCGGGTGCTCTCTTGATGAAAATTTGCGGATGATCCGCGAAACCGTGGCCTATCTCAAAGGCTTCTTCAATATGGTTTTCTTCGATGCAGAGCACTTCTTCGATGGCCTGAAGGCGAACAGGGACTATGCATTATCAACATTAACGGCTGCTGTTTCAGGCGGAGTGGACAGGATTATCCTGTGTGACACCAACGGCGGCACCCTGCCGTCGGAGGTGTTGGGTATCATCGGGTTTCTTAAGGGTGAGATTAATACCCCGCTTGGTATCCATTGCCATAATGATAGTGATCTTGCAGTTGCCAATACCGTCTGCGCCGTACAGGCCGGCATTAATCACATCCATGGTACCATCAACGGTATCGGCGAGAGGTGTGGAAATGCAAACCTGTGCTCCATCATCCCCAATCTCTCCATCAAGCTCGGCTATGAGACCATACCTCTGGACAAAATGAGCATGCTCAGCGACCTATCCCGGTTTTTTGACGACATCGCCAACCTATCCCACAACAAGCATCAGCCCTTTGTGGGAGAATCGGCTTTTGCCCATAAAGGCGGTATCCACGTGAGTTCCGTGATTAATGACCCTGCCACCTATGAGCATATTTCTCCGGAACTTGTGGGAAATCATCGCAAGGTTTTGGTGTCAGATCAGTCAGGAAAGAGCAACATCCTCTACAAGGCTCGCGAGTTTAATATCGATCTTTCCAAGGATGATACGGCTGCCAACGAAATCGTAAAGATCATCAAGGATCTTGAGAATTGCGGCTTTCAGTTCGAAGGTGCCGATGCCTCATTGGAACTCCTTATGAAAAAGTCCATGGGTGAGCACATGCGCTCCTTCAAGCTCAAGGGCTTTCGGGTGAACACGGAGCGCAGGAGCGACGACACCGACCCCATGTCAGAGGCCACCATCATGATTGAGGTGGACGGCAGTATTGAGCATACGGCGGCCCTGGGAAACGGCCCGGTCAATGCGCTGGATAGAGCGCTCAGGAAGGCCCTCCAAAAGTTTTACCCCGGCATTCAGGAAGTCGAACTTTTGGATTATAAAGTACGGGTGATCTCATCCAGACAGGGGACCGAGTCGGTAGTCAGAGTCCTCATCGAGTCAGGCGATAAAAAAGACCACTGGTATACCATGGGCGTATCCAGCAACATCCTTGAAGCCTCTTGGATGGCCCTTGTAGACAGTATGGACTATAAGCTCTACAAGGACTCAAAAAAAGGGGGTGTACCCAAGCAAAAGCGTTAAGCGTTCTCTCTTAATATCCGATAAGTATCATTAGAAAGGAAGCAGCTATGAAGAGAGAGGCCGCCATGTATAGGGATAATCGGAAATTCGAATTCCAGGGTATCAAAAAGTGGTTGAAGCAGGGTGAGTATATTATCTCAACCATCTCTGAGGATGGAACTATCTGGACCTATACAAGCAAGGCCTTGCCCATTTTCGACTTTGGCAACACCAAGATCTTCCAGGCGCAGGAATCGGGTGTGGCGGAAGTCAGCGGGGTTGAAAAGGGGGACGAGTTTTATTTCTCCATCCAGGGGATCAGGGTGTCAAAGATTTATGACTACTGCTATGCCGAAGATATGTAACCCCTGATCTTCCATCTGATCCGATAGATTACCTCTCATCTCAAAATCATGCCTCCAAGGAGTGACACAAGGGTGAGGCACATGATCGTAAGTGTTATCCTCGATCGGGAGCTGTCTTTTCTCACCATAAGCCACTCCACAATAGAGAACCCAAGGATGACTGCAAAGACAATGGCCCAAGAGATGGGTTCAAGATGCGAGGTAAACGCATAAGCCATGTAAACGGCGATCGGAATATAGAGTATCACCCAGATCATATCGTATAAATCTATATCACAACTTCTGTCATACAGAAAACACCATTCAGCGGTGTGGAAGGGTTGGCTGTATAGGCTCATGATGCCTAACAATACAACGGCTTCTATGCAATTGATAAGGCTTTTTTACCCTTGATATTTTCCTGCAACCATGACATAGGGGGTTTCGAACTGAGCCAGTAGCTCAGTTGGTAGAGCATCGGACTTTTAATCCGGTGGTCGAGGGTTCGAGTCCCTCCTGGCTCATATGTATGTCCCCATCGTCTAGCCTGGCCCAGGACACCGGCCTTTCACGCCGGCGACAGGGGTTCAAATCCCCTTGGGGACGCCAAGGTTTACGGGGGGTTAGCACCCTCAATGTTGACCCCCTTGTTGACCCTTTTTCTACACTGCAATTCATCTACAGTTCCAACCATACCCCCAAGCAGCATGAAGAAGGTTTATTGTAATAGATAGTATCTTACCCACAGATCGGCACCAAACCTAGATCTACACTCAAGGGCATGAGCCATGATGGGTTTATTCCATTTTTCCTGAATTAAATACAATTAAAATGCCCCTAATCCGGCAACCATATGATGGCATGAAGACTTGTTCTATGTATGTTTTGTGATGGGTTTGGCATTTTTTTCTATATAGGAAACACTGCAAGAGATGGGGGATATCTGCACACTGAATGTAAATATGTTGAGGTAAGATCTATGCTGAGCAGCGGCTTGTTATAAATCTAGTCAGCGAACACATTTTTATGGTACGCTATGAAATCTGTTAGTTCAGATGATTGCCCTTGGGGGAATACTTTCAAAATCAAAACGAAGCACCGCGCAAGATAGAAGTTGGCTACTCGTAACCATACCCACACAATACCTCTGTGCCTCGTATTGTCTGCGTAAAGTTCATTGATTCCTCCCATCCAGAGTGCTGGGGGTATGGAATGAACATATGTCGATAAATCTGCTATCACCCCCATCACAACATCTGCCTGCGCCCCGCTCGCTTTTCGTACGCGTTGATCCCGAGTCGTGTAGAAAATTGATTCTCCGCTTTTTATTCGATCCATGGACTTCTTGTACAAATTCGAACTCTTGATTCTGCGCCAATAATGAGATGCAGCGCGCCCATGGAATTCCTGGGCGTCTTCAGGCTTGATTTTAGATTGCACCTTCTTGATTTGAGACGACAAATATAGTTTCAGTATATCTTGGTGGAGATTAAATTCCTCCGGGGACGTCACGTTTATTAGCATATCCAACGCATCATGCGTGTCGATGATATTCCGAATGATTGATGCGATTGACCGTTGATCGAGCGGTTCTTGGCCTGGTTTGTTAAAGGGAAGTAGCTTGGACAGCGAAATCGCGGAAGTTTGAAGGGTCGTCCCTAGAACTATCGTCGGCCAATCGGAGAACTCTTTATTTTTATATGACTTGTGCAATCCCATTATAATTGGCTCAAACGCAACGATGCCGTTAATCAAAATTTGCCGCTGTGATAAATAATGATCGGACAACTACCTATCTCCACATAAGGGTTATACAATCACTATACCGACTCAGGGCGGTATATCAGAATTTATCGGCCTATGGTGCTTGCCCCCTCCTTGACAAAACTCACAAACACATCCAAAGCCTCGGAAAGTGCCTCCATGAGCGCACTGGAGTTGGTCGGCCAATCGGACAACTTGAATCTGAAGCACTGTGAAATATTCGAATGAAATGTGCTTGTTACATGTGTCCATTTCATGAGTTTTACCTGACCTCGTCCCAGACCCCAATTTTGGTCGTGTATGTTTACTGTTCCTCCTGACTGTCCAATATGATCTTTACGGGTGAGGTACCCTTTAAACGCCGATGAATTTGGAGGCCGGGTTCCTGCTGTTTGTAGATAATATGGGATAAGCGCTAACTGTAAATCTCTGACGGGAAGAGGCGTTGCTGGAGGAATGCTGCCAATTTGGACAGTGAAATTAATCTTCAACTCCTTACATAAAATCAAATGAAGCAGGTGCTTCACACCAGAAGAATTGCTTCTGTCCTCGATTGACAATTCCAAGCCGCCCACAGCGATATATCCTGAATTGGGGGCAGTGGGGACTCTGAAGTCTTGTATATTAGTGATTGTCAAATCGCTGACCTCCGACTTTATAATACCAACGCCGATGTAAGAAGCCGTTTTTGTAAGTTCACTCCTCAACCAATTGAGAATGCTCTTCACGACGAGCTGTAACTTATGTTCCTCTGTAGCGCGCGCCGCTGCATTCTCTTCTTTGATGTGATGAGTGTCCAGTGCCCGCTTCTGCATTTGTTCGATGCTCACAAGAGTCACTGGATTGAGTGGTAGCAAGCGAGCGTTCTGCTCCCATTTATCGATTTTCTCTAATTCTTGAATCACTTCCTCCATGCTCTGCAAGCGTAATTGTAGTGAACAGATCATCCTCACTAGTAATAGTTGGATTAAATGGTGCCGCTCACCTTTCTCAAACACTTGACTGAATGGTCTTTCGAGTATCTGCTCGCGAGGGATAATCGTACCACCAGTCAGTGCATAATAGATGACTTTGCCCAGTGAATAGATATCGGCGGCTGGTGTCGCTTCCAATACACTACCATCCTCAAGCTCAGGAGCGATGAAAGCCCTAGGGCCTACTATCTCTCCCTCTTCAGTAATTCTCTCATAATTCCGCAGCAGGCAGATGCCAAAATCGGTAAGCCATACTTCGTGTCCGTTTCCACTGAATAAGATATTCCCAGGTTTGACATCGCGGTGAATAATTTCCTTTGAATGCGCAGTTGCCAATGCCGATGCAATTTGTTTGGCGATCTGAAGTGTGCTATCAATGGAATCTTTGTACAAAGCAACACGCCCCTTAGAAGCAAGATCACCACCTTCCGCAAGAGGCATCACGAGATACTGCTTATCTGCGTTTCCTTCCGCCGCATCTAACGCCGAGTGATCAATAATACTGATGATATTGGAGTGCTTAAGAAGTTTGATAGCTTCAATCTCACGCACAAACCTTTGTTGTCGATTTGGGTTGAGAATCCGCTTGAGTGCATATTCACCTTGGTATTCTTCCTTGGTGTCAATGACGCGAAATACTACGCTCTGACCACCTCTCCCGAGATTATCTACGATCTTCCATCTATTGCCATATATCTTTGCCATACTTATTCAATAATATAGCACATAACCTCAATAAATTCACTTCATAGATCCTTCGGTGTGCCGGATTCTTCTCCGCTTCCTCTTTGCATGATGGATACAAAGCAATCCACCAGCTTTGGATCAAGGACATTGCCCTTCATGGAAAGAAGCATCTCTAATGCCCTCTCTCGCATATACGCCATCCGGTATGGTCTTTCCGTAGTAAGTGCATCATAGATATCGGCCACACTGACGATTCGTGCATCGAGCGGGATTTCTTCACCCCTGAGACCTGATGGATAGCCTTTCCCATCATAACGCTCATGGTGGGAAAGGATGATATCCACAATTGTCCCGGTCAGGTGTCCCTTCCGGGCCACATCTGCGCCCCATAGGGGATGGTTTCTGATAACGTGGATCTCGGTCTCATCTAACGGCCCCTCATAATTGAGAATATTCTCAGAAACCCCGATCTTGCCACAGTCATGCAGCCAACTTCCATAACGTATGGAGCTCAACGCCTCTTCGGACAAACCTAGATGTGCGGCGATCATGAGTGCATAGCCTGCAACACGTTCGGAATGTCCCCTGGTGTAGGGGTCTTTGAGTTCAAGGGCATGGACCAGGGATCGCATAGTATTCTCATCGCCCTGCAGGATGGACTTGATGAGCCGATAACGCTCTAGCGCATCTTCCACAAGACCGACGAGTTGGGTGTTTTCCCATGGCTTGACAATGAACCGGAAGACCTCTACCCGGTTGATGGCATCCAGCGCAGTCTCAAGATCTGCAAACCCCGTCATCAGAATCTTCACTGTATCAGGGGAGATGGCCTTGACCTTGGAGAGGAGATCGATACCCTTCATGCCGGGCATATGGTTATCAGAGACGAGTACGGCAATCTCATGTTTTTTTACTAAATCAAGGGCCTCATCGGCACTTTGGGCAGTGAGGATGGTAATATCGCGTTCAGCGAAGATCTGCTGGGCTATATCAAGGATATATTCTTCGTCATCGACGAACAGGATCTCTTCAGCCATCTCTTATCCATCATCGTCCTTCCGGCATAAAAAGATTAATAACTAAAATAAATATGGATAGGTATCTTTTATACCTTTGGTAAAACATCCTGTATTACATCATAAAGATCATGGACGATATGGAGGTACTCTTTCACAAAATCAAGGTTTTATCAAGCTGGAGCATGGTCCACTTTTCTAAAAACCAACCCTGCACCGCCGCTAGTCAATAACGGCATGTTACCATCTTATTTACGAAAACACCCTTGGATCTGTTCGACTCTTTGTGATAGGAATATCCCATGAGTTCTATCGGCGATGTGGTTATAATACATATTGATAATAAACCTTCGGTATATGCAAGGATTGAAGTGATTGAGCCTGATATCAAACCCAAGTGGTATCAGGTGAGGTTCCTCTTCTTAAGTTTTCCACCGCAGGATATGACATGGATTCTCAAGAGGGAATACCTTGAGGGTTCATCGTTTACCATGAAAGATATCCCCATACAGATCGTAGCGCTTGAAAAACCGGGACAACAAAAACAACAACCCCCCCAAAAAACCATCATACATAATGCTGAAGTGATATCCATCAATCAGGTCCGGGCGAAAAAAGACAAGAGGGGCTCTTGAAGATACGTCATGGGACTCATTTTAGGAATTTAATCATCTGATCCGACCCTTCTTAAGGGATAAAATACTGGCCGCAACAAGATCAAAGCGTATATATCTTACAACAGGGCTTTCCAACAGAACTTAATACCGGGGTCCTTCGGAATTGCTGACCAGAATCTTATATGAAATGTATACACAAGAAATGCTGGCGAACCATACGGTTACACCATTGGGTGCTGGTTTTGTTTGGTTAAAGTCAGACTCCCCAAGTGCCGATAGTCAATAGGAAGGAGAGATATGGCAAATGAGCGTATAGGCGAGCAATTAGTGAAAAATGCTCTTATTACACCCGAACAACTCCTCGAGGCTCAGAAGGCACAGAAAGTCTCTGGTGTCCGCCTAGGCTCTCAGCTTGTCAAACTTGGACACCTCAGCGAGGAACAACTCGTAGACTTCCTGGGCAAACAATACCGGCTGCCCGCAGTCATACTCAAAAACCTGAATCCTGACCCTGAGATAGTAAAGCTCATCCCTATCAATGTCGTCCAGAAATACCACGCCATCCCTTTTGATCGAAACGGGGCCACCCTGAAGGTGGCAATGACCGACCCTACGAATATATTTGCTGTTGATGATCTCAAGTTTTTAACCGGGTACTCCATTGAGGTGTTTGTTACTTCGGAGGATTCGCTGAAATGGGCCATAGACCATTTCTATGACCAGAGCGCATCCCTGGATGATGCCTTAAGCACCATGGAAGAATTCGGGGGCTCGGTAGAGGTTACAGCCGATATTGACGACCTCGCTGTTGGAGATTTGGAAAAGGAAGCGGACCAGGCGCCCGTCATTAAGCTTGTTAACCTGACCCTTGTTGATGCCATCAAAAAGGGCGCAAGCGACATCCATGTAGAGCCCTATGAGAAATTCATGAGGATCAGATTCAGACTTGACGGCATGCTCTATGAAGCCATGAAACCACCGATCCGCATGAAGAATGCCCTGGTCTCGAGACTGAAGATCATGGCAAAGCTTGACATCGCAGAGAGGAGGCTGCCTCAGGACGGCAGAATCAAACTCAAGATCCAGGGCGGCAAGGAGGTTGAATTCCGCGTATCGGTACTACCCACCCTGTTCGGCGAAAAGGTGGTCTTGAGAATCCTTGATAAATCGAACCTCCAGCTCGACATGACCAAGCTCGGCTTTGAAGAACAAGCCCTCACACGCTTCAAAGAAGCTATCTATAAGCCATGGGGCATGGTTCTCGTCACCGGGCCCACGGGTTCCGGAAAAACGACGACTCTGTATTCCGCACTGTCCGAGCTTAATAAGATGGATAGCAACATATCCACCGCTGAAGACCCTGTAGAATTTAATCTTCCGGGCGTAAATCAGGTCCAGATGCATGAAGAGATCGGCCTTACTTTTGCAACAGCCCTGAGGTCCTTCCTTAGACAGGACCCTGACATTATACTCGTGGGAGAGATCCGGGATTTCGAGACCGCAGAGATCGGGATCAAGGCTGCATTGACAGGACACCTCGTGCTCTCTACGCTCCACACCAATGATGCACCCTCAACCATAAACAGGCTCCTCAATATGGGTATTGAGCCTTTTTTGGTGGCGTCTTCGGTGAATCTTATCGTGGCCCAGAGGCTCGCACGGAAGGTATGCCCCCAGTGCAAAAAAAGAGATGAAGAGGTATCACAAGAAACACTAATCCAGATGGGCATGAACCCTGAAACTGCGGACAATGTAGAGTGCGTGACAGGGAAGGGCTGCCCTTCATGCGGGAATATGGGGTTCAAGGGAAGGATAGCCCTTTATGAAGTTATGCCGATTAGCGAGGCAATACGGGAGCTTATCCTCATGGGTGCTTCAGCATCCGAGATCAAAAACCAGTCCATCAGCCAGGGCATGAAGACCCTGAGACAGAGCGGCCTCAGTAAGGTCCTTGAAGGTACCACTTCGGTGGCAGAGATCTTAAGAACAACAATGGCCGATTAATTTTGGAGGTATTCATTGGAACATTCTATCTATGACTTGCTCAAGATCATGGTTGAGAAGGGTGCTTCAGACTTGCATATCACTACAGCATCACCTCCCCAGATCCGTGTGAGAGGACAGCTCTATCCCCTGGATGTACCAACGATGGATCCTAAAACTACGCGGGAATTGCTCTACTCTATCCTCACTGAGGCCCAGAAGCATAAATTCGAGGAGGAACAGGAGCTCGACCTCTCCTTCGGCATCAAGGGTGTTGCCCGATTCAGGGCCAATATCTTTATTCAGAGGGGTGCTCTTGCAGGTGTATTCAGGATGATCCCCTATGAGATCCTGTCGCTCGAAACCCTTGGCCTCCCATCGGTTGTCATGAGGGTCACCTCGCTTCCTCGTGGTCTTATCCTGGTGACAGGACCGACGGGATGCGGTAAATCCACCACCTTGGCCGCATTTCTGGACAAAATCAACACAGAACGCCACGACCACATCGTCACCATAGAAGACCCGATAGAATTCGTGCACAAGCATAAAGGCTGTCTGGTTAATCAGAGGGAGATCGGTGCGGACACAAAGAGCTTTGTGACCGCCCTCAAATACATCCTTCGGCAGGACCCGGACGTTGTGTTCATCGGTGAGATGAGAGACCTGGAGACCATACAGGCGGCACTCACTATTTCCGAGACAGGCCACCTTGTGTTTGCTACCTTACATACCAACTCGGCAGTCCAGACCGTCAACCGCGTCGTGGATGCATTCCCGGCGCATCAGCAGTCTCAGGTTCGGGCTCAGATGGCATTTGTACTGGAGGCGGTCATCGCCCAGCAGCTCATTCCCAGGCTGGACGGCAAAGGGAGGGTGCTTGCAGCCGAGGTGATGATAACGACCCCGGCAATACGGAACCTCATCAGGGAAGACAAGATCCACCAGATCTACTCCCAGATGCAGGTAGGACAGACCAAGCACGGCATGCAGACCATGAACCAGTCGCTGCTGAATCTCTACATGCGTAAATTAATAACCTTGGATGATTCGCTCGGAAGGTCCATGGATCCGGAAGAGCTCAGACAGATGATGGCGTCCCCTGCTCAGCACAGGAACGTATCAGGAACAGAGAGGAGATAACCCATGTCAGTATTCGTTTGGGAAGGCAAGCTCGCCAACGGGAGCATTAAAAAGGGTGAGATCGAGGCTTCTGACAAGGCTGCGGCAGCTATGATCCTCAAGCGGCAGAGAATCATCCCAACAAAACTTAAAACCAAGGCAAAAAAAATCTCCCTCTTCGAGAAAGGGATCAAAACCAAGGAGATCGTGATCTTCACCCGGCAGTTCTCCACCATGATCAATGCAGGCTTACCGCTCGTCCAGTGCCTTGACATCTTATCTTCCCAGCAGCCCAACCCCAGCTTCAAAAAGGTCCTTACCCAGATAAAGCAGGACGTTGAGGGGGGAAGCACCTTTGCAGATTCCTTGAGCAAGCACCCGAAGGTCTTTGACAGCCTCTACGTAAACCTTGTTGCAGCAGGTGAGATCGGTGGCGTGCTCGATACGGTCTTGAACCGTCTCGCCGTGTATATGGAAAAGAATGAACAACTCAAAAACAAGATCAAGAGCGCCATGACATACCCCATCATCGTGCTGTGCGTAGCCTTTGGCGTTGTGGCAATCCTCATGATCTTCGTTATCCCCACCTTCAGTGATATGTTCAAACAATTCGGCTCTGCTTTGCCGGCCCCTACACAAATGGTGGTAAACCTGAGCTACTTTTTCAGAAAGTTCTGGTGGGCGATGGCAGGTTTCATCGTATTGCTTATCTTCGGCTTCAAATGGATCAGGACCCAGGAAAAGGGGCGTTTCTACACAGATAAACTAGCATTAAGGCTCCCTATCTTCGGTGATCTCATCAGGAAGGTAGCTGTTGCAAAGTTTACCCGCACCCTGGGCACCATGATCTCCTCGGGAGTCCCTATCATGGACGGGTTGGACATTACTTCCAAGACTGCCGGTAATGTTATTGTTGAAAATGCCATCCGTGCGGTCAGAACGGCTATCAGCGAGGGGAGATCCATGTCGGAACCCCTGGAGCAGACAGGCATCTTCCCCGGCATGGTGGTACAGATGATCGCTGTGGGTGAAGCAACAGGCGCCATGGACCAGATGCTTAGTAAGATCGCCGACTTTTACGATGAAGAGGTGGATACGGCGGTGGAGGCTTTGACCTCGGCCTTGGAGCCCATGCTTATGGTATTTCTGGGCGGGGTCATCGGCTTTGTAGTCGTGGCGATGTACCTGCCAATCTTCAAGATGGCACAAAACGTATAAAACTTGACCATACACACCTAAGGCTTATCTAAGGCCGGAGGGGACAGAAGCCCTCCGGCCTTTTCTCATGAAATGTCAGTGACCTATGACATATTCTGTTGTATAACGAAGAAACATGCAGTGATTACCTATAGTATAGCAGAGTAATCCATGATACCCAGCTGGATGGAATATCAAACAAGCAAGTAAGAGGTGAGCTTAACCATGAGTATCTTCGAAGTGATAATGCTTATCTGTTTCGGCTCTGCCTGGCCCACATCCATCTATAAATCCTACACATCAAGGACCGCCCGGGGCAAAAGCATTGCATTCCTTATTATCGTTTTTATCGGCTATATCGCAGGGATCCTTCACAAGCTGTTTTACAACCTTGACTGGGTGGTAACCCTGTATGCCTTAAACGGCCTCATGGTACTCGTGGATATCAGTCTGAGCTTACGGAACAAGGAACTGGATAACAAGGGGCTCTCATAAATCAGGTGTATCTGCCCGTAAAACATCTTGGAAACTGACCAGTTCAATGCCATTACGCTCCAAGTTGACGGGCGTGCCTTTCATTTGAATGATCTTAAGTTCTTCCGACCTCCAGGGCTCTCCTCCCATGGAAGGATGGACCACAAGCTCCGTGACCCCTTGATCCACATCGACGATCCTGCTGGCACCCTCTAAAAAATGCGTACTGAAATATATCCCGTTACGCTTGAGTCTCTCTTCCATATGGGCATAGAGCTTATCAGTATATGAGATATCTTCCCGGGTGGGGAGCCGATAACCATGCCTGCTGAACCTGAGAGCGGGAATACCGTATTCTATCAAGTGATCTACAAGAAAATCAAATATGGAAGAGAACCCATGTACATGATGGTGAGTGTCTAAGTGTGTGGGTATAAGGCCGAAAGACAAGAAGATCTCGATCTGTTCCCGAGCCTCGCTGGCGCATTCTCTCATAAATTCCTGGTCATCCAACATCTCCATGAGGGCTGGCCTGGCCTTGAGTTCAATGCCTCCCGGCTTCCAACCGAGCATATCATCCAGGTTGATATGGATACCCGTATGCTTAATGCCTAAAGCCTTAAGCCCTCGTATTGCAGGCTCGGCATATGGGGCCTTGACCATCACTGAGGTGTCGCTGATAAAGCCCTGCCCCATGCCCCACAATATCCCGGAATTTATATCTGGACTTAAGCCTAAGTCATCGGCATTGATGACAAGAAGCCTTTTCATTCATCGCGGTGCCAGTAGAGTCGTACAAACTTCTGCTCATCAGAATATTTGAGCTGCAGATCCCCCCTATAAGCACGGAAAATAGCATCACCGATGTGCCGTGCAAGATGGTCATCGGTCAATCTCACACACAAGCCCTGGTCTTGTTTTTTCATATCCATCATCCTCTTGAGCGGTGATCTCTCTCTGGCCTCTTTGGCAATCTTATGGATCAGGTTTTCAATCTCTTTTTTGTGCTTTATCAGATAATTGCCCGACAGATAGAGCTCGCCTGCTGGAAAGTCATCCCTGATCCTCCTGCATGAGGAACAAAGGAGAGGTTCGCCCAAAGAAACAGGCCCCTCCGGCCATACCCACCTGCCTCCCTGATAGACGGCGTGGCATTCCGGGCAGTATGCACCTTCGGCATGTTTGCGACCTTCGCTGTACGGATCATGCCCTCTCTCTTTGATATTTCTGTCTATGCGCATATTCCCTCCCGGATACTATGTTAGCTTCAACCATTGAAAAGACAAGGGTCGGCCTATAGTAGCACCTGGAAGTCATAATGCTTACCGGGATAGAAAAAAGAAATCAATCCTATAAGGTTTATCTAAAAATCCAGGGTCTTAAACATCCTTGTCCCATCCAAGGGACACCGGTTCATGTACGAGGATATTTCTCTTACCATCCACATCGATAACGAGGTGACCATCTATCGTGATGTCGATTATGGTGCATCTATGACCTTTATCATTATAAACATCATATCCCTCAAGCATTCCATGGCATAAAAACTCATCCCTAATCGGACCAAATCCCCGGCTGCGAAACACCTCTATCCATCGGCAGAGATTTTCCGCTATCACTTCAGTCACCTCATCAATGCTGAAATTCCGCTGCGACACCTGTTTTAGAGAAATGGCCCTATGCTCGAGCTCTCCAGGCCATGCCTGTTGGTTCACATTGACACCAATACCGATAGCTGTTATGGCCCCTCTGGCCTCGCAGAGGATCCCGCATACCTTCTTTCCCGAGATAACTATATCATTGGGCCATTTGATGGCTACTGACTGATTGGGAAGTAAGCTTTCAATAGCGGCCCGGACGGCAATGCCGGCGATTATGGGATAGCGTTCTTCCGGCGGCGTCAAGGTAACGGTCATGTATACATTTTCGCCTTTTGATGAGTACCATGTCCTGCCCCTTCTGCCCCTGCCTGCAGTCTGGACACGGGAGCGAACAAGCAGGCCGGGTCTGCCTGCACTCAGGGCATATTGGTTGGTGGAGTCCACCTCTGCGAGATCTATGACCTCTGTAATCAGTCCCTTTGATTTCAGCAGGTTCATTACCCTTGAAGCAACGTATAGGACTTTTGGAGACTCTTAAGCTCGAACTCCAGGCCTTCCTTTATCTTAATCTGCTCTTCCACAACTTCCCTCTTGGCTTTTTCAATAAAGTTCGGGTTATTAAGCTTCTTGAGTTTCTCCTCAAGCTCCTTCTTTACCTTACCCATCTGCTTAGTAAGGCGGTCAACTTCTTTTTCTATATCAATCACCCCTTCCAAGGGTACATAGACCTCGAGTCCTTTCCTCACAGCAAGGGCACACTTCTTCGGGCGCTTCGTCTCATCGGCGATGAATCCAACCCGGGATACCCGTGCCAAGTCCTTGATATGCACGCTATTGGCGTCGAGAAGACCCTTAAGCCTCGGATCAATTACCCGGATGACTACATCAAGCAACAGAGCAGGCGATATGCCTGTCTCACCCCGGATACTGCGTACACCGGAAATAATCTCAATAATATAGCTCATGAGCTCGGCATCGCCGGTGAAGTTGAATTCACCCCGCTCCTTCGGATATGATGCGATTACGATGGATTCTCCTTCTCTTCCGGGCAGACACTGCCAGATCTCCTCGGTTACAAAGGGAACGATGGGATGCAACAGCTCGAGGATAGCCTTCAATACGTAGTGAAGCACCCACCTCGTATACAGCACACCCTCGGTATTCAGCATGGACTTGGAGAGCTCGATGTACCAGTCACAGAAGGTGTGCCAGGTGAACTGGTAGAGGGTATCCGCAGCATCGTTATAGCGGTATTCATCAAGAGCGGCTCTAGCATCCCGGATGGTCTTGTTCAGCTCGGTCAGGATCCACTTTTCAGCAAGCCCGAGTTTTGCCGTGTCAAGGGCTACACCTTTCGGTTCAAAGCCTTGTATATTGCTCAAAACAAATTTACCTGCGTTCCAGATCTTGTTGATGAAGAAGCGATACCCCTGTATACGCTTATCACTAATGCGCACGTCTCTCCCCATGGCGGCAAAGGCGGTCAGCGCAAACCTGAAGGCATCAGCCCCGTACTTGTCCATCTCCACAAGGGGGTCCACGATGTTTCCCTTAGATTTGCTCATCTTCTGCCCCTGTTCGTCGCGCACCAGGGCATGGAGGTAAACATCTCTAAAAGGGACATCGTTCATGAACTTAAGACCGAGCATCATCATCCTTGCCACCCAGAAGAAGAGGATGTCAAACCCGGTGATGAGAACATCCGTGGGGTAAAATCGCTTCAAGGTGTCTGTCTGATCCGGCCAACCCAAGGTGGAGAAAGGCCACAATCCGGAGGAGAACCAGGTGTCGAGTACATCGGTTTCCTGCCTGAGATTGCCTGATTTACAATTGGTGCACTGCTTGGGCTCGGTCTCACTTACAATGACCTCCTCACAGTCATCACAGTACCAGGCCGGTATCCTGTGCCCCCACCAGATCTGGCGTGAGATGCACCAGTCGCGGATATTGTTCATCCATTCATAGTAAACCTTTTCCCATTGTTTGGGGATGATCCTCGTCCTTCCGTCTTGTACGGCCCTGATTGCCTCTTCGGCCAATGGCCTGGTTTTGACGAACCATTGCTTTGAGAGATAGGGCTCAATAGTGGTCTTGCACCGGTAGCACTTACCCACCGGTACCCGGTAATGGGTCTTGTCCACGAGGAATCCTTGTTCCTCCAGATCCCTCTCCAGCTGCTTTCTGCACTCAAACCGGTCGAGTCCCATATATTGCCCGGCATTGACGTTCATATTCCCGGATTCATCGATGATCACTATGACCTCGAGCCCATGGCGTAGGCTCATCTCATAGTCGTTGAGGTCGTGGGCGGGCGTGACCTTGACGGCGCCCGTGCCGAATTCTTTATCCACCAGTTGATCGGCAATAATGGGGATTCGACGGTTCATGACAGGAAGGATAAGGTCCTTTCCAATCATTGCTTTATATCGCTCGTCATCAGGGTTGACTGCCACGGCCGTATCACCGAGCATGGTCTCAGGCCTGGTGGTAGCCACCACAACATCACCACTACCATCGGCAAGGGGATACCTGATATGCCAAAGATGTCCATCCTCTTCCTCGTGCTCCACCTCCAGGTCGGATATGGCGCTGTGGCACCGCGGGCACCAGTTTACGATATAATCGCTCCGGTATATCAGGCCATCTTCATACAGGGTGACAAAGACCTTTCTGACCGCGTTCGAGAGACCTTCGTCCATTGTGAAGCGTGTCCGGTCCCAGTCACAGGAGGCACCCAGCCTCTTGAGCTGACTGATGATGAGGCCTCCGTGCTTTTCCCTCCACTTCCAGACCTCCGATATGAAGGCATCCCTTCCCAGATCATGCCTTGAGATCCCTCTCTCCGACAAGGACTTTTCCACCACGTTCTGTGTAGCAATACCCGCGTGGTCAGTACCGGGCATCCACAAAGAATTATATCCATCCATACGCTTGTAGCGGATCATGATATCCTGTAGGGTATTATTCAGCGCATGTCCCATGTGGAGAACACCCGTAACATTGGGGGGCGGGATTACGATTGTATAAGCAGGCCTTGTTCCATCATCTTCATTGGCGTGGAAATACTTCTTCTCAAGCCAGATCTCATACCATTTCTGCTCAAAATCTTTGGGGTCATAGTCTTTGTCGAGCATCTCGCACTCCTGCTTGGTTGTGGCACATCTCATAGCATGAAAAGACCGTAAAAGGCAAAAGCCTCTGGGGTGTTCTCTGCAGGTGCTCTATGATTGAACGAATAGTTAGTGAAAAACCTTAAAGTGATCGTCTGCCGGATCTTGTTTTAAACAGAAAACTCCAACACCTTTATCTGAGTACTGGAGTTATCTGATAAGCGTCAGAGGACCTTGCCCAAACAGATACCAGCCGCCCCTTAAAGCATCCTAGAGCTTCTTGAGCTTTTCGATTTCCTCTTGGATCACTTTCTCAACAATCCCGGGAATCACTTCACGGGTCGAGGAGATGATTTCCTGAAGCAGTTCCTTCACCACGGGCCTGACAATACCTTCCAGGAGTGCGGGCATTTCTTTTCTGAATTCACTGATCACAGCATCCAGAATAGCCTCGGTAGGCATATCCACAGGGATGTCGGCCTTCGGTATTCCCTGCAGGACACTTAAGGGTTCCTCTGCTGGTGAGGGCTCAATCTCAGGTAGAGAAACCCTCTCAACCCTTGCCGGTTCTTCCATCGGCGCCAGAACCTCTTCTTTCGGGGATGCCGGCTTCCCTTCTATGATAGTGGGAACTTCCTCTGCCGGTCCTTCATTCAGAAGCGCTTCCTCTTCTTTAGATGTCAGACCTACATCCTCGAACTTGTCCTTTATTGCCAGATCGATCTCGGCCTCAATATCCAACAGGGGCTTCTTCAAGAGATCGTCCACATCGCTCTTGACCTTGGTCTGTTCAGGTGGCTTTTTATCAAGATCCAGGGGAGGCCCATCCATAAGCAAGGTGCTATCATGCTCGATCTCTTCAACGGATACGTCATAATCCATAGAGATCTCCTTACCAAGGTCAAAGGAATCGGGTTCATTCACCATCTTCCTCTTGGCTTCAGCCTGTTGGGGCTTCTTGGGTGGGCTGCCTTCCTCCAGAAGGTCAGTAAGATCAACGATATCATCTTCTAATAAAATTTTGTCATCCATAGCCAGCTCCTTTTCGATCAAAGCCCAGGCCCCTTGAAGGACTATCCTCTAATTCCTCATGATGGGCTGCCCTGTTGATTCCCTAACGCTCATCCACAAAGGCCCGTTTGTATCGATCGTCTTCCTTCCCTTCATACAGATTGCATTGGGTATATGTACATATACATTATTCCACAACCCAATCAACATATCGGTTTTTCCGCTCATTCCGGCATGGACCGCCATCTGGGCAAGGAACCCGCAAAAGATGGAGTCGGCTGCATTCGCAACCACACTCCGGATCATATAGCTTGGTTCGAGGTACTTGAGATTCATGGGCATATCGTGGGTTCGAAAGTAGCGTTCGATCTGCTCCTTGAGATATTGACCAATATCATGTTTTTTTACATTACCGGAGGCGTCTTTCTCTTCAGGGAGATCCTTAAAGAACTTCTGGCCGGCACCTTCGGCCACTACGACCACGGCATGGCCTCTTGAATTGAGTCTTATCTCGAGCGTCTCCAGGAAGCCATTATCTCCATCAAGATCAAAGTCCTCCTCAGGTACGAGCACGAAGTTGGCATCCCGGGATGCAAGGGCGGCATTGGCTGCAATGAACCCTGAATCCCTGCCCATTACCTTGACAAGCCCAATGCCGTTTGGTGCCCCCCTCGCCTCTACATGTGCGCTCTGGATCACCCTCCTGGCCTCCTCCACGGCGGTATCGAACCCGAATGTCTTGGAGACGAAATAGATGTCATTATCTATGGTCTTGGGCACTGTGATGATCGAGCACTTGAATCCCCGGTCTAAGGCCTCCTTTGCAACTGCGGAGGATGCCTTCAATGTACCGTCGCCACCGATGAAGAACACGATATTCATATTCAACCGCTCAATGGCATCCACGATCTCTGAGATATCCTCAGACCCGCGAGAGGACCCGAGCACGGTGCCTCCCATTCCATGGATGTGCTCAACATATGCAGGAGTGAGTTCGACAAGCGGATGCTTGTATTTCGGGATGAACCCCTGGAGTCCATACGTGATACCATAAATATTCTCCACGCTGTAGGCATGGTAGAGCTCAAGCACAATGCTCCTGATCACATCATTGATGCCTGGACAGAGCCCACCGCATGTCACAATGCCGCACTTGGTCTTGGAAGGATCAAAGAATATCTTTCTGCGGGGTCCTGCCAGCTCAAAAGACATCGGCGCAGAATCGCCGCTTGAACACCTATTAAAAAATGCCAGCGAGGTATCGATGATAACCCGCTCATTATCTTCAACAAAGATCGTGGTTCCCCTCACTGGGGACTCTATTGTCGGTTTACCCAATGACTGGATCGTGGTGTCGATGTGATCTGAGAATATATCAAGATTCATTTAACCCTCCGCATATACTTACTTATCGGATTTCGGAAGGAGATTCTTTATCCCCAAGGACATCATGATCTTATCATATAATCGCTCAGGAAAATATACTAGCTGTATGTTTCCTCTTGCTTCTGCTCAGGAGATCGTCCGAGGTCTTTCGCGGCAGGGATCTTGTGTGTTATAGGCCAAGATGTGGCAAAGGACAGCGTTGACAAGACGCAAGAAGAGATCCTTGAGGAGATGGCCAAGGCCCTGGGACACTCGGGTTATCAACTCGAGTCCGTTCTGAATCAGCTCAAGGAACTTGAGGTATTTATGAATCAGGCTCGAAGCATTGAAGAATACAACTCCCTTGTGGATAAGTTCAATGAGCTCCACAAGCTCGCCCTCATTCGCAGGGAGATGCTGGTAATACACAGGGAGGCGTTAAAGGTCTTCAAGCATTCTTTCATCGATGTATTCTACCCCATTCCTGGAAAGAAGAGAAAAAAGAGCGGATCATGAACACACAAAAACGTTATGATCTATTCGTCATCGGCGGTGGTCCGGGCGGATACACCGCTGCACTGCTCGGGGCAAAAAAAGGTCTTCGTGTCGGGATCGCTGAAGGCTCACATTTCGGAGGCACCTGCACAAACCTGGGGTGCATTCCTGCCAAGAGCTATATAGAAAGCATCAATCTTTATATTCATATGAAAAACGCCCAGAGGTTCGGGATCGATGCAGGGACTGCCACAATAGCACTTGAAAACCTGCATAAACGCAAAGTAAGGATCGTGACGCGGCTTGTCAAGGGGATAGAGTTTCTGCTCAGCCAAGCCGGGGTTGACATCTTCAAGGGATACGCCGATTTCGAATCTGAGAATTCCATTCATGTTGGAGAGGAACACATCATTTCCTCCTCAATCATCATTGCCACCGGTTCACGGCCGAAGAAGCCAGCCCTGTTTGAACTCGAAGGTATCCTGACAAGTGATGATATCTTCGATCTCAAACAGCTTCCTTCCTCTCTCATAATTATAGGAGGCGGAGTGATCGGCCTCGAGATGACCCATGTGTTTTCAAACCTGGGCGCTGAAGTGACTGTCATCGAGGCACTGGATAGGATCCTGGCCACAGAGGATGAAGAGATATCAAAACAGCTGGTCTCACAGTATAAGAAGGTGCGCTTCATCACCTCAGGCCGGATAACAACCATTAAAAAGCCCTCCGGCTTCAATCTTACTATAGAGAAATCAGGCGGTATGGAAACCGTTACAGGAGATGGCATCCTGCTCTGCATCGGAAGAGAGCCGGTCATCCCCAATGGTATCCAGCCTTTACACCTTGCCCTCACCGCATCAAATGGTATCAAAGTTGACCGCTCCATGCGCACAAACATACCTGGAATATATGCAGTTGGTGATGTGACCGGTTCTCAGATGTATGCCTATGTAGCGGCAAAGGAGGCTGCCGTTGCCGTAGATACCATCACCGGCGGCACGAAAATCATGAACTACTCCGCAATCCCATCGGTGATCTTTACAAATCCCGAGATCGCCTCAGTGGGCAAGCAGATGGATCAAATGGATACCGCTCATGGGAAAAGAGGGACATTCCCGGTATCCGCCCTGGGCAGGGCGCGGACCATGGAGGCATCGGATGGATTTGCAACGGTTTATTGCAGCGGTGAAGGAAAAATAGAACGGATTACCATTATGGCCCCCCATGCTACTGAGCTCATCTCCTTGGCAGCACTCGCCATTGAACAGGGATTGTATATCGAGGAATTCCTCATGCCGCACTATCCTCACCCCACTATGGCAGAGCTGCTCAAGGAAGCGGCAGAAGATGTATCCGGCTTGAGTATCCACAAGCCATAATGGATCTAAGCCTCGTGATGCAGGGACATGCACTCTTGACACATTTTACGAAAACCTGTTAAGGCTCAGCTCTTAAGGAGGCATTTCATGGAGATACCGGTCGATTTCGCTAAGTCAGGCGGGCTTGTCCCTGCTATAGCACAAGATGCCGCCACCGGCGAGGTCCTTATGCTTGCCTACATGAACCAGGAGTCCTTCGAAGAGACACTCCGCACCGGCAGGGCATGCTACTTCAGCCGATCACGAAACAAGCTCTGGAGAAAGGGAGAAGAATCCGGCAACGTACAGGATATCGTTGAGGTCCGGATTGACTGCGACCGGGACACTATATTGCTCAAGGTGAATCAGATCGGGGGAGCAGCCTGCCACACCGGTAATCGATCATGCTTCTTCCGGAAGATAGAGAACGGGACCCTGATAGAAGACGGTGTCAGGGTCTTTGACCCCAAAGAGGTATATAAGAGATGAGCTTGATACGTCTTGCCATCCCCAAGGGAAGCTTGCAGACTTCCACTATCGAGCTGTTTAAGGATGCGGGTTGGATCATCGGCACCTCATCACGCAGCTATTTCCCATCCATTGATGATTCCGACATTGAATGTGCCCTTGTGAGGGCCCAAGAGGTCTCGCGTTATGTGGAATCAGGCCTGTTTGATCTTGCACTCACCGGCAAGGACTGGATCCTCGAAAACGAATCCGATGTCGTGGAGGTAGCTGACCTCATCTATTCAAAGGCCACCTACAAGCCTGCCAAGTGGGTACTGGCCGTTGATGAGAAATCACGCATCCAGAAGCTTGAAGACCTCGAAGGCAAGAAGATCGCCACAGAATTAGTGAATTTCACCAAGAAGTTCTTCAGAGAAAAGAACATAAATGTCGAGGTGGAATTCTCCTGGGGTGCCACCGAGGCAAAGGTTGTGGAAGGCCTGGCGGATGCCATCGTGGAAGTAACCGAGACTGGATCAACAATCAAGGCACACAATCTGAGGATTGTAGATATCCTCCTCATAACAAATACCAAGCTCATTGCCAACAAAGAGACCTGGAAGGACCCCAAGAAACGTACCAAAATCGAACAGATCTCGCTCATGCTAAAGGCAGCTCTGCAGGCCACAGGCATGGTAGGGTTGAAGATGAATGCACCGAAAGATAAACTGGAGGCCGTCATCAAGATGCTGCCTGCCATTACTTCGCCCACGGTCTCGCCGCTTCATGACCCGAACTGGTATTCGCTGGAGATCATCATCAACGAATCACAATCACGCTCATTGATGCCGGAGCTCCTGAAGGCGGGTGCCCGTGGTATCATCGAATATCCATTGAAAAAGGTCCTGGATGGATGATCATCCTCAAGACCCCCCAGGAAATCGCTGTTATGCGGGAGGGGAACAGGATTCTGGCACTCCTGTTCGAACACTTGGGGCCTATGATCAAACCCGGCATCACCACTGCCGAGCTCGACAATGAAGCAGAGATCTTTATTCTCTCACATAATGCTGTTCCAGCATTCAAAGGTTACCGGGGATACCCTGCTACGTTATGCACCTCCATCAATGAGGAGGTTATCCACGGCATTCCAGGCCCCCGCAAACTAATGACCGGTGATATCATCAGCATTGATGTTGGGACATTACGTGATGGTTTCTACTCTGACTCCTCCAAAACCTATCCGGTCGGTGATGTATCGAGGAAGGCATTGCGTTTGATGGAGGTTACCGAAAAGGCCCTCTACGAAGGCATAAAACAGGCGGTTGTCGGGAATCGTTTGCACGATATCTCTGTAGCGATCCAGAAGGTAGTTGAATCTGCAGGATTTTATGTGGTGAGAGAATTCGTCGGCCACGGTATCGGGAGAAGCCTCCACGAAGACCCCCAGATCCCCAATTTCGGTAAAAGGGGTACCGGCCCGGTCCTGCAGGAAGGGATGACGTTCGCCATAGAGCCCATGGTGAACGAAGGAACCTGGAAAGTGAACATCCTGAAAGACGGTTGGACCGCCGTAACCGCCGATGGGTCGCTATCCGCACATTTCGAGCACAGCATTGCAATTACCGCAAACGGGCCATTGATCCTGAGTAGTTTATAAGGCAAAAGGGATCTTGATGTCCGGTCAGGCAAGTGCGGCTAAAACCGCTCCTCCACTCGTCACTGCCTACTGAGATCCCCTTCCCTTAATCGCTACCTTGATAGTCTGGAATATGATTACAAGATCAAGCCACAGAGAACGGTGCTTCATATAATAGAGCTCAAACTTGAGCTTTTCCTTGGCGTCTTCGAAGGTATCGCCATACGGGTAATTAATCTGGGCCCAGCCTGTAATCCCCGGTTTGGCATGCATTCGTAAGGCATAGAAGGGGATGGCCTTTTCGAGCTGGTCGACAAAATAACGCCTCTCGGGACGTGGTCCGACAAAGCTCATGTCGTTTTTTATTACATTGATAAACTGGGGCAACTCATCAATCCTCAGCTTCCTAATGACCCTGCCCACATGGGTAATCCGCGGGTCGTTCTCACTGGCCCATTTGGGGCCATCCTTCTCTGCATCCTGACGCATGGATCTGAACTTAATCACCTTGAAATCCTTCCCATCCATGCCAACCCTGCGCTGGAGATAGAAGATGGGGCCAGGAGATTCGATCCGGATGGCCATCGCAGTAAATAGTATGACAGGGATTGTTACGATAAGCCCAACCAAGGCAAACACCAGGTCGAACATTCGCTTGAGGAGGTCCTCGAATCGTGAGCTCTGAAACCCCCTTGTAAAAATAATAGAACTGGGCCGTATTTCTTCAACAAGGATCCTGCCGGTGACTTGTTCATAGAAGGTCGGGCTATCAATAACATCGCACAGGGTAAACTTTACCCGGAGTAGATCCTCGATGGGCAATGTTCCCCGCCATCCATCAGGTGCTACTACAAGGACATCCGGATCTATTTTATTTAGAATATCTGCAAGCTCAGAGGCATCCCCCAGGCACCGCAGGGGCAAATCCCAATTATTCCGACCGATGTATCCTTCAAAGATGACAGGGTGGCCACCGGAACGTATCTCTCGAAACAGGAACTTGGCATTCTCTCCATCTCCTAAGACAACAACCCTCATACCCGTATAATGGGTTAATCTTAGTTTAAGATAGAGCATACGAAACATGAATGAAGAGACGGATATAATGGCAATAGCCATAAGGAGCACATCTCTTTCAAGACCAATGGTGGGGAGAATATAGTAGCTGAATGCAAGGATGATCAGCGTTAAACCTTCACCGAGGAGGATTGAAGAAATAAGTTCTGATGGCTTCTTCCAGTATTTCCAGTCATAAAGGTCTTGAAAATAAAAACAGATTATTGTGATAATGGAATAAACACATGCCTTTAACCATAAAAGTTCATCCGGAAGGCTTACTCCAGGAAGAAACATTTGGATATACTTAGCAAGGAATACAGATCCGCCTGCAACAGCAATATCAAATATAAAAAGAATGCCTGTCGAAAAGAACCTTCTCATTATACCCTACATCGGTAAAAACATATTATTATTTAAATAGCCCCTCTTGCTCGATTCCATATGTTAAAGAATGTTCGTGTGGCTGTGTATATTGCACATGAGAAGGATCATTCATCACTGCCACCCAAGAGGCCTGAACGAAGGAGAAAGTATAAAAGTTGGACAATAGAAGTAGCGGCTGCTGCCACATAGGTGAGCGCAGCTGCTGTTAAAACCTTCCTGGCTCCGCTGACCTCCATATCGGTGAGGATGCCTGTTGCAGGCAGTGCATCCAAGGCCCTGGAGGAGGCATTGAACTCCACAGGCAGGGTTATGAGCTGGAAGAGCACCGCCAAGCTGAAGAACAAGATCCCTGCTATAATGAGGGATTTTGCCATGAAGATGAACCCGATGAGAAGCAACGGCCATGCAAGGTTGGAACCCAGGGAGGAAAGAGGCACCAGGGCGCTTCTGAGCTGGAGCGGCATATAGCCCCGTGCATGTTGAATGGCATGGCCGGCCTCGTGAGCTGCAACACCAACGCTTGCCAGAGAATCTCCTGCATAAACGGATTCAGAAAGCCGTAAAACCCTGCTGCGGGGATCGTAATGATCAGAGAGAAACCCACTGCCAAGCTCAATAGATACATCCCGTATACCCTGGGCATCGAGGATGAGGCGGGCAGCCTGTGCACCTGTTACTCCACGGGATGTTGGTATTTGTGAATATCGTTTATATGATGATTTAACCTTGATCTGTGCAAAAAGGCTTAACAAAAACGTAGGGACAATCATCATGATATAGAGCGGATCTAAGAACATTCTTTTACTCCCTTGAGAGATTTCAGTCTTTTCATAGTATCCGGAGGAGGGGAAGTCAATATATCCATGTTTGTTATTGCTTTTCCTGTGCTATTGACTATGTTATCGAGCGTATATCAACCATGGGAGGGCTTATGAAGAGGGTATCCCTACTCTCGATTTTTTTTATCATATCAATAGTTATTCTCACAGGGTGCAGCAAAAGCCCTGAAGAAAAACGGAAAGACTACATCTCAAGCGCTCAGAAATATCTTGACCGGGGGAAATATGCTGAGGCGGCAATCCAGTACCAGAATGCTCTCAAGATTACTCCTGATGATGTCAAGACACTTATCAGCCTCGGTGAAGCCCAGCTCAAGCTGAACCATCCGCAGGAGGCATATACAGCCTTCTCAAGGGCATCTCAAGCCGACCCTAAGAATGTGAAGTCCAGAGAATACCTCGCTTCCATGCTGTTGCTCGCAAAAAAATATGATCCGGCTGAAAAACAGGCTTCTACTATCCTTCAAACCGATCCCCCAAATACCCTTGCAAAAGAAGTCCTGGCTCAATCCCTTTTTATGAACGGTAAGAGGGAACAGGGGATCAAGGTCATGGAAGAACTCCTGAGCATAAAAAGCCCTACCGAAGACATGTATATAAATACCATTCAGATGTACATGCCTGTGGGTAGAATTGATGATGCCCTTGCCTTGGTAAACAAGGGATCTGCACTGTTCCCCAAATCAACCAGATTGCGTTTTATTGCCAGCGACATTTATGCATTCAAAAATGATCTCATGAGTGCCAGGAAGTGGGCTGAAGATGCATATCATGCATCGGGTAACAACATCTCTGCCGGGGTTGCTCTGGCATTGTTCTACTCCCGCCATAACATGGCTGATCTTTATCAGAACCAACTTGAAGCAATGAAGAAAAACTCCCCAAAAAATCCTGAACCATATCTCCTTGAGTCCTCTATCCTCCACCAAAAGCGTGACCTGGACGGAGCCTTGAAGACTGCCCAGATGGCTCGTAATCTTAAGGACACAACTCAGATCCGTATCCTCATTGCGCAGATCCTCCTGGACAAGAAAGATAGTTCAGGGGCGAAAAAACTGCTTACTGAGACAGTTGAGAAAGACACCAAAGATATCCAGTCAAGAATTATTCTTGCGCAGATATACATTGCGGAAAAGGACAGCAAAAAGGCTATTGAAGTACTCAGTGAGCCATTGAAGGTCGCCCCTGCAAGCCCTGGTGTGGCTTCAACGGCAGCTCAGGCCTACCTTATGAAAGGCGAAGTGAAAAAAGCGCAGGAGCTCGTTGATTATTCTCTTCGGGAGAATGCTCAGAATATACAGCTCCATACTATGATGGCAAGGATCCGCTTCCTCCAGGGTGAATTCAAAGAGGCCCTTGAAGAAACAGATCTTCTCGTCAAACACAAGATTATCGTCCCTGATATACTCTATATCGGTGCACTCTCTGCCCTAAGATCATCGGGGCCACAGGCGGCCCTGCCGTATATCCGATCCCTTAAAGACACAGCTCCCAATGACTGGATCACACTCCATGCCCAACTCCTTTACTATCTTGATCAAAATGATAAGAAGAGTGCTTACCCCATAGCTGAGCGTGCAGCTACCCTTTACCCACACAATGACGAGGCCTTGGCACTCTTTGCATACACCTCACCTGGGGTTATTGGATGGCAAGAGGCTATTAAAAAGATAAAAGGCATCTGTGCCAATTCAGATACGGCAAGTTGCCACATGGTTCTCTCTGCCCTGCTTGAAGATTCAGGGAAGAAAGACGAAGCCCTGTCAGAGATAAAGAAGGCAATAGAGCTCGATCCGAAAAAAGACGCCTTCTACCATGCCCTGGCCCAATACTATGCCCGGAACAACATGATAAAGAATGCATTGGATGAATATGAAAAAATCCTGAACAAAAACCCGAATGACATGACTGCCGCCATGATGATCGCCTTACTCCAGCAGGGCTCAGGAAACTTGGAAGCAGCTCAAAAAGTATACAAGTACATCCTCGACAAGAATCCCAAGAATGCCCTTGCAGCAAACAATCTGGCATGGGTCCTTGTAGAGAAAGGAAAGAAAAGCGACCTGGATGAAGCCCTCAAGCTGGCACAAACAGCCAAGGATTTATACCCTGAAGATCCAAGAATAGCAGACACCCTTGGTTATGTTTATCTCAAAAAAGGGCTAGCCGATAATGCCCTGGCTCAGTTCCAAATGGCTTCCGAGAAACAGGGAGACGACCCTACCATACTTTATCATATGGCATCAGCGCTGATCGACCTCAAAAGAGGTGCTGAGGCGATACCATACCTAAAGAAATCGCTCGCCACTACGAAACAATTCCCGGAGAAACAACAGGCTCAAAAACAACTTGAACGTCTCCAGTCAGGACAAATCAAGTAGCCTTCTCCAGCAGTTATCTAGGCATCATCCCTTAATCCAGGGAGGTGGTGCCTTGACTATATAGGCAGGATAACGAAGACACACAAGAACAGGCCAGATCACTTGGTAACATGCTCCTTCACATACCAAGTATGCCTACTGCTGTTATTGCTGCTGTGGTAGCCCTTAAGTTCGTATTCCCCAGGCTCACAGCTATGTAGTCGGAGTTTGTTATCATCCGAAATTCTTCCGATGAAAAACCTCCTTCAGGACCTATGAGGATACCGACATTGTTTCCCAGGTATTTTGATATAGAATGCTCTGCACCTTTGTGGGCTACAAGCCGAGTATCCCAACGATCTGATATCTCGTGGATAAATACATCAAGAGACACCGGCCGTTGGATGGATGGGATTGTCATTCGGTCACACTGTTTGACAGCCTCAAGGATAATGGTCTGCCATCTGGCATATCGGGCTTCCGTTATAGACCTTATGTTTGATCTGGAGGATATAACAGGGTAGATATAGGAAACCCCAAGTTCTGTTGCAGACCGGATAGCATCTTCAAAATCCTTCATGTCAAAAAGACACATAGCCAGGTGCACTGTGGCGTTGCTTCGATCTTGAAGGCCCTCCTCATCCATAATATAAACAAGGATCTCTTCTGATCCGATGGAGGTAATTCTTGCCCTGAAGCCTTTGGTCCCCACACGGATGGCAATCTCCTCACCCCTCCTCTTTCTCAAGGATCCTGTAATATGATGAACAATATCTCTTCCCTTGATTACAGCAACGGGGAATTGGGTGATCTCGGCAAAGAACCTAGGCATATCTCATTTTCCTGTCCTCTATCATGAAACTACAAGCGGATGGAAGAATATAGCTGCATCCTTAAGGTGGTATGTAGTTGAAATAGAGCTCTGAAATAATCACCCATCGTTCAACAACAGGGGCTTTCTTCAACTCCGACATGCTTAAAAGACCCTCAACGTGACGTCAGGAACACTAACCAGGCATTGGAGCATAAAATAGACACTCCACCCCTGGAATGTCTTCTCAAAGCCATCCTCACTTTGGGATACACATTCAATAGGAACGATGCAAACAACCCAGTGAGATCCCGACTCTATCCGAACGGTAAGCCCTCGAGAACTATCCTTGATTTCAACATGGTGCGCCCTGTAAACACCACGGTCATTCTCCATGGGTTGATCATCTATAAATGGCCTCTCACCGGAGAGTGTGAAGATATTCCACTCAAGGACGATCCACGTATTATCGCTTAAGGGGGAAATAGCGTGAGATAGAGTAATAGATCCTTCAGGATAATACCTATATGCCTTGCTTATATTCAAAGGGCCTTGTGTACCGGTAAATGTTAGAGTAATGCAATCTTCTCCATCTGACTTCGACACAAACCGGAATGGGAGATGTGCCGTGAGAGAGGTATCGATCCTGTTTTCCTTCAGGATCTTCTCAACCGATGCAGGGGCATCTAGATAATGAGTTATAAAGGAATTCTTGCGGTAGGTATCATATACAAGAAGCCCTTTGAACTCCTCGGGGGTTACATGGGGGATATCATGGATAGAAAGCGGCTCCTCAGATGATTTTTTCTTTTTGCGTGACTGGGGATTCAACACATCCTTGTGATAGATTTCCGGGTTCCGCATCAGAATGTTTGAGAGACTATACTGCTTAGGTTTGTATTCAAGTCCGAAGACAGAGGCATTATCCTGAGGAGAGATATAGCAATTGAGTCTCCTCCCTGAAATGAGGACTTCTTCATAACCGTCCACATCGTGGTCTACCTGCTCAACTATCCAGGAGCTGTCCTTCATGCGCTTTTCATCAATGATCTCCTCGGCCTTCAGAAGGTTCTCATAGATTGCATGCCTAAGCGCCCCGATATAGATTCCGCCGAATAATCCATGCCAGTAAGCGCAGTTGCATTGACCCATAAGGAGATGCTTCATGGCATCATCTGAATCCTGTCTAAATGTCTGCACGAGTGAGCTCACCTGTAACATCTTCTTGTGCATCAAATTTGATTCACGATACTTTGAGAGAAAATTGTCCCACATGCCCCCTCTAAAAAATGCGCGTTTACGGTCCCAGTCATGTTCTGTTTTTGCCTTCTTGACAAGATCTTCATATAATCTGCCCTGGGGGGCAAGAAGACTCCACTCCATCATCTCCTGGTAGGTTGCCGTCGGCAGGTAGACGAGTCCCTTCGGCGGATAACTGTCAAGTGCTTCAGACAAGGGTACAATCTCTATTTCATCTGAGACCTTCAACATTGCATCAAAAAACCGCCTAAGCCATCCCTGTTCAATTACCCATTTGTAGGTTCCCGGCCACATACCGAATTTCTCTCCATCGTCACCATAGGTGATCACCTTCACACCCCGTGCTTTCAGATGGAGAAGGTATTCGATGATTTCATCGGGCTCCTTGAAAGGGATAAGATAACGAAGATGCATGTCTATGGGGAATACCCTCAGGGCATACCCCTCTCTCTCGGTAATATAATAACCGTGAACATCTTCCGGGCAGAGACCTGCAGCTAGGAAATGACTGTCATCAAGGAGCGTGTACTCCACTTTCCCACCGGAATTAATCTTTTTCGGGAGACTTGGGTCCCAAATCCGCTCCGTACACCACATACCTCTCGGGATTACTCCGAACCTGTTTTTCATATAGGCCTTTGTATACTCGATCTGTCGTATGACATCTCTCTCTGGGATAACGGATATAATGGGCTCATAGAATCCCCCACCCATGAGCTCCACCTGGGATCTTTCTACTAGATTTGTAAGCAGATCGAAAAATTCCGGTGAATTCTGCTCAAACCATTCCAGCAAGGGCCCTGTATAGTGGAGTGTCACCCGAATATCAGGATACTCCTGCAAGATTCTCAGGAAAGGCAGATAGCATTCCCTGGCCCCCTGTTCGAAGACACTCAGGTAATTACCTACTGGCTGGTGGGAGTGAATACAGAAAGCAAGCATGATTTTTTTAGACATGCCACATCACCCTTTCATAGTTTTTATCAGGAATTGTGACGGATAATAAACCAGAACTCGGATGTCTCTCAACTTAAAACCTCCACAACTATAGTAATATAAATAATCAGGTGTATGAGGGGAAGTAAAACTTGAGTATTTCTTTCTTATATAATTGTTTTTAGGTTCCGGCATGGTCAGCATTGCAACGTTGAGGAAGTTTTTTACTTTTAGTAAAAAATGAGAAGCAGGATCTAATACTTTCCTGCTTCTCAAATATTTTATGTTTTCTTTTTTTTAATTTGGTAGCGGAGGAGGGATTTGAACCCCCGACACTGCGGATATGAGCCGCATGCTCTGACCACCTGAGCTACTCCGCCACGGACATCTCTTCTACCCAAGTGATAAGGCTTTGTCAACGATTTTGGACTTACCTCAAACCCGCACCCATTCTGTATCCACACATGAAAGAGAAGGGCTTCACGAGGTATATATATGACCTTTCAAATTCTTCTAGAGGTCTTAACAGTAAAGTATAATTACTGACACTGCCCGGTCTTATTGGCCGATGATATCTCTTGAAGCAGGAATCCCGCCCATTCCTCTGGCATACCGTATTGCATTCAGCAAGGCTTCACTCGCTGCATGTGCTGCTATAACACCTAAATGAAGAGGATGTGCTTTTTTTCCACCAACGGAAAAACAGAAGACCATATCTCCATCTAATGGCGTGTTGAACGGAGATATGTGCCGGGAAAGACCTTGGCCTGCCATTCGCGCAACTTGCATCGCCATGATTTTATCCATATAGGCATCCGTCACGAGAACACACAATGTTGTATTATCGGGGGCCCCGAAACGCTCCCTGACCTCTCCTTTGGCTATTTCGTCAGCCATTTTGATAAAGCCGTGATCATCCCGTAACCCGGCAATAATCCTCCCCTGTTCATCGCGAATGTCTCCAAAAGGATTTGCAACGACGAGAGCCCCCATAAGCACACCGCCTGCACCTGGAGTCAGGCTTGAGCCGAGACCGGACTTTGTCGCATGAACGACACCCCTGAGCTTGCCGCAGGTTGCACCTGTACCTGCACCGATACAGCCCTGCTCAACAGGCAAGGATGATGCTGTCGTGCATGCATCGTATGCCATCCCAGGTGTCGGCCTTGCATCAGCATCCATAAAAGATAAATCAAAGATAACAGCAGTTGGTACGACAGGGACCTTGGCAACTATAAGGTCGAGCCCTATGCCCTTCTCTGCAAGATACCTTATGGCTCCTGATGCAGCATCTAAGCCGAAGGCAGAACCACCCGCAAGGCATAAGCCATGAACAGCAATTCCGGGGTGAATCATTTCAAGAGAGTCGATCTGCCTGGTGGAAGTTGCAAGTCCCGTGATATCTACGGAACCACGGGCTGGTTTATCAAAAAGGATTACCGTTACCCCCGTACCTCCGTGAAAATCAGAGCTATGCCCTACCCGCACCCCATCAACAGCGGTAATTGTGCTATTCTTTCGGCTTGACATTCTTCACGACACCGTTGAACTCTGTGATTATCTCTTTTACGAGAGGTGATCTCAATGCCTGGGATCTGATCTCAGAGGGTTTTGGTTTTTTATTTTCGATCGTGTCGGCTTCTTTTATTTCAACATTCAGAACAATATCCTTCTGAAGGAATGCCTTCGCCCTCTTGGATAGTTCAGGTAGGGTTTTTTTGAGCTGGTCAGCCAGAAACTGATTCGGACAGCTCAACACAACTGTATTGCCGTTATCCTGCTCAACTGCGGCACTCGATACTATTGCGTAGAGCGGCTGATCATGATCCTTGAGGTATAAGAGGAACCCGTCCCAGGAAAGCGGCAGCGAAGAAGGAGGTCGCTTGTATATATCTACTGTTGAAATCTGTTGTACATGACCTGATGGCAATGAGCCGGTCCTTGTGGAAATCGTATGGATGAGATTCTGCAGGTCTACTAAACGAGGAGCCGAGATGATGCGGAGCAGGATTGTTTCAAGGGTGATTCTGGTTATGCTCGAATACTTCATGTCTTCCTCAGACCGAATAAGCACACTCAAGTACCTGTGGATCTCTTCCAGAGATATATCCGTCATGAGATCTTTCAGAAAAGTCATCTCCTCTTCCGGAAGAGTAACATTCATATACCCTGCCTTAAGCACCATCATGTTCCTAAACTGTTCGAGGAGCGATCGGTAAAGCTGATTCAAGTCCTGTCCATATCGATATACCCTATCCACCACATCAAGGGTGCTCGGGGCATCCTTCTTAATAATTGCCGATACCAAATCACGCATGGTTGATCTGCCGACCAGCCCAAGTGCCTCCTCAACAGCATCAACACCAATAGAACCCTTTCCTGTGGCCGAGATATGCTCAAGCATACCCTGCGCATCCCTCATGCTGCCATCAGCCTGAAGTGCAATGGTGACCAGGGCATCATCGGTAATGGGGATTTGTTCCTGCTTTGCAACCGATATGAGGCGCTTAACGATGTCATCCACCGGTATTCGCCTGAAGTCGTACCGCTGGCAGCGAGAGAGTACGGTAACAGGAACTTTTGCCAGCTCAGTTGTAGCAAGGATGAATATTACATGAGGAGGCGGTTCCTCCAATGTCTTCAACAGGGCATTAAACGCACTCCGGGAGAGCATGTGTACTTCATCAATAATAAAGGTCTTATATCGTGCAATAGCAGGAGTGTAGCGAGAATTATCAATGAGGTCCCGTATCTTCTCAACTTGGGTGTGGGTGGCTGCATCAATCTCAAATACATCGACTGCCCGCGATGCAGTAATATCTTCACATATAGGGCATATATTGCATGGGTTGCGGGATAACCCTTTCTCGCAATTGATCGCTTTAGCCAGTATTCGTGCAACAGATGTCTTGCCCACACCTCGAGGGCCCGAAAAGATGAATGCGTGGGGAAGCCTGTCAAGCTCTATGGCATTACAAAGGACCCTGGTCACATGCTCCTGACCAACAACATCTTCGAATCTCTGTGGTCTGAACTTGCGGGCTATAACCTGATACATAAAACCATCCTAATATTGATAACAAGATTATTCAAGACATCTGTTCTGAACTTAAAAATACTAAGGCCTCACAAGAGGCCGGGCCTTACCATACACATACAGCATCTTGCTTACCGCTGCTCCCTTCCGGGCCTGACGGAGTTCACAGTGCTGTACTGTATGAGACCCGGCCTCTTGCAAGGCCTTGTTCATGTGGCGGAGAGAGAGGGATTCGAACCCTCGGTACCGTTATTAGCGGTACACGCGATTTCCAATCGCGCCCCTTCGGCCTCTCGGGCATCTCTCCTGACGCATCAGTATTCATGGTGGCGGAGAGGGAGGGATTCGAACCCCCGGTCCTTGAAAAAGGACAGCCGATTTCGAGTCGGCCCCGTTATGACCACTTCGGTACCTCTCCTTACCTTCTTGCTTGGAAAAAGGTCTTCATCAAAGAGCTTGCCTGATCTTCCATCAAACCGGCATTGATATTGGGTTTGTGGTTAACATCAAGCCGGAATCCCTCAATCATGGATTCCACAGCGCCATATCGCTTATCTCTCGCACCATAGGCGAGGTACTCAATGCGTGCCTGTATGATCGCTCCCACACACATTATGCACGGCTCAATAGTAACATACAGTCTTGATCCTGGGAGTCTGTAATTATTAACCAGCCGTGCTGCTTCACGGATAACCACTATTTCAGCATGTGCAGTCGGGTCGTTATCCAAGATGACCCTGTTGTGGCCCTTAACCAGGTACTCATTAACCACAAGCACTGCCCCTATGGGCACTTCGCCGATACCGGCAGCCTTTTGTGCCTCTTCCAATGCCAAATTCATCAAAGAGCAATCATCAAGACCAAGCATGTATCACCCCGAACCTGTTGCCGTCAAGAGTTGGGAGGCTGCCCGATAATATTCTATGGCGATAGAGTAAATCATTTCGTCACGAATAAGTAATCTGATGAAGGGTATGATTCTAATTCCGGATCAGTATTCTTTGGGTTGGGCCTTGGTAGGATCACCAGGAGAATAAGGATTCGTTATATTTGTTCGTAAAACAGAAGTGACTTCTCTCTTGAAATCGGGAACAAGTCTTTCAAGGATTTTAAGAGCGGCATCAAAGCCCTCGGAGTTCTTCAAGAGGAGACTGAAATGCTCGATACCCTCAAAGAGTTCTTTTTCATCTATCCTGCTATATGTATTGCAGACTTTAATCTTTTCATAGGGTGTATCAATGATGTCCTCACCGTCTATGAGCAATTCCTCATAGAGCTTTTCTCCGGGCCTGAGGCCGATATATTCAACCTTAATATCTTTATCCGGCACAAGCCCTGAAAGACGTATCATGTTCCTTGCCAGACCATCAATCTTCACTGGCTTGCCCATATCCAACAAGAACAACTCCCCGCCTTTTCCTATGGCACCTGCCTGGAGGACCAGCATGACAGCCTCGGGTATGGTCATAAAGTAGCGGGTGACTTCAGGATGCGTAACCGTTACCGGCCCTCCTGAAGCAATCTGTTTCTGGAAAAGGGGTACCACACTACCATTGCTACCCAGTACGTTGCCGAATCTTACGACTACAAATCTTGTTCCGTTTCCGGTAATGGCCTGTACGACCAGTTCTGCAACCCTTTTAGTGGCACCCATGACCGATGTAGGCCGAACAGCCTTGTCTGTGGAGATCAGGACAAATTTCTTTACATGATACTTGCACGAAAGAGTGGCCAGTTTAAATGTGCCTATAATGTTGTTGTTAATGGCATCTACCGGGGACAACTCCATCATAGGCACATGTTTATATGCGGCTGCGTGATAAACATACCGGGGTTTATACTTGCGGAATATTCGCTCCAGACTCCTCCGGCTCCGCACGTCTCCTATGCAAGGTACAATCTCCGTTACACAATCAGTAGCTCTTAAGGTATTCAGTTCCATGTCGATCTGGTAAAGCGGTGTTTCGGAATTATCGATCAAGATCAGTTTTGCAGGATTGTATCTGAAGATCTGCCTTGAGAGCTCGGAACCAATGGATCCACCGGCACCGGTAATGAGTACCGTCTGCCCCTCTATCTCTGATTTTACTATCTCCATATCCAGCTGGACAGGCTCCCGGTCCATGAGATCTTCAAGTTTTATATCCCTGAGGTTGTCTGATTCACCTTGAAGCATTCTCTCAAATGGGGACGGGACTATCTTGAACCGGATACCGCAATCCCCACACATCTCTATGACCCTACTAATATCATGTGCCTTGAGATTCGAATCAGCGATAAGGATGTCCTCAATATTATAATACATGACCAACCTGGGAAGATCCATTACCGAGCCCAGAATAGGAACCCCATGAATCTTCATTCCCTTATGAACATTCCACATATCAATGAATCCAATTACCTTGTAATTGATCTTATTGTTCTCATGGATCTCTCTCATAAGCCTTTCTGCCTGTGGACTTGTGCCCAGGATGAGGATATTCTTTCTGTTCCGGATCGATCTTCGCCAGAACACTAACTCATCCACAAACGCGCTATCTTTCTGGTAGTAGAGGCGTATTATAAGGCGGGAACCGCCGATACCTATGATGGTCATGAGCATATTTATCAAGATGACCCCTCTTGAAAAGCCTATGAAGTGATAGAGTAACACTAGGTAAATAATAAATATAAAGGTCCCACATACAGTGCCCTTAACAATATTTATCAGATCGCGTATACCAGCATATCTCCACATACCGCGATATACATCAAAGATAAAAAATGAGGATTGCTGAGCTATCAATAATGGTAGGAGCGTGTATAAAAACTGAACCTGGAGTTGTACATCTAAGTTACCTTCAAAGCGAAGCCAATATGCCCCATAATAACATGTTATCAAAATGATTATGTCAAAAAGAAAAATGATCCAAAAATTTCCCTTGCGGAGAATTTTCATTTTAAATTTTTACCTCGTTATGAAACATTTGAGCGCACAATATCTCAAAATCACCACTTCAATGATGCTTTATCTTGGAGCTTAGGTAGGGGTCTTGTTAGGCAAACATATACCCCTTTATTCAAAATATTGTAATAATAAAAAAGATATAACACATATATTGAACATCATGATTATTTATAGACACATGTTATCAATTAATAATACCTTGAACAGCCTTTATTATGTCATCTTCTTTAGGAAAATATTGACCCTCTAGCGATCTACTCGCAGGGGCTGGTGTATCGGGTAGGGCAACTCGAACAACCGGACTTTTTAATTCTTTGAAGGCCCCCTCACAAACAATAGCAGCTATCTCAGCGCTAATTCCGAATGATTTCCATCCTACATCAGCAATTACTAATCTGCCTGTTTTTCGAACTGATTGTAATAGGGTATTCTTATCCAATGGCTTTATACTCCGCAGATCGATCAATTCACAATCAATACCAAGATCTAGGAGTTTCTCAGATGCTTTCAGAGCAGTATGCGCCATATAAGAGACCGCAGCGATTGTTACATCCTTACCTTTTTTTCTAACTATAGCTTGACCAATGGGGACTTCATACATTTCTTCCGGAACAACATCCTCCAGATTATACAGCCACCTATCATCAATATAAACAACTGGGTTCATATCCCTTACAGCTGATATGAGTAATCCCTTTGCATCATAAGGGGTTGACGGCATTACGACCTTGAGACCTGGACAATGAGCAAACAACGCATGAATAGCCTGTGAATGTTGGGCTGCCTGTTCTCCACCTCTGTTTATGATACCCCAAAAAACGACCGGTACACAAGCCCTGCCGCCGTTCATATAAAACCAGTTAGCTGCCTCGTTTATGATTGGGTCCATGGCGTACATCATGAAATCCACCCTGGGATGAACCACCACTGGTTTCATACCTGCGATGGCTGCCCCTACGGCTGCCCCTGTAATGGCATTCTCGGACACTGGTGTGTCAATGACCCGTCCTTTCCCGAACCTCTCCAGAAGCCCCTGTGCAGTATTGCCCACATACCAGGGGCTTTCCACCCCCTGCCCGATGAGAAAAACGGAGCTGTCCATCTCCATCATCTGGTGGAGCGCCTCGTTAATGGCCAGGCCGTACTGGAGTGTCCTATGCGAAGACATATTTCGTCAGATCCTCTCCCGACGGGCGTGGGCTATTTATTGCGAAATCCTTTGCATCCCGTATCTCATCAGCAACCTCGTTCCTGATATCCTGCAGCTCATTCTCATCCATCATTCCTTGATCTGTCAGGTATCGTTCGAATTTCTTGATGGGATCCTTTTCCATCCATATGGCGACTTCTTCCCTGGGCCTTATATCTGTATGATTACCCTGTATGTTGTCATCCGGGCCTACATGACCTCGGTATCGATAGGTCATGAACTCCATAAATACGGGTCCATTACCAATGCGGCAGGTTTCCACTGCATGTTGACCTTCATCACGGACCTGCAACACATCGTTACCATCCACCGTATGAATCTCTATGCCGAAGGGCTCTGCGATCCTGCTGATCGGCAGGTTTACCCGGCATTCCCGGATAGGCATATGCGTAGCATAAAGATTATTTTCACAGGCAAATATCAAAGGGAGTTTTTTCAAGGCGGCAAAGTTCAGGGATTCGTAAAGGACGCCTTCGCCTGTGGCCCCGTCTCCGAAAAAACACACTGTCACACGACCGTCTTTTCGAATGGAAGAGGCCAGCGCCGCCCCAAGTGCCAGGGAGATAGTCCCGGCCACTATCGGTGCCGATCCCAGCATACCCACATCCGGATCGATCAGGTGCATAGAGCCCCCACGGCCCCTGGAGCAACCTGCCTCACGGCAATAAATCTCAGCCGCCATAGCCTTCAGGGAGCCCCCCTTGGCCAGGAAATGGCCATGTGAGCGATGATTACCAAAGATGTAATCATCCTTGGAGAGGGCCGTACAGAGACCGACCGCAACGGCCTCCTGACCGCTGTAAAGATGGCAGGGTGTACGGATCTCGCTGTTTAGGATGGGTTCCACCAGGCTCTCTTCGAAAGAGCGGATACGAAACATTGTTTTATACAAATCACACAAAATATCAATTGAGTAAGTCATATCATCTTCAAAGTTCAGCCACTATGGAATCGATAGCTGCAAGCTCTTCTTTTGTTAAGCTCCACCCATCTGCTCCCAAATTATCCATTACCTGAATATCTGTTTTTGCACCAAACAGCGAACATGTAAAAGGCTCAAAATCCAGCACCCACCGAAGTGCAAGTTGACCAACTTTCCGTCCCCTATCGGCAGCCAACTGCTTAAGTAATTTTAGACATTTGTCGTACTTTAAAAAATTATTCCCTGTAAACTCAGGCATTCTGTTACGGTGGTCATCTTCAGAGAACTTTGTATTGGTTGAAAATTTACCGGTTAACAATCCATCCGCAAGTGCGCCCCAAGCAACAAGAGTTATGCCATGCTCTCTGCAAATGCCCAATAACTCTTTACTCGTATCTCTATCAAAAATATTTAAACGTACCTGAACCGCTGCTACCAGAGCAACCTGCAATGCCTGCAGCAATTGATCGGCAGAGAAATTTGCGACGCCTATGGCGCCTATCTTACCTTCTTCACACATGCGCTCAAGGGCAGCAACACTCTCCTGTATAGGCGTTACCTCATCAGGTTTATGGATATAGTAAAGGGGAATACAATCAAGCTTCAATCGTCTTAAACTATTTTCTACAGCCAGTCTCAGGTAGGCAGGTGAACTATCGGACCATATATTTCCACTTTCATTCCATCGAACGCCCCCTTTACTTGCGATGACAACTTGAGTAATGGACGAACCTAATACCTTAGCAAGTAATGTCTCAGACTTTCCAAGCCCATAGGCATCTGCTGTATCAAAGAATGTGACTCCATTCTCTAATGCGCCCTGGACGGCTCGGATAGAATCCTCATCCCTCACCTGGCCCCAACCATGACCCCCAATAGCCCAACAGCCCATTCCGAGGCGACTGATATAAAGCCCGGTTCGACCGAGATGCATTCTCTCCAAGATACTCATTGCGCAGCAATTCTCTTCATCACCCTGAGAAAAGTAGCCCAAAGAATGCCAAAATCAGAACCCAATGACCATTCTTTCACATATTTGACTCTCAATGCATTCTTACGAGGTAGGATATGTTCACGGAAGTATTTGTCAGGGTCTGTGCTTCCCACCAGATCATCAAGATCGGCAAATTCAATTGATGCATAATCAGTTATCCCGGGACGCATGCTGAGAATATATTTCTCCTCACCTTTGTATTGTGAGGTATATTCCAACACTTCCGGCCGAGGCCCCACGAGGCTCATATCACCAGCCAAGACATTCAGGAGCTGTGGGAACTCATCAAGCTTGGTTCGACGAAGCAAGGCTCCAATACGCGTTACTCTTTGATCGTTAGTACTTGTAGTGGGCCCGCCCAAAGACTCGGCATTCTCTAACATTGTTCTGAATTTGAAGATACGAAATGGCTTTCCGTTCAATCCGGCGCGCACACCACGGTAAAAAACCGGTCCTTGTGATGTTAATTTTAAGACGACAGCAATCAAGATAAGCAAAGGCGCCAAGACTAATATCCCCGCCATGGCACCGACTACATCCATTACTCGCTTCAACAATACATAGATCCACCTTTCGGGAAAAGCGATCGGTGTTTCAGGCGATGTTTTCATTACTTCGCCTCATGCTTCTCGAACCAGGCGCCTCCACGCCCATCAGGCCGAAGCGACGAGGTGATACTGCGCTCAGCCCGAAACTCGTCCACCGCCTTACGAGAACCAAAACAGGTTGCGTAATCATCAATGATTACAAACCCGCCAATACTAATTTGATCAAAAAGATTTTCCAGCGGTATCTTGGTAGACTCATACCAGTCACCATCCAAACGCAGCATGGCAATTGGCCCGATCCTCTCACGATAAACAGGCACCGTGTCTTGGAACCAGCCCTTCACCAAATGAACCTCATTCTTGGGCAAGTGCAATTTATTGAACATCAAATCACTAACTTGCTCAATGGTCCCCAGACAGGCCCCTTTTGTAAGAGGACGAATAAAGTGGCCCTGTTTCCCACCTTCATAGTCTTCAGCAGTCGGTTCAGGTAGGCCTTCGTAGGAGTCGAAAAACCACTTAGGCCGCATAATTGTGCCAAGCTTTCGATTTGTTAAGGCCATCATCGCAGCAGTACCACCCTTTGCAACGCCGCACTCAACCAAAGCACCTTCAATCTTTTTTTGTTCGACAAGGGCAGTCACTTTGAATGCGTTCTCGAGCGCCTTCCATCCCCCCATAGTGTAGGGCAGTAACTGATGAGTGAGTGATGTCTTTAACTGCTGCTCCTGATCGCTAAAGAGTCTTGCTGCGATAACCCTAACTACATAGCTCGATCTGAGAATCTGCTTGTAACTCTCATAGAGTCCATCATAGATCACACGGTATGCTTTTGGTGGGAGTACTGCTTGCAACAGGGGTATGAAAATCCGTGCTAAGCACCCGGCCAGAGATGGCCGATACTCAATTTTCTGCTGTACTTTATCGTCAATCATAATGTCATCCAGTCTGTTCATAGATATCTATCCCGAAAATATGTCATGCCCAATCCTGACCACCTGTTCTAACAGATTGATTTTGATTTTCCGCTATCATCACCAAATGCTCCATCATCTCTGTATAAATCTTTTCTGCAATAAAACGTTCTTGGAACAGCTGCATGGCGTTCTGCGACATTTTCCTTAGCATACCCTGGTCATCATAAAACCGTGTAAGCGTCGAAGCCAGAGCCCCAGCATCACCAGAAGGATAACTTATCCCGCACTCATGCATCTTGAGAAGCTCACATAGAACACCCCGATCCGGACTTGAAATGATAGGGAGACCCGCGCTCATATACTCAATGGCTTTGTTATTAATGGTGGCAAGAAAATCGTATCGATCAGGAAGTTGATTTAAACCAACATGACATCGTCGCATTAGACTATGAATCATTGTTCTATCTACCCAACCCCCGTATTTTACATTTGGATATTTACTAATATGATTTAATATTAGATCAACACAATCACCATCGCCACATACAATAAACTTCCATTTTGAGTTTTGCTCATAAAGAATTCTGCTTGCAGATATGATATCACCCAAGTTCGCATTGCGACTGAGCGACCCAATATAAAGGGCATATAGGTTATCGTCATCAAAATGGATCCCTCGATGATTGAGTTCAATAATTGCATTCTCTTCAGATTCTCTTGTTATGGCCTGAATCGAATATCCAAAGGGGAATGATTTGTCGAATTCTTGCTTACATCGTTGTCCCCGTTTTAAACCCCATGCAACAAATTCATCTGTTATCCCAATAATAGCTGTAGCTTTTTCGCATGCATATCCAGCTCTTCGAAACTGATAACTTAAGAGGCGTCGTGTTAATGGTCTTAAGAAATCAGGAGCGAGATCTACAAAAATATCTGGCCACATGTCTCGCATATCAAGAACTACGGGTATTCCCTGCTGATTCCCGAACACAACTGACTCATAACAGAGATCTATCGTAGGTAATGCAGCTAAAATTATATCCGGAAGCATAGTCTGCTTCTTTATGGCCGAAGAAAACTTCCTAGAGATTTTCCAGTGATCCCAGACCCGTCTTAGCGACACATGACTTTTGTATCCAGAGCCACACAAAAGCCTGATAGTAAGATGTTGATTAATAACCAAATCAGTATCCGTAGTACAAAGCTGTGTTTTTCTAAAGTGATCAAATGCAGAAGTCCACCAGATTACATCATTGCCATATTGTGACAGTAAATTAGCAAAATATCCTGTCCGAAGCAGTCGAGAATTACTGTCAGCGCTTGTTGGTATTGGTTCACCTATAGAAACTAACCAAATTCTCATAATTCAATCTCTATGAGTTTCATTATTCGCCGCTTGCTGCGGAATAGTTCATTAGATTTATTGTAGATTTACCAAGATTAAACAATGCATCCATTATGCTGAGTCCTGGCATGAACAAATCAGTTTTCTGGTCATACGGTATTGGCTTATAGGTCTTTACTTCCAGGTTGATACCAGCCATCTTAAATTTGAAATGATCTTGATAGTTATCGCCACCTTTGCCTGAAATATAAGTGACTGCTCCCAATTCATGGCAAATATTGTTACATCATAACCATTCCGACCGAGTTCATACGCAATGTGGTAGTGACGGGTTCCCCCAGGAAGATCAGGAGTAATCGCATAATGGTTGAAAATCCAGATATGGTGTTGTTTTTTGTTTGCCGAGGTTCTCATCTTATTTCACATAGCTATATTAGGAGTCATCACCATCAATATACCACACACGTAGTAGGCCGTGCTCATCTATTCCTGCAGATTCAGGAAGCTGCCATGATGGATTCCATGCAATACGGTCAGCAAATTGGTAGTTACTTTGCAACAAAACCCTATTATCTCTCCGATCACGTATAACACCTTCATAGAAGGTTATCTTTCCGATATCTGTCATAGCTGCAAGCATGGGCTTAACTCTGCCTGATATTTTTCCAGAACAAACAAGATCTTTTATCAGTATAAGAGCCTTCGCAATGGTAGTTCTTAAATGATGAATTCCAACCATAGGCACGCAATGGAATAAATAATGAGCTTCGATATTATTAACCCGCATCCTATTATACAACTCAACCAACGCATCAATTTGGTCATTTACTCCTTTAAGAAGGACATTCTGCGCATATATCTTTACTCCTAAATCTGAGATTTTGAGAAAAGCCTCTTCAACCTCAGGGAAAAACTCTACCGGGTGATTGATCTGAGTCGCCAATTCAAACCTTAAAGTTGGTTTATTAATAAAAAGACTAATTACATTTTCATCTATACGTGCTGGATCCTGACCAGGAAGACGTGTCCCTATCCTGATAGTTTTAATATTTGGTGCATAGTCTATCAGAGCATTTAAAAGAACTTCCAAACGTTGAGGTATGATAAGGGGATCCCCGCCGGTGATAAGAACTTCGTTCAAAATATCTCTATTGCTAGAATTGCCGCAATACTTCGCTACATCGATCAATTGCCTCTCTGTTAATGTATGTTTTGTGTAGTTGCTCCGAAGGCAGTAGCGACAATGGGCAAGACATACCAAGGTTGGTTCAATAACGAGTACATTCCTATATAGTCTTTCTATTCCAGGTAAGTCTCCTTCAGCTTCATTAAGATACAAACCTGCATCATAATGCTTGAGATTTTGCTCGATAGTTTCCTTTGCTTCTAAAGGGCTCAAAATATATTGAAGAGAAAGCCCTCTGTATTCATTGGAATCTGACCCAAAAGATGATTCCAAGAGGGCAAGTTTTTCACGAAGAAATGGAGTAATCTTTTCAGGAAACTGTATCTTTTTCATCATCAGTCTGCCTTTTCTTCTTTCTGATTAATCGGGCTGGATTGCCTACATATCTATTGCCAGAAGTAAGATTGTTAATGACAACTGCACCCATGCCAATAACTACGTCATCATCAATATTCAACTCTTCCCGAATTACTGCATTGGGTGCAATATAAACATTTTCCCCTATTGTAACATGAGAAGCTACTACAACACCTGCAGTGAGTTTACTTTTTTGTCCTAAGTGTGATCCTGCCCCGACATGAACAAGGTCGTCGATTTTTACATCAGCATGAATCACTGTTTCTTCAATCATGCCACGTTCAATTGTTGAGTTCGAACCTATCCAAACCCTGTCTTCAATACTGATAAGACCTAATTGAGGAGGATGAAAGGGAATACCATCTTCATCGTCAATGAAACCCCATCCCTCACTACCAATAACTGCGCCATCTTTGATAACACAGAATTTGCCAATATGGACAAGGCCATTTATTACAACATTATGAAAAATTTTTGTGTTATCTCCAATTGTAACATCAGGACCAATAATAGTATGAGCACCTACCATTACATTTCTCCCTATACGGGCTTCTTCTGAAATCATCGCAGATGAATGGATTTGGTTAATTGGAGCTGTAGAGAAAAATTCGCGTAATATATATGCCAAGTCAAGATCAGGGTTCTGTGAAATTATATAGCCTGTACATAAATCTACTGGCACAGGATGATCAGAAATGATCAATATCTGGCTTCGACTTCTATTGACTTCCATCGATGAGTGTTCAGAAGATTTGTATGTTCTAATGGAATGAGGACTTGTAATGATGAAATCATTTCCTACAAGCTGTTCATTGAGATAATCGGCTATCTCTGATGCCCTAATCTCGAACTTTTTTATACGATACATTATTAACCTCCACTCTTAAAACAGACTCTTTAATTTCACGTTCTATTGGAGAGGTTTTGCCGGAACTCCTGCTACTACAACTCCATCCTCTACATCTCTTAGCACCACTGATCCTAGCCCAACTGTAACATTGTCCCCAATGTTTACCTTTTCTTTTATGACACTGTTCGGTGCTATCCAGCACCTCTCACCTATACTGCAACCACCACAAAGAACTGTGTTTGCCATTATTAGCGTGTTTCGACCGACAGTGACATTATGTCCCACTTGAACCAGATCATCAATTTTTGAACCACGAAAAATCCTAGTAGCTCCAAGTGTTCCAATTTCTACTGTAGAACAGGACCCAATCCAGACATCATCTTCAGTAATAATACTTCCAAGATGCGGGAAATGAATTAGATTTCCGTATTCATCATATTCAAAACCAAATCCCTGTCCACCAAGGGCAGCATTAGACTTTATAACGCACCTATTTCCTAGGCAAACTTTGCCTTCTATGACTACACCAGTTCCTATGTTGCATCCGTCACCTATTAATACATCATGACCTATATAGGCATATGCACCTATGGTAACATCTTTGCCAACTGTTGCGCTCTTCTCAATGATTGCAGTGGGGTGTATACAAGCTTCTCTCTTCTCAAGATAAAAATGGTTTAGCACACGAATGAAATCAAGCCGTGGATTTTCTGATAGAATAGTAGGAACTGTTGTTTTTTCTGATGTTTTCATATCACAGATAGCTAATCCTGGTTGTCTTTTTTCAAGCAAAATAAGTCGTTCCTGTGTATAGCTTTTCACCCAGACAATATCATTCGGTCCACAATCGCTTAGGTTTGCAGGTTTAAAAATCGGGTTTGGTTCTCCTTGTAAAGTTTTCCCGAGGAACTGTGCAATGTGCATACTAGTTATTACTTTCAAATTAATATCCCCCTAATGACTTTTGATCAATACACATTAATTGAGGTAAAATAGTGTGAAGGATAATTCGTAATCTTTTCAGATGAAGATATCCTACTAAATCTCTTAATAGATGAGTTCGCTTGTTCATCAGTATCCCTAAATTATAGGTGGCAAGATATCTTATTCAGTATATCTTCCTAAGTCTTTTGGTCTTACCTTCAGTCCGGGGAAAATGACCATGTGCCATGAACTCTATACGGGGTCTGAAATTAAGATTTTCATGACACTTTTTAATCAAATAATAACTAAGCGATTCATTATTAATTGACTCAATACTTGCAGATAATTCAACCCGCAAGAGTGGCATTTCAATTGGGGGAGGTGTATCCACAATAAGTTCATATTCTCCACTGAACCATTCTGGATGCTTCACTAGGATATTTGCAATTGCATTTGGGTAGACATTAATACCACGAACTGTGATCATGTCATCTGTGCGCCCCATTACAAGGAATCGGAATGATTTTCGTCCACATGTGCATTGGCTGGTTGACACAATTTGAATGAGATCTCTGGTACGATATCTCACAAGAGGCTGAGCTTCTCTTCTTAGATTCGTTAAAACCATTTCAGCAACTACTCCATCTACAACTGGTAAATTCTTATTAGATGAAGGATCAATGAGTTCGAGATATAAGATACCCTGCCCATGAAAATGCAACCCTGTTCGAGCCTCACATTCCGCTCCAAATATACTCAAGACATCGGCCATTCCATAGTTGGCATCAATTGCTTTCATTTTCCATGTTTCTTCAATACGTGATCGCACCAACGGGTTCTGTAGACCTCCCTCACCCCCCAAGAACGCCTTTTCAAGACCAAGGGCAGCAGGGGATAACTGAAACTCCTCACGCAAAATATACTCCAGCCTTGTCAGATAAGATGGTGTGCAAGAAATGGCTGTTGGTCTCAGATTAATAATTGTCCGAAGAAGTTGTTTGGTGTTCCCAACGCCATAGGGGATAACCGTAGCACCTGTAGCCTCAAGACTGAGGTGATCAGTCAGCCCTCCAGCCCATAAGCAGTAGTTCAGACAGTGAATAACCGTATCTTCATCATTAAGCCCAGCACAGAGAAATGCCCGACGTCCTGCTTCAACAGTTGCAAACAAATCATTCTCAGTTAATACAACATACAGAGGTCTGCCTGTTGAACCTGAAGTCATGTGTACACGACGAAGATGGTGTTGATTATCCTTTGTTGCCAAGCGACCAAATGGTGGATATTTTTCCTGCTCTCTCAATAGTTCTTCTTTATAAGTAAAGGGCACTAATTCAAAGTTATTCACGTCGATGATATCATTTTTTTCTAAACGATGTTCTTCGTATTTCTCCAGATAAAAAAGACTGTTTTCTGCGACATACTTCAGCTGCTGTATGAGAAGAGCCCTATCTATTCCATTATAGCTCTGCTCATAAGTGAGTGTTTCCAATTCATCAATGTCGTGCTTCATGTGGATATTCCTACGAGGATAGTAGGATTAATTTTTCTTGTTATTTTATAAGCCATCTAAGCACATCAAAGGTTTCAGCATAGTGTGTGTTTACTTGAGTTCCCCTTGTGATTGCCAAAGATCGAACCAATTCCTCTGTCGCATAAAATCTTTCAGCTTGAGACTTGTAACATCGAAGCGCCTCGACCTTTTTTTGAAGATTTTGTTCTGTCAGGCCTATGAAACAAGTAGTATTAAATGTCAAATTATTCCAAGGCATTTCATAGCCGAGAATTGTAGCTGACAGCTTGAAGGCGCGGAGACCTTCCATAGCTATCGTCTCATGATCCTGGTGTAAATCATTTGGTGAGGGCAAGAACACTAGATCAGGGTTAATATCTTTCCCGATGATAATAATCTCCTCAAGTATCTCTTGTCGATCTCTTTCATAGCACCGTAGTTCAAATTCTTTTACGATAACATTCGAAGGAGGGACACCTAGTATCTTGGTTGCGCTCATTAGTTCTTTCACTAGGGTATCAGGCGCCATATCCGGAGGAAGGGATTTTTTACAATCCGAAAAAGCAACATAATACACTTCCTTCCCCAAATCGATAAACTTTGATATCGCTCCACCACAACCAAATTCACCATCATCCGTGTGTGGTGCTAAAATGAGAATCCTTTCAAACAAATCTTTTCTCCTCATGCTTTTATCAGCGCAATCAAGTAGTAACATTTCAGATACAATTATTTATGTTACCTAGGATCTTGCTGTAAAAATCTAATAACTTAATTTCTTCATTCTGCCAATTATATCGATGTCTAACTGCCTCTTGTCCTCTTTTCCCCATGATTTCGGCTTCTTCAGGATGTTCGAGCAACCATAGTATTGAATCTGCAATGGCTTTTGGATCAAGGGGATTAACCAGAAGACCACAACCTGCGCCTTCAATAATTTCTCTCCAAAGCGGAAAATCAGATGCTATAACAGGGATTCCCACTGACATATATTCAAACAATTTTATTGGATAGCTTAGTAGATAATTTTTTTTCGGATGAAGGAGAACTAAACCTATTCTTGCGTTATTGAGCAGATGTGAAATCTGCTCACGGGATAGCCAACCCATGTATTTTACATGAGCCCAACCTGTTAGATTTTTTACTTCTTCTTCTAGATTGGATGGGTAAAATGTGCCACCTATATGTATACACGCCCCGCAATGTGGCTTTAGTATGCTCATTGCACGGATCATCTCCTTAATACCACGAATTTCTGATATCCCTCCTACGTATGCAATGATTGGGGATCTTTTACAATATGGCGTAGGATGAGATGTTGTTAATTCGTGCTGAATAGGAAAATTTTGAACAATGATTGTTTTTGTTTCAGGAAAATTACTAGCAATATCTGGTGTAGCTGCAATTATCCCATCAAAGAACAACGCGCTTAGATGTTCAACAAAACCTGTAACCTTAGACACTACAGATCTGAGAATAGAAGGAATCCAATTTTTATTCAGAATCTGTTTGGGTACATCTTCATGTACATCATAGATGACCTTTTTACCTTTAATCTTCAATAACAAACCAATGGGTATTAGTTCAGGATCATGGAAATGATAACATTCTACATCTTCGATTTTTGCTGCCTTATACACATTCCAAATTGTATAAATGAAGCGATCCAATCTGTTTTTAGGCTTTGGGACAGAATGAATACACACTCCATTAAGAAAATGATCCTGTTCATGTGGTACAATGTAGGTGACCTGGTATCCAGCTCCTGCAAGAGTTTTGCATTCTTTATAAAAAATTCGGGTGTCAGATATGTCGTGGGCTGATGTTAGGATTGCAGTTGCTATCATTTTAAATGTATCTGCCAAATTAGTCTTGATGTACCACACTGCCTATTACAGTTAGATCTTCTTCTTTTTCTTTTATCTGGATCCATACCTGTCAAGAACTACTCTATGCCAACCTAAAAATCCTAAGCCTAAAGCCGACCATGTCCAGAAATCCTTATCCTCATAAATATATCCTTGTTTTAAGGATATTAAAAAAAGAAAAACGTATATAATTAGATGTTCTCTAATAATTTTGTTTTTTCTAAATCGTAAATAACCATAAAAAACTCCCATGATTAATAAGCAGTAATAAAGAAGTCCAATAAAACCAAACTCTGCAGCAAATTCTAAGGGTATATTATGTGGATATCTAATTATTTCTCCTTGAAATTCTACTGAGTATTGTCCTATTCCAGCCGGGATGAAGGGGTTTTGTCTGAATAATGTCAGAGCATTTTCAAATAATATAAATCGTAAATCTAATCCTTCTTCAAAATAATTCTCACCAAATCTATATAGAAAATTCTCATCCAAGCTTAACTTGGTATTGTAAACAATTAGTATAAGTATTGATAATATAATTAGACAGAATATCACTATAACTTTCTTCTTTATTTTCTCTCGGATAAAGCAAAAATAATATGTCAACATGGAACATAATATTAAGGAATAGATAAGTTGCTGGCCACGTGCATAGCTTACTATAACACCTATAGAACAGATACAACATGATAAAAAGTAAAACCATCTCTTCTTGATCTCAACTAAAAATCTATGAATTGAAACAAGCCCGCCCAATGATGTCATAGTGCCGCAGGACAAATACTGTACATTTCCCCATGACTTATATATTGAATTAGATAAAATATATGCACTGGTAAAAAGCCCCAATGCAATGATTCCATTACCTAAGTACTTAAGATCAGCTTCATTCTTTATGACCCAGAAGCTGACTAGAACAGTAGGGATTAATATTACTATAAAACCTTTCATTTTTATTAAACCATTAGATGTTAGTTCGCCGAATAGAACAGAAATCAATATCATGAACGATATTGGCAGGAAGATGAAAAAGACCGGATTGAATTTGCGAAAGTGAATCTTATTAGAATTTATCTTAGATAATTGAACTAATATAATAAAAATTAATAACCAAAAAGTAAGATCTGAATACCACCTAGCAAAATCAAATGTTGATGACTTAAAATAACCTGCATAAATAAAAAGAGGTATAATAAAAGCAATTCTATGTCTGATATCTATATTACTCATTGATTAAAATTATTATAGGCGTTTTCAAAAAATACTTTGAACCATAAATCTAGACATAATGTTTTCCATATGATAGGGTTTTTTCGACTTATAGTTTTTATATCTTTTAATAACCATTTTTTATTGAAATATGTGCTAATCAAGCTATTTTCATTAATATCATTAAAATAATTTTCTAAGATATGTTTTATAAATAAATCTTGTGGAACTTCAAACCCAATCTTATCTTTCCTTCTCCTAATTTCATCTGGTATTATCCTTTTCAGACCTTCTCTTACTATATTTTTAGTCCATCCATCATGGATTAATAATCCCATGGGAATTGATAATGCAAATTCAACTAATCTATAATCAAGAAATGGTAGCCGTGTTTCAATAGAAAAAGCCATAGAATTTCTATCAGCATATTTAAGAAGATGTGAAAGTTGAACTCCTTGAATTTCGTTTCTTTGAAGCTCAGACAAATCATTAGCTTCTTTAAAGCCATTTTTAAGACGAACTAATATGTCATAATTCATGAAAAAATTTGGATTTAATATTCTATATGATTTAATATGATGACGTAGGGCACGAACATGTACACAATTAAAATAAATATAATATAAGATCATTCCGGATAATTTTAGTTTAGAATTTTCTACACCTTTTATAAACTCATTAATGAATTCCCTAAGCATAAACTGCTTCAATAGAGCTGATAGATAATATGCATAATATCTTTCATATCCGCAAAAAACTTCATCTCCTCCTTGACCGTCTAAAAGAACTTTTATACCCTTCTTTTGTGCTGCTTTCATGACGGACCACTGAGCAAAAATTGAAAGGCTTCCAAAGGGTTCTTCCTGATGCCAAAGAAGACTGGCCAAGTCCTCTGTCAGATCTTCAGAGGAAGGATAAATAAAGTTGCCGCTGAAGCCTGAGGATTCAACAATTGCTTCTGAATATTTTCTCTCATCTATCTTTTTATCGTCCCAGCACGCAGTAAATGTATTAAATAAAACCCTCTCTTTCTCTTTCCATAGTGTTGCGATAATTGAAACTACGGCTGATGAATCCAGCCCGCCAGAAAGACAGCTCCCAACTGGAACATCACTTCTCAATCTTAGTTTGACAGAGTCAGTAAATAGTTCCCTGAAACGAAGATAATAGTCCGACTCTTTGCAAACTAATTTATTAATACCGTTTAAATCATAATATCTTTTCTTTTCGAATGTCCTCTTATTTAAATCAAGAATTGCATATTCACCACCTTTAAGTTGATAGATGTTCTTAAAAAAAGTCTCTCTCGTATGATCCTCAAAACCCATTACCAAATAATCATAAATTAACGGTTCGTTCGGGTTCCTCTCGTATTCTTTACATTCCAATATTTGCTTTATCTCGGAGGCAAAAACGAAAGTGTGCTCATCCAAATAATAGTAAAATGGCTTCACCCCAAACCTGTCCCTTGCACAAAACAACCTCTTTTCCCGCCGATTCCAGATTGCAAATGCCCACATCCCGTTAAACCTGGTAAGGCAGTCAACCCCCCATTCCTGATATGCGTATAGAATAACTTCAGTGTCAGTTTTCGATTTGAATTCATAACCTTTTGAAACCAGTTCCGCCTTTATCTCTAGGTAGTTGTATATCTCGCCATTGTACACAATCCCCAAAGACTCGTCTCTGTTGCACATAGGCTGATGGCCTCGCTCAGATAGGTCAATAATACTCAACCGGGCGTGGGCGAGTCCGACATTATAATTAGAATGGTTATCTTCCGTGCCCTCAAGTTTCAATATCTGGTCTTTATATTCTATGATCCCGTTTTGGCCTTCGCTGAACTTCGGATCAAAGAGCATAATCCCATTGCCGTCAGGCCCCCGGTGTTTAATGATTGCAGTCATATTGGCCAGTATTTTTAAGTCAACCGGTTTGCCATTAAGATTTAAAATTCCCGCAATACCGCACATACAGAAATACCTTTTTATAAGTAGTGTATTAGATAATAGGTAAACATGAAAATATTTGTAGAATTACCAGGCTATAAATAATAGATGACATGTTGATATTAATCCCTTTTCTTGAGCACATACAGGCAAAAACAAAAATGGAGCACATAAGAAAAAGCCATTGCTGTGGAGCACATTATAACTGCAAAGGCAGCAGACAAGTTAAAATAATATGCAATTCCCAGGCTTCCAATAACAGACACTACCCATATGACAACCCATAAAAGCTGAATATCTTGGCGCTCAAGAAAATTTAATGTTTGGGAAAGTGGCGCAATGACGACCTGCGTTAGGATCATTGGAGCCATTATCTGTGTATAACGTCCGGATTCCAGCCAACCCGACCCAAAAATTATCTTAAATAACCATGGTGCTAACAAACCAAAGGGAATTATAAAAACCAGTCCCGTTAATAGTAGTTTTTTTGCGGTATCTAAGTACAGCCCACGTAGGCCTTTCTGATTAGTACCCATCAGACGACTTGCTTGTCCCAAATAAACCTGATCTACTGATCTTCCAAGCAAGGTTAATGGCACACCAACAACTCTTTGAGAAAGGGCAAACCACCCTGCAACCACTGGTCCATAAAAAACGGCAAGTAAAAAAGCAGGGGCTTGCGCTCCTAAACTGTCCAGCAAGGATGAATAACTTGAAACCAAGGGAAAACGGCGATATCTGGCAGCCGCTTTAAGTATACCGGAAATCGAAACATTATTAAAGCTATGTTTACTATTCCGCCAAGCAGAAGATGCCAATGTTCCTATTCCCGTAGTATGACCAACTACCAGACCCAATAATAGGCCAAATGGTTTGATATGAACAATTCCGAGACTAATTTGGGTTAATGTGAGCATAATGCCTTGCACAAATTTTGTATGACCAATTTTAGCATAATCATTTTTCCGAATGGCCCAATAGTTAAAAGCCATGTATGAGCTTGCACCCAATATTCCAACCGGCAAAAGCCAAAGATATGGCCGTAAGGTAGGGGTCTTGGTCCAGCTTACAATTCGGTCGCCTAGAGCCCATACTGCCAACCCCGACAAACACGACACCCCCATGGTGAAAAGCAACGCTAAGACAAGGACATTGGCAGCAGTTTGATCATCGCTTGGCAATGGAATTGCCAGTTCATAGCGCATAGATCCAATAACTGTAATCACACCTAGTAGTGAAGCATATACCGCAAAGACACCAAAATCACCTGGTGAATAAAGACGGGTAAGGACAGGCGAAAACAATACAACAACAGCTTGCCCCAATGCAGTACCTGAAGTAATTTTTATTACGTCCTTAATGAACCTGCTCTCGGACGTAGATCTGTTTACCTGGGCAGCGCACACTGATATAAAATTCTTAAAGTGTTTGTTAATATTCAACTATCCCATAAACCTCTATCTTTCGCGGCATAATCTGTCCTGCATATTTAGGCCTGTCAATTTGTGATCATTTATTTATACTAAACCGGCATATTTTTACCGATAAGCAATACCACAATCCGACGGTGTGACCACAGACAATGGTGCAGTTGGCCCCCAGGGTGTCGGCTTTCTTGACGGGGGTCGGGCGGACCTGGTCCATCTTGGAAATTTCCGCCCTTGGGTTATAGATGTTGGTGAAGACCATGGCGGCTCCCTACCTTCGATAGTGGCCTTGATATCAAGAAAAACGAGCTCATCAACTTAATTGATATGCAAAAAACTACAGAAAAGGGTAGTGAATATTTGGTATATTAAGAATAAGAAAAATGGGGTTGGTTTAATTTACCCTTGTCGCACCTCATCTTTAATCCTTTTGATATGTCCTCTGCCCAGCCCTTTTACCTCACAGCCAAGCTCGAAGAATCTTCTGATATTTTTATCATCGAGGATTCCGAAACAGTCGATGATTGCTGCTGGGAAGCCGATCATTTTTACTATAGTATCAGGATCGAGGTTCAGGTAGTCCTTATGTCTGACAGCCAAGACGATTGCATCAGCGCCTTTGAGGGTTGTTTTCAAGCCCTTATTAACCCTAAGGTCTTTCAAGCCCTCCTGATTCCTGAAGAAGCGGGACCAGCTTGCACCAACTGCAGGGTAGGTGTCTTGGGCTTCAAACTCCCACCAGTGCTCCACATAGGGATCATGCACCCTGATATTGCCGCCCATCTCTGTAATCTTCCTCACGATAAGCTCAGACCCGCTGTAACGGGTATCACCGACATCTTCCCGATAGGATGCACCAAGCACGGTGATGGTCGAGGCAGCTACTATCTTGCCCATATTTCTCAGTGCATCACGCACGAGATGGACTGCACGAAGGGCCCTTGTGTCATTTATGTTTATGGCCTCAGGGGTAATCTTGAAATTCTCATCTTCAAAACCCATAAGGTGCCTATAAGCCCAGACCCCTAAACCGCCGTCCTTAGGCAAGCAATAGCCGCCAATCCCCGGCCCTGGAAAGATCATGTTGCTATGAGTTGGTCGTACCTTGATGGCATTGATGACCTTAATGAGATCCACCCCATTTTTCTCACAGAAGTTGCTCCATTCATCCAGGAAGGCGAGAATAGTTGCCCTGTAGCTGTTCTCAACGATCTTGGCAGTCTCACTCTCAATGGGCCTGTCGAGTACGGTCAAAGGGAACTTGTCCACATTGAGCACATCGGATAAGAAGCCTACAACCATCTTCCTGCTCTCATCATTGATACCACTACATACTCGCCAGAAATCGCGGATAGACTTCACATAGTCTTTCCCCGGCATTACCCGCTCATAGCTATGGGCTATGAGCGGCTCTTGGTCTATGCCACGCTCTGTGAACGCTTTCTTCATCGCTGGATATGCTATGTATTCTGTGGTTCCAGGGGGTACTGTCGTCTCAATAAGAACAAGACATCTTGGCTGGATCTTCTCTGCAATGATCTTTATTGACTCTTCAAGGGCTGCTATCTCGGCCCTGCCGGAAGTGCAATTACCCAGTTCCTGTTTCATGAAGTCGCACTGAACATCCACAACCACAGTATCAGCCAGGCTCAATGCGTCGTATGTATAGGTGGCGATGAGATTCTTTCTTTCCAGGACACAACGGCTGATAAGGGCATCCACCTCCGGGTCTTCGGCCTTAACCGGAGACACACCACTGTTCAGGAGGGGGATCTTCCAGAAGCTCCTGGGGCTTGGCCGCTGCATGCCGATGACAAATTTTTTGGGCTTGCCTGTTTTCTTATCCGTGCTGTCTGCTACAACCGCTGCCATGACAGCACCGACAAAGCCGAGGCCCATGACAACCACAATCTCCCTGCCCATCGAGCGTTGCTCATCAACAAGTCTCTTGAGGCGCTCAAACTCGATGTTGTAATCTTGTGCAACGGGTAGTTGATATTTCTTCCCTTCAGGACTTATAGAATATTCCACGTCAAACGCCTCCTCACGAATCAATCATGAATACTTACATTTTTCAACATTCCTGGATACCCGATTACAGGGTGATGAGCAATAGATGGATGGCTCATTATTTCTTTTTATTTTACCCTATATCAGGTGTTGTGACCCATTTGTTTTTCAGCTGATAGATATTCTGACAGGAATGCAACAAATATCCCCAGCATTAAACCCACTATGAGGGCCACACCCACATTACGGACAGGTCTTGGTTTTACAGGATGATGGGATACTGTAGGTTCACTAATAGTCTTGATATTTTGAATCTGGCTGATCTTGTTTTGTAAATCCTCAATCTCAATTTCAAAAGCGTCGATCTTGGATTTCAATTCCTCAGTCTGCTGTAACTTCAGACGATCGACCTCAAGCTCAGTTTCATTGATTTCCTTCTCCAACTCCTTTATGTTCGATTTATTGTTCTCTTTGTTTATTCTGGTTTGATTGATCTGATTTTTCAGCTCATTGAAAAACGACACATTCTGCTGAATGGTTGTCGAATACAATAGGTCGGCAATCCCACTTTCATTACTGGCAGGTCCCTGCTTTAAAACCTGATCTCTCTGGTTTGTAATCCTCTGGGTATTGCCCTTTACCTCTTTCAAATCATTCATGAGGTCTGACTCTCTTTGTTCACCGATAGAAAGCCTCGAGTCCAACAATTTTATCTGTTCCTTCCTCTCTTTGATCAAGCCTTGTTTAATACCGATTTGCTGCTCCAGGTCTTTCCGCTGCACCTCGATCTCATTGATCTGATTCTTTTTCATCGATATCTGTTTTCGGTATTCGTCCTTTTTCCTCCCAACTTCTCTGGCATAATCATATTGCATCTCTACAAGGAGCTGTCGCAATATTTGAAGTCCAAAGTCGGTTTTATTTTTCTGGAATTCTGATGATACAACAAGGACATTAGCACTCTTTGGAATTCCTACCGTAAAATCAAAATCCATATCTTCAGGAGCCAGGTGCAAGGCCTTGAGAATGCGCGGAAGATAGGCATTGCTTTCTATCTTGCCCTTGATATTTTCAGGGGTGTCCAGGTAATTATATTTCCCATCTGCTGTGACATCGATTATTCCTGGCTCGATCACCATAAATATTTTATATATTTTTGGTTGATAGAGAGAATACAGAGCGGCAAAAAGTACACATATAAAAATTATTCCAGCAATAAGCCATTTCCTTTTCCAGATAGTTGTTAACATCTCTCTGAGATCAATCTCATCCCCATAGATTACATCGTTTTGTTTATCCTGCATGGAATATTCCTTTTTATTGCAAAATTAGATCTTATTGAACCATAAAGCAGAAGCCGGGGCCCGGCAATATCTCTCAAGATCGCAATCTCAACCCCTGATCCTTTTCTTCATATGACTTTCCACAGTGGGAGCATCTCAGGTTGTCATCAAGCCGGTTGCCGCACTCACACATCCAGCCGATCTGTTTTGCCGGGTTGCCCACCATGAGCGCATGGTCAGGGGCTCCCCGGGTTACTGTGGCACCTGCACCGATGAATGCATACTCACCGATGGTATAGCCACAGACAATAGTGGCGTTTGCGCCTACGGTGGCCCCCTTTTTCACAAGGGTGGGCCTCAGCTCATCCATCCTGGGGATATGGGCCCTGGGGTTGAACACATTGGTAAAGACCATGGAAGGGCCGCAGAAAACATTATCTTCGAGGGTAACACCTTTGTAGATGGAGACATTGTTCTGGATCTTGCAGCCGTTCCCGATGCTTACATCCGGGCCGATGACTACATTTTGGCCGATGCTGCATACCTTACCGATATGCGAACCCTTCAGGATATGGCTGAAGTGCCATATCTTTGTACCTGTTCCGATGATGACATCTTCATCTACGTAGCTTGATTCGTGCACGCTGTAATCATGGCGCTGCTTGAAGGCATCTTTGAGAAAGATCTTTTTACCATTGCTGTTTAATGAATCCTGGCCGGCCTTGAGGATCTTAAGGACCTCAATGCCCTCTCTGGCGTCGGTCACCGGTGTCTTCCTGTCCCTGATGCATTCAATGAAATGGAGGCATTCGGCCTTGAGTGGCTCGCTCTCTTCAACAGCAATTTTGATCTCGTCTTTCTTGTCAGGAACAGGGATTCCATCGTGCCATTGGATGTTATGAGGATATAAAAGGAGCTTCTCACCCCATGGGACAGTGTCCCTGAAAACGGCCATGTTCTTCTCACCAACCACCACGAGCATCTGCTCCTTGAAGGGATGGAGCCATGAAACGAACACATGGGCCTTAAGCCCGCTGGGAAACTCCAGATGGGTGGTGGTTACATCAGCAATCTTCTTGTGCAGGTAATTGCCACCGGTGGCCATTACGCTCTCCGGTTCTTCCTGGGCAAGGGTAAGTATCATAGAGATATCGTGCGGGGCAAAGCTCCATAGGATATCCTCCTCCCTGCGGATTTTGCCGAAGCTGAGCCGGTTGGAATAGATATAGTAGATCCTTCCCAGTTGGCCGTCCCTTATGAGCTCCTTCAACTTGATGAATGCGCTGTGGTATTGGAGCAGATGGCCGACCATAAGGATGAGAGATTTTTTCTCTGCAATCTTTTTTAGCTCTTCTGCCTCATCGACATTGAGGGACAAGGGCTTCTCTACAAAGACATCCTTGCCGGATAGCAGAGCCTCCCGCGCGAGGGTGAAGTGTGTCTCTGCCGGGGTGGCTATAACAATACCCCTCAATGCATCATCGTTGAGCAGGTCCAAGTAGTTTGTGGTATATTTCATCTGCGGATACTTCTGCTTAAACCCATTGAGCGACTGCTCGTTGCTGTCGCAGACTCCATAGAGCATACCTAACTCTGCATAGTTTCTTACCAGGTTCTTGCCCCAGTATCCGGAACCGACGACTGCTGTTTTTACATCAGTGCTCTTCAATGGAATCTCCTTGTTCATTATATAGTTTTAAGTTTTAGGTTTTAAGTTTGAAGTCTTAGATCTCCCGATGGTGGTGCTCTTTAAGGATCTTATGAGCGATTGCAACATGGAAGATATTTCTATGATCTCTTTTTTCAGTTCATCTCTCCAAATCTTCAAAAGAATGATACGCCATGGTTAAAAAAATTTAAAATTATGTACCAATTGCAATAATCTGAGATTGTCATTCCCGCGGAAGCGGGAATCCAGTTTTTTCAAGAACTTCTGGACCCCCGCTTTCGCGGGGGCGACACCTTGGTGAGTTTTGCAATTGCATCTTAAATATATAAACTTTAACCTTAAAACCTAAAACTTCTACTCTACAGCCTTGATAATGACTTCAGCGATGTGTTGCTGGTCCTGCTCGCTCAGGTACGGATGCATGGGCAGAGAGAATATTGTCTCCGCCGCCTTCTCTGAGGCGGAGAATGAGCCAGGTCCATACCCGAGATAGGAATAGGCAGTCTGCACATGAAGGGGCTTCGGGTAATAGATGGCGCTTGGTATCTTCTCTTTCTTCAGGGCATCAAGGATTATCTCTCTCTGTTCGGAGACAACGGAATACTGGGCCCACACGCTTTTATACCCCGGCCTGACCTTTGGGTATGTGAGCTTATCTGAAGCACTGAACATGCTGTTATACCTGAGTGCTACATCCTGCCGCAATTCGATCTCTTCGGGGAAGATTTCTAACTTTGCAAGCAGGATCGCTGCCTGGAGGGTGTCACACCTCCCATTGATCCCGATCCTGATATTGTCATACTTATCCGATCCCTTGCCGTGGACCCGAATGGAATCAAGCCTTGCAGCAAGATCATCGTTATTGGTAAAGATCATCCCTCCGTCTCCATAACAACCAAGAGGTTTGGCAGGGAAGAATGAGGTGGCAGCGACATCGGCCAAAGAGCATGCCTTGGACCCATGATATTCAGCCCCGAATGACTGGGCCGCATCTTCAATGACAAACATCCCCTTGTTGTGCGCGATGGCATTGATGCGCTTGTAATCTGCGCTCTGGCCGAAAAGGTCAACTGCTATAATCCCTTTGGGTGTGAGCTTCTCGAATCCTTTTGGTAAGGGATGCCGCTTCGGATCACGTGATTCAAGGGCTGATATTGCATCATCAAGCTTATCAGGATCGATGTTGTAGGTATCCGGTTCTATGTCCACAAATACGGGCGTTGCACCAAGCAATGAGATGACCTCTGCAGTGGCTACAAAGGTGAACGGCGTAGTGAATATGGCATCACCAGGGCCGACACCATAAGCCATCAGTGCCATGAGAAGGGCATCGGTACCGGATGCGCATGCAACGGCATGCTTCGTCCCCGTAAAACCTCCGAGCTTCTTTTCAAGCTCCTTTATCTCTGGCCCCATGATATACTGGCCATGTTTCAGCACACTTGATATGTTCTCCATGATCTTCCCATGGATCCGTTTCTGCTGCTCATTTAGGTCGATGAACTGCATAAGAAAATAACCTCCGGTTAATTTAGCAAAGCTCCGCCATTAGTGGTGAATAAGCCGTTATGATTTTATCGAAGAATGGCCACCACATCGCAGATCTTTCATCATTATCTCATAGTCCCATACAAATCAAGACCACCTTGGTTCAGAGAAGACATGATGGAAGGCTATGAGCCTGACAGAATACAGAAGAGTGGCCGGATCACTCAGGCCGCTCAATACTGAAACATCTGTGTTTTGATTATTACAGAGAGATCATAGAAGGATATCCAGGTCAGACAGAGGATACGCCATGCACGGGTGGATATAACCGAAGGTCCTATCGGATTTTCTCAGCTTGACACCCTCAGGCTGAAATACCTTTCCGACAAGCATCTTGGTTCGGCACAGGCTGCATTCGCCAGATCTGCAGAGCGCAGGTATCGTAACCCCATTTCTTTCCAATGAGATCATAAGCGGCTCTGATGCCTTTGCCTGAATTGTCTTGCCCCCCTTCAGCCTGATCGTGAAGAGTGTATCCGGCTTGATTCCTTCCGGCCAGCCGGGCTGCATAGTCACATCCTTGGGTGGTCCGTAGACCTCGGTGCGGATACTCCTTTTCTTGATGCCGAGCTTGGCCAGCTCCTTCAGACAAAAGTCATACATAACCTCAGGCCCGCAGATATAGAATGTCTTTGATGAGATATCCCCAATCACATCCTTTATGAGCCCAGCGGTGATGAAACCCGGGCGCCCGACATATCCTTTCGGTGGGTTCGAGATAACCAAGTTGAGAGTGATGTTCTTGTGTCTTCCTGTTATCTCCTTGAGCTTATCATGAAAGATCACATCTTCAGGGTCCCGGCTTCCATAAATCAGGTTGATACGCCGTGAAAGTCCTCGCTCTGCCACCTCCCTGATCATGCTCATGAAGGGGGTGATGCCGCTACCCCCGGCCAGGAACACGAGGTCTTCCCCGTGGAAGAGAGGATTGTAGCAGAAATATCCTGATGGCGATGTGCTCTCGAATTCATCGCCCACCCTAGTTTCATCAAGGAAATAGCTCGAGACGAAACCGTCTTCAACACTGCGTATGGTGATATCATAATATCCGAGCTGGGTCGGCGAGGAAGAGATGCTGTAGGCTCTGCTTGTACGAATATCTCCTGCATCCACGAAGATGTTGATGTACTGGCCGGCCTGGAAGGGAGGAAGAAAGCCGTCTTTTGCAACAAAACGCAACGTCTTGGTGGATTTCGTTTCCTGCCATACCTCCGAGACTCTTATCCGTATCTTTTTGGGATGAAGACCCTCGATAACCTGTTCCACTATACCTTTCTGAGAAGTATAATCCGTCCCATATTTCTTGAGGATCTCTATCTCGTGTTGGATCTCCTGGTATCCCTCGATGTCTTTCAATACATCCTTCAATGCCATGACAGCCTCCCCTTTAGTGCTTTCTCATGTCTTTGAGAATAGACCGTGCCGCAGACCTGCCTGATGTCAAGGTCGGCTGGAACCCCCCGCTCCCCACCCAAGCGCCTGCGAGATAGAGCCCTTTGATGGGGGATTTGCTCGTTATAAAGAGGGTGGAATCCTTGGCGAACTGATCGAAACCGTAGATAGCCCCCCCGGGGTGGCCGAGGTAGCGCATATGGGTCAAGGGCGTAGCGGCCTCGGCCTCCTCGATGTGGCTGCCAAACCCCGGGAATACCCTCTCTGCCAACTTGAGGAGGCCTTCGGCATAGCGGTACTTGGCATCTGCGTACTGGTGAGGCTGAACCCGGTACCAGGGTTCAGCATACTGGAGTGCAACAATGGCTGCCTGGCAGGTGCCCGGGGGTGAGAAGTCGGGATCAGACACGTCATAGCAGGTGAGCAGAGCCCACCCTTGTTGTTCCATGGTATTCCATGTGGCGAAGGCCCTGTCCATATCCAAGGTAGTGGTGATGAAGTTCGTCGTCTCGTGAATACCGAGCTCACCAGGCTCGCAATCGAGGCCAGCATAGACCGTGAATGCAGAGGGTCCGATGGTGTAGCTCTTCATCATCTCCATCTGGCTGTTTGGGACTTCTTCCCGGTCTATGAGCTCGGCAAAGGTGCTTATCGTGCTCGCATTGGAGACCACATAATTCGCATTTACCATGTCCCCATCCTCTGTCATGACTCCCGTGACCATGCCGTTCTTGACCAGGATCTTTTTTGCCCCGCAGTTAAAGCGCACCTCTCCCCCTGCCTGCAGGAACCCATCGAGCAGGGCATTGGAGAGAGCCTGGGAGCCGCCCTTCAAATGGTAGGGCTTGAACTCGATATAGGCGAACAGCATGATGGCGAATTCACCAAAGGGCAATTTGCTGGGAGGGACCCCGACATACCCCCAATAAACGCTTAAGACGGCCTTCAACATGGGGTTCTCAAGGTATTCATCCAGGACGTCCTGGGTGTTCTTGAGTGCATACTTGAAATAGAGAGGGTATTTCTCTTTCGAGATATTCGGGTCGTGGAAAAAGAGCCCTTGTATGAGCTGCATGCTGAATTCGTAGAGAAAATCAAAGAACCTCTTGATGGCATCGCTCTCCTTGGGAAACCTCTTGGCGAGCTCTTTGATGATTTCTTCACGATTGGTCTTCAGGGTGATGTCAAAGGTGCCCGGAAAGACAACCCTATAGAGGTTTTCCATCTCCACGAATTCGAGCTTTTCCAGGACACCCATCTCCCCAAGGATCGATCTCAAGGGCCCGGGCTTTTCAGCAGAGCCCATGCCGCTGAGCTGGTGGAGGGCTACCTCGAACTCGAACCGACCCCTAACAAAGCTCGTGGCGCATCCGCCTGGAACATTGTGCCTTTCAAGGAGAAGAACCTTACGACCAGCCCTGGCAAGGGTGAGTGCCGCTGTCAAACCGCCGTTGCCTGCCCCGATGACAACCGCATCATAATCGGGCATATGTGTCCCCCTTAGGAAGGTATATATTAAAGTTTCACTTTAACCTTTAATACATGAGCGGGGGTCGCCCTGTCAAGGCACTCATAGGGTGGTCCAGCATTCTCCCTTGCAAACACAAAGGCTTTGCACTATGCCTGACCGAATGGAACCCGACATAGACGGACCCATTGGGCTTGTTGCGGACAGCCACGGCAGGAACGACCTCCTCAATGATACGATCCTTATGCTCAAGGATCTTGGGGCTGAGAGCATCATCCATCTTGGCGATATCTGCGATTCGCTGGCCCCACTTGCCCTGGAAGATGCCGTGGCGATCCTGAAAGAGCATAAGGTAAGGTCAGTCAAAGGCAATAATGAATATGCCATCCTGACCAATCACATAGGCCCACATGCAAACAGCATCTCTCCCGAGATCCTCTCATTCCTTTCAGACATGCCTTACACCATCACCCTGGGTGAGATATGCTTTGCCCATTCCGCACCTTTTAACTGGCCCGCCGCGACAAGCTGGCCCATCACGGATAACCACCCCCTCATAGACATAAAAGCGATCCTGCCCTATAAGATCCTCTTTCGCGGTCATTCACATACCCCCTCGATCATCGAGATCAACGGCACGAATAGAGAAAAATTCCCTGCTGAGACAGGGATGAAAAAGAAACTTTCCAGGAACTCTCGTTATGTCATTACGGTTGGAGCCGTAGAGGAGGCGTCATGCGCCCTTTTCCTGCCCAGGGAATACGAAGTATGGTTCCTCCGTGTGAGCCGTTCTTAATACCCGATCCGTACGGAATAATTTCTCATAAACGAAGTTGAATAGAAATAGTGTCCCCTCGCCCCGGCCCACATTTCTGCAGGACAGCAGAAATGGAAGTACTTCACGTACGCCCGAAGGGCGAGGGACATGGATGTCCCGAGTCACTCCCCCTAGAAGGTGGAGAGGGGAGCCTGAATCGCATAGTTTGTGACAAGTTTTATCTACGGATAACAGCGCATATAGCCTGTTATTCCAATTCTCAATCAGAGCGCTATCTTTGTCGGCTTCGTCATCGTCTCCTCGACGTACGATTAAAGTACGCCTGCGTCGCCTCTTCCTTGCCTCCTCGATATCATCTTTGATTTAGAAATGGAATTATGCTGCACTCGGATTATTACGAAACAGCCTCGGAAGGTGGAAAGGGGCATCTTTCTGGTTGTTTCCTGGTGCTTTCATCCCCTCTCCCCATTTATTATGGGGAGAGGGTTGGGGTGAGGGGTCCCTTTTTTAAGAGAAAATCCTCAATCCATATAAATAGTATCTACTGAAGCAGCGGCCCCAGAACGGCGAACATCTCCGGGAGCTGATCGAAATATTTCGGGTTCTCAAGGCTCTTGATCTTGCTCCAGGCCTCCATGATTTCTTCGGGCTCCGGCACCCTATGGCCGTCGGAGAGGAAAGTCCCGGGGCCGGTCACCACTGCAGAGCGGCTGTAGTAGCCCAGTGTCGCATTGATGATCATGCCTGAGTCCTGGCACTGTTCTGAACACATATAGAGCACCGCCGGTGTAATGAAATCGGGCTTCATCTTTTCAAAGAGCTGCGGAGGCAGAACATCCTCGGTAAGGCGGGAAGCGGCCACAGGGACGATCACATTGGTCTTGATATTGTACTTGGCACCTTCAAGCTTGAGCACGTTGGTGAGCCCGACAAGTCCCATCTTGGCGGAAGCGTAGTTACTCTGCCCGAAGTTGCCGAACAGGCCTGCGCCCGATGTGGTCATGATGATCCTGCCATAACCGTTCTCCCTCATATTCACGAAGGCCGGCTTGGACACGCAGTATGCACCCCTTAAATGTACGGCCATGACCGTATCCCAATTCTCCTCTTCCATCTTGTTGAAGGTCTTGTCCCTCAAGATCCCTGCATTGTTGATGAGAATGTCCACCTTGCCGAAGGCCTCCACGGCGGTCTTGGTGATGTTCTCACCACCCTGGGCAGTGGCTACGTTGTCATAGTTCGGAACAGCCTGGCCGCCAAAAGCCTTGATCTCATCCACAACCTTGTTCGCCGCAGCATCGCTATGACCCACACCGTCACGGCTGCCCCCGAGGTCGTTCACCACGATCTTGGCACCCCGTTTCGCAAGCTCAAGGGCATACTGCCTCCCCAGGCCTGCACCGGCACCGGTTACTATTGCGACCCTTCCTGAAAAATCGATCTTCGCCATATCTTTATCCTCCTGAAGTATGCTTGAAATCAGCCCTTTGTCGGAAGGGCCGCGTCAAAACTCCCCGTTACTTTCACATCTCCTGTTTCATCTACAGCAGTAACCTCGCAGGTGATAAGGTTAACACCACCTTGGCTCTTTTTGTCTATAACCTTTCCAATAACGGTGATGGTGTTACCCGGCTTGGTCATGCCGGCAAATCTCACCCCGAACCGTTTGAGGTTTTTCTTGGGTATCCAGTTCGTGACAGCCTGCCCGACAAATCCCATGACAAGCATGCCATGGGTGATCATCCCATCCTTCATCCCCACTGCCTTTGCAAAATCATCGTCGGTGTGCAGCGGATTGAAGTCACCCGAGGCCCCGGCATAGATGACATGATTGAGCTTCTGCAGGGGGCTCTTGACGAGCTTGGGCATCTCTGTACCGATTGCGACATCTTCAAAGTAAATCTCTTTCGCCATAGTGTCCTCCTACTTTCTCTCTACGAGGAGCGACTTGGCCTTTGCAACCTTCTCGCCCCGCTGATTTACATAGAGAAGCTCGATAGTCACCATGTCCATCTTCTTTCCCGACTTGCTGGTCTTCTCTTCGATGGCCGCCACCTTGGGCGATGCAGTGATGACATCGCCGGGATAGATCTCCTGGTAGTATTCATATTCTTCCTCTCCATGCAGCAACATCGCAAAGTTGATGGCCAGGTCCGTGATCACCACTGGCATGGATGATGACCACATCATGGGCACGGTGAGGAATGTGGCCGATGCCGGAGAATCCTTGTACCCCTCCTTTATAGCGGCTTCCTTGCTGACGTAGATGGGATCAGGGTCACCTATGGCCCTCGCAAGCTCCCGGATCTTGCCACGCTCCACTTCCCACTGGACCGCAGCATATTCTTTCCCGACCTTGGAATGATCTGCCATGGCTTAACCTCCTAATTTCCATATCTGCCAACAATGGCAATGCTGCAGATATTCATCATGGGGAACCCCCCAAGATTATGGGTAAGGCCATATCTCGGGTTCTTGAGCTGCCTCTGTTCCGCACGGCCCAAAAGCTGGAGATACATCTCGTAGAGCATCCTTAAGCCCGATGCACCGATTGGGTGGCCGAAGCACTTGAGGCCGCCGTCGATCTGGCATGGGATCTTGCCGTCACGGTCGAAGAAGCCGTCCATGATATCCTTGGGTGCCTTGCCCCGTTCGGAGATGTGGAGGTCTTCCATGGTAACGAGTTCGGTGATGGAGAAGCAGTCGTGCACCTCCATCATGTTGATCTCCTCCCTGGGGTTCTTGATACCTGCCTCATTGTAAGCAGCCGTGCTTGCCTTGGTTGTGGTAATGAAGTGGGCACCATCCCAGTCGTTGAAACACAACTCGGTTCCATTGCTGAGCGCCAATTGGAGCGCTTTGACCGAGATGATGTCCTTTTTGCCGAGGGATTTGGCGATCTCGGGTGTGGTCACAATGGCACAGGCTGCTCCGTCACTCACGCCGCAGCAGTCAAAGAGCCCCAAAGGAAACGCGATCATGGGTGAGAGCAAGACCTGCTCTTCGGTGACCGGTCTTCGCAGATGGGCCTTGGGATTCAATGCGCCATTGGCGTGGCTCTTGACTGAGACATGGGCCATTGCCTTCTTTACCTCTTGAATATCAATGCCATATTTTGCCGCATACCCAGTGGCCAGCAGAGCAAACCCGCCCGGTGCCGTCAGGTTCGGGAACCAGAGCGAGTTGGCGATGCCGAGTGCCGAGCTGAACTCCGGCAGACCGCCATAACCGATATCCTTGAGCTTCTCCACCCCAAGGGCCAGGGCGATATCGCAGGCTCCGGAGGCAACTGCATAGACCGCTCCTCTGAAGGATTCCGTGCCGCTTGCACAGAAGTTCTCGACACGGGTTACCGCTATGTTGGGCAAACGCAGGGCGAGCGATGCAGATAGTGCGCTCTTTCCTACATTTATCTCATCGAAACACACCCCCATCCACGCAGCCTGGATCTCCTTCTTTTCAATACCGGCATCGGCGATGCATTCCTGGAATGCCTCTACCATCAGGTCTTCAGGGCTGTCGTTCCACCGCTCACCGAACCTCGAGCACCCCATACCCAAGATGGCTACTTTATCTCTTATTCCACTTGCCATGGCTCACCTCCTTAACCCGCCACCTGGGGCACGGCCTTCCAGAAATATCCGGTAAAGCCCCTCATCTGGTCCTTTGATCTACGCCTGAAGGACATCTTTATAGGCATGCCCACCTTGACCTGGTTCATGTCACAATCGGTGAAATCCACAAAGGCCCTACCGCCACCCTCGAAAGAGACCATGCCATAGACGGCAGGCGGATCAACCGAAGGAGAGAGCAGGTCACCCGTGAACATCTCCACCTTTCCCGGTTTGTTTGCAAATTCATAGTCAACGAACTGTCCCGCGGTATGGCAGGCCGGGTTCACGCACATAGGCATGGGCGGGAACTGGGGTGTGCCGCACTTGGTGCACTTGAGTCCCGTAAATCCCAAAATCATCTTCTTCTTCCGCCACAGCGCTGTCAGGGAGGTGTTGGGGTTTGCCTCACCCCTGATGCCGAGGTCTGCGGTTATGAGATCTCTGAACTTGGTGAATTTCAGGTAATTGGTAAAGTCGACCTTGGCGGCAAGGTGTCCTTTGATGCCTTTGGCGGGCTTGTAATTTTTGATTTTGTCGGTTGCCTCGAAACAGAGCACATCACAGCCCTGACCGAAGCTTGCGAGCAGAAGTTTGTCGCCGGGCTTGGCATCTTCCAGGGCAGCAGCGAACATGATAAGCGAATGTGCCGTGCCCGTATCTCCGCATATCCCATGGAGGTTATCCTGGAGCTTCGAGGGATCTATGCCGAGACCCTTGGCTATGGATTTATGCGTTCCCGTGAAGTAGCATGGGTATATAACCTTGGCGATATCCGCCATGGACATACCCGTTTTCTTGAAGAACCCCTTGATGGCCTCAGGGATGATTTTGCCGTAACCCTCATCCCTGACCCAGCGTTCTTCCCAGCCATAATCAAATTCCTTGCCATAGCCTTTATAGTGGTCGGTAAAGTCGCAGCTTACGGAGTAACTGCCCTTGAACTCCGCGATCACGTCCTTGTTGCCGAAGAGCAGTGCAGCCGCACCGTCGCCATAGAACATCTCCAGCATGGTTGCCATCTTGGTCCTACGCTGGTCGGTGGCTACCACGAGTATATTGTTCTTGTCACCTGCCTGAACCGCATTGACGGCCGCCATGGCTGCAATAGTTCCTGCCTTGAGGCATGAGCTGAAGTCTGCATTCGCTACCCCGTTTTCCTGTGCATTCAGCGCTGCAGCAACAATGCCTGCGTTGAGCCTGTCGGCAAACGGCAGGGTCGTTGATGCAAGGTAGATGCCGTCCAGCTTTTTCCGGTCCTTACCCGCCATACAATCATAGGCTGCAGCCACGGCCATGCTGAGGGCATCCTCATCCCAGTTGGCAATCGCCTTTTCCCCTCCCGCTACGGCCATGATCACCGGGAAATACCACGCCATGTTCTGAATGATAAGCATCCGGCTTAAGCGATAGCGAGGTATGTATCCTCCATACGCTGTGATACCAACCATACCTTACTCCCCCCTTTCACGGTATTCTACGCACCGTTAATGATTCCCTTTGATTTTAAATCCGCTATTTCAGCCTCGGACAGACCGAGTGCATTCAAGACATCTCGTGTATCCTGCCCCAGGGCAGGTCCTGCGCGCAGGTACTCGGGTTTGTAGTTTGAAAACCTTATGGGGTAGGCGATCTGCCTGATGGGGACTCCATCGGGTCCGGGCACCTCGACAACAAGCTCGCGTGCCTTGGCATGCTCGCTCGATGCGGCCTCCAGGACCGTGAGCACCGGTTCAACACAGGCATCCACGTCCTTGAACACACTTTCCCAGTGTGAGAGATCTTGTGAACGGATGACATCAGATACCCGCCGCCTCAGCTCTTCGGTCAAGTCAGGCTCCATGAGCCTGGGTATATACTCGGGGAGCCCCAAGGCATTCAGGAATGCACTGAGGAACTGCGGTTCGAGACCACCGAAGGAAAGATACTTTCCGTCTGACGTTTCGTAAAAACCATAGAGCGATCCACCATTGAGGATCTCGGTCTCATAACCCGGTTCAGGTGCACCCACAAGGCTTCCCAAACCGCTTACCACATGATACGGGAACACGCCGTCGGTCATGGATACATCTATGTACTGGCCCTTGCCCGTCTTCATCCGGTGGACAATGGCAGCCAATAGGCCTATCGCCGCATTATTTGATCCCGAGCCCACATCCGCCACCTGGATCCCCATGAGGCTGGGCCCGCCATCCTTTGTCCCGGAATAGCTCATAACGCCCGACAGGGCGAGGTAGTTGATGTCGTGTCCGGCCCTGTCGCGCATCGGTCCGGTCTGACCGTACCCGGTAATGGAGCAGTAAATCAAACCGGGATTGATTCCGGACAATATCTCATAAGAGAGTCCGAGACGCCCCATGGCACCCGGCCGGAACTGCTCGATTACGATATCATAGCCCTTTTCTGCGATGAGACGCTTGATGAGTGCAATGCTCTCCTTAAACTTGAGATCAAGCGCGATGGACCTCTTGTTCCGGTTGAGATAGGCGTGCATACACGAGATCGTACCGTCCTTATCCACATAAGGCGGGGCGAGACGGGCCATGTCCATCCTTGTGTGCGACTCCACACGGAGCACTTCTGCCCCAAGGTCGGAAAGGATCATGGTGGCAAAAGGCCCTGGGAGGAGATAGGTGAAATCGAGGATCTTGATGCCTGACAATAAAGGTTCCATACCAATCTTTAGACCTGCCTTTACCGTAGTGAACCTGCCCTTATAAAAACCAATTCCGAATCAGCGCCTTGATCTCGTGATGGAGAATCACTGTCAAAAGAAGCACAAGGCCGATAAATCCTTAGGAAACCAATCCCATGCATGCCGCTGTATTACCTATGAAAACAACACAACATATCTTGTGGTATTATCTCACCCCATGCAAGCTATTGTCAACATGTTTAGTATGTTTGTCATACAGCATTACCAAGAGAGAGGAATAGAAAATATTCCCAACATACCGCTTAAGCTTGCTGCGAGGAGCTTCATGAATAATCCCCTTTTCCCATGAAACTTGCCATCCCCTGAATTCTGATTTGCAATGACACATTGCTTGAAGCTGCCCCCTTGTGCATACACCCCAAATTGGTATAGGACATCTCCAATGAAAGTGCTTCTGGTAACAACATCCTATCCCGATTTCCCGGGTTCACAGAGGGGGAATTTCATCAGAAAACTCTGCCTTGAACTTATAAAAAATGAACTGGAAGTTGTGGTTCTCACCCCGAAAATTCTTAAGGAGAGTGACTATTTCGAGGAGGACGGAGGTATTAAGGTCTATCGTTTCTGGTTTCCAAGCAGCAACAAACAACTGAACCAGATGGATTCAATCCCCGTGATCCCCATGGCCATCTATATGGTGTCCGGGCTGATTAAGGCACTCCGTCTCATTTCAACACATAAACCCGATGTGATCCACGGCAATTGGATAGTCCCCACAGGCCTGATCGCTGCCATAGCAGGCCGACTGACACATATACCAGTCATTAATACGGTACATGGCTTGGATCTTCGCATAAGCGAGAAACAACCTGTGCGGGCACTCTTTGATCTCGCAGTTAAGCTCTCCGGCAAGACAATAGTAGTTTCCTCAAGCATGAGGAGCAGGAAGATACTCACGGACTCAGAGATCATCCCCATGGGTGTTGATGAACTGTTTTTTAACATTATGCCCGATCGAAGCTCAAAGACCGTTGTCTATACCCGAAGTCTTGAACCCGTTTATGATGTCGAGACATTAATTCGAGGTGTTCCCCTCGTTATGAAGGAAATACCTGATGCCCGATTTGTCATTGCTGGCACGGGATCGCAGGAGACATACCTCAAAACGCTGGCACATGATATCGGTGTTTCTGAGCACATTGCGTTCCTCGGTCATGTTCCTTCGGATCAGATACCTGCCTTGATGGAGAAGGCATCCGTTTATGTATCCACAGCGATTGCCGATGGAACCTCGCCTGCCCTCCTTGAGGCAATCGCTGCCGGGCTTGCTCCTGTAGTAACAGATATCGAGGCAAACAGATCCCTTGTGAGTAATGAAAAAGACGGGTTCTTATTTACACCAAAAGATCCTAAAGATCTTGCTGAAAAGATAATCCGGGCTCTATCCGGCTCAATCCCAAAGGGGTCGCTAGACTTAAAGAGCAGGAAAATGAAAGATTCCATCTCATGGGGTTCCATAGGAAGAAAATTCATAACCAGTTACAATCAGCTGGTTATGGAAAATAACACATGAAGATGATATGTATCTCATCCAACAGAAGCATTACACACTGCATAATGTTTTCACATTGCCTTCATAATTATTCGGTGCCCCGGGTATCACCCGGGTTTGCGGAGCAGTGGAACAAGGTTTCTTCTGTGAATAACACCAGGCATAATCCACTGAACGCTGTCTGCTATGGCCAATAAAGAGATTTGTAAAGACATTATGTCCAACGTATGATGCACTCAGATACCGACATTAAATCCAACAAAGATTGGGACTTGGTCATCCGCCCGAAAACCAGGTGGTTCGACCTGCACCTGGGCGATTTTTGGCGCTATAGAGACTTGACCATGCTCTTTGTCTGGCGGGATTTTGTATCCACCTATAAACAAACTATATTGGGACCTCTGTGGCATCTTATAACCCCGCTCTTAACCACCTTAATATTTACTGTTATTTTCAACAGGATTGCGGATATTCCAACCGATGGGCTACCGCCATTCCTCTTTTACATGTGCGGGCTGACTGCATGGAATTATTTTGCAGATTGCTTCAACCGCACATCGGGCACCTTCGTTACCAATGCCGCTATCTTTGGTAAGGTATATTTCCCAAGGCTCACTGTTCCAGTGTCCGTGGTCATTTCCAATCTAGTGAAGTTCGCAATCCAGTTCCTGCTCTTTGTTTCCTTCATGATCTATTTCGGGGCGAGGGGATCACAGATTCATCCAAATCTTCTCATACTCCTCACCCCCTATCTCCTCATTGTCATGGCGGCTATAGGACTGGGCGCCGGCATCATAGTATCTTCTCTGACAACCAGATATCGTGATCTTCAAGTCCTTGTCGGATTCGGTGTCCAGCTCCTCATGTATGCAACACCGATTGTTTATCCTTTATCAACAGTACCTGGCAAATACCGCTGGCTGCTAATCATCAACCCCATGACACCGGTGATTGAAACCTTTCGCTATGCATTCCTTGGCAACGGCACATTCAGTGTCATGTATCTTCTTTACAGCACCGGAGCTACCCTTGTGTTTCTTTTCCTCGGCATTCTCCTCTTCAATCATGTTGAAAAGACTTTTATGGATACTGTCTGACCTATGAGCGATATAGTCATCCAAGTCGACAACGTATCGAAATTCTACCACCTGGGCGTCATCGGTACGGGTACCCTTTCCCATGATCTGAATCGCTGGTGGGCCATGCTCAGGGGCAGGCCCGACCCCACACTTCGCGTGGATCAGGCGCAGAAAATGGCCAATGACAACTACATTTGGGCGCTCAAGGATGTTTCCTTTGAAGTTAAACAGGGTGAAGTGCTGGGCATCATCGGTCGTAACGGCGCAGGCAAGAGTACGCTGCTTAAAATTCTGTCACGAGTCACCGCCCCTACAACAGGCGAATGCCGGGTCAAAGGGAGAATCGCCAGCCTACTTGAAATAGGCACCGGCTTCCACCCTGAGCTCACGGGCCGAGAAAACATATTCCTTAATGGTGCTATTCTCGGAATGACCAAAGAGGAGATCAGAAAAAAGTTCGATGAAATAGTCGCCTTCTCAGAAGTTGAGAAATACATAGATACACCAGTGAAACGCTACTCCAGTGGTATGTATGTTCGCCTGGCCTTTGCTGTTGCTGCTCATCTGGAGCCGGAAATCATCATCATAGATGAAGTGCTTGCTGTAGGTGATGCTGCTTTTCAACAAAAATGCTTAGGAAAAATGAGAGACGTCGCAGAGGGGGGAAGAACAGTATTATTCGTCAGTCATAATATGGCTGCTATCAGCAGACTATGTTCAAAAGTATTATTACTTCATAAAGGAACTACTTATGGGTACGGTAATACAGAGAAGATAGTTGATGAATACATGATAATTGATAAAAGAACAGGACTTTCATGGAATAGAACTCCACCATACCCCGATAAACCACATATCCGGAACATCAGAATATGTAATAAAGATGGTTCACCATGTCTTGCTCCCACTTCTTCTAGCCAGTTTGGTGTTGAAATTGAATTCTATACTCCTGGCATAAGCCCCAAGCTATCACTTGGCCTTGTGGTTCATAATCGAGAACTTTCTGCCATATTTTCAACAAGTCCTATTGACTGTGGAATAAATCTACCACAACAAAAAGGTGTTTATCAAACCCGCGTTATATTTCCGGAAGCCATATTCATGCCAAAGGAATTCAGCCTGACTGTTGCACTCTACACGCCTGGCGGGGAATCGTATGAATCCCTTATCAATGTAATTGCATTTGTTATTGAGGAAAATGTGTCGTTGGCAAATGTGTTACAAAGTGGTCGTTGGGGTGATCTTCAAATTTTATGTGATTGGAAACCAATAAACAAGATTGGTCAGTGAATTATCAGATTCATTTCATCATGGTGGATTAAAAGGCTAGAAGTTCAATAAGCGTATACTTAATGATTGCTAATGCCCCTTCATAAGTTTAACCACTTGAACAAGTGAGGTCGTCTTGAGTAAAAAAGCAGAATGGCATCCTATTGAATGGACTCCGGAAAAAATCACCCGCTTCTGGGATTTTGCAACAGACTGGGAACCATGGCATGAAGATTACTTCAGTAAACATATGGGTGAAGGCATTATAAATTTTCTCAAATATCTCGTTCCACTCAAGGGTATAATAGTTGATTATGGCTGTGGTACCGGTTACCTACTTGAACGACTGCTCAAGGAAGGTGCTAGATGTATAGGTATAGATTCTTCGCCTGAATCCGTTGACAGATTAAACAATATATTCAAAGGGCACGCACTCTGGGAAGGTGCATACATCAATAGCGGTGATCATTTTCCACTTAAGGATAAAACCGCTGATTTAGTTCTTTGTATTGAGACCCTGGAGCATCTGCTTCCTTTTCAGATGGATAACCTATTCTCAGAGCTACATAGTCTCATCAAGCCTGGGGTGAGTAGGCTATTTATTACTGTTCCCAACTCAGAGAACTTATCCCGCAATCAAGTATATTGTGCAGATTGCGGATGTGTTTTACATCGTTATCAACATATTTCATCGTTCACGCCAGAGAGTTTACAAGCCTTGCTTTCTAAACATGGGTTCCGAACAATTATGTGCATCACTACAGATTTTAGTCGTTTCCAAAAACGCAAACCTCTGGAACCAGTGAATTGGAGTTTTCGTTATCTATTAGATAACTTGCAAATTCTTAGGGATACTATATCAGACAAATTGCATTTTCCTGGGGCACCATTGGGAGGCCGCCATTTTCAACGCCTCCTAGGTACCAGCGGCCAACACCTCATCTGGCTGGGAGATAAACCATAAGCAAGGAATATACAAAAATCTCTAATAGAACTAATCGTTCAAGACGCATATTATTGGCTGTATCATCGCTATCTGCAGGAGGCGCGGAGCGGGTAATCTCCGAGATGGCCAACTGGTGGGCGGTTCATGATAGAGAAGTTGCAGTTCTGACCCTCGAGAGTATTATATTTGATCATTATCGGTTGCATCCTGGTGTGGAAAGGATCACAATTGACTGGGGATTGCCACGTACCCGTCTACACATCCCGGCGCAGTATGTCAAACGCCAGACCATGCTCCGCAAAGCAGTGCTCAAATATAAGCCCGATGTAATGATCAGTTTCATCGATATAACAAATATACGTATGCTGTTTGCCCTAGTCGGCACAGGGATTCCATGCATCGTTTCGGAACGTGTTGACCCGAGATATCATCATATCGGGATCTCCTGGTCGTTGGCCAGAAGGCTGCTCTATCCCTTTTCCGACGCCCTGGTGGTACAAACCAATTCAGTAACTGCCTGGGCCAACCGGGTTGTGCCACGTAACAAGGTCAGAGTGATTCCGAATTTCGTACGCACAATGCCTGAATCTGAAGAAATGATTAGAGAAGAAGGTCGCCTTAATCCGTTTATCCTAACTATCGGCCGGCTTGAGAAACAAAAAGGTCACGATTTATTAATCCGGGCATTCGCTTGTGTAGACGCTAAACAAAAAGGCTGGCGCCTAGTTATTCTCGGCGAAGGTCCTGAAAGATCAAATCTTGAGAAGCTCGCTTCCAATATGGGCATATATGATGTTGTTGATATGCCTGGAATTGTTAGAGAGCCTGCTGAGTGGCTGCATAAAGCAAGATTCTTCATTCTACCTTCACGCTTCGAGGGTTTTCCCAATGCCCTTCTTGAGGCTATGGCCTGCGGCTGTGCTGTCATTGCTGCAGACTGCCCCAGCGGGCCGGCCGAGATTATAAGACACAATGAGAACGGCCTGCTAGTTCCCAAAGAAGATGTTGAGGCACTGAGCACTGCGATGAGCAGATTGATGGAAGATGAAGAATTAAGAAAGAACCTAGGGCAACGAGCCCTTGAAGTCCATTCTCGTTTTTCCCAGGCGACAATCATTTCGCAATGGGATAATTTGATTGAGGGCGTTTGTATTTCTCAGGAATGAATACTCCGAGTTCACAGCACTCTCCCCGGATCTTATTGGTCATACTGTCACTTTCAGCAGGTGGCGCAGAACGTGCTGTATCTGAGATGGCAAACTGGTGGGCTGCCAAAGGTCATGAGGTTGCCCTGCTAACGTTTTGGGGAAAAGAAAACGATCATTACAAATTGGATCCGAAGGTTCAAAGGGTCGCACTGGATTTCTGGCGTCAATCCAGGACTCCGTGGCAGTATATTTTAAACCGCATTCGACTCCTGTTCAGGATACGCCAAACCGTACAAACATTCAAACCTGATGCAGTGATAAGTTTTATTGATCTGATCAACATCATCATGGTGATAGCCCTTGCAGGCACAAAGATACCGCTGCTAGTCTGCGAACGTACTGATCCCCGGCAGCATCCAATAAGCCGCTCCAGGTCTTTTGCCAGGGTTCTGTCCTATCCATTCTCATCAGGCCTGGTGGTCCAAACCGAATCGGTTGCCGAGTGGGCCAAAACAATTATGCCGGCCAGAAAAATCAAGGTGATCCCCAACTTTGTGCGGATGCTTCCTGAGGTTCAACTTTCGAGCGAACAAAAAGAGTATGGACAACCCTATATCCTCGCGATGGGCAGGCTTGATAAGCATAAGGGATATGATCTGCTGATTCAGGCCTTTGCCGCTGCTAAAACAAGTCAGGCTGAATGGAGACTGGTAATTCTGGGTGACGGCCCTGAAAGATCTAACCTCGAGGAACTTGCTACCTGTCTTGGCATTAGAGATGACGTCATAATGCCGGGTGTGGTGAGCGAACCCTCCGATTGGCTGCGCAAGGCCAGCTTTTTCGTTCATCCCTCGCGTTACGAGGGTTTTCCCAATGCAATTCTTGAAGCCATGGCCTCCAGCCTCGCAGTCATTGCCACGGACTGCCCCAGCGGACCGGCAGAGATTATCCGAAACAATGAAAACGGCCTCCTCGTGCACAAAGATGATGTAAACTCACTGAGCGCCGCCATGCTCAGCTTGATGAAAGACAAAGACCTTCGTAAACGTTTAGGGACTCAGGCTATCCAGGTAAAAACAACCTTCTCTCAAAGTTCTATTATGGCACAGTGGGATGCCCTGATCAGAAAGGTAATCGATTAATAACAAGATCCATGTGTAAAACTCGCCATATACTCCTGGTTGTTTCTTCTCTTTCAGCAGGCGGTGCCGAAAGAATCATTTCAGAGATGGCAAACTGGTGGGTTATTCATAACCAAAGGGTCACTGTACTCACCCTCTCGGGAACCGATCAAGACCATTACCAGTTAAACCCAAAAGTGGAAAGGAGCACTCTGGATTTATGGGGAAGAGCCCGCACCCCATGGCAGATAATCGACAAACGAATCCGTCGCATTATCAAACTTCGCAAAGCCATCCTCAAATCAAGGCCCGATCTCGTAATCAGTTTTATGGATCTTACTAATGTTCGAACTCTGGTTGCCCTTATCGGTACAAAAATACCTGTAATCATCTCAGAAAGGACAGATCCACGCTATAACCCGATCAGCCGGTTCTGGTCCTTGGCACGCCGCTTATTCTATCCTTTTTCAGCAGCCCTGGTGGTACAAACCCAATCGGTTGCTGGGTGGGCCCAACGCGTGGTCCCTGCCTGCAAGACCTCAGTGATCCCCAACTTCGTCCGCACTATGCCAAGCTGCAAGATATCCGACCGGGAAAAATCCATGATCCTCTCTGTGGGCCGACTCGGCATAGAAAAAGGTCACGATCTATTGATCCGCGCCTTTGCCGCTGCGGAAGGAGCTCAAAAAGGCTGGGATATGACGATCCTGGGAGAAGGTAACGAAAGACTAAATCTTGAAAGGCTCATATCCGGCTTGGGCCTTACCGCTTCGGTTCATCTGCCAGGAATTGTCAAGGAACCTGCCGAATGGATGCAGAAAACCAGTTTGTTTGTCCTGACTTCACGATATGAAGGGTTCCCCAATGCCCTCTTGGAAGCCATGGCATGCGGCTGTGCGGTTATTGCCACCGACTGTCCCAGTGCCCCTGCAGAAATCATTAATAATGACATAAACGGTTTGCTCGTGCCGGCAGAGGATGTCACAGCACTGAGCAATGCCATGCAAAAAATAATAGATGACGAAAGCCTTCGTCAGCGCCTGGGTGTTCAGGCCTTGAAAGTTAAGACAACCTTTTCCCAAGAAACTATCATGGCCAAATGGGATGCCCTGATCGAGAACATTTCAAAAAAAGGAGAAACAACGGATGAACGATGCAAGTAAGGAAATCAAGCAAGGTGAGCGTTTTGCCTTTGGCGAGAACTGGTCGCGATTTTTAAGTGTTCTAAATGAAGAGCGAATCAAGCAGGCCGAGGATTCGCTTAAAGATATGCTGGAATTGAATGACTTAAGCGGCAAAACATTTCTTGATATAGGCAACGGCAGCGGGCTCTTCTCCCTGGCTGCACGCCGTTTGGGCGCAACAGTACACTCATTTGACTTTGACACCCATTCGGTTTCCTGCGCGCTTGAGCTTAAGAGGCGTTTCTTCCCGGGAGACCCGGACTGGGTGATAGAACAAGGTTCTGTCCTGGACTCCGCTTACCTAGCCAAGCTGGGTAAATGGGATATCGTCTATTCTTGGGGCGTATTGCACCACACAGGAGATCTCTGGAAGGCTATGGAAAACGTAGTTGCTATGGTCAATGACAAGGGCCTACTTTTTATCGCAATCTACAATGACGAAGGCTATAAATCATCCCGTTGGGCCAGGATTAAATATCATTATAACAAAAGACCCTGGATCAGACCTATTCTGCTCACCTATGGTTTTCTGCACTTCTGGGGAAGAACCTGCCTGAATGAATTCTTAGCCATGCGACCCATGGCTTCCTGGCGGGCCTATATAAAGTCAAGAGGCATGTCCCCCTGGCATGACTTGGTGGACTGGATGGGAGGATGGCCGTATGAGGTGGCAACTCCTGATGTCGTTTTCAATTTCTGTCGTGGACACGGCTTCACCTTACAACGACTCATTACACGACAGGGCATAGGAAACAACGAGTTCGTTTTCCGAAAAGTTTAATGTCCCGGAGTTGTATCCAGTTAAAACGTTTACTCAGTATACAATGCAGATCATTTGTATAAAACCATTCTGACATGGACAACTTCATGGGGATCATATGTGTGGCATAACCGGCTTCCTAACACATCCAGGCTCATCTAACTTAAGTGAGAGTGTTCGCATCATGGCTGACACACTAATCCACCGGGGCCCGGATGACAGCGGTGTTTGGGCTGATGAAGCAGCAGGGATAGCGCTGGCACATCGGCGACTTTCAATCCTTGATTTAAGCGCTGCTTGACATCAACCTATGATATCCGCTTCCGGCAGATATGTGATCGTCTTCAATGGCGAGATCTATAATCATCTTGAGTTACGCACACAACTTGATGCAATCGCCTGGTGCGGACATTCAGACAGAGACCTTTGCATATTTCGAATTTAGCACCGGACCATCAGTTTTGAGATAATTTTTCATAAAAAAACTATAATTTGTTACTTTTCAGATCTCTAATTTTCCTCTTTTATCCTCTCACTTGAGGCATTTCCCATGATTTGGACAAACCTCTCATTCCATACCTAAAACTCATTGATTTGCTTTGACACGAATCAGAAATCAGATTTATTTTGGATAGCAGTGATGAAAATTCTAATTTTTTTTATTAATATGATGGTAGTCAATAAAGACCCACTTGCTCGCTTTGAAATACTACGCAAGATTGGGAAAATACTTGTGCCAGATTACAGATTTAAGTGGCCTCAAATTGAATGGTGGAGTGATCCTGTCTTTAACGAATATCTTGTTAGATTCTGCGAAATAAACAATATGAACACGGATCGCCGCTGGATGTTATATCAGTTGATGCGGTTAGTTAGAAAGGTCCCAGGAGATACTGCAGAGTGTGGCGTATATACGGGCGCAGGATCGTACATAATATGCAAAATGAATCAAGAAAATGAATTATTTAATCGAACTCACTATCTTTTTGATTCTTTTGAAGGTTTATCAAAGCCTTCGGAGTGCGATGGAAAACATTGGACAGAGGGAGCATTATCTTGCCCTATAGAAACAGTAAGAGAAAACTTGTCGATGTTTAGTAATATCAGTTTTCACAAAGGTTGGATACCTCAACGATTTCCGGATATTGAGCATAACAAGTTTTGTTTTGTCCATATTGATGTAGATTTATATCATCCAACCTTGGACAGTCTCGATTTCTTCTATCCCCGAATGAATGAAGGCGGGGTCATCGTCTGTGATGACTATGGGTTTACTAGTTGTCCAGGGGCAACAAAGGCGGTTAACCAGCTTTTACAAAACAAACCAGAAAAAATGATTTCACTGTCTGGAGGAGGAGGCTTTCTTATAAAAGGTATTGAAACATCAGAGCCACTAATTCACGCGTTGAGTAAAGCCAACAATTCACTCTAGCTTATGCGCGAAATTGCACGGCTGGAGCTTCCACATTGGCCACGACGCGAGGTCGTATAATCGAATGAGCTACAAATATGGACATAAAGGGGTGAAGGAAGGATTTGATTTGACGGTTTTACCCCTAGGTGAATTACCTTGGCCAACCAAATTGCAGTAAAATGTAACAACTCTGGCATTACTCTTGAGAGATGCATGAGAACATCACTATAATCATAGACTCCCTGTATGAATAACCTTTTGATCATACTATGTGTGGCATAGCCGGCTTCCTAACACATCCAGGCTCATCTGACTTGAGCGAGAGTGTTCGCATCATGGCTGACACACTAGTCCACCGGGGTCCGGATGACAGCGGAGTTTGGACGGATGACTCGGCAGGGATTGCCCTGGCACATCGGCGACTTTCAATCCTTGATTTAAGCGCTGCAGGACATCAACCCATGGCATCAGCTTCCGGCAGATATGTGATCGTCTTTAACGGCGAGATCTATAATCACCTTGAGTTACGCAAGAAACTTGCTTCTTTTCCCTGGCGCGGACATTCCGACACTGAAACTCTCCTGGAGGCGATCGACGTGTGGGGCATCAAGCGTACGCTGGAGGAAAGCGTGGGCATGTTCGCTTTCGCTATCTGGGATCAGAAAGAGCGGAAACTTACCTTGTCCCGCGACAGGATAGGCGAAAAGCCGTTGTATTACGGCAAAATAGGCAAGACACTGGTATTCGCCTCCGAACTGAAAGCACTGCGCGCATTCCCAGGCTTCAATGCCTCGATAAACCGGGATGCATTGGCACTGTTAATGCGGCACAACTACATTCCTGCTCCGTGGAGTATTTACGAGGGCATATTCAAAATAATACCGGGTAGTTTTTTAACGCTGGCATCTCCCGATGATCAAGCCCGCCCGGCAACCTACTGGTCGGCACGGCACACGGCTCTGACAGGACTTGCAAACCCCTTTTGCGGAGATGAACATGAGGCGGTTGACGAGCTTGAAAACCTCCTGAAGGCAGCGGTCAGGGCACAGATGATCTCCGATGTCCCGCTCGGTGCATTCCTCTCAGGCGGTTTCGACTCGTCCTTGATCGTGGCGCTCATGCAGGCACAATCCACTCAAAGAGTAAAGACATTCACCATCGGTTTTCATGAGGAGCAATATAACGAGGCCGTACATGCAGAAGCCGTTGCCCGTCATCTGGGCACCGAACACACCGAGCTTTATGTCACACCCAAAGAATGCCAGGCCGTAATACCAAAACTACCGGCAATTTACGACGAACCCTTTGCCGATTCTTCCCAGATTCCAACCTTTCTCGTATCGGAACTCACACGACGACATGTGACTGTAAGCCTATCAGGTGATGGCGGAGATGAACTCTTCGGTGGCTACCCACGGTATTTCAGGGCCATGGAACTCTATCGGCATATCAACCGGTTCTCGGATGCCCTTCATCGGAAACTGATCAAGGCAGTAACCTTTCTACCGCCGGCTGCCTGGGACAGGTTATTTGTGCTTCTGCGCCCCGTGCTGCCATCAAGACTGCGCAATGCCACAAGGCCTGGTACCAAATTACACGAGCTGGCAGGGACCATAGGCTCTGATACACTCGAAACACTCTATTTAAGTTTACTGTCTCACTGGCATGACCCTACTTCAATAGTTCTCAACAGCAAGGAGCCGGAGACGGTGGTCAATGAACCTAAGCTGTGGCTTGACTGTAAAACCCAAGAATACCGCATGATGTATCTGGATCTCATAACGTACCTGCCTGACGATATCCTGGTTAAGGTGGATCGGGCTGCAATGGCTGTTTCCCTGGAGACGCGTGTACCATTTCTGGATCACCGGGTCGTAGAATTCTCCTGGCGCCTGCCCCTAGCAATGAAAATACGCGCAGACCAGGGCAAATGGGCTTTACGCCAAATTCTATACCGCTATGTTCCGAAGAAAACTGTTGAACGACCCAAAATGGGCTTTGGAGTACCCATCGATCAATGGTTACGGGGTCCGCTTCGTGAGTGGGCAGAGAGTATGTTGGATGAAAACCGCCTTAAGCAGGAAGGTTTCTTCAATCCAGGTCCTATCCGGGCAAAGTGGACGGCGCACCTTACCGGTCAGAGCAATTGGCAGTATCTGCTTTGGGACGTGCTCATGTTCCAAGCCTGGCATGAAGTGCAATGAGCACATGCAGCCAACTACAGGCAGCCTTGGTGAAAAGTCGATATGAAACCTTACACAACAAATGTGCCGAATAGCCGGAATCTGGACTGAAGATAACCTGGAAGTGCTGTCCCGCAGGTGTATAGCCATGCGCGACACCATGACCCATGGAGGCCCGGATGATGCCGGGCTGTATGTGGATCAGGCTGCCGGGCTTGCCCTGGGCCACCGTAGGCTCTCCATCATCGATCTCACCGAGACCGGTCACCAGCCCATGACAAGCCCTGACGGCAGGTTCACCGTCTGCTACAACGGCGAGGTGTATAATTATCGGGAACTGAGACCCCAACTTGAGGCCCGAGGGTTATGCTTCACGGGCGTATCGGACACCGAGGTGATTCTCAATGCATTCATTGCCTGGGGTCCTTCTTCCGTGGAACGGTTCATCGGCATGTTCGCCTATGCCATATGGGACGCCCGGGAAAAATGCATGTATCTTTTCCGCGACCGCATGGGGGTCAAGCCGCTTTATTATTATCTCCATGCCGGCACCTTTGCCTTTGCCTCTGAGCTCAAGGCCCTGCATGCAGGGCCTGCCATACAGCTAGAGATTGATCGGGAGGCCCTTGGGGAATTCTTCCATTACGGGTACATAGCCGCCCCCCGGTCTATTTATAAGCATGCCCATAAGCTTGAACCGGGCCACTGGATCAAGGTCCATCAGGACCTTACAATTGAAAGGCATCAATACTGGTCCCTCGAAAAGGCATATCAGCAACCTGAGCTGGCCGGGGCCGAGCACACTCTGCTCGACCAAGCAGAAGAACTCATGGTGGATGCCTTCACCAAGCGACTCATAGCGGATGTGCCCGTGGGGGTCTTTTTGTCAGGCGGCATCGATTCATCATTAGTAACCGCCATACTCGCCCGGCACACCTCAACAGCCATCAAGACCTTCACCATCGGTTTTAAAGAAAAGGGCTACGACGAGTCTGGCTGGGCAAGGGACATAGCAGAGCACCTGGGCACCGAGCACACCGAGGAGATCGTTACTCCCGAACATGCCAGGGCAATCCTCCCCCGGTGGCCCGAGATCTATGACGAGCCCTTCGGCGACATCTCCGGCATTCCCACTACCGTTGTCTCACAGATTACCAGAAGGCATGTGAAGGTATCCCTCTCGGCCGATGGCGGAGACGAGCTTTTCTGCGGATATCATAACTACCTGGTCATGAGTAGGCTTGAGAAATATCTCTCTCCTATGCCGAAAATCATCCCAAGGTCTGTGGGAAAAATCATGAAAGCCATGGGGACCGACGCGATGGCGGATCTGGCAAGCATATACCCGAAACTCAGGCGGCCGGCCATAAGGGACCGCATGCGTAAGCTCCAGGCAGTGCTTGTCGACTGGCAAGGCAATGCCAAGGGTGTATACCCCTATGTCATCGCCTACTGGCTGCCCCGCGAGACCAGGGAGCTCCTCGGATTCTATAATGACCCGCGGCCATCCCTGAAAGACATAGGGGCTTCTTTGATGCCCTCCATGATGCTCTGGGACATGAAATACTACTTACCCGAGGACATCCTTACAAAGGTTGATAGGGCAACCATGTCCGTCGGCCTTGAAGGAAGGGATCCCTTGCTTGACCATCGGATTGTGGAATTCGCCCTGCGCCTCCCTATGGAATTTAAATATCGACAGGGCCGAATGAAATACCTCTTGAGAAAACTCCTTGCAAGGTACCTGCCGGAAAACCTCTTTATACGTCCGAAGCAGGGCTTCGCCGTACCCGTCTATACCTGGCTTCATGATGATCTCATGGACCTTGTAGAAGAATATCTGAACCCCGATGCCCTTGCAGAACAGACCGAGATCGACTCGAATGTGGTCTTTAAAACCGTGGCTGCCTTCAAAGATAAAAAGGGGTCCGTTGCGGTTGATCGCATTTGGCTGCTGCTTGTTTTCATGATGTGGAGGAAAAGGTACATTGTCTAATCAAATAAACAGGCCCATCAAGATCCTCCACCTCATATCCACCCTCGATGTGGGAGGTGCGGAGCAGAACCTCTTCAGGCTCATCTCCACCATGGATAAAAGCACCTTTGAAAATCATGTCGTCTGCATGACAAAGCCCGGCATTATCGGCCACAGGCTGGAACAGGCCGGCATTTCCCTTTACAGCCTCAACATGAAAAAGGGCATGCCTGATATAAGGGCTGTCCCTCGGCTTCGATTCCTGGCGAGACTCATGAGACCGGACATCATTCAATGCTGGATGTACCATGCGAATCTCTTGGGTCTGGCCATCCCTGAGCGGAAAAAAACCATCTGGAACATCCGCTGCTCCGACTTAGATCTCTCTCTCTACGGCCCGATCTATCGTTTTGCAGTAATGGCCGGCGCAAGGTTATCGGGTATTCCTTACGCAGTGGCAGCTAATTCCAACGCCGGCAGGGAGGTGCATAAAGGGCTCGGCTACCATCCCAAGAAGTGGATTATCATTCCCAATGGATTTGATACTAAAATATTCAAGCCTGATATAAATGCACGATCTCAGATCAGGGCAGAACTCAACATAACTAATGATGCATTGGTAATCGGCCTCATCGGCAGGTTCGATCCCATGAAAGACCATGCTACGTTCTTTACTGCTGCGGGACTCTTCTTGAAGTCTCATCCTGATACCCATTTCATCCTTGCAGGCAAAGAGATTACAATCCAAACCCCCCTTATCAGGGATTATTTGAGAGCAGCTTCGGATCAAAGGAAATTCCACCTCCTGGGAGAGCGGGATGATATACCGCATATACTCCCATCTATTGACATCGCTACCTCCTCTTCCATATCCGAGGGTTTCCCCAACGCCATAGGCGAAGCCATGGCCTGCGGGGTTCCCTGTGCGGCTACCGATGCAGGAGACACGGGATTACTGATGGGAGATACGGGTATACTCGTGAACAGGAAATCATCTCATGACCTGTGCAAGGCTTGGGAGATAATAGCGAATATGACTCCTGAAGAACGATCAGCTATGGGCTCGCGCGCCCGCGATAGGATAAGCCAATATTATTCCCAGGACAAGACTACCCGAAGTTATGAAGATTTATACCGGCACATGGTTAAGTTATAAATCCACTGATGAAATGCCTGATAATCTCTATCGCCCCATAATCTCCCAATGCGACAAGGCTTATAACCACCCCTCCCAGTTCCACCACTAAAATCGGAGGAATGAGCGCTGATAAAAGCGCGAACTTCTTCCCTTCTGCCAGATCATCATCCAATCTCACCCAGTAATAACACCATGCATAGGGGAACAGCGCCCAAAACCATGCCACATAATTGACAATAGGCACTCCCCAGATACTCATGGTGAGCGCATCGTTCCACACCCACCAGGAAAGTCTTGTAGCCACCGGATCAAACGGGATGTCCATGGAAAGAGCGATCCCGGTACATACTAAACCCCGCAGCATTGGCCGCATCTCGGGTAATAGTTTCTCTACTGAAAAAAAGCCGCAATAGAGAATATTTACCCAGCCAATCATGGTGGCAATGGGTGCGGGCAGTCCCGGTAGATACAGAAGATAGCCCTCCTCCCTAAAGAAGCCCATCATGATACCGCCATTCTCCAGGATCATACCGAAGAAAAGCGTGAACCCAAAGACCCAGAGCCAGCCCCATCCCTTTAGCCAGGTTCGGGCATGCAGGGCGATGATGATGAATTCAAAGATGGCGCTGGTCTCGTAGAGGAGTCTATGCGTATCCATGGGCAGCGGTGCAGTGGTCCTTAAGGACATCGTGATTGCATACATACCGGCCAGGGCCACAACCCAAAGAAGATATCTCTTGAGACGAAAACCATTTGGGTGATTTCTCAAGGCAAAGCCTAAAAGGATCAGCGAGGTGAAAAGGGGGACTAAGGTAAGCCATGAAACGAAAGTCAGGGGTGGTACGACCCTGTGCAAGGCGGTGTCCATCATGGAAAGCCCGGTGAGCCAGATTAAGAAGATGGGAATATTCTGCCAAATGAAGAGCATTACGGGCTTAAGTGATAGCATGAGGATTCCACTTGGACAATGTGTGATAATAAATTCACCATCTAAAGATAACAAGCCCCTCTGGTGAAAAAATCATTTTCTCTTGTGAATACGTCAGGATATCAGATTCTGATAGATGATCACTATTCTTGGGTAGGTCAAGTTCAGATTGGGGACTTGAACTTTTTGAATCACTGATAAAAAAATATATGCCCGATGCGATCGCACCGACTAAGAGACATATCTCAAAATATACTCTGCCGCGATGAGAGTTTATTACCGTACGGCTAGCAGCAAAGGAATCATGCGCAACAAATAGATTCAAACATAGCATGATAATCACGCTTATGATAATCTTCTTCACCATAGTATAGACCTATCCTTGCCTATCAGTTTAATTAAGAAGAAAGGTTAACACTAAGTTGCTGAAGATAGGCTGATCCGGGAAAAAATAGCGGGGGTTACCCCTTTTTTACATGAGCCGGCTTAATGGATTGTGCCACCAGGAAGCCATCTTTGTTGGTGATATACTGAACCCTTACCTGCTGTCCCTTCACCAGTTTATCAATGGATATCGCTTTCCAGTCCGGTCCATAAATGGTTGTGGTGGTCCTGATGAGGAAGGTGTATTTTTTCCCGTCTTCACCTGATACGGTGATTTCCGGCCGGATACCCAGAGAAGGTTCTGAAAGAGTGATGGTGTCGATCTTCCCTCTCACCTCCAATGGAGCTACGACCTTCGTTGAAACAGGAGGAGGGGTTCCTCCTTTCTGTGCTGTCAGGAGCGTATCCTGCGCATGCACACTTAAGGAAAGAACCCCAATGGTACAGAGTATGATCGCTACCCTTTTCATCCTCCACATACCTCTTAGTGCTGCTATTCAGCCTTCTTCTCAGTCGCTTCTGCCTTCTTCTCGGCTGCTGCTGCCTTCTTCACTGCCTTCTTTGCCTTAATAACCTCGATCTTGTCTGCGTTCAGGCTGCCGGCTGCCGCTGTAATCTTTACCATCTGACCCTTCTTCAAGGTGGCGATGTCTTCTGCCTTCACGGTGAAGGTCTTACCCTTTACCTCGATCGTGTTAGCTGTTTTGTCGATCTTGGTGATCTTGCCCTTGATTACATCGGGCTTTGCCATCTCTGTCTTTGCAGGCTCTGCCTTTGCTGCTGCGGGTGCTGCTGCGGGTGCTGCTGCGTCGGCTGCGAAGACCATAGTGGTGAAGCACACCAGTGCCAATACTGCGATTAAACTGATAACTTTCTTCATGATTCTTTCCTCCTAAGGATTTTTTATGGTATTGATGGTGTTCCCTATACAATGAGAATAATTAAACGATCATTAGAAGAAGATTAAAATATTCTCATTTTGTTTAGAGGTGATTTGAAGCAGGGGGATGATAATCTGTGGCCGCCCCGCCCATGGGAAGCGATATGAGGAAGGTTGTCCCTTGTTTCTGGGTGCTCTCGACCGTTATGAATCCGCCATGAGCTTCAATGATCGAGCGGGCGATGCTTAAGCCCAGGCCGAAACCTGCGCTGCTGCGTGATTTATCGACCTGATAAAAACGGTCGAAGATATGAGGAAGGTCGTGTTCCGGAATGCCGATGCCGGTATCGGTAATTGTGACGATTGCTCGTTTATTTTCCCGTATAACCTCGATGGAAATTCTCCCATTACCAGGGGTATATTTAATGGCATTGTCGAGGATGTTGATAAACGCACGTGCGATTTTATCCTTATCAATGGGGAGGATAACCCCGTCCTGGCTTACGAAATCGATCTCAATCCCCTTTTGATGTGCGAGGATCTCCATATCGTCAAGAATGTCTCTCATAAGAGCGGATATCTCCGCGGGCTCCTTCGTAAAGGTTGCCGAGCTTCTATCGAATCGGGCAAGTGCAAGGAGATTTTCCAGCAGCTTCGCGATCTTTTTTGTCTCTTCGAGGCTGCTCATGAGCGTTGAGCAATACTCCTCCGGTGTCCTTTGCCTCTTGAGCGCCACCTCCAATTCCCCCCTCATAATAGTCAAAGGGGTTCTCAGCTCATGGGAAACATCCTGGATGAATTGCTTCTGGGAAATAAATACCTGCTGTATCTTGTCGAGCATATCATTGAAGGTCTCTGCCAATTGCCGGATCTCATCCTGGGTTTCGGGAGGTGCAATGCGAAGGCTCATATTTTCTGCAGTGATTTGACGGGCTGTGGTGATCATGTTCTTGAGAGGTTTTAACGTTATACTCGCAAGGAATTCTCCGGCAAGCACACTGGTGAGCACTACCGTTATAGGAAGCAGGAGAAAGAGGATGAACTTGAGCCCTTTGAGTGTTTCCCAAATGGAATTCAAGGGGCCTGCCACCTGGACGATGTAGGCCATCTTGCCTTCTTCGAATACAGGGATTTGGAGGACACGCAGATCGATGTACTTATCCTCGGTCTCTGTGACCTGACGATCTTCGTAAACGGTCTTATTGATTGCAAGACGATGGAGGGTATTTCCCGATATGTTCAGGTGTGTCAAGACATTCTGCGAATAGGCGATCAGCTCACCATCGGGTTTGTATATCTGGACGATGATGTTCATGAGGTCAGGATCATTCGTGCGCTCTTCAGCCCACCGTCTTGCTATCTTGAGGAAATTTGCATTATTGATCTTGCTGAATACATTTCTTCTCGCCCCATGTCTGAGGGCATCCATCTTCTCGGTTTCCCAGTACGTGTTGATCGACCGGGCTATACCCTCTGCCTTGGTAAGCAAGAGATCGTCCATTTGGTCTTTTAGGGTGGCGCTTACATTGAAGTAGAGCGCCGCGGCAAACACAGAGAAAGTCACAGCAAGTATGAGTGTGTACCAGAAGAAAAATCTGAGTCTTATTGATCTGAACATATCAGTTCTTCAGGACATACCCTCTGCCCCGCACCGTGTGAATGAGTTTCGTTTTATGTTCCCTATCAATCTTGTTTCTGAGGTAACTGATATAGACGTCGATCACATTGGTAAATGTGTCGAAGTTGATATCCCAAACATGCTCGGCAATCATGGTGCGGGTCACCACACTCCCTGCATTCCTCATGAGGTATTCGAGCAGGGCATATTCTTTAACGCTCAAGGTGATCTCACTGCCCGCCCTTGTTGCCGTATGAGTGATTGTGTCAAGCACGAGGTCGTCTACCTGAAACCTCGTTTTCTGTTGGAGGTATTTCTTGCGTAACAGCGACCGGATCCTCGCCAGGAGCTCTTCAAACGCAAATGGTTTCGTCAGGTAATCATCTGCACCGGCATCAAGCCCCCTGACCTTGTCCTTGATTGCGTCCTTTGCGGTGAGCATGAGTATGGGTGTATGGTTTTCTTCTCCTCTCAGGTTTGTGCATAGTGTGATGCCGTCCATTTTGGGGAGCATGATGTCGAGAAGGATTGCATCATACTCATTGGTTGTCGCAAGGAAGTACCCTTGGTCGCCATCATGGGCTATATCGACTGCATAGCCTTCTTCATTGAGACCATTGCTGATGAATTCCGCGACCTTCTTTTCATCTTCGATCACCAGGATCCGCATAATGTTTGGTTAACTCATTTGATATTGAGAATCAACGAGATTCAAAGATTGATGAAAAGAACAAGAGGGCCGCCGTTCCGGCCGCCCTCTCCTCTTTCTCTTAGCTGAGGGCTTATGTCTATACCTTTATCTTCCCTTCTTTCATGGTCTTGGTAGGCCGGAAGGTCTCGATGCCGAACTTGTCGGCCAGTTCGTTGCATCTCGCTATGAGCTTGTCATAGCCGATGCTCTGGGCCAGGGTGAAGGGGCCCATGCCGCCGCCGCCGTTGGCTATGGCAAGGTCTATATCCTTGGGGTCGTTTGTCACCCCTTCTTCCAGGCATTTGGTGGCCTCGTTTACCTGAAGGGCCACCATGTGTGTGAAATCATACTCCGTTGTAGGATTCGAGGTATCGATAGCCGGCCTGCCTGCAGACCAATCATACAGGCCCTTGCCGGTCTTTTTACCCAGGGTCCCTGCATTCACGAGGTCAACAAGGGCCTTTCTCGGCGTATAGTCCTTGGAAAGGGTCTCGGAGTAATACTTCTGGGTATGCAGCACGATATCCAGGCCCACATAATCAAACAATTCAAAGGGGGTCATGGGCATGAGGGCCTTGAATGCCGCATCGAACTGGGCAGGCGTTGGGCTTCCCTTGTCCAGGAGGATCTGAAGAAACAGGGCCGTAGGCGCGTTCACCCGGTTGTAGATAAAGCCTGGCGTGTCCTTCTTCACAATGACCGGGACCTTGCCCATCTTCTTGGCCACTTCATAGGTGGTTTTTATGGACTCATCCGACGATTGCTTTGCGTAAATGACCTCTACGAGCTTGAGCATGACGGCCGGGTTGAAGAAGTGCATGCCCACGACGTTGCCGGGCCGTTTAGTGGCCGAGGCGATCTCGGTGATGCTCATGGACGAGGTGTTGCTCGCCAGGATGGTCTTTGCCGGCGCAGAGGCGTCCAGGTCGGCAAAGATCTTCTTCTTGAGGCTCAGATCTTCGAACACGGCCTCGATGACCAGGTCCGCATCCGCCACGGCAGCCTTGAGATCTGTAGTGGGCAAGAGCCGTTTCAGCATGTCGTCGCTCTGCTCGGCAGTGATCTTGCCTTTACCCACGAACTTGGAAAGGCTCTCCTTGATGGTATTCACGCCCCTGTCCACGAAACGCTGCTCCACGTCGTGCATGGCCACCGTGTAGCCTGCCATGAGCCCGACCTGGGCAATGCCGTTGCCCATAGCCCCGGCACCGATGACTGCTAACTTTTTCACTTCCATAGTATCCTCCTGATAGAATCACTCACCCTTGAATTCGGGTTTTCTCTTCTGCATGAATGCGGTGAAGCCTTCGATGGCGTCCTTGGACGCCGCGCAGATCTTGCTTCCGGCCGCCTCGACTTTGAGCCCCTCTTCGATCCCCTTGGTTATGAACGTGGTGGATGCCTGGATGATGGCGCGCACCGACAGCGGCGCTCTCTCAGAGAGAGTGGAGGCTATCTCCATGACCTGGGGCATGAGCTGTTCCGGGGCGAAGAGTTTTTCCACGAGGCCGATGTCTAAAGCCTCCTTCGGGCTCAAGCGCTTTGCATTGAGCATGAGCTCTAAAGCCTTGGTCCTGCCCAGGAGCCGGGTCATCCTCTGGGTCCCGCCCCAGCCCGGTGTGATGCCCAGGTTGATCTCGGGGCAGCCCATGAAGGCCTTGGGGTTGTCCGCCATATACCGGAAGTGGCAGGCCAGCGCCAGCTCGCACCCTCCTCCCAGGGCATGGCCGTTGATGGCCGCAATGGTGGGCTTTTCAAACAGGTCTACCTTGGTCCACAAGGCCCTTCCCACCTCCCCGACATCGGAGTGGTTCATGGCATCGGACACATCCATTCCGGCCGAGAAGCACCGGTCTCCGGCTCCGGTGAAGACGAGCACGCGTGCATCCTTGTCGGAAGCCACCTCGGCAAGCGCCTTGTCCAGCTCTCCCAGCATGGCATAGCTCACCGAATTGGTGGGCGGGCGGTTCAAGGTGATGGTCGCGACATAACCTTGTTTCTCAAGAATAAATGTTTCGTAGCCCATATTGCCTCCTCTTTTAAGTGTAGTGACAAGGTGCAATCCAAGGGTATGGCTTTAAGCCATACCCTTTTATTATACACAACAATACAGTGAATTTCCAATGACAAAGTGAGCGCTCGCTCGATAATAATACAGGTATCCTAACTGGTAATATGATTCTCATGCTCACCTAGCGAAATATTCAGCGGAGTTAGGGGTGATGTCTTATTCTATTTCTATTTGATGGAGAGGCTTACCCGTGAATTAAGGGCCTTATCGATCTTGACTGGTGCCAGGGCGTTGGCCTTGACAAGGAAGATCCTTGCTGGGTCGATTTTCCCAGTCTCCACGAGATAGTCGCGCGCTTTCTGGGCCCTTGCTTCGGCAAGCCCCTTGAGGTCATCATCAGTAACCTTCAAGTGTTCGAGCATGAGATTCTTCATCTCATCGTCGGAAAGTGTTTTCAAAAGTCCCAGGAAATTTTTAGGCTTGCCCTGGAAGTCAAGGGCCTTGTAGGCCTTTGTGAGATAGGTGCTGTACTCTTTTTGTTCGATAATAATATCATCCACCGAAGATGCCTGCCGGCCCCCCCTCAAGATATCCTTGAGCTTCTGTTCCTTAAGTCCATGTTCAAACAAATAGGTATTGAGCCCGGATTTGTCGCTCGATGCATCCACATATCCGCTGAGCTCCAGGTTAAGGGCTGTCCGATCGGTGAGTATCTGGACAACCTTATCGAGTTTCTTCTTACTCTCCTCGCTGAGAGAGGATCTGCCGGGTTCGAAATCGATGAAACTCAGCTCCGCTGATCCCGGGTAGAGCGCTTCCAGCAAGGCGAAGGGAGAAGTAGCAGCCTTCGAAAGGATATTGACGATGGTATCGATGATGATCTTGCCCACATGGAAGTTTGGGTCATCGGTGCGACCACTGATGGGCAGGTGCAGGTCTATCTTTCCGCTGTTGTCTCTGAGAAGGACCACGGCAAGCCTCACCGGGAGCTTTGTGGCATCCTTGCTGTCAACTGAATTGCCGAAGGTGAGCTGGTCGATGAGCACATCGTTTTGGGCCTGGAGCAGCTTCTTGTCAATGGAGTATTTCAATACCAAAGTAAGCTTCCCCTTATCAATGGCATATCCCAGGTATTTACCCGAATAGGGTGTGACCTGGCTCAGCTCGATGTTTGTGAATTTGACTGCCAGATCCACGAAGAGGTCCTGCTTCAATGGGTTGATGGACCCGGTTATGGCAATGGGGGCCTGGTTGTCGAGCTTTGCACTTAGGTTGACAACTGCCTTCTTGAATTCATCCGACGACAGGCCTGAGATGCTCCCCGAGATGCCGGTCAAGGATGTAGAGTAACGGGGTGCAATGGAGTGGTCAGAGAAGGTGAACCGGCCATTCTTGAAGGTGATCTTTCCAACTGCGATGCGTTCAAGGGTCTTTTTTCCCTTGGCTGGTTGAGGAGAGGGCTTGGATGGTTTTTGTCCGAATACTGCGGCGAAGTTGTTACTACCATCCTGAGTTATGTTGAACGATGAGGCTGGAGATATGAACCCGATCTCCTGAATGATTACATGTCCGGGGTTCAGGGAAAAGTCGATGCCTTTAAGCATTATGTTTTTAAAAGAGACAAGATCCTCTGCCTGAGCCCTGGTTACTGATGCAAAGTCTGAAAACTGCACATCCCCAATAAAATTGATCCGCGGGGGCGTCTTTGGTGCAAGGGCAATCTTTATCTGACCTTGCGAAGACAGCATCCCCTGCCTGATGAGGATAGGCACCTGATCAATGAAATAGGGCTGGACCCATGCGGGCTGGAATCCGTCTAAGGCCAGCTTGATATCGGCTGATACAGGATTCATGACGAATGAAGTGCCGAGCGAGAGGTGTCCTGTTTGATTGAGCCTACATGAGATATCCACTATGCCACTGCCCTGCCTGTCTGTGGTGATGGCGCGGGCGGCAACAGACAGATCTTCAGCCGTTATCTTAACCGGTGAGCTTCCCGAAAGATCGACATATGATATCTTCCCGCCGGAAAGGTCGATTCTATCGATAATCAGCAAGAGAGGATTTGCCGGTGTCTGATCCTTCCCGGATGGAGATGGCTGCTTGGCTTTTGTCTTCTGCAGGACCTGCACCAGATTCAGCATGCCTTTTTTATCCCTGCTGACGGTAAGCTCAGGGGAGGAAGCAGCAATCTGTTCAACATGAATCTGTTTCTTTAGGAGTCGTGAAGGGGCAAGCTTTGTGGTCATCTTCGGAATATGCAGGATAGGGTTGCCGCCTTGGTCCTTCACATCAAGTTCTTTGCAAGCCAGATCTGCCGAGATGTTCAGTGTGGGCTGCTGCTTGGTACGGAACTGCTTATAGGAGAATAAGACATTGAGATCCAGGGAGCCTGAATCAACATCAAATCCAAGCTTCATGGGGACATAGGCGAGGTAATTCGGGAGGTTTATGTCCTTGAGGCTCAAGGCAAGGGTTGTTTCGAGAGAGTCTGAGAAGGGCTTTGTCTTACCCTTGAGCTGGAAGGGAGTGCCGTTTATGGTTGCCTGGAAGCTCGGCTGGACAAAGACATTCGTATAATAAGGTATGTTTGATACAAAGGGGATGGTGATGTTGATGTCCTTTGCAATGTGGGTCTTGTGGACGGGCATGTCATCCATCACCACGACTCCGCCGACAATCTGAATATTTGATATGGAGAACTCCTGGGGTTTCTCTTTTTTTTTGCCGCCTTTCATCAGGTCGGAGAAATTATAGGTGCCGTCTTCAAACCTTATGACCTTGATGGAGGGTGTGTCTAATTTCAGCTCCCGTATGATGGGAGCCAGCTTGAATAAGGAGGCCCACTGAACGTCCACTGTGAGCGATCTTAATGAGACAAATGCATCGCTACGGTTCTGATCCTTGATGGATAATCCCTGGACCACAGCCACAAGGGTGTAAGGATTGAACCGGATCTTTTCAATTGCCACATTTCGTTTAAGTGCCTGGGTAAGGTTCTTGGACAGCACTGAGGTGAGCACGGGGGGCAGGATGAAAAAGCCGGTAATCGTATAGAGGACAAGAAGAGACAGGACTAAGATAAGGATCATTCGTATCTTTTTCATCTCATTATCAAAAAATCTTTAGAATACTTATCGTAAAGGATAACCAGAAAAAATCAAGGGTGCAAGATGCCTGACCTTATGGGTTTTCATACTGCTCCGATAGGAATAAGAGAGAGAATCTTCATATGTTGTCCGCCTCACTGGGGCAGCAACAATTGATGAGCATCATTGAAAAACGAAATCCCCGACCTTATGAGAAAAGTTGCAAAGAAAAGGGAGGTAACAATGTTCGATTCGTATGTGGATATCGCTAAGTTCATGGAGACTGCAACCTACCGGCATACACCGGAATTCATCACTCCGAACACAATTATTCATGAAGATAAGGCTGTCATACTCAGGCGGTTCGATGAGAACCGCACCGGGGCACCGTTGATTATTGTGCCGCCTCAGGCCGGTCATCATTCGAGCATAGCGGATTATGCGCAGGAACAAAGCCTGGTCCAGACATGCCTGAAGGAAACGACGCTGCCGGTGTATGTGATCGAATGGAAACCGAGCACACCTACCAGACAGCACGAGACCATCAGCGATCTCGTTTTGCAGCTCAGGTTGTGCGTGCATGGCGCCGGAGAGCCGGTTATCCTCGTGGGGCTGTGTCAGGGCGGATGGCTCTGCGCCATCTATGCATCCCTTTATCCTGAAGATGTCAAGGCCCTCATGCTGGCGGCGGCGCCCATCGATTTCACAGCGGGCGGAGGCAAGCTCCAGGATGTCGTCCAGGGCATGCCCATTGATTTCTACCAGTGGCTTGTCGCCATGGGCTTTGGAAACATGCTCGGCGACATGATGCTCATGGGTTGGAAGATCATGAACCCCTACGAGCGGTTTGTAAGTGACTTCATCAACCTGTGGGTCAATGTGAGAGATGATAAATATCTTGAGAGGTCGAAGCAGTTTCAGACCTGGTACGAATATACCCAGAACATATCGGGCAGGTGGTATCTGCAGGCTGTGGACAAGCTCTTCAAGAAGAACCACCTTATCCAGGGAAAACTGAAGGTCCTTGGTACGTATATAGACCTGCATACCATCACATGCCCCATCGCCATGCTTGCCGGAGAGAAGGATGATATCACTTTGGTGCCGCAGCTCTTCAACATGAGCTCATACGTTGCAACAAGGCTCGAGGATATTTTCCAGACGGTCGTGGAGGATGCGGGGCATATCTCCGTGTTCATGGGGCGAAAGGCCCTGAAGGATCACTGGCCGCCGGCATTGAGATTCACCCTTGAAAAGATCGGGCTCGCAAACGCCCTTACGTACGGGGCCAGGCGGAGTGTAAACACCGAAACTTCTCCACAGATGAGCGCTGCTTAAAGAACCCGCGAGTCGATAATAGAAAGAGGGCGGATGAAGCCTGAATCAGCCCTTTTTCTTTTTGCCGGGTTTCTCCGGAGGCCGTGGGCTTTTCTTAGGGGGGAATCCCGGGAATGGTGAAAGGTCCTTCATGGCATTGCGTGTCATCTCGGAATAGTTCACACCCATGTTCAGCCACTTGCTGAACTGATCGTCAACGGCCTGTTTGTACTGGAGGTAGGAATTGATCGTATCCTGGAGGTGTTTCTCAAAGAACTCCTGGAGGACCGTAGAGCCGTAACGGATGATGAGATGCAGGAGCGGCACCGGCAACAGGGCATTCTTGTTCTTTGCCTCTTCCATGATGATCTGGGTGAGGATGAACGCCGTGACGTCCTCATTGTTCTTGGCATCAAGAACTTTTATGTCCTTACCCGCCCTGATGAGGTCCGCCACCTGGGTCAGCGTGACATAGGAGCTGTTCAAAGGGTTGTAGAGCCGCCTGCTTGCATATTTTTTAAGGACAATGGTTTCATCCATGGTTTCCCCATCCAGTATACCCACATTTATCATACAAATTGTCACATCGCAACAAAATATTTAAGATAAATCCCATTGAGATCACGTTTAATTGGTAATAACTATCTAATAATATATTGGATATAATTAAACATATATGAATCTAACCAGGATTTGATACAGCATTAATTTGCTGCATTGCAACATATTCCCCCTTGACAAACAATTCTTTGCCACTATTATAAGAGAAGTTCTTCAGAAAAATTTAGTAATTACGCAAGGGAGGTAACTATGGAAAACAAGGAACTCGTGAAACAGATGGTTGAATTACACAAGACTTCATTCGACAACAGCTTCAACATGCTCGTTACCCTGCAGGATCAGATGGAGAAGATGGTGAACTCCTTTGTGGATCAGGCGCCATGGCTCCCCGCAGAGGGAAAGAAGGCCTTCACCACCCTGGTAAGCACCTACAAGAAGGGGCGTGAAGACTTCAAGAAGGTGGTGGAGGACGGATATAAAAAGGTTGAGGAATACATCGCCAAATAATCTTTACCGATCATGATTAAGGAGACGATAGCCATGAATTATCCAAAGGATATGGCAAAGCAGGTTATCCAGTTTTACAAGACGACCTTTGACAACAGCTTCGGCACCCTGGTCATGCTCCAGGATCAGGCGGAAAAGCTCTTGAAGACCTTTGTTGAACAGACCCCCGGGATGAACGACGAAGGCAGGAAGGTGCTGGACCAATGGACGAGTGTGTACAAGAAAGGCCGTGATGATTTCAAGAAGGCTATGGACGAGGGGTATGCCAAGGTCGAAGATTTTTTCGATAGATTCAAACAGAGCTGATGAAAGACCTGCTCGGCAGGTTAAAAAGATAAAAAGCAAGGGAAAGGAGAAGTGCCATGGACCAGAAAATTGTTGTCAAACAAATGATCGATTTCCACAAGAGCACCTTTAATAACAGCTACAACGCAATGGTCATGCTCCAGGACCAGACCGAGAAGATGCTCAGCACCTTTTTCAGCCAGGCAAATTGGGTGCCGCAGGACTTCAAGAGGGTGATGGGCGAATGGGTTACCTCCTACAAGAAAGGCCGCGACGAATTCAAGAAATCCGTTGATGAGAACTTCAAGCGCGTGGATGACTATTTCTCAATCCAGGACAAGCCGCAGGCCAAGACAAAACAGCAGTAAAGAGTTATTGCGGCCACAATGATCCGGGGGGACAATGGAAGACATCAAGGAAGCAACGGGTTTAAGTTTTGAGAGCTATGGTGCAGTTCTCAAAGGCATTGAAAGGCTCATGGGATTGAGTCTCACCATAGGCGGGGCCACCCAGGAAAAGCTCAAGGCCAATGGAATATATTTTAACGGCGTATTCAAATACCTCAATGAATTCATGACCCCCTTCTGGATCGCTTTGAACTCCTTCACGGTAACGGAACGGGATAAGCTTGTGCGCCACACCCCCCAGGAGAGCATCCGCGACTATCTCGAGCTACTCCAGTTCAACATACAGGTGGCACAAAAAGGCTTTCATAGTTCGATGAAGGCAATGACCGATTTCCACATGAACGAGCTCTCCCGGGCATTCAATGCCTGGCTCAATACCATATTCGAGCGGGAAGGCGAGGATATAAAATCCTTCGTGGAACGCCAGGCCAAACTCTTGGAAAAGGTAGTATATGAGTACCCCAAGGCCATCGATGATATCGAGCCCGAATATGGATTCCATTTTGACCGGGACGGCTATAAGAAGATTGCCGAGACGGACCGCTTCACTCTCTACCGGGTGCTCCCCCTGAAAGGAATCAAGGTCAAAGAGCGCTCAAAGCCGATCCTGATCATCCCACCGTATGTGCTTGGCGTCAATATACTCGGCTTTCTCCCCGGTGAGGGCAAGAGCTATGTCCATGCGTATGCCAACCAGGGTATTCCCACCTATGTGCGCGTACTCAAAGATATTGAGACCACCCCTGCGGTCCAGACCATGACCGGTGAAGACGACGCGTTGGACACACGCTATTTCTGCGAGATCATCAAGAAGAAACACGGGCTTCCTGTTACGCTGAACGGCTTCTGCCAGGGCGGATTTATAGCGGTCCTTGACATTGTAACGGGCGAGCTGGACGGCCTTGTGGATGCGCTCATCACCTGTGTGGCGCCCATGGACGGCACCAGGAGCAAGGCCTTAATCGAGTATCTCGCTCACCTGCCAAACCGCTTTCGTGATCTTGGTTATGCCGTTAAGGATCTGCCAAGCGGCAACTCCGTGGTCGATGGTAAGGTAATGAGCTGGGTGTATAAGCTCAAGAGCATGGACAGAGAGGCACCCATCTATACCCTTTACCGTGACCTCATGCTGTTCGACGATCCCGCGGGTAAGGACGTGAAGATCACCAAGACCGCTGCCGCGCTGAACCACTGGCTCATCTATGACCGCAAGGATATACCGGTGGCTATCACCAAGTTGAGCTTTGACTCATATACGGTTCCGGTGGCCGCAGACGGGACCCTGCCGGTAAAGCTCTTCGGCCGTAAGCTCAACTTCAAGCGGATCGGTGAGAAAGGCATCAAGTTCCTCATCTGTTATGCGGAGAGCGATGATCTTGTGGACAAAGAGTCGGCCCGTGCACCTCTCGATTATGTGGATGCCGAGGTTACCGTGTTTCCCAAGGGACATGGCGCCATCGCCACGACCTGGTCTCAGCCCGATACGGAATATGCCATCCAGAAGCGCTTTGCAAATGGCATGCGAGGGCCGGTACGGTTCCAGCTTGACCTCGATGAAGAGGTCGGAAAGGGGAAATCCCATGGATAAGCAGTTTCTCGAATTTTGGGGCAACATCATGATCAACGCAGCCAAGGGACAACAGCAGCTCGAAGACATCATGAAGTGGTATTCCGGCAATTTCGGCGACTCCAAAGACATCACAGCACTCTTCTGCCGTATGTACGGCCTCGATCCTGAAACAGAGAAGGCCCCAGGATACCTCAATGTGTGGCATAAAGCCTTTGATGATTTCCAGAAATCCTTCAGCGAACTCGCCATTATGATGGACCTTGTACCCAGGAAGGAATACATCACGCTGTCCCGGGAAAATCATGACTTAAAAAAGAGGATAGCCGAACTGGAGGAAGGTCTTGCCCACCTGAGGACCCTCCTGGACGATAAGCTCCGCTCACCTGTCGAGGGGCTCAAGGGGTTCCAGGAGCTCATCAACGACCAGGCCAGGCAGTATCAGGATTTCATGAAGAGCGCGACCTCGGTCTTTGAAAAACCTTCAAAAGCCGCAGCGGCACAACCGAAGACTTCTGCTCCAGCAAAGGCGAAGCCCAAACCCGCCAAGGCCGCAGCGAAGAAACCCGCACACCACAGCGCAAAGACCGTAAAGTAGCGCGGATCAGGGATACGGGCGGCAGCCCGCATTTGTATTGATGGCATGGTTATTCGCTATGAGAAAATAAATCTGTACCCTTTTTCCAACCAATGAAAGCCCCCCCCTGCTTTTTCACTGCAACTACCAAAGCGCCGCGCCAACGCTGCGGATCACCGGCGGCTTTAGCCGTCCGATGCATCCTTTTGTTCGCCTTTTTTGATCATCCAATTATAGTGTCAGGATACGGGCCAAGAAAGCGTTCACCGTTGAAATGGACAACGTGATCAGGATCTTCAGCGATCCAGACTTCTGTCTCCCATGAAATTTGACTGAGAAAACGTCCCATTACGGCACGCGTATCGAACGCTGTTACGAATACAAGCCCCTTGTGGAAACCACCGAAAAGGTCTTTGAGTTCACGGCGTCGTTTACCGTCGACCACACCCGCGCTGGTCACTGCTTCGCCGATGACCAGCCATTGACGCTTGGAGTCATAGACAACAATGTCAGGCATCTTGGCAGCCGAGTCTATCTCTACACCTAGACTCTTGAAGTATTCGACTTTGAAGTGTTGGAACTTGTTTTCGGCGTCCCCTACGTATAGAACAACACCATTGTGAACAAAACGGGTGCAGAACTCCTCGATAAAGGCTTTAATGAGAGGATTCTGACCACCGGGCGAAAGTGTGATCTTCTCGCCAGACGGCAACAGCACTGGGATGCGCGCTATGTCTCTCGCCCGCTGTAATTCACGTTTTATCTTTTCTCGTGTCGAGAGATAGTGCTTAAGGGTGGAGTCCCATATGTCCGTTTTGAAAGATTGGCATAAGCGTAGTGCTGTAGGTTCGATCTGATAGACGGTCTTGCCGCTGGTCGTTGGTCGGCTCAGGTCGTCCGGGTTTTTTATGAGAAACCCCTCTTCAACAAAATACTTCACGGCTTCGTCGCGGATAGTCTCGCGTGTGTTTGGGGCATAACGTAAACGGTACTTACCGGCTACGAATTCAATAATCGGAGTGATACCACGCCGCGGGTTACGGGCAGCGTCCCAACTTTCATTGGGACCGAGGTCAAGGAGCGCCAGAAGAACATATCCAGCGACATCGTTGGTTTGTTTTGGGCCAAAACCAACAGCGCGCAGTATCGCCATAGCCTCTTTTAGCTTTCGCATACCGAGAGGCTTGCCTTTGCTGGATGGTGGGCTCATGATTTCAACTCCCAGCTGATGAGTTGGTCGATTTTTTCCTGGCCAATGGATTCTTCTAGAATTTGGTGGCCGATTCGGCGAAGCTGTTCGGCGGAAGGGAATCTCACATTGCGTAGGTCAGTTGCATTGACCTGGGTGTGTCCGTTGAATTGACGAAAATAAAGATCCAAAGGTGACGAATTGAGAAAAGCCCAGAGACCCTTTGCCAAGGTCATGTCAATACCCCTACCACTGGCATGGATGTAATTTAAGTGGTTCTCGAGGCCAACATGCTCTGCTTGAACACGACTCGGATCATAAATACAGGCGACAACCCGACGCCGCTCTTCTTTAGATGTGAACCGCTTCGTCAAGACGTACACACCAGCCGGAATGAGGAGACTTTGAGTACCAGCATTATCAAGAATCGCATTGGGTTTGCGGGAGTTCACCTTAGGCCAAGACACAAAAAGCCCATCAAAGTGGCAAGGGTAGATTAGAGGAGCAAAACAGCGCTCAGGTTCTTGCCGGATATGTTCCCGCGCGCGAAAATCTACAACTCGACCAGTCGAAACCGTCAAGCCGAGAGACGATAGTGTTGCCTCAAGTTGCGATATCTGATTGCGCGCGACGACATCCTTTGGGGTGGTTGGAATATGAATGAAAGCCTCGGTATCCCGGGGCGATACGATTTCGATAGCCGGAAACACACAAGTTTGAACAGCGTCTCCGTCTCCGCCGCCGCTCTGTGATACTCGGATTGTATGGGTTTGCTGCAAAGACTTAACGGCATGTAGAATAATGTTTTCCTGTAAGACGCTGTCATGCTTGAAGGCCGTTTTCCTTGATTCAAAGACATGGATATCGCAAAACGACATTTCTGAAATAAGACGTTTACGAAACGGCTTGAAATAAGGACCATTGCAGAAACTACGAGGCGTTATGGCGACAAGTTCACCATGAGGTTTCAACAGACCGATGATCAAGTTCAGAAAAGCAGTATACATGTTAGTTGTTTCAGCGCCCACAGATCGTAGGCGGCGATAGGCCACCGACGTTGTGGAGAGTTTTCCATATGGGGGATTGACAATAGCAGCATCGAAGGATGGTGGCATCTGTGAGAAAAGATCATTACGCAGCATCTCTGCACCTTCTTCAATGAAGTCAGCATTCCGGATGGTAGCATAGAATTCAATTCCCCTGTCCTGGCACGCAGCACAACAAGCTTCGCAGGTCTTTTCGAGCCCACTGATGAAGGCTTTATCCATTTCGTAAGCTGTAACCTCGATTCGTTTTGGCGGAGTATTGCTAAGGAGTTGTCGGCGGACAAAAGCAGCAGAAAGAATCCCCATGCCTGCCCCTGCGTCGAGTAAACGAACAGTTCTCGAAAAACCCTGAAACATAGTCGCCATGAGGTCTGCAACATGTGGAGGCGTTAGAAACTGCCCGAGTTCCTTTTGTTGAGGTGAGGATGTAGAGGAGAAGAAGCTAATGCGTAGATTTTCAGGTATGGAGAGCAGGGCGTGATCATCGGCCTCGGCCTTCTGTTTCTCCATGGTTGTCAGTGCAGATATATTCATTTGTCAGACATCATAAGCAAATGAGGCATAAGATTCAATCAGAAACCAATAATGATTTTTGACTTTGTTTTTGTCATGTTGCAGGGCAATGGAGTTCAATACAGCAGTATTAGTAAAGGCGAACAATTACTATACCGTCTTTTTCCGGTATAACAGAATATGAGTGGATTCGTTCATTACTGAATTATGGGAACTGATCTTCTGGCAAATTCAAGATCGTCCATCCTCCCATGTTTTAAATCATAGATTTTCTCAGATGCAGAATCATGGATGACATCGCATTCTAACTGGTTGTTAAATATATCATAAGCATTTCTATAATCCAAGAATCAAGAGGTGCTCTTTGATGCTTCAATGGTCAAAGCAGGGAGTATCTGCGCAGCATCAAGGTGGTGCTGCGCAGATATAATGACACTCTTAAGAGAAAGAAGAACTTCTGACGGCGATCGCTACCCCTTCTTCGGCGGGCTTGCCATGGCGTCGCCTTCCAGGATCTTCACGCCGTCCTGGTTCACGCACCAGGTCTTGAGCTTCACCCGGTTCTTTTCCATATTCATCTCGGAGACCTCCACGTGGGCGGTCACCGTGTCGCCGATGTGTACCGGGCCTAAGAACTTCAACTCCTGGCTGATATAGATAGTGCCCGGTCCAGGCAGCTGCATGCCGATGGCTGAGGATACAAAGCCTGCGGCGAGCATGCCGTGGGCGATTCTGGTCTTGAAGAAGGTGTTCTTGGCGTATGCCTCATTCACATGGGCTGGGTTGAAATCGCCTACGATGCCTGCAAAAAGGTAGATGTCCGTCTCGGAGACGGTCTTAGAGAATTCCGCGAAATCGCCTATCTTCATTTCATTGATCGATCTGCCAAGCATGTGTCGCCCTCCTTATTATAACAGCCTAGAACCACGAACGGTGGCTCCAGATGTCCTCCTTGAGGCACTGTATATCCTGTTTCAGCATCAGGTACATGGATGCATTCTGGATGGCCAGGCCGCCAAGGCTGGCGACTGCCTCTGCCAGCATGACCTCACCCTCGGTGAAATCCCTTTCTTCTGCCGAATAATACCTCATGACCCCGATGACCTCATCCTTGACCTTGATGGGCACAGTGAGGATGGAAGCGATACCCTCCTTCCTTTTCTCATCCTTGTACTGTACCTCTTTATGGGTAGTGGCGTCCCTGATGACCACGGTCTTCCCCTTGAGCGCCTCGGTAACGCTCTTCTCGATCCGGACCGGCCCTTTGTTCAGATATTTCTTGCTCAGGCCGTGGCTGGCCACAAGTTCGAGTTCCTCCTTGTCCTTATCGATGAGCCGCACGGAAACCGCCTTGACACCAAGGGCATCGGCCATGTCCACGGACAGACGCTCCATGATTATTTTTATATCCAGACTCTCGTTAAGCCCCTGGGCTATGTTGGTAAAGATACGGATGTTCCGTGTGATCTGCATAACGAGTCGGGCCCGCTCAATGGCCATTCCGCCTTGTTCGGCAAGCGCCGTGAGGAAAAGGATCTCGTCATCGGAAAAGATCCGGGGCTTACCCGTATACAGGGTGAGCACGCCTTTTACCCTCTCCTTTACGACGACCGGCACTACCAGGATGGATGCGATCCCTTCCTTCTTTTTGAGTTCGTGTGTCTTCACCCGAGGGTCTGTGGTGGCATCGTGTATGGCGATATATCCCTTCTTCATGATCTCTTCCGAAGCCCGCTTGGCCTCCCTGGGCTCTGCGTGGAGATAGCTCTTCGAGAGGCCTTTCTGGGCTATGGGGACAAAGATATCGCTTTCTTTCTGATCATCTTCGAAGAAGAGGCATGCTGCCTTGCCATCCATAGTTTCAATGGCGCTCTGCACAATGAGGTCAAGCACCTTTTCCTTTTTCAGCGTAGTGCCGAAGGCCCTGCTCACCTTGCAGAAGGTCTTGAAGTAGTCACTTTTCTCAGGCATTGGTTATCTCCTTTGAACGGGTGGTATTCTTTGTCCTGGTTATCCACGAGCCTTTTGCAGCCTTTTTAGGCGTCTTGCGGACGGGCTGTTTTTTCACGGTCGCTTCTTTTTTTGGGGTGTCCCTGTCCTTGAGCCACCGGATGATCTTCGGTGTGAATTCCCTCTGAGTCTTGGAACTCACATATATGCCGATGTGGCCTGTATCAAGGCAGAGATCCTCCTTGTCCGTGCTTCCCACTGCACCGGTGATCTTGTCTGCAGCCCCGGGCGGCACGAGATGGTCGTAGAGTCCGTAGATATTGAGCAGGGGCATGGTAATCTTCTTGAGGTCTACGCGTTTTCCTCCCACAAAGAGCTTGCTCTGGATGAGGAGGTTCTTCTGATAGCAGTCCTTCACGAACTGACGGAAGGTCTCACCCGGCACATCCGGGCTGTCAAAGATCCACTTTTCCATGCGGATGAAGTTCTCCACAAAGGTCTTGTTGTCCATGTTCTCCATAAAACCCACATACTTGTCGATCATAAGGCGAGCCGGGTTCAGCAGGAGGAACCCGAAGTTCATGATGTCACCAGGCATGTTGCCGAAGGCATCGACCATCAGGTCTACGTCCACGTTTTTCATCCAGATGTGCAGCAGTCCCTGGTCGGTGTCAAAGTTGGTGGGTGATACCGTGGTCACGAGGTTTCTGACCTTTTCAGGGTGAAGGGCCGAATAGATCACGCAAAAGGTACCCCCCATGCAGATGCCCATGAGATTAACCTTGTCCACCCGGCACCTTTCCCTTACGTGATCCACTATGTCATCCATATAACCGTTCACGTGGTCGTCTATGGTAAGCAACTTATCCTTCCTGGTGGGGTATCCCCAGTCGATCATGTACAGGTCGATACCGGCCTGAAGAAAGTTCTTCACTACGCTACGTTCAGGCTGGAGATCGAGCATGGTCTCCCGGTTGATGAGGGCATAGACTACGAGCAGTGGGGTGGTAATCTCTTTCGATGGTTCGCGCATGGGCAGGTAATGTTTCAGCTTGACACGGTCCTGTTGGTAGATAACCTCGTATGGGGTGGTGGCGATCGCTGTTTCCAGGGGGCCCAGCAGCACCTCGGAGGCCTTTTTTGCACGGTCCTGGGCCTTGTCAGCATCTTCCGCGAGGTGCTTCAGAATTATGTCGACCGGGATCTTTGGTTTTTCCTCCATAACTTAGCCTCCTGATGCAGCTGACTTCTTGAGGTCCTTGTTCGCCTTTTCCAGATCCTTAACCCGTTTCTTGAGGTGATAGAGCTCATCGTAAAGGTCGTCGAGGTCCTTGTTCGTGGGTATGGGGAGTGACTGCATGGCATCCGTAACGATTTGGTTGCGGGCGCTTAAGTATTCCTCATACGTTTTCAATGTATCGGACAGGGCCTTGGTGTACTCGGAAGTCTTGAACAAGGTCATGTAGTGGCCTTCGAGGATCTTCACCCACAATCGGTAGTATTCGTGAGGGTCTTCAGGGGTTTTGCCCTCCCTGATCTGTTCCTCGATCTTATCATGCAAGACCATGAATGTCTTCTCCATGGGGAGCATGAGGACATGCATGAATTCGGCTAAGGTGGTGGAAAAGACATTGAACTTGTCAATGGTCTGGTAAAACCTCTCCTGGTAGAAACGTACCAGCCCGAGCTGGGGGACTCTGAGGTATTGGCGGATCTCCTTGTCATAAAAGTCGGACCATACCTTGATGCTGTCCTGGTCCAGGTTTTCGAACCTATAGGCCTCGGTGCGTTTTCCAAGGTCCTTGAGTTTGTCTGCGGTCTGTTCATGGATCTTCAAAAAGCCCGACATGCCTGTCTGGAAGAACCTGGACATGATATCGGGCAGGGAGGCCATGCCGCTTGCGATAGCTCCGGTTGCAGACGGCTCACTCATGGCTGAAGATAAGGTCCCCCAGGTCTTGATAATGGAGAGCAGGGCATCCGGTGAAAATCGTGAGTGGCTATCCGGCTTGGCCTCTCGCTCGCTCATTTTTTGGCCGGACATCATGCCGGGAAGCCCGGATAAAAACTGGTTCACCATGGCCATCAAAGGTTGGAAAAATTCCATAGAGGCACTTGTGCTCGATTGTTTTTCATCCATATTCCACCTCAAATCTGAAACGATTCCCCCGATGTTGAACCGGCCACCTTAAACAAAGGAACATGTCTCCATTCTCTTTTTAGTAATGTCTCTTGGAATTTTGTCAATGGACATGGGGCCGATCCCAAATGAATCCTCTAAAGACGGATCGTCTGTCACTGGTCTTGTAGAGCCATCATGCGATATTATTATCCCGGGGAAATGTGCCTTGACAAAAAAAGGCCTCTTGCATATAAGTGGCGATGGCGCGGGAATAACTCAGTGGTAGAGTGTAACCTTGCCAAGGTTAAAGTCGCGGGTTCGAATCCCGTTTCCCGCTCCAGCCTTTTTTCTCAAACTCATCCCCCATCACTTCGGTTAATGAAGTGGTGTTTTTTCTTTTTAGAATATATTTTTCTGTCCTTTCTTTTGGTGCCAAAAGAAAGGACGAAAGAAAAGGCACCCCGTGAACCCGCCCTTCGGGTCCGTTCGCTCGCTTGGAAAATCCGGGCCGCGGCTGAACTCGCTTCGTTTCACTCCGCTCAGACAGACGCCGCTGTTCCCCCGGATTTTCCTGCACTCGCTCACCGGGTTCAAGGGGAAAAACGCTCGGCATAAGAGGGAGTGGCCCGCCAGGGACACGATCCGCTTCATGCCGTTGTTAGCGCCTTTACTGATTTCCTGCCCAACAAAACAGCGCCATTTCGATTTCACACGCTCGCCAGCTACCGTTGTCACTCAGGTTGCAGACTGGCTTCGTAATTCCTTTCTGCTTCAAAACTGCGCTTATTTCCTCCAATAGATTGATGAACCGAACATAGCCAGACACCATGCTGTTATGGTTACCGTCGTATATCTTCGGGAGTTTCCCATCGTCTTTGAGGGCTTCTCTGATTTTCGAATCGAGAGCACCATATGTCGCAGGTTCCATGAACCGGAGAAGCTTTGAAGCATAGGTTAAGCCAAGGCCAGGCAAGCGAAGGGCGGAACTAATAGCCAGTTCAGGGGTGGATAGGTTATCAACAACATCGGCGAGGGTCTCGAACAAATTGACTTCACCACTTGCGTCGTTGAATTTCTGCAGAACGCCGTTTTGGCTACCTCCCCATTCGATCATCTCTTGAAGGAGATATTTCGATGCCGAGCTGTTAGCTGCCCAGTTTTTCGTCACCCACTGGAACCTCTTTTCAAGAGACGCAATCCAGTTGAACTCAGGAAAAGAGTCCGGGGGATAGCCAAACAGCACATGCTTACCGGACCACGTGTAGTTCTTGTAGTATTCAGGGAATCTGCCGTAGTCAATCATGTCTTATCCTGCGCTAACAATAACTATACTGCAATTGTGCTTCACATAAGTAGTTATCCGAAGCACAATTGCCGTATATCCGGATATTCAGGGCACATGCGTGCTACTTTTTCCTGTGTGGTGTTTTGGAGGATCAGGGGTGCATTATCATGCCACATAGAACCTAATACTCTCTATTCTTGAAATTATCCAGATTGAGAAAGTTAATAAAAAGACTGGATTCCCGCTTCCGCGGGGATGACACAGTAAAGGGCAGCCACAAGGGCTGCCCCTACAAAATCTAAATCTACCGTGATGCATATGGGGGTTATGGGTCCCCTTGAACCCGGTGAGCGAGTGCAGGAAAATTCAGGAAGAAAGCGGCTCATGTTCGAGCGAAGCGAGTTAGCCGCTGCCCGGATTTTCCAAGCGAGCGAACGGACCCTTTAGGGCGGGTTCTTGGGGTGCGTTTTCTTTGGTCCTTTCTTTTAGCACTAAAAGAAAGGACAGAATCTATTTACGGATATGCCCTATAGAGCATCCTCGGGAAGGGGATGGTCTCGCGTACATGCTTGAGCCCGCAGATCCACGAAAGAGTCCGCTCTATGCCGAGACCGAACCCGGAATGCGGCACGCTGCCGTACTTTCTGAGGTCGAAGTACCACCCATAGCGCTCGGGGTCCAACCCATTATCAAGGATGGATTTCATAAGTATCTCCGGGTTGTCTTCGCGCTGCGATCCGCCGATGATCTCACCATAGCCTTCCGGGGCCAGCAGATCAGCGCACAGGACGAGTTCGGACCTTTCAGGATGTTGTTTCATGTAGAAGGCCTTGGTCTTCTTGGGATAACACTCGATGAACACGGGCTTGTCAAAAAGTTGCGTGATGATGGTCTCATCGTCCCCACCCAGGTCGGAGCCCCACTGAATGTCTGAGCCATGCTTATGCAGAATCTCGATTGCCTCGTCATAGGTAACCCTGAAAAACGGCGGCTCCACCTTCTTCAGGGGCTCGATATCGCGCTCGAGCTTTTTCAGTTCATCGGCCTTTTCTCTGATGGTGTTCTGCACGATGGCCGAAACGAAGTTCTCCTGGAGCTCCAGGTTATCCTTATGTTCGAAGAAGGCCATCTCACCCTCTACCATCCAGAACTCCGTGAGGTGCCGTCTGGTCTTGGAGCGCTCGGCCCTGAAGGTAGGCCCCAGACAGTAGACCTTGCCGAGACCGAAGATGGCTGCCTCGAGGTAGAGCTGTCCTGTCTGCGACAGGTAGGTCTTCCCCAGATCAAAGTATTCCACCGAGAAGAGATTTGATGAATCCTCACCTACGGTGGTAGTGAAGATGGGGGTGTCGATAAGGGTGAAATCGTTCTTATAAAAGAACTCTCGCACGTACCTGACCAGCGCGTCACGAACCCGCATAATAGCGACCTGCCTGGGTGTACGCAGCCACAGGTGGCGTATCCCCAGCAGGAAGTCCGGACCGTGCTCCTTCTTGCCGATGGGGAATTCTTCCGATTTCTGCAGGATTTCCATGCCCGAAACATGCAACTCATAGCCGCCGGGTGACCTGGGTTCTTCCACGACGTTCCCTGTGACAACCACCGAGGACTCTAACGGCAGTTTCCTGATCTCTTCGTAGAAATCGCCCATGACCTCCTTCTCTGCAATGGCCTGGCAGGCTCCGGATCCGTCGCGTATAATCAGAAAGGATACCTTGCCGCTCGATCTCCGGTTGGCGACCCATCCCTTGACAGTAACCGTCTCACTTATGTGATGAGAAAATTTCGATATCGGACATGCCTTCATGAGAAGCTCCCTGACTTATTTTTCAGAATCTTCATATCGTATTCGGGCCTTGTGAATCAACAACTATCGTCTCCTTGGGATGTATTGAACTCTCCGGCACTTCATGCTATTCCGCTGATATGGATTTCCGGTATAAGATATGGATTGAAAAAGATGGAAAAAATGTTTTTGGTATAGGGATATACCAGTTGCTTGTCCTGGTCAGGGACAAAGGCTCTCTCCAAAAGGCCGCCCAAATTCTCAAGATGTCTTATCGGGCGGCATGGGGCAAGGTGAGGGATTTTGAAAACCGGCTCGGGATCGACCTTATGGAAAAAGGCAGGCACGGAAGAATAGGTGCCCATCTTACCCCTCAAGGCGAAACAATCGTAAATCGATTCCAGGGGATGCTTACTGAAATGGATGGTCTCATCGCAGGACCGTTAAAAAAGCTGATCGGCGAGATCGAAAAAATCAAGGACCCGCACTAAGAAGAATGGATAGGCCTAGACACATCATGGAAGTCATTGCTACCTTTTTCGGCGCTGGCAATCTTCCGAAGGCGCCCGGCACCTTCGGCACCATAGCGGCGTTGCCCCTCTATCTTGTTATGCGAAGGCTTCCCTTTGCATGCTACCTGGTCATTACCGCCCTGCTCATTATTATTGGTGCTGTTGCGGCCGGGAAGATGGAGCATGAATGGGGCAAAGACCCGCCACGGGTGGTGATCGATGAGGTCTGCGGACTGCTCGTCACGCTCATCTCACGGCCTACCCGGCTGAAAGACATCATCATCGGCACCGCACTCTTCAGGTTCTTTGACATTGTCAAGCCGCCGCCTGTGGGGACCATAGACAAACGGGTGCAAGGCGGAGTAGGGATCATGGCCGACGACATTGCTGCAGGGATAATGGCCGCTCTTGTCCTGCACCTGACCAGGAAGATTGTGTGAAACCCATGAATGCGGCATTCGTCATCACCGGGAGTGAGATCATCACCGGCAGGCGTACCGACGCCCTTGTCCAGCCCTTTGCCGCCCGGCTCTTTGCAAAAGGGATAACGGTTGCCGAGGTGAGGATGATCTCTGATGCCCCGGACAGGCTCTGCTCGACCATTCTTGAACTCGTTGGTCAGGCCGATCTTATTGTAGTCACCGGCGGGCTCGGCCTGACCCCGGATGATACGACCAGACCTGCCGTTGAAGCACTGAAAAAACGTCTAGAGCCGACTTCTGAAGGGCAGATCGCAAACCCCGTGGGCTCCGCCCTGGGTATCGACCTCAGGTTCGACGGCACCCGAGTGGTGTTCCTCCCGGGGGTGCCAAAAGAATCCTTTGCCATGTTCCCGCTCGTGATCGAGGGGCTTGGAGGTGACATCCCCGCCACCAAAGAGATCCCGGTCTTCGGATTGCGGGAAGTGGAGATCGCCGAGCGCATCGGGCCATTGGCCGAGAAATGCGGCTATCTGCCCAGGGAAAAGGAGATCGCCCTGGTGGTACCTATTTCTTTGGAGGCACAGATACGGTCTATCCTGGGCATCCATGCCCTTAAGGGCAAAGACCTGGCAAGCACCTTCGGCGATCTCATGAGGGCAAGGGGTCTCACCTGTACTGCTGCAGAGTCCTGCACCGGCGGGCTTCTCGGGCATCTTATCACCCAGGTGCCCGGCAGTTCCGATTACTTCATCGGTTCTGTCGTATCCTACAGCAACGATATGAAGGCTCATGTCCTTGGGGTCGACAAATCCGACCTTGATCGCTACGGCGCAGTAAGCGAACAGGTAGCCCGAGCCATGCTCTATGGCGCGCTCAGGCTCACCGGGGCGGATGTCGGCATGGCCGTGACCGGCATAGCAGGACCAGACGGAGGAACCCTGGAAAAGCCTGTGGGCACGGTGTGGGTCTGTGTGGGCACAAAGAATCATCAGGTCTCACAGATGAGACAGTTCTCCTTTGACCGGGACGGCAATAAGATGATCAGTGCCAAAATCGCGTTGTTTATGCTAAGAAACCTTATTAATGATCAGGACATTTATCGCGATCCCCATTCCTGAATACATCAAGGCATCTGTAGATTCGGCAATTATCCTGCTCAAGGCCAAAAACCGCGGCGTGAGGTGGGTGAAGCCCGAGGTGCTTCACATTACCTTGAAGTTTCTGGGAGACATCAGTGAAGAGACCGTCGCCCCGCTCTCGGCCGAGCTTGATACAGCGGCTTCCCTATGCCCGCCTCTGAACCTGTCGCTTGCAGGCTTCGGTGCATTCCCAAACGTTAAGCGTGCAAAAGTAGTTTGGGTGGGGCTTGCAGGAGACATGCAGGAGATTTCTCAATTGACTGCAAACATAGATAAGCTATGCACCGCATACGGCATTGCCAAGGAGAAAAGGCCCTTTTCAGGCCACATCACCCTGGGTAGACTAAAGGCACCAACTATGGTAGATCTTTCAATCGAATCTGTTACGGGAATATTCAATGCACCAGAGGTCCTTTTGTATCGCAGTGTATTGTTACCCAGCGGCGCTCAGTACACCGTTCTCCATAGAAGTAGTCTGGGAGTTAAAGGAGGATAGAGATGGAAGAAGGTAGGAAACGGGCATTGGAAGATGCCATATCCAAGATCGAGAAGTCATTCGGCAAGGGGTCCATTATGCGCATGGGCTCGGATGCCATCGGCAAGGGTGTGCCTGTTATCTCCACCGGGTCACTCCTGCTTGATTTTGAAGCACTTGCCATCGGCGGCATCCCCAGGGGGAGGGTGACGGAGATCTACGGCTCGGAATCCTCAGGCAAGACCACCCTGTCGCTCCATTGCATTGCATCCACCCAGGCCCAAGGCGGTGTGGCTGCATTCATCGATGCAGAGCATGCACTGGATGTGAGCTATGCCCAGAAGCTCGGGGTTAACATCGACGACCTCCTGGTCTCCCAACCCGACTCGGGTGAGCAGGCCCTGGACATTGCCGAGACCCTGGTGAGGTCCAATGCCGTAGATATCGTGGTGATCGACTCTGTCGCGGCCCTGGTCCCAAGGGCCGAGATTGAGGGCGACATGGGTGATTCTCACATGGGCCTGCAGGCCAGGCTCATGTCCCAGGCCCTGCGCAAACTCTCGGGAGCCATCTCCAAGACCAAGACAACAGCCGTGTTCATCAACCAGACGCGCCAGAAGATAGGGGTGCTCTACGGAAACCCCGAGACCACGACAGGCGGTAACGCGCTGAAGTTCTATGCGAGCGTGAGGCTCCAGATCAAGAACATCGGGCCCATCAAGGACGGCGACAAAGTCATCGGAAACCGGACCCGCGTAAAGGTGGTCAAGAACAAGATGGCCCCGCCATTTAAAGAGGTTGAGTTCGACATCATGTTCGGTGAGGGGATATCTCGTTACGGAGAGCTATTGGATGTGGCAAGCCAATCCGATAAGAACATCATTGAAAAGGCGGGCTCATGGTATACGTATAACAAACAGCGGCTGGGCCAAGGCAGGGAGGCTGCCAAGGTGTTCCTCAGGGATCATCCGGAGATCTTCCAGGAGATCGCTGAAGCCGTGAAAAAGAACTACATCGTCGCTAATGATGCCCTAAGCTAGCCTGCCTTAGGAGAAAGAGATGGATATTAACCCGATACTGAAACATGCAGTCGACAGCACGGCATCCGACGTGCATCTCAAGGTTGGGCTGCCGCCGGTGACTCGGAGGTTCGGCGCGCTTATCCCCATGCGTGACCATAACAAGCTCTCCAACGAAGACATCTATGCGATAGCCTACAACATCATGAACCAGTATCAGCAGGCCAAGTTCGAGACCACCAACGAGATAGATTTCGCCTATAGCCTTTCCCATGTGGCCCGCTTCAGGGTCAACTGCTTCAAGCAGAGGGGAAGCTACGGTATGGTGTTCAGGATCGTGCCGACCGATCCCCCGGAGTTGGATGATCTGAATCTCCCCGAGGTGCTCAAGCGTATCAGCCTTGAACGTAAGGGCCTCATCCTGGTCACCGGCACCACCGGTTCCGGCAAATCCACTACATTGGCCGCCATGGTGGACCACATCAACACGACCCGCAATTGCCATGTGATTACCATTGAGGACCCCATCGAATTCCTCCACCGGGATCGCAAGTCAATTATCAACCAGCGCGAGGTGGGCTCGGACACGAACTCATTTGCAATGGCGCTTCGCGCAGCGCTGCGGCAGGACCCGGATGTTATCCTCGTAGGCGAGATGCGCGACCGTGAGACCATAGATATCGCACTCACCGCAGCCGAGACCGGTCATCTCGTGTTTTCCACCCTGCACACCCTGGATGCAAAAGAGACCATCATGCGTATCGTCTCCCAGTACCCGCCGCACCAGCACCTGCAGATCAGGCTCCAGCTCGCGGGCGTGCTGAAGGCGGCCATATCCCAGAGGCTGCTGCCCAAGATCGACGGCCAGGGTGTGGTGCCTGCGGCCGAGATACTGGTATCCACGGCCCTGGTCCGCGAGTGCATTATCGATGAGAACAGAACCGGCGAGATCGCGGATGCCATAGCCGACGGAACCGTGTCCTACGGTATGCAGACATTCGACCAGTCACTCATGTCTCTGGTTAATGACGGCAGGGTCAGTTACCACGAGGCCATGCGCAACGCCACCAACCCCAACGACTTCGCACTGCGTATGAAGGGTATTCGCGGCACGTCCGACAGCAAGTGGGATCAGTTCGAAAAAGAGGAAAAGGAAGAGGAAAACGATGCGCTCGCAAAGACGACCATCTACCAGCAAGGCAAGTATCGCGACGTCGAGTGAGGGTGTGCGCTATGCGTTAGCGGTCATTTCCCGGAGGGCCGTCTCCACCTTTGAGCTAAAAAAAAACTGAAAGTCAAAGGTGCCCCTGACGAGGTGATCGAGGCTGTCATGGCCCGGATCAATGAGCTGGGGTATCTTGACGATTATGAGTATGCCAGGCGCAGGGCCCTGCTCATGGCGGAAAAAGGCTATGGGAATTACGCCATCAGGGTTTTTCTTGAAGGCCTCGGCTTGCCGGATGTCTTCGTGACATATGCCGTAAAGGTCTTGCCGGCAGAGCTTGATGAACGGAAGAGGATGAAAAAAATGATCGAGAAAAGAAATGACCTGCCAAAGGTTAAGCTTATCCGATTCCTTGCAGGCAGGGGTTTCCCTCTCGATCTTATAATGGATGAAACACTCGGAGTGGATGCATGAAGAAGGGTTCTGAGATTCGCAGCATGTTTTTGGATTATTTTCAGGAAAAGGGACACACAAAAGTCCCGAGTTCATCGCTCGTACCGGGTGACGACCCAAGCCTGCTCTTCACTAATGCCGGCATGGTACAGTTCAAGGCCACGTTCCTGGGTACCGAGAAGAGGGCGTATACACGGGCCACAACCTCCCAAAAATGCGTACGGGCAGGCGGTAAACACAACGACCTGGAAAACGTGGGCAGGACGGCGCGCCACCACACCTTCTTCGAGATGCTCGGCAACTTCTCGTTCGGAGACTATTTCAAGCAGGGCGCCATTGACTTTGCATGGGACCTGCTCGTGAAGCGCATGGGGCTGGACCCGGCAAGGCTTTATGCGAGCGTCCATCATAGTGATGATGAGGCATATGATATCTGGCACAAGCACATCGGGCTCGCCCCTGAGAGGATCCTCAGGCTCGGCGACAAGGACAACTTCTGGGCCATGGGCGATACCGGACCCTGCGGGCCATGCTCGGAGATCCTCTTCGACCAGGGGCCTGAGGTGGGCTGCCGCAGACCCGACTGCAAGGTGGGCGTGTGCGACTGCGACCGTTACCTTGAGATCTGGAACCTCGTGTTCATGCAGTTCAACCGCGACGTGGACGGAACCCTGACACCTCTGCCTGCACCGAACATTGACACGGGCATGGGGCTTGAGCGTATCACCGCGGTAATCCAGGGGGTAAAAAGCAATTATGACACCGACCTGTTTGCCCCGCTCATCTCCTTTATCAGCGACCTTGCGGGAAAGAAATACGGCACAAATGAGGATCTTGATGTCTCCATCAGGGTCATTGCAGACCATGCGCGGGCGAGCGCCTTCCTCGTCGGCGATGGTATTCTGCCTTCCAACGAGGGTCGCGGTTACGTGCTCAGGCGGATCATCCGCAGGGCTGCCAGGCATGGCAAACTTCTCGGTATGAACAGTGCCTTTCTGCACAAAGTAGCCCTCAAGGTGGTCCGGGAGATGGGTGACGTCTACCCGGATCTGATAGGCAGAAAAGATTTTATCGACAAGGTCATTGACAACGAGGAAGAACGGTTTCTGAAGACCCTGGACCGGGGCTTAAGCCTGCTGGATGAGATCCTCTCCGGTCTGAAGGCAAAGGGTGAGAAGCTTCTTCCCGGTCTCGAGGTCTTTGCCCTTTACGACACCTTCGGTTTCCCTCTGGACCTCACCGAGGACATCGCCCGCAAGGCCGGATTCGGTATCGACACAGCCGGTTTTGAGGCCCAGATGGAACTCCAGAGGAAAAAGGCCCGCGGGGCATCCGCTTTCGGTGGTATTGTCGAGTTATCGGACACCTTTAGCTCATCTGCAAAAGACCATATGGTGAAATTTGTGGGATATGATACCATGGAGGCTGATGCACATATCCTTGAAATCCTGCCAATTGTAATCCCAGCAGTAGATGGTCAGGGTAAACCGATTCCTTCACATGATGCTGGAGAAAGCCAATATCTCAATATCATCACAGATATTACCCCTTTCTATGGCGAATCTGGCGGGCAAGTGGGGGATACTGGCACTTTGACATCAGAAAGTGGGAATGCCAAAGTCGTTGATACGATAAAAACTGAGAATGATGTAATTATACACCGTGTGGAAGTACAATCTGGTGAATTCAATGAGGGGCAATCTGTAAGACTTTCAGTAGATGCATCAAGGCGCAATAGCATCATGCGCCACCACAGCGCCACCCACCTGCTCCAGAAGGCCCTGCGTGATGTTCTGGGCGAGCATGTACACCAGTCGGGCTCTCTCGTTACCGATAGCAGGCTCAGGTTCGACTTCACCCACTTTGCCGCCTTGAGCTCCGATGAGTTGGAAAAGGTTGAGGCAAAAGTGAACCAGCTCGTATTGGAAGATCTGCCCGTTAAGACGGAGATCCTCTCCAAGGATGAGGCTTTTGGCAAGGGCGCCATGGCGCTCTTCACGGAAAAGTACGGTGATGAGGTGCGGGTGGTGACCATGGGCGATGGTGTATCGGTAGAGCTCTGCGGCGGCACACACTGCAGATCCACCGGCCAGATCGGCCTGGTGAAGGTGATGTCCGAATCGAGTGTGTCTGCGGGCCTGCGCAGAATCGAGGCCATTGCCGGCACACGCTCACTGGAGCACATCCAGTCCCTTACCGGGCTTGTCTCCGGTATGGCGGAGCGTTTCAAGTGTGCGCCTTCAGAGATCTTTGATCGCATCGGTGCCCTGCAGGCCAAGATCAAGGAGCAGGAGAACGCCATAAAGGACCTCAATATCCGTATCGCCACCGGCACCCCGGCCAAGGCAGGCGAAGAAGAATATGCCTTGGACGGCTTTACCGTGGTGATAAAGCATGTGGAAGTCGACGAGATCGACCAGATAAGATCGCTCGGAGATAGAATCAAAGACAAGATCGGCTCGGGCGTGGTATTCCTGGCTTCACCCGCAAGCGGCAAGGCTACCTTCATGGTGATGGTCACGAACGACCTTGCCGGTAAGGTAAATGCAGGAAAAATCATGAAGAAGATCATGGAGGCCGTGGGTGGCAGGGGTGGCGGCAAGGATCTGTTCGCCCAGGGCGGGGTCCCGGATACGGGATCTATCGATACAGCCATTGCCGCCTTTAAGGATGCCGTTAAGGGGGGTGTATGAGAGAGGCCACAGTCACCAGAAAGACCAAAGAGACCGAGATCTCGGTAAACATCTGCCTGGACGGGGGTAGTTTCAGCCTGAACATACCCTCAGGGTTCCTGTCACATATGCTCGATGCCTTTGCCAAACATGCCGGTATCGGGCTCAAGGTGGAGGCAAAGGGCGACGTGCACGTGGACCTGCACCACACCGTGGAGGACATCGGCATCGTGCTGGGAAATGCGATCAAGGGTGCCCTAGGCGAGAAGCGCGGGATTACCAGGTACGGTCTGGCCAAGGTCCCCATGGACGAGGCATTGGTCGAGGTATGTCTCGATATCTCGGGGAGACCGTTCTTTGTCATCCATGGCGAGGATGTCTTCCACGGCAAGGCAGGCGACCTTGACCTTGAGCTCATACCCGAATTCTTCCGGTCACTGGCCTTTCGGGCAGGCATTACCATGCACATGACCATCTTCGCCTGCGGGAACGGCCATCACCTGGCCGAGGCCTGCTTCAAGGCTTTTGCTTGTGCCTTCAAGGAGGCCATCGCCGTCACGGGCACCGACATACCCTCAACAAAAGCCCACCTATGAGATTTCAGCATACCCGGGTGAAGACATTTGACAGCCATCGGCGCCCAGGTCAGCCGGTCTGGTTCGAATTGGGGGGAACGGGTCTTGAGATCGAAGTCATCCTGGATCATTGGAACGAGGCCTATCAGGACCCGAGCTTCTTTCCCGATGAATACTATAAGGTGAGGGCGTCTGATGACAAGATATATCTCCTGAGATATTCCATGTTGTTCAAGAGCTGGTGGGTCAAGGAGTTTGAGGGTCTTTTAGCATGATCATCATCCCAGCCATAGACCTGCACAAGGGGCAGGTGGTGAGGCTGAAGAAGGGCAGGTTCGAAGAGGTGACGGTCTACAGCCAAGACCCTTCCGGTATTGCAAAATCCTTTGCCAATGCAGGCGCCAAAAGGATTCATGTAGTGGACCTCGACGGATCGGTGGCTGGAAGAGGCATGAATGTACAAGCCATCAAGGCGATCTGCTCTGCAGTGGATGTGGAGGTGGAGCTGGGCGGCGGCATCCGCACGATCGACGATGCAAGGCGGGCTTTCGAACTCGGGGTAAGCTATGTGATCCTGGGCACTGTTGTAGCCAAGGACCCTGAGACCTCAGAGGCCATACTGAAGGCCTTTCCCGGCAGGGTCGGCATCGGGATCGACGCGCTCGGCGGCAAGGTGGCCGTTAAGGGATGGAAAGAGATCACCGAGCAGAGAGCCGTGGATCTGGCAAGGCATTACGAGCAGTGTGGTCCGGCATTCATCGTGTATACCGACATCTCCCGCGACGGCATGCTCACCGGCCCCAATATCGACGCCACTGCAGCACTTGCCGCCGAGGTCAAGACACCGGTTATCGCTTCGGGAGGTGTCAGCTCCATGGATGATCTCAAGGCACTTCTGCAGGTGGAAGTCCTCTACGGGGCCATCGTGGGCAAGGCCATCTATGAGGGCCGGGTGGATGTGCATGAGGCTGTCCGGTTGTCGCATACTTTTAGGTAAGAATACTTCAACCATGGGAGGATGAAGATGGATTGTATCTTCTGTAAGATCGTCAAGGGAGAGATTCCTTCCGCCAGGGTATACGAGGACGAGCTTGTCTATGCATTCAACGATATCCAGCCTCTGGCCCCGGTTCATGTCGTTGTAGTGCCCAAGAAGCACTATGCAACACTCAATGACCTCGATGATAAAGAGATATGGTTCTCCATGCTTAAGGCCGCCCAGGAGGTTGCCAAAAAGAAGGGTGTTAACGAGTCGGGCTACCGGATCGCAGTGAACTGCGGCACGGACGCCACCCAGATCGTCATGCACCTCCACCTCCACGTACTCGGTGGCAGGCAGCTGGAAAGCAAGATGGGCTGAGCTGGAAAAAGCTGTTTATTCTTAGTCGCTTTACCTAAAAAGGTGTCATTTCGAGCGAAACGAGAAATCCTTTTTCCCGATCGCAGGGATGGATCTTACCTCGATCTTCTCTTATTTGACCATATCACTATTACTCCACGTACACCACAAACCCGCTCTGATGCATGCCCTGAGGGTGTGAGGGCAGAAAGGGGAAGTCCGGAGACTGGGAGAGGGGTTCCAGCACTTTCGCTGTGCGGGAGAGGCCTTGGGCGGCCCGGCTGATTGCCTTGAGCAGATCCACAGGACTGAACTGGCCGGTGACCGGAGCAAGATAGAAGAGGATGCCCCCCGGCCTGAGCCGGGCCATGGCGAGGGAGACGGTCTTTGAATGCTCCTCATACTCGTTGCCGAATGCCGGGGCATCGCAGAACACGAGGTCGAAACTCCCCTGCTCATCATTCAGGAACCGTGAAACATCGTCTCTGATATGCCGCCAGACAAAGGGCTTGATCTTGTGGATCTCCATGTTCTTCTTGAGCTGGACCTGTGCAGGGGCGGAAGAGTCCACCGAGATGACCGATTTGGCGCCTGCATGAAGAGCGCACACTGAGAAAGAGCCTGTGTAGGAGAATAGGTCGAGCACGTCCTTATCCTTGGCGTAAGGCATGATCTTGTGCCTGGATTCTTTGTGTTCTAGATAGAAGCCCGTACGGTCGCCCGTGAAGATGTCTACTGCAAAGGCAATGCCCCGCTCATGTACCACAAGATCCTGGCTCTCCATGTTGCCATGGAGAGGACCGATGGAAGGCCTGAAGCCCTCGTTGGAGCGCGTCTTGGAGTCGGAGCGCTCGAAGATACTGCAGGAGGGCAGCTCTGATTTCAGGATCTCTGCAAGGTCTCCCTTGATCTCATCCATGAAGGGGGTGACTGCCTGCAGCACGAGCATGTCGTTGTAACGGTCCACCACCAAGCCCGGCAAAAGGTCTCCCTCGGCATTGATGATGCGGTAGCAGCTCGTATCCGCAGGGATGATACGTTCACGCAGCGTAATGGCGTTTCTTATCCTTGTCTCGAAAAAGGCCTTGTCAATGGGCTCTTTGCCGAGGGTGAGTACACGCACCGCCAGTTGAGAAATGGGATTATATGTTCCCTGGCATATGAACTGCCCCCTGGAGCCCAGCACCCTGCAGAGATGCTCCATCTCCGGTTCACCCTGGACCTTGTCCACTGCCCCGGAATATATCCATGGATGCCCGAGGAGCACAGGCATTTCCTTTTTGGGTTTTAACTGCACGATCAGCATAGATTTGAGCCTTTAACACAGTTTATCCGGGCATGGAAGGGATGATTGATCGAGGGGTGGTCAAACAAAGGGGATATAGATCATGACGGATTATCACCTATTCATTTTCAACCCCGCACCCTCTTCAATGAAAGTGGCGATTGCATCGATATCCTCAAAACGAAAGTGTGGAATGCCGATGTCCATGGTTTCCCGGCTGATAATGGCGATGTAGTCGGGGCCGGGCTGTTCCACGCACAGGGGTGTGGTGTAGATCTCTTCATTGAATACCTCGATCTTTCTAAAGGGCCCGGCCTTGAACCCTTCGATCAGGACGATATCCATATCTTGGGAAGCAACAGTGTAAAGGTAGTCGTTTTCCGGATGCTTCGGCTCGTACATCAGGAGTCCATCCGGTGAGAACAGGATGATGCGATCGGCGCCTCTAGCAGCAAATTTGAAGGTATCCTTGCCTTGAGGGTCCACGGAATGCTGGTGCATGGCATGCTTGACTGCTGCGACCTTCCTGCCCCGCCTCTTCAGTTCGGTGATGAGATGTTCAAGGAGATACGTCTTTCCGCTGTTCGTTCCCCGGGCGACAAAGGAGATGACATTGCGGTAGGCAGTATCCACGTTGTTTGTATAATTCGCTACGCTTTGGAGAGTCAAGGGAAAGGGGAGGATGAGCACGGATAAGTTTTAAATAATTTTAGAATTGTGGTTTTTTAGGATGTCGCGGCTGAAGCCGCTCCTACACATGATTGGCTCATCTTGCATGAGTGCCTTCAGGAGCGACACGACGGGTCGTCCCTGCATATATATCATCATGATAATATTCATCGGAAGAGGCGGGGCGTTGCATATGCTTCACTTCTCGGTTAAGATATACCCATGTTCGAGCATGTGAGCGCCTCTGAGTTTGCCAAATGGATGGCTCTGGTCTTTGCGGCCGCTTTTATCGGCTTTTTCGGGAAATCTCTCGGCATGGCATTGCTGTCATTGTTTCAAAAGAAGAATGGGCCTGTGCCTGAGGCAACAAAACCGCCGGAGCGTATTTCTTCAACAAAGGAAGAACTATCATCCGGTACCGGGCAGGTTTTTGATTCAGGAGATATATCCTCCAAGGATGGGCAGAAGCTCATCAAAAAGGCAATGAAAGCTCAAGAAAAAGCGAGTAAGAAACTTGTAAAGTGAACATCACTTGAACGCTATATGCGGGCAAGTCTTTAAGGGCACAGATCACAGCATGAAGAAATATTTTTTTATGAATCCCGGCTCCTGAATTCTGTACGTATTATCATCAGGTCGCAAAACCACTTACTTTCAAGAATGATACCATGGATGTGAATCTAAGAAATACGTTACACCTGCTGCTCTTGGATCACGGGGTGGCGATGTGAGTAGCTCTGAGAGTCGCAGATGACCTGCACGGCGCAACGGCTCTGGGTATTGATGATTATGGGACCCAGCAGGTTTATGGTCATGTGCTTAGGGTCATTGCGCGGGATGGTGACGATGCAGACCACCTCGATCTCGGCTTCTTGTTTGACATCGAGTTCATTCATGACGTTCTCGTCAACATCAACGGAGTAGTCGGTCTTTACGAGTCGGGGATTCATGACCACAAAGGCCAGTTCACCGTCCTCCACGCTTTGGAGCCAGAAAAAGGGTGATCTTTCGCTATGGGGAAACAGGATATATTGCTTATTCTTGGCAAATCCCAGGATGCCCCTGGGAAATGTGATTACCTTATCTTCCTGAATCGCTATCTTTCCGAAACGCAGCGTTTCAATTTCCAAGATTGATCCCCCTAACTGAGGTAGTCTACGAGACTTAAGCCGGTGATCATGGAGGCACTCTTCAAGGTCGCCTCGTATATGGTCTGCTGGTTCTGCAGGTCGGTGATTCCCTGGGCATAATCCAGGTCTTCAATATTAGATACGCTTGCTGTTATATTTGTAGAGTCACTTGTGAGGCGGGTATTTGTATCAGTGAGCCTGTTCTCGGTCCCTCCGACCGTGGCCAATGCATTCGAGACGACCGTTCTAGCATTGGAAATATTGGTTAGTTGCGCGCTGATACCACTCTGGTCATTGTTAGTTAGCGCCTTTTCGAGACTCAGCAGGCTAGCCATGATGTTACCTGAGGAGTTGCTGAATATATCACTCCCCGGGATATTGATCTGTGCACTTTGCCCTGCGCTGATCTGCACGGAAGAGCTGGAATCATTACCCTGGTACATGGCCTTCCATTTTCCACCGGTATAGACATACATCTCGTTCTGGTCATCCACCGTTACTGCAGTACCTTCGGTGGGTGCCCCCTGGTCAACCCAGCTGGAGGTGGCGGAACTATATTGCAAGATATGGTCTTTTGTGGCGTCGTTTGCGGTGTCGATGTATCTATCTCCATCTGCCGGAGAGGCAGGGGGTGTTGACGACATGGTGGCGACGTCATCCTGCAAGTTGGCTGCATCAACATCCAAATACGGCTCATTCTGGGTCATGGTACCACCAAAGACGTATTTATTGTTATACGTCTGATTGGCAATACTCAGGATCTCGGCCCTGATCTGTTCTAGCGCATTAGCCGCCGATGCCCTCGTATCTGCTGTGGCCGTTGAGGAGGACTCCTGCACGGCAATCTGACTGGCATTATCCAGTAGGTCTTGCACATTCTCGAGGGATGAATCCATCTGGGAGACCCACCCATTGGCGTAGGAAATGTTTGATTGGTATTGGGTATTTGCGCTCAGCTCTGACCGGTATGCCAGCACGGTTGAGAGCCCCAGCGGGTCATCCGATGGGCTGTTGATGCGCTTTCCGGAAGATATCTCATTGTTCAGCTTGTACATCTTCTCAGAACTCTGATCCATGCCCGCGGTGACTTGGGAATAGAGCATTTGATTGCTTATCTTCATATATCACCCTTATCGGCAAAAGTGTTGCCGCTCTTTATACAATGCAAGGGGTTTACCAACATGATAAATACAGGCACTCAAGCGATCTCGGGCAGAGCGGGGGCGGAAAAGACTTCCCTATGGCAGGTATTCTTTTCCGTCACCCATTGCTGATATGCCTCTGAATGGAGCGGCATTCCTTGATGAGCGCCTCTTCGTCAACAGTTAGTGATTTATAGTCCTTCACGACAACCTTGCCGTTAATGACGACATCTTTCACATTGCCGCCCGTTGCGGCATAGATGATGTGAGAGACGGGGTTATGCACCGGGACCAGGTTGGGGGCCTTGCCGTCGAGCACCACGATGTCGGCAGGCCTGCCGGGCTCGATCCTGCCGCCGTCAAAATGTAATGCCTTTGCTCCGTTTTCAGTCACTAACGTCATGGCGGTGCATTCATCAAGCACGGTCGGGTCCATGCAGGCGATCTTGTGCAGCTTGGCGACTGTCGAGATCTCACTGATGATGTCGAGGTTGTTGTTGCTCGCGCATCCATCGGTTCCTATGGAAACGTTCACCCCGGCCTTGATCATGGCGGGCACAGGTGCAATACCGGATGCGAGCTTCATATTGCTCTCGGCATTGTGTGCAACAGAGACCATTCTCTTTGCCAGCAGGGCGATCTCTTGGTCGTTCAGGACCACACAATGCGCGGCCAGTGTCCGGCTCGAGAGGCAGCCGATAGAGTCTAAAAGCTCCACCGGGGACATATTGTGGTCCTTCCTGATCTGCTCAACCTCAGAGACGGTTTCGCTCAGATGGATCTGATAAAGAAGGTTAAACTCTTCTGCAAGGGCATATGCATCCTTCAGGATCTGTTTCGTGCAGGTGTATGCAGCATGGGGAAAGACAGAAGGCCTTACCAAATCGTCATCCAGCCAGCGCAGGATAAAGCTGCGGGCGTGCGCGATGGTGCGCTCGGGGTCTGAGAGAGAGGGCGTGGGAAACTGGAGAATACCCTCCCCGATCCATGCCCTGATCCCCACCTCCTTGGCGGCCCTGCCTACCTCGTCCTCATAGAAATATCCGTCGCAGAATGCCGTAGTACCCGACCGGGTCATCTCCCAGGCAGCCAAGAGGGATCCGATGTAAACGAACTCCCTGTTCACATGCTTGGCCTCTGCGGGGAAGATATAATCCTTAAGCCATGTCATGAGCGGCAGGTCATCGGCGATTCCCCTGAATAGAGTCATGGGTGCATGGGTATGGGTGTTTATGAGCCCCGGCATGACGATGTCGTGAGGGCCTCCGAGGATTTCGGTGATGCCCTCGGGGAGATCGGGTGTGATATCAGTAATTTTTGACTTATCCACAATGACAAAGTGATCCCTCATGACATCACATGCCGATTTTATGACATAGCCGCCTTGCACGGCGAACTTACTCATGTACATCTCCTCTTAGATTAGAAGTCCTTGACATTCCGGCGGTAGCGCAACGCACTTGCCAGCGTCACCTGATCCATGTATTTCAGCTCCCCTCCCATGGGGACGCCGGATGCGATCCTGCTTATCGTTATACTCAGGCCCGCATCATGGATCATCTTGCTGATGTAATGGAACGTGCCCTCGCCATCCACAGAGGGGTTTGTGGCCACGATCACTTCACTCACATCGGAGTGTTTGAGCCTCTCAATCAGTTCGGAGAGCCTGATGTCCTCCGGTCCGATACCTGCCAGCGGCGAGATGAGTCCATGGAGCACGTGGTAAAGGCCTCTAAAGGTATTTGCAGACTCCAGGGCCAGGACATCACTCGGCTCCTCCACTATGCAGATCTGCGTCTGGTCCCGTGAAGGGTTAATGCATATGGAACATTTCTGCCGGTCTGTGAGGTTAAAACATACCGGGCAAAGCCTGATCTGCTCTCGAACCGTTTTCAGTGTGGCTGAGAGATCCTCCGGGAGATTTCCTCTATCCGCTAGGATGAAGAGCGCAAGCCTGGTCGCGGTTTTTTCTCCGATGCCGGGGAGGCGCTTGAGCTGGCTTATGAGGTCTCGTAAGGGCTTGGGATATGGGTCCATATCAGAGAAGATCGATGGGCAGGGGGACGCCTCCGGAGATCTGCTTCAGCTCCTGGGCTGCAAGCTCACGCGATCTACGGATGCCCTGGTTTACGGCCGTCAGGATAAGGTCTTCGAGCATGGGGATATCCCGAGGATCCACGCATAAAGGGTCGATCTTGATAGAGACAATCTCTTGTCTGCCATTGACCGTCACCGTGACCATACCCCCACCGGTATCTACGGTCACGGTCTTGCGCGCAAGCTGTTCCTGGATCTCCTTGATACGCTCCTGAAGCTGTTTGGCCTGTTTGAGGAGCTCCGAAAAATCGACTTCCATGGGTCGTAGGTTAACCGTGAAGACCCCGGCTGTCAAGGAGTCGGTGGATTATGAACATGAGTTTTAGGTTTTAAGTGTTAAGAGTATGGATAGTATCAATAAAGCTTTAAACTTAACACTTAAAACTTCTTACCATGATTGAATCGTTGCTGAGTTTATCTGGACCTGATGCAGAGCCTCCTTGACAATGAATCCCAATGCTTCGTATCGTTTTATTATCAAAAATACATCGAAGGAGAAGCCATGCCACGGACCTTCATCGACCTCTCCATTGCCATTGAGAACGGCCTGCCCAGTGACCCCCCCATGATGATCCCTAAGATCACTTACCTCGATCACAGGCTCGGGGCGGAAACCATGAAGCTCTTCTATCCGGGCATTACGGAGAAGGATCTGCCCGACGGCCTGGGTTGGGCCTTGGAGATACTTGAGCTGTCAACACATGCGGGTACACACATGGATGCCCCCTGGCATTATCACCCAACCCAGGATAAAGGCAGTCCTGCACTCACCATCGACCAGTTCCCCCTTCAATGGTCTGTGGGAAGCGGCGTAAAGATAGATTTCTCCTCAAAGCCGGACGGATATAACATCACCTCCGAGGACATCAAGAAGGGGCTTTCCGTCATCGGCTACTCGCTTCAGGAAGGGGATATCTTCCTTGCCCAGACCGGCGCCGCCCACTATTGGGGAAAACCTGAATACCTTGTGAAGGGCAGTGGATTCGGCCGCGAGGCCACCCTGTGGCTTGTGGATCAGGGGGTGCATGTGGTTGGTACGGATGCCTGGAGCTGGGACAGGCCTTTGTCGTTCCAGGCACAAGACTTCGAGCGCACCAAAGACCCCTCGCTCATCTGGGAAGGCCACTTTGCAGGCATCGAGAAGGGGTACTTCCAGATCGAGAAGCTCACCAACCTGGACAAGCTTCCTGCAAGGGGCTTCACCTTCTACTGCTTTCCCATAAAGATCAAGGGGGCGAGCGCGGGATGGATCAGGGCGGTGGCGGAGATAGACAAGTGACCAGTGATCAGAAAAGAAGTGATGAGTGACTAGTGACTAGGTTAGGAGCTGAATACCAACTTGTGACAAGAAATTGTAGGAGCGGCTTTAGCCGCGACATCCAAAAATGGGTCGCGCCTGAAGGCGCTCCTACATGTCCATAATATGTTGCATGTTGTAGGAGTGGCTTTAGCCGCGATTGTAGATTGCAGGTCGGGGTGAGCGAGAGCGAACCTTGACAAATGCCTCATAGAGGCAGGCCTTGTGCCCGCCCTGTTGGCGGGTGGAGAGGGCAGCGTAACCCGAGAAAAAATCCTTGCCCCCCTGTATAATAAGGTTTAGACAGAGGCCATGCTTGCCATTGATGTCGGCAACACGAGCATTACTACAGGCATCTTCGAGGGCAGCGGGCTGAAGGCCGTATTCCGCATGCCAACGGAGGTGTGCCTGAATAACTCGGCCTTTCTCCCCCATCTCCCGGATGTCCGCAAGGCACTGCCTGATGCTGCGGTCATGGTGAGCGTTCGGAGTGGAGCGGCAAAGATCATCCTGAAAGAATTTGAGGAATCAACAGGCCTGCCCCCCATGATCGTGGATGTAAATACGCCCATGGGGATAAAGATCCGCTATGATACAAAAGAGACCTTGGGCATCGACAGGCTTGTATGCGCCGCAGCCGCCTATCACCTGTACCGCAAAAGACGTAAGCCTCTCGTTGTCATAGACATGGGTACCGCCACCACCATTGATTATGTAACCGTTCACGGTACCTTTATCGGCGGCATGATTGCACCGGGTATTTCAAGCGCTTACGAAGGGCTGCTGGCATCAGCCCCCCAGCTCCCGAGGCTTGATGACCTCTCACCGGGCGAACTCATCGGGGCGTCCACCAATGCATGCGTACGCTCAGGTGTGGTCATGGGCCATATTTGCATGATTCGAAAGGTAGTGGAGATGATGTCCCGCCGCAACGGCACGAAACCGGTGGTTGTTCTCACGGGCGGGCCTTCCGGAATGGTCGCAGAGGTGCTCCCAAAGGCGTACATCATTGACGAACACCTCATTCTCAAAGGGCTTTCCCATATTTATTCTTCATGGATTGAAAAAAAATGTTAAGATTTCCCTATGGTTTATCCGATACTGGCTTTATTAGGTGTTTTATAGGCAAACAACCAATAAAGTAAGGGATTACTTGCTCAAGGACGTAATGGATTACATCAAACAAATACGAGGGTTTGCCCCGCGCTTCCTTATTCTTGCCGCGATCTTTTTCGCCTGTTCAGGCTCGCTTCATGCCGCGACCAGTGTGGCAGAGGCATTTCAGAGTGCGAACGCGGCTGCCATCGAGCTTCATCGGGATACGGACAAGAAAAAAGACCGGGTGAGCTGGATGGCGGTCATCCACAAGTATCAGAACGTGGCGAAAAACTATCCCCATTCGAGCTTCGCTCCAAAGGCAAAATATAAGGCGGCTAAGCTCTATGAAGATCTCCATGCCTTTTCGTCAAACCCCAAAGACCTTGACCGGGCTGTGGATACCTACCTGGCAGTAGCGGATGAGTATCCTGGAAGCCCCCTTGCAGATGATTCCCTCTACAAGGCAGCCCAGATCTATAATTTTAAGTTAAGCACCAAACAGAAGGCCTATTCCCTCTATCAAAAGATTATCAAAGAGTACCCTGACGGCAATATGGTGCAGCTTGCGAGAGAACAGATCAATTCCTTAAATATTGAGAAGAAGAGCGTCACCGATGAATCAAAATCAGGGCTTGGTGAGCTCAAGACTGTCCGTCAGTGGTCGGACAGGGATTACACCCGTGTTGTCATTAATTTCGATAAGAACGTCTCGTTTAACACCTTTGCATTGCCTGCCGATGCCAAAGTGAGCAAACCCCACCGTGTAGTGATTGAGCTGGATAATGCAAAGGTATCCCCGGATATCCCGTTCAAAACAACAGTGAATGACGGTATTCTCACTACGATACGGGTTTCCCAGTTCCAGAAGACAAAGGTACGGGTCGTTCTGGATCTTGCGCACAAGTTCTCTTATCATGCCTTCCCTCTTGATGACCCATCAAGGCTGGTAGTGGACATAAGCAAAGATGGATCGGCAGCAAAAATGGCCTCAATCCACCCGGTACAGGAGCCCGTGAAGACATCGGTCGAGGATGAAGTCAAGAAGGGCACGGCCAGGCCTGAAAACGGATTCAAGAAGGTCCCCAAGTGGTCGAAATCGCAGATGAGTGATGATGTGCCCTCTATTGCCGCCCAGCTTTCTCTCAAAGTCTCCAGGATTGTCGTGGATGCGGGACACGGGGGAAAGGACCCTGGCGCCAAAGGGCCGGGCGGCATGCAGGAAAAGGATTTGACGCTGGTTATAGCCAAGGCCCTTGCACGAAGGCTCAGACTCGAAGGGTTCGATGTCTACCTGACAAGGGACAGCGATGTGTTTCTCACCCTTGAAGAGCGCACGGCGTTTGCCAATAAGAAAAGGGCCGACCTTTTCGTATCGATCCATATCAATGCCTCCGGCGACAGCGGGGCCCAGGGCATCGAAACCTATTTCCTGAACCTCACCACCGATTCCTCGGCCATTGAGGTGGCGGCCCGGGAGAATGCGACCACGTCAAAGTCCATCAGCGACCTGCAGCTCATTATCAACGACCTCATGCTCAATTCCAAGATCAACGAATCGTGTCGTTTTGCGAATTGTGTTCAAAAGAGCATCATATCATCGGTACTCGCAACTGATTATACGGGCAAGGACTTCGGCGTGAAACAGGCGCCGTTCTACGTCCTGCTTGGGGCACAGATGCCCTCTATCCTGTGCGAGCTTGGCTTCATTACCAACAATGCCGATTCTTCCCTGCTCCAGAGCGATGCATACCAGGCCACCCTCATTGATGGTATTGCAAAGGGGATCAACAAGTATATAATGAACACCACCTACGCATATAACAGGAGGAAACATTGAGACGCCTCATGCTGTTCGTGGTGTTCTGTTTGGCGGCCCTCCCGCTCTGGGCAGACTACGGGCTGAGCAATGTAGTGATTAAGCAGGTCGATCGGAATCAGCAGGAAAAACAGCCTGCGGCTGTTCCTGACGAGACATCCACTCCTCAGGCGGCACCGGATAAAAACCCTGTGCAGGTCTCTCCTGACAAGGCATCTTCACTCTCGGTTCCTCAATACAAAAAGTCGACTTTTTATCCATACACCATCCACATATCCTCGTGGCAGAATAAAAAGGATGCCTTGACCCAATACAGGCAGAAGTTCCAGAAGCTCAACGGGGTGTTCATCACCAAGATCGACCTGGAGGCCAATGGCGTCTGGTATCGTATCGACATCGGTGCCTTTTCCACGATAAATGAGGCCAGTGCACGGATGAAGGATCTTCAAGCCACAGGGATCATCGATACGGAGGCCTTCATCGGCTCGTCAGTACCTTTGACGATCGAGATCGGGGTCTACAGCGACAAGTCAGAGGCGCTCAAGGTGGCGGATAAGCTGCATGGTGAAGGTATTGTGCCCTATGTCATGAAGGAATCCGGCTCAGTCTTCCGGTTGCTGGCAGGGGCATTCCCCAGCAGCAAGAGCGCATATCCGGAACTCGAAGACATCACCGCCTTGGGACTGGAGTCCAAGATTACCAAGAGATGAGCCATGCGCTGATCGACTCTTTCCTGGAATACCTTATCGCCGAGCGTTCTTCTCCGGAAAATACGGTTTCCTCCTATGCATCAGATCTTGAAGATCTTAAGACTTATCTTGATGAAAAGGGCATCTCTGAGCTGGATGTACATCAGGCAACCCTTGAAGATTATACTACCCTTTGTAGGGAAAAAGGTCTGAAGACAACCAGCATCAGCCGTAGACTCTCCTCTATCAGACAGTTCTACCGGTTCCTCATCGAAGAGGAGATCATGGAAACAGACCCCACACGCGACCTTTCATCCCCGAAACGTGGTATATACCTTCCCGGGGTATTGAGCCGCGACGAGGTGGAGAAACTTATTGCAAGCCCGGATGTGGCCACACCCATCGGTATTCGGGACAAGGCCATGCTTGAGGTGCTCTATGCCACAGGTTTGCGGGTGAGCGAGCTCATAACCCTTAAACTGCACAACCTCAATCTCCATGTAGGCTACCTTGTCTGCAGGGGCAAGGGAGATAAAGAGCGCCTTGTGCCTATGGGTGAGAGCGCGCAGCGCTGTATTAGTGAATATCTCGGGAACGCACGGCCTCATCTGGTAAAGAAGCCTACGGATATCCTCTTCTGTTCAAGGAGGGGCGGTGCCATGACCAGGCAGAACTTCTGGTATGCCGTCAAAAGATATGCATCCGCAGCGGGTATATTGAAACGGATATCACCTCATATGCTCAGGCATTCGTTCGCTACCCACCTGCTTATCGGCGGGGCTGACCTGCGCTCTGTCCAGATGATGCTCGGCCATGCGGACATCTCCACAACGCAGATTTATACCCATATATCCTCAACCAGGCTCAAAGAGGTTCATAAACGGTACCACCCAAGGGGGTAGACGATGGAGGTCATCACCTCCCACATCCAGGCGGATTTCGATGCATTTGCCTCAATGCTCGCCGCCAAAAAACTCCACAAGGATGCCATCCTCGTGTTTCCCGGCGCCCAGGAGAAGAACCTGAGGGACTACCTTGTGCAGGCCTCTCCTGAGGTGACTGCCTTGATTCAGAAATTGAAGGCCGTCTCGGTGAGTAAGGTAACGAAGCTCATCATCGTTGACACAAGACAGCTTTCGCGCATCGGCGACTTTGCCCGGCTTATAGGGAAAGAAGGTGTCGAGGTGATCGTCTATGATCATCACCCCTGCTCCAGCGATGATATTGCAGGTGTAACCGAGATCTGCAAGGAATATGGCTCCAACAGTGCGCTTATGGTGGAGATCCTCAAGGAGAAAGGGATAATGCCGACCCCGGAAGAGGCCACGATCCTGGCAATGGGGATCTTCGAGGACACCGGCTCACTGCTGTTCCCCTCCACCAGGCCTGAAGACGCTACAGCGCTGGCGGACCTTATCCGTTGGGGGGCCGACCTGAGGTCAGTATCGCATACATTGGCACGTGAGCTCAGCCCCGAGCAGGTGGATGTCCTGGACCAGCTCATCAAGAATGCCTACATCTTCCACGTGGGCGGCATTGACGTGCTGTTCACACGCTCCGAGTCCAATCGCTATGTGGAGGACTTTGCCATGCTCGTACACAAGCTCCGGGGCATGTTCGAGGTGGATTCCATGTTCGCGCTCGGGCTCATGACAGAGCGGATCTATCTGGTGGCGCGCAGCACCGTGCCGCAGATCAATGCCGCTGAAGTGGCCGCGCATTTCGGCGGCGGGGGCCATCCTACGGCTGCCGCCGCATCCATAAAAGAACGATCCCTGGATCACGTGGAGAGCATGCTGGTCAACCTCATCAAGAAGGAGACTAAGCCACGGATCACGGCGCGCGACATCATGACCTTCCCTGTCATTGCAATGAACATGGATGCCACCATCGATGAAACGAGCGATACACTCAACAGATACAATATCAATGCAGTCATTGTTCAATCCAGGGATGCGCGGGTAGTAGGGGTGGTCACACGACAGGTAGTGAGCAGGGCCCAAGGCCATGAACTCGGAGAGGCAAAGATCAAGGACTATATGATCCGCGACATCAAATTTATCCGCCCTGATGCACCGGTCTCGGAGATCCGGACGCTCATCATTGACGGCAATCAGCGTCTATTGCCCGTAGTTGAAGATCGCACGGCAATTGGAGTCATCACCCGGACCGACCTCATGAGGGTCATGCACGAAAAAATGACCAGCGCGGAGGAGGGTGTGGATTACCGTTCGATGCAGAAGAAGAACGTAGGATCACTTCTGGAAGAGCGTTTTCCGAGACAGGTGAATATGATGCTGCGTCAGGCAGGCGCACTCGCGTCCTCGCTGGGCTCAAACATCTACCTGGTGGGCGGGATCGTGCGCGACATGCTACTGAGGATAGACAACCTGGACATCGATCTGGTGGTGGAGGGTGACGGCATTGCCTTTGCGAAAACCTTTTCCCAGTCCCTTGGGGCGCGCTGCGCGGTTCATGAGAAGTATAAGACCGCTGTGATCACCCTTGCCGACGGTACCCATATCGACGTTGCCACAGCCAGGCTGGAATATTACAAACACCCGGGCGGGTACCCCATTGTGGAACAATCCACCCTCAAGCTCGATCTCTACCGGAGGGACTTCACCATCAATACTATGGCCGTATGCTTGGTTCCACAGCGCTTCGGCGAGCTCATCGACTTCTTCGGCGCCCAGAGGGACATGAAGGAAAAGCACATCCGTGTACTGCATGCATTGAGCTTTGTGGAGGACCCCTCACGGATCTTAAGGGCAGTGCGTTTTGAGAAACGCTATGGGTTTGCACTGGGCAAACAAACACTTTCTCTCGTGCACGCGGCAGTAAGGTCAGGGCTGTTGAGCAATATCCCGGGCAGGCGTATCTCGCACGAGATCCGGCAGATCCTCTCGGAAGAGGACCCCCTGCTCAGTCTCGAGCGGCTGCGGGATCTGGATGTACTGACAGCCATCCACCCGGATCTCGTGTTCAACGCCTCCGTCAGGGAAGACTTCTGCCGCGCGAAGCAGACTATCTCATGGTTCGACCTTCTGTATACCCATGAGGAATATCGCTCGTGGTTCATTTATCTGCTGGCACTGGTGGAGCATATGAAGCCCAAGAAAATCATTGCCATTTGCCAGAGGCTCGGGCTTACCGACGAGAATGTGCGGAATATCCTGACCGCCAGGGCCAGGGTAAACGCCATCCTCCGGGAGCTCGTCATGATCCGGACGAAGTCGCCGTCTTCCGTGGTCAAGGTATTAGATAAGGCTCTTTTGGAGGAAATGCTCTTTGCCATGTCAAAGACCAAGAGCACTGTAGTGAGGGAGATGGTCTCCTCCTACATTATCTCGTTGCGCTCCTACAAGCCGCCGGTCACGGGCAAGGACCTCATGGCCGTCGGGTTTAAGAAGGGCAAGCTCTTGGGCGATACCTTAAGGCTCATCCGCGACAAAGGGCTCAACGGCGAGATCAAAGACTTCAAACAGGCCATTGCCTTTGCAAAAAAGCGGCTCGAGGAACCCGGGAACATGAAGAATCACAGGGTTGACGAACAGCCGCCCATCTAGTACACGTAGATAGATCCACGTGGGGGTGTAGCTCAGCGGGAGAGCATCGCGTTCGCAATGCGAGGGTCGAGGGTTCAAATCCCTCCACCTCCACCATTAACTTATTGTTATTATTAATTTAAATTTGATTTTACTACACAAAAAGTATGTGTAAAACATGTGTAGAGAACATTGACTATTCATTTTTCCTTTTGAGGGGTATCACATCCGCTTTCTGCTTCCTAATAGCCGTCACAACCTCATAGCAATCATCATTCTCCACTTGGCAGTACCTATCAAATGCCTTGTTTGTTAATCCTGATGCTCCCCTAGCCTTGTCTGTTCCCAGGAGCTTCGCTGTTTCGGTTGCAGTTGTATGCTTTGTGCCGGGGTAAAGAGGAACACCCTTGAGCCCTATAAGAGCACATGCTCTATTCCACCACTTATACAAATGGTTCTTGCCGAATACTTTTCCTGTCTTGGTATCCCTGAAGAAATGAACATCAGGAAGGGCCGGAGATTGCCTTTGCAATAATCGCCACGCTTCAACGTGGTCAGGGTGAAGGTGAATGTATTTAAACTTGTTCTTGAGCTTTGTGGGATTGTTTATGGTTAACCAACCATTCTCATCAAGGCTTCCCTCTGTTATCCTTCTGATGTCTTCGGGTCTGAGTTTTGTATAGGTAGCAAGCATATCAATGGCGAGATATACCTTTGGATTCTGCTTACTGATCTCCCTGACCTTCTCAAGAACAGTACCCTGTGTTCCCCAATCAGTGATCTTACGATATCCGAGTTTGTAATCAATCTTGGGGAATACGGGCATTTCTGCCAGAGTAATGACTCCCCTGGATAAACACCATTTCCAGAAATTACAAATATAATCGCAATGGTTCTTTCTTGTCTTCTCTGAGATATGCAGTATACCGTAAAGATAATCCTCGATGTCAGCTCCAGTGATTTCTCGGACGTTTGTAGGACCGAAATGAATTGAAGCCAGATTTAAAGAGTGTTCAATCTTCCCATATGATGCCAAGCCCTTTTTTCGAGCGAGGTATTTAATCTTGAGACCCATAACTGAGTTTGGTCTAATCGACTTGTAATCATCAGGATTAAACTTCTGCCCTCGTGTCCCCTTCTCATGTCTCAGATAATTGAGCGTCTGAGTAGCTGATTCGTATGACTTGTGATTCTGATAAATATCTCCAGGAAACCTAACTACGAATTGAGTTGCTGCCACATGCGGATGTTCTTTACAGAAACATCCATGCCGTTTTTCATCATGGATTAACTGGCTGTTACAAATAAAACATCTTTGCCGGGTTATTATCGATCCCTTCATACATACTCCTCCTTCAAAAGGAGTATTATAGTTCTGCATGATGGATCTGGTCAACATCAGCTATTTTTTCCTGCTAAGTGCTCGTATTAGCTTGCAGGCTTGTTTCGAGGTAACGCTGTATTCTTCATAATCTGATATGGGGATATTTTTAGTGCAGCCCAAGGGAAGACCTAGACCCTCTCCGGGGGCCTTTACCTCATAAGTTTTTGCCATATACTTACAAGATATTCTGACATTGTTTGGTTTATCCTTCATGTTATTGATAACTTGGCATTCAATGCCGTTTGCTCCCGATTCCCATGATCACCATGATGAAAAACCGGGAATTCACCATGGTGTAGATGCAAATGTACTAATCCAATGAATTGATACAGTTTGTTAGTTCGCAGGATGGCGACCCTCTTTACCCGCCCAAAAAAGAGGTGTCGCTTCTGCTTGAATGGCTGATACCCTGTGTTCAAATGAATACGGGATATTGCCTGCGCTTGGTATTATTGAGGAGATCGAGATTTCTCATTCGTATATTCTTCTGCTTTTGGAGTTGTGCGATCACATATCTTTGCAGATGCTTGCGTTGCTCGATCACACCACGCCATGCAGGGATACCGTTCAGCTTTCTATATCTCCTGATGACTTCATATTGGCTCGATGATGATCTTATCAACTCGTAAAGCTCATATTTGATGTCACGGTATGTATTTCGATCCATACAGACAGTCCACCCTTGCTGCGAGTGCACGGCTTTTAGTGAGAGGTTGTTGCTGACGGGTATTATGAGGTGCTCCACCCTTGCGTCTTTAAAGCGGTCAGTACCTTTTATGGTGTCAGGAATAGAACCCTCGGTGTGCACGATCAGAGCAAGGTTATTCCACCGAATATAGTGGTAGTTAGCAAAGCCTTTCTGTTTTCGCCTATACCTCTGATCCTTGCTCATATAACAATTGTACAAGGATAGCAGCTTGGCATCTATGGCCGTAACCCTTTTGATCTTCTCGTCAGGGATACGCACAATACAATAGTGCCAATATGCATTGCTCAGGTATGTAACAACCTGTTGAACAAATCCCTGCCATGATCTGCAAATGTATCTATACTGTGCCATTGGTAGTACCTCCTCTCTTCCGAGATTAGGAGCCACCGGCCTCCCGGCCGGATGAGCCCCCGATCCCCGCACCCGTCAGGGCAGGGATCGGGGAGCCACCCCGAAAAGAAAAAAACGCTAGGTGAGACCTTTCGACCGCAATAATCACAGGAGCCACCCTGTGACTACGCACCGGTACCACTGCCTTGCAGTTCCGGTGTCCCTTCCGGGAGTCTGGTCAGTCTCGCTCTCAGACCTCGCTCTGCCATAAGGCAGCCGTCCGGTCCTTGCCTGGTTAGGTGGTTATCTCGCAGAAAGAGTGCGGTAGCTCCATCGTATAGGTAGTAGGGGTAGGACCTGGAGGCTCCCCCTTACTTGCGGACAGAGTCCGTTTTCGGTCCCAATACGATTTCATCGCGATTCGGCCTTGCCGCTCTCAATCTGCTTACCTGGTCGCACCCGCCTGCAGACGGTTAGGGTGCTTTATCCATCAACCATGATGATGGGCCTTTACGGGTTGAGCTCTTCGATCCGGAGCATTACTGCTCCACATATGGGCAACCCATATACAGGTCGTACTCGACCTTGATCTCCCCCGCCAGGTATGGGTTAAAGGATCTCTCCAATCCCCCACAGTGGATTTTCACCACTTGATAACCACCAGGCATCTGTGCCTATTGGCGCACAGACACTGTGTCCCAGTCGCCCAGTTCCAGCAGCTAAGCTGAGTGTCATTGAGTAGAAGGGGAGCTACCCCCAGCCCTCATCGCCACTGGGCGAGCACCTCTCGGCGCACCCAGCGACACCCCACCTGTCTACATGGCCGTGGCTGGCGGACATAGGCGACAGGTGACCCCACCTCTGCCAGTGGCTTACCGGCATGATGGAGCAGCGTCTTTTTCTTTCATCTACGGCAATATATGGATACATCGATCTATTACGGAACCGATGATTGGTAGGAATGGATTGTTAACAGGTGAAAGTTACCGGCATTTAACAGGTTTTCTTATCATTTGTGATAATGATAATATTGATACGGACTAATCCAGACACAATAATTGATGATATACCCTCATCAATTGTCTTATCACGTAGACATACGTATTCATTCGAAATCATTCAGGCGGGTTAAAACCCTATGGTCTTGTTATCCGATCTCAAATGAGAATCAAATACAAGATCTTCATCCAACATCTCGCTACGCCATCACGAAGAGGCGTCACGTGAACGGCTCGAAGGCCGGTAAACCACAGTACATAAAATGTATGTGGAGTAGTGTGTTGAATAAAATATATTCACCATAATCGCTGAAGTCAAGGGGGTATTCTTTTTTGATCACCGATTTCATCAGTTTTTCTTGTGAAGAAAATACGTTCTTATCCCGAGTACACCGTTTTAAACCAAGTCCCATAATGGATTTCGCGGTTGCTCAATTTAGCCTATAAGATCAATGGATTGAAAAACCTGTGTTTTAAAATATAAAATGTAGTATAAGTAACATATAAGCAATTGTATCCATATTGTAGTCAGCATATATTATAGATCTAAATTGTGGATTCTGATCCTCTAGTAGAGATCTTCGAAAGAAACCTTCAATATTGGTGAAGCGTTGCTGATGGCACCGAGATCTATGGTCTAAGCATTTTAACAGCATATTGCCTTACACATAATATCAGAATATACTGCAATTATACTTCGAATAATTAGATGTACGAAAAGCGTAGTATATCAATTATTCGCAGCAAAAATGATCACTAGGTGACAATTGGAGAGGATATACCACGGGCGCCTTCAAGACTTAAGTCATAGCCTCACCCGACTGATGTTCAAACCGTATTGTAACTTCATAGTCGGTCAGGAGAAGCCGGCACAGGGGTATTGCGCGCTCATTCGCGCGGCGCTCAACTACCGATATAGGAATTATGCTGGCATGGCAATCCCAATGACAGCCAAGGACCTTTCTGTAAACCCGGTATTTGAATTCAAGCAAAGCGACAGAATACCCCTCAACAGTAGTTCGGACATCGACGGTAAACGACTTCGCGAGTTGTTTGTCACTATGATTTACGCCGGGTACCTTGATCGCTTGGTTGAGTACAATGGCTTCAAGATCAGGGGTAAGAGAATGTTAATTGGCTACCCAGAAAGCGACACTGGCGTCGACACAGCAGTCTTCATAACGCAAGACGCACCCTTAATTTCCGATGGGAAGTACAGTTTTAGAGCCATTGCAGGTAAGTCGAGTTTGGCATTCTTAATCCAGGTGAAGGAGTACTTCCAGTACGACGACTTCCAGAAGGCCATTCTGCATCCAAAAGACTTTCGGATCAGTAATCTTGATGTCTCCAGACTACGTTCATACGGAGACCTTATCCTTATTTACATCAGATCGTTCTGTGCCATCAGTTTCAAGGACGTGAAAATGGATCTGGCAAGGAACGGATTGTCAGACAGGAATATTGTACTCATCGGGATGGAAGCATTAAGCGCTGACCCCCCGGGAGAGTTAGCCAAAGAGTATACTTTATGGGATTTCAAAAAAGATGATGTGTTTACGATCCCCATTCCGTTTTGCGACCTGTTCCAGACTCAGGAGCAGATCGTGAAGCGTAGTCTGGTAATTACAGAGGTCAGCAAGGGAACTAAAAAGTGATAAATCTTCACTTGAAATAAAATATAGCCCCCTAAAAAGCCCAAGAAGACCGTATAGAATGACCGTGGTTGGATCAATAAAAAGGGCAGGTATCTAACCCCGCCTCACGATTTCAGCCTTTATATCTCCAAGTATCTCTAGAATATTTACTCCATGTTCTCTCGGGATTCCTTCTCCATAAACAGCATACCGGAGTAGTTCCAATTCGTATTTAATTGCATGACCTTTTTCTATTACCAAATCCTGAAGGCCTTTTTCTGACGGGAAAAGAGAATCACCATGTATATACATATTAGTTTCTTTCATTAATCTTATTAACTCTTTTAATCCACCTGATAACTGATAAAGTATAATGCTTATCGCTATTAAACAAAAAATTACTGCTATCATGAAAACTATATCCATACCCTCCTCCCTTTACACAATAGTTCAGGTCAATATAGCCATAAGCACATCTTAAATAAAGCAGAGATAACTGCGATTTCTTCTCGGTTTTGAGATGCATAAAAAACGATCGTCTTGGGATGAAACATACACAGCAAGACACTTCATATCAGACCGTGACCTTTGGCACGTTATATTTACATCCTATTGTCATGCACAAAAAATCTGGATATACGGCAAAAATGCTTCGGTTAATAATGTAGATATACGGCAAAAATGCCGTATAATTATTGTTCGGCTAAGGAGATCTAATGGAAATATTGGTGTTTGTTAAACGGTTACATGAAGAATGTATTAACCACACAAATCATATTACATTCGATAAGACCCACCCAAGACACCTCCACCTAGTAGGCTTATATGGAACTCTGATAGAATTTACAGGTTGCATTCTTAAGCTTATAGAAAGCAAGTTAAGAACAGGAATTGCTCCAATATTTAGATCATTTTTTGAAGCGTATATTGAACTGAGAAACCTTCATGAAAATGCTAACTATGGGTATCATATGGATGCCAGTTATCATGAACAATGGCTTAAACTTTTAAATGAAGCAAAGAATACCCCCAATCCTTTTTTAAAAGATTTTTCAGAATTTGAAGGACTTGATGCTCAGATTGCAGTACATGAAACTGCATTAAAAGAGCTAATAGACAAGGGTTATAAGCCTCTAAATATATTTCAGAGATTTAAGAGAGCTGGAATGATAGATGAATATCGTTCAATATACAATTTCTTAAGCAACGACACTCATAGTAATATCGGTGCTCTCGTAGACAGGCATCTTGAAGTATCTGGCGATGATTTTAAAGTCGTATATTACAAGGATGAGCCTATAACAAGTTTCTTACCAACCCTTGATTCAATTGCTGGCTTCCTCATTGATGCATCATTCAGGATACATAATTTTTTTGAAACAACAATTTCAATTGATCATTTTGAAGATTTATCTCGAACATTAACAAAGATCCGAGAAAATTATTCATAAGCCGAACAAAAGAATCCACCGGACAGCTTTCAGCCGCCGGTGATCCTTACGTTGGGCAAGGAGATGAGATGAAAAATCATAGCTGGGAAGAGAATCCAAAATGGAAAGATTTGCAGGAAATTGATCGAGGTGACATAGTCCATCTTAAATTGATAGATATATTTAGATACTTGGTAAAAGTCATTGTGAAATCTGTCACAGATGCTGAGGTTGTTGGCATTGCCGAAACAATTTTCGATTATGATTCCCAAATGCCGCTGACCCGCGGGGATATACTTGAGCTTGTCAACAAAGAGCTTTCTTTTAAAAAGAAATACATCCAAAAAATTATCAAGAAAGGTCAGTAAATGCACAACCAGCTAATACAGCCGATCGCAAGGCTCGCGCCTTGCTCCGGCTGATCCGCACGTTAGCGGTATAGCACATACTAATTACCAATCCGGCAAATGAGGATTCAAAATGGCGAAATTTGAATACGGATCAGAGTCTCCTTTCTGGTATTTTTTGGCCCACAGAGCAGTTGACCGGGCAAATCGAAAATTGCCTCTCGTATTTGATGATTTGAACAGGCGCTCCAAGGAGCTTGGGCTACCCATTGTCTATGAGGTTCCACATGCATTGGCGTGGGCAGTCGCTTGTCAGTTGTACAATGTTACACAGCCGAAGTCTGATGTTCTCAGTAAGATGGGATTTGGAGTTATGCTTGCTGCCTTCGACCGAGTCTTGGCTCCAAAGGGATTCGCACGAATCTCATTCGAGCGTATCCTAGGAAATATTGCTGCTCCTTCTTTTCCAGGGAGATCAAGAGATGACTCCGTTGCGGACAGCTTCTTGGCAAACGGTAAGGCAGTAACCGGGGAAGCTATGGACTCTTCGCATTGGCATACCATCCTGGAAGCTTGCCTCTCGGACGCCATAATGTTGTCTTTGGGGAGAGATGCGTGTCGCCCTCCGGGTGATCTTTGGGACAGCACTATAACCGAGTATTCCAGGCGAAGACCTGGCGGCTTCCGTAGAATGTTCACTGATCCGAATAAATGGCTTTTTGATTAAGCAGACACATCACTCGCACCCGCTAACATGCTCTTTCAGCGGATCGCAAAAAACCGAGCCCGCTGAAGAGCGGCGTTAACCTATGTGTAGATTTCTGCGGAGACTGTCGAAAAAATCAAACCATGAAAAGTGCTAAAAAAAACGTTCTCGTAAAATGACCTACAACGAAAGATTTCTGACTGAGGCTTATGTTTTGATGGTTAAAATTTGATGGTTTTAGAGCTTACTGGAGTTTTTCGACAGTCACGCGATAAATCATCAGTTCTGTTTTTAGGAACTCAATCATAAATCTCATGTTAAGATCTTCAGTAATACAATAACGTTCGCGGATTGTTAACGAGGTACCTGTAGATCAAGGCCTGGTGCTGTATTATACAGATTCAAATCCTACCTATGCAGATCACCTGTGCTGAGTAAGTGATATAGAGTACCCTCAACCCTGTGCTTGGCCTATATGGTAAAGCCGAACAAAGTTCCGTTCCCTGAATAGAGTTTCTTGGTACGGATTTGGTATGGAAACACTGGTACAGAAACCAGTAATGAAGCCAATAAATGGCGGAAGCGCATGGGAATCGAACCCCTGCTTACGACGTGAGCGGATATTGAGCATGAGGAAGTGCAGGGGTAATATCCTGCCCAGCTGGGTCGCCTGGGCTTCGCCCCAGTTTCATCAAGGAATAAAGAACAGGGATATGAAAGACAATCAAGAGTGAATAGATTAACCTCAGTTCCATGAAATGTTATAAATTGGTTATATCTGAGTTGCATCAATTTATAATAATTGATATAGATGGTGTACTATGTACAAGCGAGCTATAACCCAGCAGATACGGGAGGCTTACGACAAGCCCAGGGCGGTGATCATAATCTATGGCCCCAGGCAATCTGGAAAAACAACACTTGTGAAGTATCTCATAGAAGGGGATTCGGATGCTATCTCATTTACCGGCGATGACCTATATACCCAGACACTCCTTTCGCAGCACGAGCTTGAGCATCTGAGGCGGGTAATCGGAGGGGCCAGGATCATCTTCATAGATGAAGCGCAGCGGATCAAGAATATCGGGCTTACGTTAAAGCTCATTATAGATAACCTTCAAGTAATAATAATTGCATCCGGTTCGGCATCATTCGATCTTGCAGATAAAGTTAACGAGCCCCTAACCGGACGTTCCCGCACTTATCATCTGCACCCGTTGTCCTGGCAGGAAGTTTCTGAAAAATATCAAACCATTTCTCCCGCAACAGCGCTTGAGGAGATGCTCCGTTTCGGTATGTACCCGAGAGTGCATACCTTGGAGGGCGACAGGGACAAGGAAGAGTATCTCTATGAGTATCTGAACAGCTATCTTTATCGTGATCTTCTTCAGTTCGAACAAGTAAAGAAGCCGAAGAAGGTTGTGGACCTGCTCGTTCTGCTTGCCCATCAAATCGGCAAAGAAGTGGCAGTCTCTGAACTGGCAAAGGGGCTTGGCATAAGCCAGAAAACCGTTGAAGGATACCTGGACATTCTCGAAAAGATGTTTGTGCTTCGCAATATACGAGGCTTCAGCCGAAACCTGCGCAAAGAAGTAACCAAAACCTCAAGATACTACTTTGTTGATATAGGTCTCAGGAATGCACTTATACGAAACTTTAACAACCTGGCGCTCAGAAGCGATGTAGGAGAGCTGTTCGAGAACTGGTTCGTTATGGAGCGAATCAAGTGTTCGGACAATAGCCGCCGTTTTACCGGCTTTTACTTTTGGCGGACATACGACCAGAAGGAGATCGACCTGGTGGAAGACCTTGATGGTCATCTTACCGGATTCGAATGCAAATTCTCACCAAAGACAAAATCAAAACCCCCTAAAGATTGGAAAGAAGCGTATCCCGACGCCGGGTATGAGGTGGTATCAAGCGATAATTGGATGCACCACCTCGAAATAAAATAGCTGTAGCCGATCACGTTATCTGTAGTAGCTTTATTTATCTGACTGCTGAGATCTAACCAGACATACTTCAAATATGTGTAAAACCTGTGTAGCCTACCCACAAGATAAGGCCAGGCCTTGATGGTCGAGGGTTCAAATCCCTCCACCTCCACCAGTTTTTTTCCTGCAGAAGAGATTCTACGGTATATGTGCTCAGAGGGGCGCTGTTGGCGTGATTCGGTTGGCGGTGTTGACCGGAGAGGCCAGCATGAAGCAGGGTTAGGCCACGATATTGGTTATTTTCTCTGTGCGGTATTTTATCGGTCAACTTAAGGAATCAAAGAAAGCCAAGAAGCTGACGCTGTTGCGTCCAGTCCAGGGGTAGATCAATCCGTTTGGTGAGTCTTTCAACACTGAGATCGGCAGGCTGACGCCCCGCTATGATACTCTCAGTAATGTCAGGGGCAAGAAAGGCGAGACTCATCACCCGCGAAACATAGCTCTTGTCTACGCCTTCCTGTGATGCGATTTCAGCCATAGTGTGTACCCGTCCGGATACCAGCTCATTGAACCATGTATGGGCGCGAACAATGGTTTTCAGCAATGTCTGGTCCACTCTGGCCGGTCCGGTACCACCAATTATCAACCGCATCTCCACTCCCCTCCTCTTCATCTGCATTGGGATGTCGCGGACTATGGTTATAGCCTTAGAGTCCACCTCTGGTAACATAAGCGATACCAAAGAGAGCGTGAGGCGTATCCCATCCTGCCGTAAGTCCACACGCTGGATGAATCTGTCGATTAAGTCTGCAGCATCGGGTTGAATCTTTTTTGCCGCAACAAGTGCAGATGGAATGTGGTGTCTTGGGATACCCGATTCCTGTAAGGCGGTAGTAACGGCAACATCATCATGGATGATCTCTAACGCTGCATGCCTAATCACCTGCTCAAATTCTTGTCCCGGTAATCGCCACCCGTTTGGTGAAGCATCTCTCGGGTCTGCCCTCAGGCTTTCTGAGATATAATAGCGGTATCGCCTCCCCTTTTTATTGGCGTGGGCGGATACTAGGCGCTCACCTGAGACATCGAACAATTTGTTGGTTAGTGGACAGGAGATGGTATTACGTGAACGTGTTTTATGTTCTACCGAGTTACTAGTTAGGTGCTGCTGCACCTGTTTCCATAATTCCTTATCGATGATTGATTCATGCTGACCTGGATGGCATGTTCCTTTATGGCGTATCTGTCCGATATAGAGCGGGTTGGAGAGAATCTTATAGAGTAACCCGCGTGAAAATGGACTACCTCCTTTGTCTTCACGGGGTTTGGAATGTATATCCTGTCTGTCGAGATCTTCTTTCAGCAGGCGGACACATCCAAGCTCCAGGTAACGACGGTATATATACTGAAGGGTGCGGGCTTCCTTGGCATTGATGAGTAGCTTACGATCCTTGAGGTCATAGCCGAGCGGTACACACCCGCCCATCCACATCCCCTTTTTCTTGGAGGCCGCAATCTTGTCTCTGATACGTTCGCTCGTAACTTCCCGTTCAAACTGTGCGAAAGAGAGCAGCACATTCAGGGTGAGTCTTCCCATTGAACTCGTGGTATTGAACTGCTGGGTGACCGAGACAAAAAAAACACTTTGCTTATCGAACCGCTCGATGATCTTGGCGAAGTCTGCTAATGATCTGGTCAACCGGTCCACTTTATACACGACCACTATGTTTACTTTCCCGCTCTCTATATCTTCCAGCACTCGTTTCAATGCCGGGCGCTCCATAGTGCCGCCGCTGAATCCACCATCGTCATAGTGCGTCTTCACAGCTCGCCAGCCCTCATGCTTCTGGCTGGCTATATACGCCTCACACGCTTCCCGTTGCGCATGCAGGGAATTGAAGTCCTGATCAAGTCCCTCTTCTGAAGATTTGCGGGTATAGATAGCGCAGCGAAGTGTTGGCTTGGTGTTCATGAAGCCTCCTTCTTCTTCAGCCCGAAGAACAGAGGACCGGACCACCGTGTGCCGGTGATGGCGCGCGCCACTTCGGAGAGCGAGCGGTAGCATATGCCGTTACACTGCACGCCATCCTCCTGTATGATCACCTCGTAAGTCACTCCATGCCACTCACGTAACAGCCGGGTTCCGGGTTTGGTACTGATAATACGCACTGTCTGCCGCCCGGATGTATTGTCTTCCGCAGTCTTTTCCAGAAACCGGCGGGTTGCAGGATCCAGTCCTCCGGATGCCTGTTCCTGCATACGGTGAGCAATGGCATGCATCAGGAAATTATTCCGGACCCCTCCGGGTGGCTCTGTGCCATAGAGGATCCGCCATTTTTCTCTGAGGGCTCTGTGGTCAAGGGCAGGAAGGCCTGCCAGTTCACTGGCAAGCCTCCCTGCATTGAGGAATAAACGATGTTTCATATGGTTCAGGCGGCAATGCGATAAATTCGCCCACGCTCTTCTTTTTCAGAAGCGATGGAGAGTCCCAGCCGCTTTTTCAATACGCCGGACATCATTCCGCGGATACTATGCCGTTGCCAGCCGGTCGCCTTGGCCATTTCATCGATAGTGGCACCGCCGGAACGCGCCAGCAACTTAATCAGCGTCGCCTGCTTGGACTCTCCTCGCATCCTGCTTTTTGCATCGAGACTTTTCTTCTCTGAATCAGCATGCCGCTTATTGGTGGGTTTACTCCGCTTTAAATCTTTCTTCTTGTTCTTGGTCTGTTCCATGACTGGTCTCCTTCCGTTATAGAATGGCTTTATTGCTGCTCGTATGGACACCAACACTCTGCTCGCTCAGGAAGTCCAGTCCTTTCTGGGAATGTCTCGTGCAAAAAATGCCCAAAGCTCTATAATTGCTGTAAAAGCTGTGGCTTGGTTAATTTATATAGAACGTGGTCGAGTAGACCAGGGAAGTTACCTCCCCCGGCCCCTCTACAGATCTGGACGTGCGGATTTCCCGCATCCAGCTCCTCAGGAAACAGATTCGCTACTGGCGGAGAGCACTATGCACAACGACT
>JBEKDT010000008.1:0-213406 GCA_050014195.1 Desulfomonilia bacterium | reverse complement strand
AAAGCTGGGGAAAGCCTGCGCGAATCTGCCCGTATCGATGGCGGCAATGGCTATGAGCTCAGCTGAAGTGACAGCACCCTGTCCCCCTCTCCCATGGACCCTGATCTCATGCATATAAGCTCCTAAAGGGAAATTGAATGGTGATTCATATCATCCTTGGGTTTGTGATGTCAAGAAAAGATGAATCATTATTCATGAGTAAGGATACAAGAAGAGTATGTAAATCCCTGCAGATATGACATTATAACAAGCAGGAAGAAATAACTGCTGCGCCCAGGAGCCTCTATCCTAGAAAGGTCCCTCGATCTGGTTTCTCCTCTCCAGAATAAAGTCGTAGAACTTCATCATGAGCGGCATGAATTTGCGTTTCTTGTTCCTTACCACAAAGAATTCTCTCTTCGTGTCCAGGTCTTTGATGGGAAGCGCCACCAGGGTTTTGTTCTTGATCTCGCTTGCGATGACATTCTTGGAGAGAACAGCCACCCCGAGATTCGCTTCCACTGCCCGTTTAATGCCTTCCGAGGAACTCAGTTCCATAGTGACTTTTCGCTCAATTCCATATCGCTTGAGCACATATTCAATGATACCCCTGGTGCCAGAGCCTTCTTCCCGCAGGATGATGGGCTCGGGCTCTGAGGAGAGAGTCTTCATCGTGAGGTGATCCATCTTCGCCCAGCGGTGCTTGGGAGAACATACGATGACCAACTCGTCCTTCATGAAGAACTCGCTCTGGAGGTCAGGGTGCTTAGGGGGGTCCTGCATAAAGGCAAAATCAAGTTCACCTGCCACACACTGCTCCACCGCCTCCTGCCGGTTCTGGATATGCAGGGCGATCTCGGCCTTGGGGTAAAGTTCCTTGAACTCGCCTAAGAACCTTGGCAGGACATAGATCCCCACCGTACTGGAGGCCCCGAGTACCAGTCTGCCCACATCCCCTGAACTGAACTCATTCATCACGGCATCGATCTCGTCGATCAGATTCAGCAGCCGCTCGGAATATTCAAAAAAGACCTTTCCGGCATCCGTCAAGGTGATCTTGCGGTTTATCCTGTCAAAAAGGCGGACATTCAGCGAATCTTCCAGATCCTTGATTTGGATGCTCACCGATGGCTGTGACAGATGCATCTTCTTGGCGGTCTTGGTTATGCTTAATGTCCGCGCAGTTATATTGAAGATGTGTACCTGATGTATGTTCATAACACCCCTAAAAGCATAATTTACTTTTGTTTAACAATATCATAAGAGAAAAATATTTGACATTGCCAAAATAGCTCTTATATATACGCCCCAGCCTATAGCAATCTATCAAGGGCTATAGACCTCCTTTTAGGCCCACTACCACCTCTTATTGAGTGGGCCCTTTTTTTTTGCTAATAAGTAATTATGAAGGATGATAAACCTTTTCATGCCCCCTTCACCCGGCTCAAGGGGATCAGACTGCCTGCAAAGAAGAATTCCGAGCTCAAGCAGCAAAAGACTCCCCAGGCCGAGCCTTCAGAAAACGTTCCATCTACCGAAACCGAGTCCGCCCTGTTCACCAAGGCCATGGAAGGCGTGATGCCGATACCGAACGATCGTGTAACGCCTGAACCCATGGATCAGGCATCCATAGCACACCAGGTGCGCGAGCATGCGAACAGACAGGACAAAGAGGTCATGGATACTCTCCATGCCTTGGTCTCGGGAAAGTCCCGTTTTGACATCACCTGTACGGGGGAATATCTGGAAGGCCATGTGATTTCACTCGATCCAAGGGTATTAAGGCAGCTGAAATCAGGCGAACTCACCATCCAGGCACACCTCGACCTCCACGGACACATAAAGGAAGAAGCCAAAACCGCACTCATCAATTTCATCCAGAACTGCCATGCCATGGGATACAGGAGTCTGCTCGTCATCCATGGCAGGGGGCTGAAATCAGATACCGGCCCCGTTCTCAAGGAAGGGGTGGTCCGGTGGCTTACTACCGGGACCCTCTCCCACCTGGTGCTTGCCTTTTGTTCCGCCCGCCCCTGTGACGGCGGCACCGGGGCGCTGTATGTGCTTCTCAAAAAGAGACCCGTAAAGTCGAAGTGGAAGAGACCGCTCTAGTGAACAGGGACAACTGATATCTATCATTTCCCGAACGGGAAGATGTGCTTCAGGACCTTCCATAAACCGGGCATGCCCTCCTCGGATACTTCATTAGGTTCGGTTCCCTTTATAAAGGGCAGGGTCACAGCAGCGGCTGTCCAGTTTGTAGCACGCTTCCCGTTTGCCGGGTCAATGGCGCAGAAGGTGATATCATCCGGAGTCCCCCATGGCCTGGGCTCTGCAATCCGGGCAATTATCCTCGCTGCAAAAGGCATTGCACCTGTTGCACCCGTAAAGCCGATCGCCCTGAAGGCATCATCTCCGAGCCATACAACGATAACCATGTCTTGTGTATAAGCGGCGAACCAGGAGTCCTTCATCTCATTGGTAGTACCGGTCTTGCCGCATATCCCATCCGGAACCCCGAATGACTTGGCCGCTTTTGCAGTGCCGCTCCGTATGGCCTCCTGAAGCGCCGTGTTAAGGAGGTATATGGGTCCGGGGTCAAGGACCTTCTGGGGATCTTTATGTTGATCCTTCCATAGCACTGCCCCGTGCTCATCCACGATTGTCTCCAGGCACCATGGTTCAATCCGTAAGCCGCCGCCGGCAAAGACTGAATACATGCCCGCAACATCCAAAGGTGAACAGTTAATGGCACCAAGGAGCAGCGATGGCTGCTTGAGTAACGCTGTCCGAGGAAGGACACTTCTTACTTCCGGGATAACATGATCAAGACCGAGGGTAAGTCCAAGCCTGACGGTTGCCAGGTTATAGGAATGGGCCAGGGCATCTAATAGCAGGATATTACCATGGCTGATCTTATCGTAATTAGCAGGCGACCAGGCGGTCTTGTTCTCAAGCTTGACCGTCAGGGGGCTGTCGTCAAGTACGCTTGCGAGGGTGTATCCGTTCTTCAGCGCACAGTAATAAATAATGGGTTTGATAAGAGAACCGATGTTTCGTCGGATGGAGGTAACCCTGTTAAACTGGGATGCGCCATAATCCCTGCCTCCTACCATTGCCAATATTGCTCCGGTTGCCGGGTTAATGATGACCGAGGCGATTTGGATGTTTTTTGCAAGCCCCGCTGCACCCCCGGCAACGATGTCTTCTGTCGTGTGTTGCATGTTCATGTCAAGGGTCGTGAAAAGATGCAGCCCCCCTTTTGTAAGGATATCCTCATCAGGGTAGAGCATGCGAACTGAAGACAGGATGTGATCGATAAAGAACGGGGCCTGTTTCATGGAAGGGGTAAAGGGGACTATACTTAAGGGCTTGTGTACAGCCGTGTCATATTGTGCATCGGTGATCTTACCTTGCTCCCGCATCATGGCCAACACCGTGTTTCTCCGCTCCAAGGCCGTCTTCGGATGAGAATAGGGCGAATAGGTGTTCGGTGCCCGGACAAGACCGACAAGCAGCGCTGCTTCATGCAGGTCAAGGTCGGATACGTCCTTGTCGAAAAAGATCTTCGAGGCCCTGCCGAAACCATGGATACCTGCAGAACCGAAACGTCCGAGATAGATCTCATTCATGTACATGGAGAGGATCTCATCCTTGGTAAAAACCGTCTCCATAATTGCGGATAGCCATATTTCCTTTATCTTGCGGCTTACGGTCCTTTCATGCGTGAGGAACAGGTTCTTGGCGAGCTGCTGGGTGATGGTGGAGCCGCCCTCAACTACATGGGCATGAAACATATCCGCCAGCAGAGCCCTTGCCATAGACCTTATGTCGATACCCGAATGATCATAAAACCTCCGGTCTTCAACACACAAGAGGGCGTCAATCAAATGGCGCGGACAATCTTTCAGTTTGATGATCTCTCTATCCTCAAACCCGGCATCGTATAAGGTTGCAATACATTCGGGCTCCAGTCGTGCCGAGGCCATGCCCGCCTCGGTCTTCTCGGGGGCAAGGGCCTTTATCCGATTTCCATCCAGGATCACCCTTACCTTTTGGGCTTTCTGAGGGCCTTCAGGATACTCAAACGGATGGAGATAGATAGTGATGGAGGTTCTGAGCAGGCAATACTGGCCGGGGGATTCTGCCGCAATAGAATTTCGGTATCCCAGATGGGTCAGTCTTCCTGCCAGGCCCGTTTCTCTGATATCTATGCCTGGCCTGAACTCAAAAGGACTGCTGTATATCCTTGTGGGGAGATGCCACAGGGTGCCGGTATTGATCTTCATCATCTCCCGATAGACATTCAGGCTTAAGCCGGCAACGAACAGAATACCAACAAGTACAAGGGCAAAAACCATCGAGAGAATAATCTTTTTTGTGCGTGTCACAGCCCCACATCTATATGCCAAGCTCTCTTTTGAAGTCAATCATGAGGGATTGAGGCAGGTATATTCGGTATAGTGTTAAGTTTTAGGTTTTACGTTTTAAGTGAATATCAGCAGGTCATAATACATGGTCCTATCTTTAAACTTGAAACCTTAAAACCTAAAACTTAACACTTAACACTATTACTATAACTGCCTCTTCCTTAAGACCTCACGCTGTCTTCTGAAGAGGTAACGGATGATATCATCCCGTGTATCATTATCGACCTGGAGATATTTTACTGCCACGGCATAGCGTTTGATCTGGGCACTGGTGAGAGCCTTTTGGCGAATCACCTCACCCACGAGCCTTACAAAGAGGAGCGGCACCATAGGCAGGATGAGATGAATCTCAACAAAATCACCTATCTCGTATGCCTCATTGGAAATGAAGCGCATTCCGGATGCAGATATATTGACATCCTTAGGAGATGTGTTCATGAGAGACCTGAAATCATCTGCAAGAAACATGTGGATCAAGAGGTCGAGCTTCCGGTTTACCTCCCAGAGGCCTTTGTCCGTTGTGGTCTCCTTTTGGAAGACCGGCTCATCCGAGCCTGGGTATCCATACTGGCCTTTGAGGAATGAATCTATGATAAGCTTGTTCGAGCATATGCGATCAAGGGCGGAAGAGAGCATACGAGATTTCTCTCTTGCATGGCAGATCAGTTTGGCGTGATGGTAGACCTTATCATATATCCTGACATCCTGCCGTCTTTCATGCCCCGGGGACAAATAACACTCGATAGAGAGTTTGAGCCCGGTGTCGCCTCGCTCAATGAGTTTGGCAAGCAAGGAATCCTGGCCGTCAGTGACCTTTACGATTGCACCGATTTTGACATCCAAAACCACATCCGGCACAAAGACAAATACATCCTCATCAATTACATCAGTAATCTTGCCCCGTACCTTTTTCCCATCCGGACCAAGGGCAAACAGCCCTGAGTCAAGATCGAGGAGACTGTCAATATTCATTCCACTTCCTCAAAGAGATTAAATGTCTTTATAGATTTCAACGCGGTTGCGGCCCTTGCCTTTTGCGAGATAGAGCCCTGTATCCACCTGTTTTACAAGATCGGACGGCGTTAGTCCATCCTGATATTGACTGATGCCGATACTTATGGTGACGGCGAGATCACCATGAAATCTCATCTTCTCAACCACTACCCGAATTCTTTCCGCCAGGAGTGAAGCCTTATAAAGCCCGGTCTGGGGAAGGAGGATCATGAATTCCTCGCCACCGTACCGGAACATGAGATCACTCTTGCGCAGCCGGCTCTGGAGCCTGTTTGCAATAGCGGTGAGCACCGTGTCGCCGGCTTGATGACCGTACTTGTCGTTCACCCGCTTAAAGTGGTCGATGTCTATCATCATAAGCGAGAATGTGGTCTTGTAGCGCCTCGCACGATCCCATTCAGCCATAAGGGTCTCGGAAAAGGCCCGGTAATTAAGCAATCCGGTAAGCCCGTCCTTGAATGCCATGTTCATGAGGAGCTCGTTGTCCATCAATTTGGCGATGGCAGGTGTCAAATATTTGGCCCATTCCTGAAAGATCTCCTCGTGCATACCAGGATTGATGGATAGAACAACCTGGATGTACGGGCTGCTCATAAGGGAGAGGTCAACCCTGGATGGACTGTAAGGGGCCTGCCCGCCGGCAAGCACCCGTGTATATGAATATCCCTGTGACCCAAGCACCCTCGTGGCATCATAATCCCCACCCTCTTTACCATCGAGTACCGAGTATGCCTGCATTTCCAGGCCTTGGGTACTGGTGTATAGGGCCGGTGAAGCCAACGGAAACGTCTGACCCATGAGAGAGATCAGATCGGAAAAGGCACTATGGGTGTTATGGCCCGTCAGAACGCACATGATGCTCTCGGTGAAAAGCGCCAGGGGCCTATTCTTGGTCTGTTCGAATGATGCCGTCTTTCTTCTGACAGATGACTCTCCGGCTTCACGTACGATCATGATTTCTCCCCTTATCGTGTAGTCTCTGAGAACAATACGACTTTATGCAAAGTATGTGCCTTGATTAATCGCGGGTCTTGATATATAGTACATTGGCGTTGTCCGAGCCCTCCATGAAATGGAGATAATGCACTACGGATAAGGGGAACAAACACGAGCTACCGTTGTTCGGCTTACTTAGGAACCGCAGCATATGAAGAAAGATAAGATAGATATCAGGTGGCATGGGAGGGGCGGACAGGGCGCCATAACTGCGGCAAAGATCGTTGCAAAAGCCATGTTCGTCTCCGGCTATCCGGGTGTGGTCATGGTGCCGACCTTCGGGACCGAGAGGAGGGGGGCGCCTGTCTTTACCTCGTTGAAGATTTCAAAGGAGAAGATCTATGACCTCTCCCCAATCGAAGAACCCGACATCATCGTAGTGCTCGACCACGTGCTGTTGGAGGAGACAAATATCGTAAGCGGGCTCAAGGAAGAAGGCCTCATCGTCATCAACTCGCCCTGCAGCATCGATGACTACCGGTTTGACGGGAAAGTGGTGGCTATCGCTGATGTAAACTCACTGTCCGTCAAGGCAGGGCTCCCGGAGGGGATGATAAATTCCGGCATCATCGGGGCCTTTGCAAAAGCCAGCGGTATCATCGGTATGGAAGTCCTTATAGAGGCCATAAAGGAAGAATTCTCAGATCGAAGGCCGGATCAGAACGCCCAGGCGGCCATGCTGGTATATGAAAACACGATTATCGGAGGGTAATGAGGTGGGTACGCGCCAATATGGCCACAAAACATCGCACAGCGAGCCCGGACCTGGTGACGGCGGCAGGACAGGCTCATGGAGGGTCGCCCGCCCCATCCTGGATGCCAGCACGTGCATTCCGGCAAAGCGGGGCGCGGCAGGGTGTTTCATTTGCTGGCTCTACTGCCCTGACGGGGTGATCACCAGGACTATACCTCCGAAGATAGACTATGAATACTGCAAGGGCTGCGGCATCTGCGCCGAGGAATGCCCCACCAAGGCCATTACGATGGTGGAGGAGTCCTGTTTTGTTCAGGCCAAAGAGAGGAAGCGGTAAAATGCACGTCATCGAATCCGGAAATGTCGCTGCCGCCCTCGGGGTAAAGCTCTCGCGTGCCCAGGTGATCGCTGCTTATCCCATCACCCCGCAGACCCCGCTCACCGAGAAGCTCTCGGAATTCATAGAATCAGACGAGATGGATGCCCAGTATGTGCCCGTGGAAAGCGAGCACAGCGCGCTTGCAGTCTGTATTGCAGCATCATCTACGGGTGCCAGGGCCTTCACCGCTACCAGCGCCAACGGACTGCTCTATATGCATGAACAGATCCATTGGGCGGCGGGCGCACGGCTGCCGCTGGTCATGTGCGTAGTGAACAGGGGCGTCGGGGCGCCATGGACCATCTGGAACGACCACCAGGATTCCATATCCCAGAGGGACACGGGGTGGATACAGATCTATGTCAATGACCACCAGCAGATCATCGACGGGGTCATCAAGGCCTTCATGCTCGCAGAAGAAGTCATGATCCCTGTCATGCTCTGCTATGACGGCTACCTTCTTTCCCACACATACATGCCGTTCGATGTGCCTGACCAGAAGCACGTAGACGCATTTCTTCCCCCTTATAATCCCGCATACGCCCTCGACCCGACTCGACCTGCCAACCTGAACACCGTAACACTTCCTGATGTCCGGACCGACACCAAGGGCAGGCTTGCCCATGGTTATATGGAAATCAGATACCTCCTCCAGGAAGACCTGCAGGGCACCATCGATGTTATGGCCCGTGTGGAGGAGCGATTCAAGGGGCATTTTGGACGTGGGGGCAACCCTCATTATGAAACCTACCGGTGCGAGGATGCAAGGTTCATTGCCGTAGGCCTGGGATCGCTCTCATACCACCTCCGCGAGGTCATCGACAGGCTCAGGGATGAGGGTATCAAGGCAGGTATTATGAGCATACACCTCTACAGGCCGTTTCCGGCACTTGCCGTTGCGGAAGGTCTTGCAGAGGCCGAGGGCGTCATCGTCTTCGAAAAGGCACTAAGCTATGGATATGAAGGAGCGCTCTGTTCCGACGTCAAGGCCGCCCTGTACGCACAGAATGGATCCCGAAAAAAGAGGCCCTTTGTTCATAACTACATCCTCGGTCTCGGCGGCAGGGAGATCAAAACCATCGATCTGTATGAGGCGCTCCATCGTTCCTGCACGGGTGGAAGCAAGGCCCAAGACGGCCTTGCGTGGATCGGGTTGAAGATCTAAGGAGGACAGTGCCATGCATACCAAGACCACCATCCTCAGCCTGCCGGAAGAGGAATTTGTAAACCCGGGAACCAGGGCCTGCTCAGGCTGTGGGCTGGGCATCGCATACCGGATCGCACTGAAGGCCCTCGGCAGAAACACTATCCTCGTGGTGCCTCCGAGCTGCCTCACCGTTCTTCAGGGGCTCTACCCCGTTGCCGCTACCAAGCTCGCAAGCCTGAATGTCACCTTTGCATCGACTGCTGCAGCATCCACGGGCATGCTCGCAGCGCTCAAGGCACTGGGCAAACAGGACATCAAGGTTGTGGCGTGGGCGGGTGACGGGGGCACAGCAGATATCGGGCTCCAGGCACTCTCAGGTGCGGCAGAGCGCGGAGACAACTTCCTGTTTATCTGCTACGACAACGAGGGCTATATGAACACCGGAGTCCAGCGTTCGGGCACTACTCCCCAGTGGGCCATCACCGCGAACACACCCATCAAGGGTAAGCTGCAGCAGAAAAAAGATGTGCCTGCCATAATGGCTGCCCACAACCTCTCCTATGTAGCCACATGCTCGGCATCATATCCTCTGGACCTCTTCGACAAGGTCAGCAAGGCCGTAACGCTGCCCGGCGTGAAGTACATCCATATCCAGATTCCCTGCCCTCCGGGCTGGGGCTTCGAGACCCGTTATGCCGTAAAGCTCGGGAAGCTGGCCGTGGAGACAGGGTTGTTCGAGCTCTACGAGGTGGAACATTCCGAAATCAGACTGACCGGTGCATCCCGCAAGATCGCGGACAAGCGCTCTCTCGTTCCGGTAGCTGAGTTTTTCAAGGCCCAGAGCAGGTTCAGGATTATGAACACCTCTCAGGTCGATGAGATCCAGGAAAGGATCAACAAGAAATGGGCCGGCTCCTTCGAGACTGCCGAGGATACGGACGCATCCTAGCGCAGTGCAAGCTCCAGGTGAGCCCTGTCAAGGTTCCCTCCCGACATGATGAGCACCACCTTCTTGCCTTTAAGCTTTTCCTTAATCTTTACTGCGGCGATCAGTGATGCCGCCCCGGCACCCTCGGCGAGGTTGTGCGTAGTGATCAGCGCCATACGGATACCTTCCAGGATCTCATCCTCAGTGAGCAGGATAACCTCCTTGATATGGTCCTTCATGATTACGTACGGGAGCTGGAAAACGCTCCTTGCCGCCAAGCCGTCCGCAATGGTATCCGCATCGTCGAGCACCACCCATTCACCCTGCTTAAGGGCCTTGGCAAAGGCGGGGGCTTTCTCGGCCTGTACGCCGATGATCTCCACCTCAGGATTGACCGCCTGGGCCGCCTTCAGCAATGAAGCGCAGCCACCGCCACCGCCGATAGGGCAGATGATCACGTCAACGTCGGGCAGATCCTCGAAGATCTCCAGGCCCATCGTGCCGATGCCGTTCAACATCTCTGGCTCGTTGCCCTGCTCCACATAGTAGTAGCCGGCAGCAGCCACCAGCTCATCGCAGTAGAACTGGGCGTCGTAGAAATCATGCCCATGCACGATGAGTTCGGCACCGAAGCTCTCGATGATGCGGTTTATCTCGGGGTTGTTGTTCTCAGGCACAACCACGGTACAGGGGGTATGAAACCACTGGCCTGCCCATGCCATGGCGAGTCCGTGATTCCCGCGGGTGGAAACGAGCACACCATTGGCCACATCCTCCTTGGGAATAGTCTGGAAGAAGTTGAGCGCCCCGCGTATCTTGAAGGAGCCGGTGGGGAGGTGGTTTTCGTGCTTGACGAATGCATCGCACCCGATGATCCTGCTGAGCTCCGAATAATACATGAGGTTTGTCCTGTGGATGTAGGTTTTAATAGCAGCATTGGCCTTCAGGATTCCCTTGAAGGTTACCTGTGCGCTCATTCGTTCATATTTTTTCAGCATAGCACCACCCACTTTTTTTAGAATCTGTAGCCTTGTTTCTTGGGGCGCGCCCTGATCATCTGGACGAACAGCCCGATTACAATCCCGCCTATGATGAATGCACCACCGATAAAGGTGAAGATGAGCCTTTCGGAGGTCTTCAATCTGTTGTTCTCCTCGGCAATGGAAATCATCTTTTTTGAGCAATCCTGTGAATCTTTGAACAGCTTGTCATAACCCTGCTTGAGCCCGGGGCAGTCACTGAAGGCGACCTCGGGCGGCACCACCATACCTTGCTGTCCCGAACCGGGAGAAGCAACTCCACCGGAAGTCCGGGCGGAAGAGAGGCCCTGAAGCCGCATGTTCTCCTCCTGCAGGGCCTTGATCTTCTCCTCAAGTTGCTTCACAAAAAAGGTCTTGGGCGGCTGCACGCTCAGGAAGCGGCTGGAGACCCATCCCTCTTTTCCGTCTTTAGTCTGGATCCGTGTCCAGCCAGCACCTTCCTCCAGCACTTCCACAAGATCGTTGGTGCTTGCCATGCCCACGGCTTCAGATGATTCATTCGGAGTGGAGCGCAGCGTGATGACGATCCAGTCCCTCACATACATCCCCTTGGCCTGCAGACATACCGGGGGCAGGAAGATGAAGATCGCACAGACAAACGCCAGAAAACCTATTGCTCCTCTTCTCATTGCAGGACCTCATATATTCTATGAGCTACACCTGTTCATAGCCTATCGTATAAAGCCGGTCCATGCAATACATTCCCTGCAAGGATGCTTTGTATCTATTTGGGCCCCCTCACCGAAGACCTTCTCCCCACTATTATGAGACTGTGCCGCACTGTCATTGCGAGGGAGAGCCCGTCAACACGATGCCCCTAAGTACCTTAATGCCTGTAACATAATCTTTGGTAACGCAAGGCACGGGGTACCTGTTTCTCATGAGCCGCTGTTTTTTAGGTCTCGAATAATCTCATCCAGGCGGACCCGGGTATCGTCCTCGATTTGTTTAAGGGATTCCTTTTCGCGAGCCTCAAATCTCAGTACAATGACAGGCTGGGTGTTGGAGGGCCTCACCAGCCCCCACGTGTCGCCCCTGGTAAACCGCACGCCGTCGATATCAACACACTCGCCGTATTGACCCTTTGCATAGGCCTTGAACCTCTCTACCGCCTCGAACTTGATACGGTCCGGGCACTCTATACGGATCTCAGGGGTATTCTCAACCTTGGGCAGGCTATCGAAGACGGCCTGGGGTTCAGCCTCCTTGGAGAGGATCTCCATGAGCCTGGCTGACGCATAGATGGCGTCATCAAACCCATACCACCGGTCGAGAAAAAAGATATGTCCGCTCATCTCACCGGCAAGGGCTGCCTGTTCCTGGATAAGTCGCGCCTTCATGAGCGAGTGCCCGACCTTGCCCATGATAGGGATGCCGCCTGCCTTTACCACCTCATCGAAAAAGGCCTTGGAACACTTCACCTCGCCGATGATCTTCTCGCCTCTCTTCTTTTTCAAGATATCGCGGGCAAGGATGGCAGTGATCATATCGCCATAGACGGCATTCCCCCGGGCATCAATGACACCGATGCGGTCTGCATCCCCGTCGTATCCGATACCTATATCCGCACCCTTCTTCAACACCTCAGCCTTCAGCATGGTAATCCCTTCAAGGGTTGTGGGGTCCGGGTGGTGGTTGGGAAAATTCCCGTCCGGCTCAAGGCAAATGCCGCTTACATCCATTCCCAGATCGTTGAATACGGCCATGGCTGGGGCACCCCCCACGCCATTACCCGGATCAATTACTACCTTCAACCGCCTTCCCCCGGGCTTGATGCGTGAGACGATATCATCCACATATTCCGGGATGATATCATAGGAAGTACTCCGGGCGTTCCCGCTGATGGTCCTGCCCTGTTCGATAATGGCCTTGATCTTCAGGATCTCCTCGCCATAGATGGTCGTCTTGCCAAAAGCTATCTTAAAACCGTTGTTGTCCGCAGGATTATGGGAACCGGTCACCTCTATGCCCCCGTCCACATCGAGTCTAAAGAGCGAGAAGTACATCACCGGCGTAGGCACCATGCCGAGGTCGATCACCTCAATTCCACTTGCCGTGAGGCCCTCTTTAAGGGTTTCTTTGAAGGCAGGAGAGCTCAGACGCGCATCCATGCCCAGGCTGATGCGTTTAACTCCACGATCACGGAAATATACGCCAATGGCCCGGGAAAGCTGTCTCACGAATTGTTCATCCAGATCGACACCCACAATCCCCCGAATGTCGTATTCCCTGAATACTTCGGGATTCATCCCGCCTCCATGCTTTTATGATTAATGAATTTATTTTACATGCCCGATACGTAAGGCAATACAAGGCATTCTATTGCATGCATTGACGTAGAGTCAAGAAACAAGGAGCCGGGGAAGTGTTATGATGCTTAATGAGGAAGGGCAAGCAAAGATCCTCTCCTGTATTAATTTTACAACGAATGGATTCTCGCATCGTTGTAGATTTACAACATCATTTTTCAAGACTAGTGTTATTTTGTTGTTATCATTATCTTTTTTAGATTGGCACATAAGTTGAATATAAACTTTAGGATTTGTAGGTGCAGTGTTGGTTTACAAGGGTTCAGGCATTGCTTAAAAGCTGCATGAGGGAGGGCAAGCCTGATAAATAAAAAAGAAAACATAAAACTAGGGGAGGAAATGATGAAGAAAGGTTTATTAACATTACTCATTGTACTCTTTGCTACTGCTGTTTATGCTGACGTCACATTCAGCATAAGCGGTGATGCGTGGGAACGTGGCGATTATATTAGGAATCAGGCCTTTCTGGACAAGCCAGAGGGAAAATCGGCTTTTGATACTACGCAAGCCTTCTACGACGGCGGTTTCTTCCTATACCCTAAGATCACGATGGACAACGCCGAGATCAATATGAGGTTTGCTATTCGTAAACAAATCTGGGATTCTTCGTATGCTGCTTTTGACATGGTTGATCCTGGCTCTACCCCCAATATGCCCAGTAATATCTTAGTGGATCGTGCATACATCACCTACCACTTCTCGAAAGACTCCGTCTTGGATGTGGGTCTCCAGGAAGCCTTTACATTTGGCTCCTCATTTGCTGATAATGAGGGAAATGCCTACCGTGTTAAGTTTTCACAGACGACCCCGGTGGGACTATTCGGCGTCGTGCTCGAAAAGTTTGCTGAACAAAGCAATGAAGATATCCCTGCTAACAACTATAAAGATGCAAACGATATAGCCTTTTTTGCCGTTACCAAGGCCGGTGATATCTGGGTCAAAGGACTTGTCTACCTTTTAAATTGGAGCAGTGGGTTTACCGCAGGACCTCTTACTCCATATCCGGATTCAAGGATAGGTTACTATGCCCTTGAGCTGAACGGTGATCTCGGACCGGTGTCTTTCGATTCAGAGTTTGGATATAAGTCCTGGCATTTCACATCCGTATACAGCGACGCATTTAAGGATCCAACTGTCTGGGGCGCATATGTCACCGTGTTCAAGGCTCTCGATGTTGCTAAACCCGGCCTTACGTTAGTTTACGACAGTTGGGATAAGAATGCCGGTTACAAAAACCCCGTGACAGGCAAAGCTATGGGATGGGGATTTGACTCAGGTAATGACTTCAAATCCAACCTCATCTTCGGCGGCCATGGCGCTGATTATGAGAACCCTCTCAGTGTGCCGCTAGGCGAGAACGCATGGGAAGGAGATATTGATGGATCAGACCTCATGGCCTTCACCATGATCAAACCGTACATCGTCGATATCAAGACCCCGATTCCTAATCTTACCGCCAGCGCATCCGTTAGCTACATGTCCTCAAATCAGAAGGATACTATGTGGGACGGCGCAAAGGCCTATGAAGTCGACCTCGGCGTAGCCTATCAGCTGAGCAAATATGTGGTCTACTCAATCGGGGCAGGCTATGGTAAATGCGATTTATCAACTAAAGGGAGAACCATTGTATCCAATTCAGTAGTACCCGGGGCCCCTCCTATAGAGAATCCAGACGCTATTCTTGCAGTACAGCACATGATCAAGATTAACTTCTAGCTCGATCAACCATGCGAAATAAAAAAGCCCGCCTTCAGGCGGGCTTTTTTTATCCATTCTTTGTAGGAGCGCCTTCAGGCGCGATAAGGTTTCGCGGCTAAAGCCACTCTTACTGATCAATAAATGAGCGCAGTTTCTTTGACCGCACCGGATGCCTGAGCTTGCGCAACGCCTTGGCCTCTATCTGGCGGATACGCTCGCGCGTGACCGTGAAGTCTTTGCCCACCTCTTCCAAGGTGTGGTCCGACTTTTCGCCGATGCCGAAGCGCATGCGCAACACCTTCTCCTCACGCGGGGTGAGCGTTGCAAGCACACGGCGTGACTGCTCCGAGAGGTTCTTGGCCAGGATGGCATCCGAGGGCGAGGGCACCTTCTTGTCCTCGATGAAGTCGCCCAGATGGCTGTCTTCTTCTTCGCCGATGGGTGTCTCCAGAGAGATGGGTTCCTTGGCGATCTTGAGGATCTTGCGCACCTTGTGCTCGGGGTAGTCCATCTTCTCGGCGATTTCCTCGGGAGTCGGCTCCCTGCCGAGTTCCTGCACCAGCGCCCGGGAGGTGCGGATGAGCTTGTTGATGGTCTCGATCATGTGTACCGGGATGCGGATGGTGCGTGCCTGGTCCGCAATGGCACGGGTGATGGCCTGTCGGATCCACCAGGTGGCGTATGTCGAGAACTTGTAGCCCCTGCGGTATTCGAACTTCTCCACGGCCTTCATGAGCCCGATGTTCCCCTCCTGGATAAGGTCGAGGAACTGGAGACCGCGGTTGACGTATTTCTTGGCTATGCTCACTACAAGCCTCAGGTTCGCCTGTATGAGCTCGGTCTTGGCGGCATTGGTCTTCTCCTCGGCATCCTCCAGGATGCGAACGGCCTTCTTAAGCCCATGGGCAGTAAGGCCACCCTCGATCTCGATGCGCTTGACGTCCTTAAGGATCGTAATCATATCTTCGGCGATTACGATGAAATCCTCCTGCTTAAGACCATGTTCCTCAAGGAATGACTCCACCTCATCGTCACAATCCCCTTCGCATATCATCAGATGGATTCCCTTGATCTCGTCGATGGACCTACTGAAGTGCTGCTCGCACTCATCAAGTGCATCCTCCCTGGTTTCGAGCAGCCTTTTCAGCTCTTTAAGCCTGCCCCCGAACAGATCGATCTGCTCGGGCAGGAAATGGATGTCGTGGATGAGATGCACGATCTCGCGGCTCACCTTGGCCATGTTGGTCTTGATTTTTTCCTTCTGAGAGGCACTCTTGGCCTTGAAGAGAGAATATTTGAGGTTCTTCAGCTCGGTCTGCCTGTCTTCTATCGCCCTGATGATCTCAAGGGTCTTGTTTTTATAGAGCTCTTCGTCGATATCGATGATGTCGTCGATATCCACCACGTCCTTCAGCCTGATCTCATTATTATCCAGCGCCAGGCCGATCTGGATGACCTCTTTGACCGTGACCGGTGAGTTGATGATGACATTTAATATCTGGCGCTGTCCGGCCTCGATGCGTTTGGCGATCTCGGTTTCATCCTCTCTCGAGAGCAGGGAAACGGAGCCCATTTCGTGGAGGTACATCTTTACCGGGTCCGGGGAGCGCAAGGACCCGTCATCATGAAAATCAAACTCGTCTTCCTCGGGGTTGAATTCCGCCTCGGTGTCCACGAGCTGGATCTCTTTTTCGGAAAAGAGATCCATGACATCATCCAGGTCATCCGGGCTTAAGATCTCATCGGGAAGCCCGTCGTTGACCTCTTCGTAGGTGAGATAGCCTTTTGACTTTCCCATAGCTATTAATTTTTGAATTTCCTTTGGATATGGCTTCTTTTCGCTCATCTCTTCTCAAATACCTCCATCACATGCGAGCGCAGGTTCTTCTTCTTGAGTTGCATCTCTTGTTTATGCCTCTGTAGCTCGTTGCGTTTGTTTCTGTCCTGCGTCTTCTCGGCATTATTCAGCTCGTCTTGAATTTTTCTGAGCTCCTCGTCGAACGCTAGACTCATAAACCGGCACACGGTATCAATCAAGGCCTTTTTTGTATCTCCGGGGAATTCCCCTAAAGCCATGATCTTTGATGCCGTCATCCGTACTTCATCAGGGCAGGATACATCGTCAATTGCATCGCTGCCGTGCTCCAGGATATAGTTAAAAAGCCTCGATAGGACTTTATTCTGGAATTCGAATGTCATTTTGGAGGTCCTCATGATCTCGACTGACCTGCTGTCGGAAAGCATGAGCCTTGTCAATGTCGTCTCCAGGTTATCCCGCTCACCGCCTGCCTGAGAAGTGTTCTGCTGTTCTGCCGGATCGACTTCGGGTCTGATTCTTTTCAACACTAATTCCGGTGACACCCCGAGCTTAACTGCAAGTCTCTGAGCCAGGAGATCGCGCATGGCATGATCGTGCAGGTGTGCAAACATCGGCGCAAGTTCCTTTAAAATCGCATTCTGACCACGGATTTTTGATGGATCATACCGGGAAAAAGATTCATGAAACATCAGATCCCAGATGTCCTGGGCCGATGAGAGAAAAGAGTTCCAGATGCCGATGCCCTCACGTGCGATGTCGTCCGGGTCCTTGCCTTGGGGCAGGATGACCACCCTTGGGATGACATCACTCGCCAGAAACGGCTCCAGTGCCCTCACCATGGCATTCCTGCCTGCCGAATCGCCGTCGAAGACAAGGGTGATATCATCGGTGAAGCGGCGCAATAGGCGGACATGATCCTCACCGAGGGCGGTACCCAGCGTTGCCACTGCCGAAGAGAACCCTGCATTGGCCAGAGATACCACATCCATGTACCCCTCCACTATGACCGCCCCGCCCTGACGGAGCTGGTTCCGCGAGGCATGGAGGTTGTAGAGTACCCTCTTTTTTTCGAAGATGGGACTTTCCGGTGTATTGAGGTATTTCGGTTCTCCCCCGCCCATGACCCGTCCGCCGAACCCGATGACCTCACCGGTGAGGTCAATGATGGGGAACATGACCCTGCCGCGGAACCGGTCATAAAAACCGCCGCTCTTTCTCGGTGCGATGAGTCCTGCCTTTTCGGCTGCAGCCTGCGATATACCCTTACCCTTCAGGTATGTCGAGAGGCTGTCCCAGGAGTCCGGTGCAAAGCCGATATGAAAGATCCGGATGGTCTCCTCCGTGATGCCCCTGCCCGATAAATATCTCCGTGCACCTTCACCACTGGAAGAAGCGAGTTGCTGCTCGAAAAAGGCCATGGCAGCCCTATTGGCGTCGTAGTAGATCTTTTTCTCGGACGATAACTGCCTTTTCTCTTTCTCCAGGGTGATGCCGGCCTTGAGGGCAAGCTCGGTGAGGGCCTCGGCAAAGCTCAACCCTTTTTTTTCCATGACAAAGCTGAACACATCGCCCCCCTTGTTGCACCCGAAGCACCTGAAGATCTGTTTGTCCGGGTCCACATGAAACGAGGGGGTCTTCTCGCTGTGAAAGGGGCACAGCCCCCAGAAGGACTTCCCCTTCTTGTTGAGATGCACGTATTCCGAGACAACTGCAACGATATCACTGCTCGTCTTGACCCTCTCGACCTGGGATTTGTCCATCTATTTCACCCCGAGCAGCACGATGGTCTTGTTACCTCCGCCCTCGGCCATGGGGGCGTCATGCATGGTCCTTACGCACGGCAGTCCTTTAAGATACTCGCGTATGGCCTTCTTGAGCCTGCCGGTTCCTGCCCCGTGTATGATCTCGAGCTCGTCCTGGCCCGTAAGCATGGCACGGTCTATGGCCCTCTCCACAAGAGGTATCGCCTCATCCACCCTCATGCCCACCACCTTGATAGGTAAGACCGGGGGTGGCGTTTTCAAGCGAGACACGGTTTGGCTCCTCGTCTTTCCCTCCTCGGGCTGGTAGACGACATCGAGCTGATCCAGGCCCACCTGCGCCCGCATCGTGCCGAAGACGACCTCGGCCGAATCCTGCCCTACCTCCACCACTTCGCCCTCCTGCTCAGTGCCCTTGAGCCTCACCGTGCACCCTTTTTGGATGTCCAGCACCTGCGCGGGTGCTATCTCGGAAAGGATCCGCTCAAGCTCTACGGCCTCGGGCATCTCGCGGACTGCATGGGCGGTCTCGCGGGTCACCTGTCTCCGGGAAAGTTGTTCGATCTGTTCTAAGAGCCTCTTGTATCGTAGGGCACTTTGGGTCCTCTCTTTTTTCCTGGATTGCAGTTCCTGCTCTGCCTTGTCCTTGAACATTCTCGCTTCATCGAGTATGCGCTCGGCCTCCTGCCTCATGAACGAGGCCTTCGAGATGTCTTGAATAGCCTGGGCGAGCGGGGAATTACCTGTACGGCCTGCTATTTCACGTGCCTCCACGATAAGATCATGCGGGAACGCAATGGATTCCAGGATCTCAAACGCCCTGCTCTGACCCACCACCCCGTACTGGAGGGCATATAACGGCTTGAGACCGGTATCATCAAAGGCCGTTGCCGCATGCTCCACCCCGTCCGAGGTGATGCCGTAGAGCTTGACGAGGTCGGAATGCGAGGTCACCACAACCTTCACACCTTTCTTGCGCAATGCATCGATACAGGATACGGCAAGGGCTCCCCCCTGATCGTGATCCGTACCCGAGCCCGGCTCATCCAGCAGTACAAGGTCGTTGGTGCAGGCTTGCTCATAGATGTTTTTCAGGGAAAGGGCATGCGCGGTGAATGACGACAGGTCGTGGGTGATGTCCTGATTCGTGTCCATCTCCACCCAGATGCTGCCCAAGGGAGCGATGACGGAATCAGCCCCTGCGGGGATTGCCAGGCCGCTTTTTGCCATGAGAATGAGCAGTCCCAACGTCTTTAAGGCCACGGTCTTGCCGCCGGCATTGGGGCCGGTGATGATGAGGCAGTCCTTGCCCTTTGGGATTCGGATGTCAAGAGGCACCGTGGCGCCCATACCGAGACGTTCCAGCAGGATCGGGTGCCGCGCATTCATAAGGTGTATCTCCTCCCCGGTAATTCTCGGGATAGCGGCATCCCTGTGGATGGCCCATCGGGAGCAGGCAACAAGCAGGTCGAGCCTTCCATAGACATCCAGATTCTCTCCGATGTCGGCTGTATGTTCATGGACCAGCGAGGTAAGCTCCTTGAGCACCTTATGCTCCTCTTCTATGATCTGGGCCTTTATCTGATTCAAGGTGTTGTTCTCGTTCACTACGGACAGCGGCTCCACATAAACGGTCCGGTTCGTCCTTGAGTAGTCGTGCGTGATACCTTTAAGATGAAGATGGTAGTCGTGCCGTACCGGGATCACGTAGCGGTCGTTTCTCTTGGTGATGAGCTCCTCCATCAGTACTGATTTGGGTTTCAGCCTCTCCAGGAGCTGTTCGAGCTTCTCCAGGACGGTTGTCCGGATAGTGCGATAGCGGGAGCGCAGATCCCTCAGCAAGGGATATGCCTCATCAGAAACATCTCCGGTGGGCAGGAGCATGGCATCTATCTGAGAGGATACATGATCGAGAGGTTCAATCCTTGATGCCGTCTGGGCCAGCAGTCCGCCTGATGCCGTCAATTCCCTTCTCAGTTTGGCCATGTCGGCCAGGGCGCCCGCAACCTTGACAAGATCCTGCCCCTCCAGCACCGCACCCTCCCTTATCGTGAGCAAGGGCCGTATGTCGGCGATAGCGGCGACCACAGGAGATATCCCGGTATTGATAAGGGCCATCATCTCGCTGAGCAAGGCAAGCCGGTGCCGTGCTTCCTCCCAGGAGTCGCCCGGACTTAAGCCCATAAGGGCGCTTTGTCCGATATCGGAGGAAACATAAGGCTGTATGTACTCCTTCAGAGCGGAGAACTCTAACAGGTCATGTCTCATGGAGGTGCGAACCAGGCAACTATATTGTTGTTGCCGCTAAAGAGTATGTGAAGTCACTTAAGTAAAGAATTTACTATGCCGCTGATGACCTTGCCGTCCGCCTGGCCTGCAACTTTGGCCATAACGAGTTTCATAACCTTCCCGAATTCCTTCTTGGTGGCGCCGGTTTCGGCAATGATCTCCCTGACGATGGTCTTTATGGCCTCTTCATCCAGTTCCTTGGGCAGATAGGTCTTGAGGATTTCAAGGTTCTTTTCTTCCTTATCCGCAAGATCCTTCCTGTTCCCTTTGGTGAACTGCTCAAGAGATTCAGTGACCTGCTTGATCTGAGTTCGCAGGACCTTGATGACCTCCTGGTCGTCAAGGTCCTGATTCAGTGCAACCTGCCTGTACTTGATTGCTGAAATCGCCATGCGCAGACACGAAACCCTGTCTTTGTCCTGCGCCTTCATGGCGGCTTCCAGATCGGTTTTGATCTTTTCTGTCAGCATTAGTAGTAGGATCTTACCTTGCTCATTCTCTTCACTGCTCTCTTCCGGGCCGCAATTGCCTTGCGCTTTCTCTTTACACTCGGTTTTTCGTAGAACTCACGTTTGCGTACCTCGGAGAGAACACCCGCCTTTTCCACCTGCTTTTTGAAGCGCTTGAGAGCGCCCTCAAAAGGCTCGGTCTCTCTCACTTTAATACCGGGCATGCGTTGATCAAACACCCCCTCTCTGTGCGGCTGATCTGTACAAGAAGGAGATTGTATATAGAAACACCCCGAAACTGTCAAGTGATTAAGTTTCATTGCCTGTGAATCTATAGTAGTCAGTCCTTTGTCAGAGCTACAATCTGTGCTATATGCTTTTATAAAGTCGAATGTTGCCGGAAAGGAGCTACAATGAGAAAGAACATCTTCATCCTCTTCATGGTGGTATTTTTATCTTTTCCCGGCTTGACATATGCCATGGATGTCAGCGTGGACATCACGGGCCCGCAGGATCTCGGAACGTTGAAGGTAGGGATTGAAAAAACCATTGTTGCCCGATGCATCTCCAAGGGAGTTCACCTCGAAAGCTACAAAAAGCTCAATGTCACAATCATCAAGCTCGGAGACGTCATCTCCTATGATGCAGTTCTCGACACGGTTCCTCCGCAGGCATTCCATAAGGACCTGAAGGACACCGCCAACCTGTCCGGCACAATAGATGAAATGATCGGAACGATGTTTATCGCTGCACCGGAAGCCCAGGTCGTGCCTTACAAGGCAGAGCCTCAGAAGGAAAACGTGCTGAGAAATGTCACGGGCGCAAAGCTGAAGCTTCCCTTTGTCGCCAATTCCATAGCTTCGATCGGAGAAAGGATATTCATAAGCGACCCGACCACGGTTTATGAGCTGAAGGGAGAGAAACCTTCACCCGTATGGCACACACCAGGAAAGATCGAGATCCTTAGGATCTACCCCTATCAAGACACGCTTATTGTCCTGGGAAAACTGGATTATAATTTCAGGTCATTCAAGATCAAGGACGGGAAGACCCTCGACCGATGGGACAAAGCCGTAGTGCCTCTCGGCAAAGGACTGGTTGTATCCGAGATCTATTCGGACAAAACGAGCTCCATATCTTATAGATGGCTGCCTGCAAAACAGCTTGACGGATCTTCCCCCCAACTGCCCAACGGTCTTGATATGATCACTGCAGTAACATCGGAGGTCGGCCCAAAAGGGCCTGAGATACTTTCCTTCACCCAGGATAACAAGCTCGCAGTGTATAGCGGCAGTTCAATACTGAAGAAGACGGATCATGATGCAGGTATCGTTCCCGACTTTATTGAAGACACCACCATCAGTCCACCCATGAGATATTACCTGAAGCCAAGGATTGTCGTGGCCGGAGGAAAAATAATAACCTTCGAGAATGATCGGGGTTTAGCGCGCTGGCTGCCCAGAATTTTAATGTTCGAAGCAACACAGATAATCGTATACACCGCTTCGGGTGACGAATTCGAAGGAACGACTGTGGCAACCTACCCGAAAAGCTACTGCGCGGATATCACGCTCTCCTCGGGCAAGGTGGCTGCACTCATCGTGAAGGGGAAGAATACTTACCTACAGCTTCTCGATCTATAAAAAGGCAGGATTTCGAAGATCAGGTCATGGATCTGTTTGTTATCATGCATGGTACCAAGCAGGATGAGCCTATGTGATGCGGCCTTTTCCACGAGGTATGATGCAGGATTCTTCCCGTTACTCAATGCCAGTTCATGTAATGTCGGGCGTAACTTGACACCCATGCAGAAGAGGGAGGCAATGCATACAATCTATAATAAAAATAAAGAAGTACCGGCCAAATAATTGAAGGCCTTGACTACGGGTCTGGCATCCCCTACTAGCACGGCAGCTGATAAAGCTAAGAAAGGAGAGAAGGCCATGAAGAACATAAAATATATTTCGGCAGTGGCGGTTATTCTTTTAGGTTTAGGGTTCAGTGCATATGCGAGCGATAACGGTATCAGAGATATCACGAGCGGTGCATTAAATATCAACACTGCGACAGCCCAGGAGCTGAGCATGTTGCCGTTCGTTGACAGACAGACTGCCGAGAACATCGTTAGCTATAGGGATTCAAATGGGCCCTTCAGTGGAATCGACGAGCTGAAGAACGTTAATGGGATTACTCGTACCTTATTGGATGATCTGAGCTCACACCTGAAATTGGATGGATCATCCGACTTCGACCCCTATGTAGCTCTTTAATCCAAAAGGAGAGTCACCATTTTATTTCAATACAGATTCAAGAAGAATTGAAAGGCACGGAGATCTAAAAAAAATCCCGTGCCTTTTAATGTTTTAGTATTAGTACGCCTGAACAAAATATCTTTCGCAGCTCAACGGCTGGCCTATTAGAAATCCACCTGCCATTTTGCACCGGCATAGAGTGCCTTACCCTGATCAGTACCGCTTGCATTTTTCATGTAATCGTATACGCCGACCTCGGGGACAATCATGAATGACGCCGTCTTTGCCGCATTCTGTATGACCGGGATGGTGGCATTCAGATAATAGTTCTGAGCCTCATTTTTCTTTGCTCCGCTTTCATCCATTTTGGAAGAGACAAACCCGTAACCAGCCTCAACAGTCACCTTCTGAATGTTCACGCCGGCAATTATGGCCCATCCCAAATCATCGTCCGCGATGGTCGGGTTGTTAGTAGAAGGGATAGAGTTGAATGTTACTCCTGCCGCATCTGCCTGATGCAGGCCCATCTGCTTGCCGTTCCGCGCCGTCCATACCATTCCTCTTACATAAGCAGGGTCAAGATTGATGCCGCCGCCAACACCGAGTGCATAGCTCGTCAGGGTCTTGTCGATATCATCGGTCTCTGATTTTACCTTATAAGAATTAACGCCTCCGAAGATATCCCCGAAGCACATGTCCGTGGTCAAGCGGTATCTTGCCTCGAGCTTAGGCAGAACGTCTTGAGTCGTGGCATCTGTCGGAGTAGTCTTGAGTCCGGCAGGAAAGGACGCATACCTGTCCTCCACAAGCGCCACTTGGAGCCCGTTCCATTTGACCTTGATCTGTGGAACACGTTTATCCTGATCATCAATGATACCCCAGCCGGCCATGTCATTATCGCCATTGAAGACCTGATTGCTGTAGTTCCAGGTGGATTTGGGGCTGTAGGCAAAGTCGGAAAGGGGGGTGTAGTCCTGCCCGATGAGCAGTGTGACTCCATCGAAGGTGTACGTACCATACCCCTTCCTTAGGGTTACACTTCCATCATTTTTAAATGCAAGCTCGACATTTCCTCCCAGACCCTCTCCTCGATTCATTACAATGCCGATGCGGGAGTTGCCAGCCAGGCCATATTGTAGTTCTTTCTGATCCGGTCCGGTAAGAATCGGGGTCTTGGAGACCAACTGTGTTACTGAATCAGTATCACCGGCAGTGGTGAACTTGCTGTTAGATTTCAAATAGAATGTGTCATAACGGGCGCTACCGTATAATGACAAGCCTCCGAATAAGTTCTCAAGGATCTGAACACGATTTTCTAATGTGTTCTCTTCCGCCATGACAGGAACCGACAAGACAAAGACTATACATACGGTTAACAAACAAGCTAATAGTTTTTTCATTAATGCCTCCCTTGGACTTTGGTGAAGTTTGTGTGCAGATACAATTGATAAGTTAAGGTTGTGTGCAGAATTTGGTTAAATTTGTGTTAAGATACCATTGATACGTTAAGGAATAGGGCGTTACTGTATGTCGGATATAGGGCGGGGCTCAGACTCTCGAAGGCACTTGTTCTTTACCCCAAGGACGTGAAAACGGACAAAGGCATTGTCCGGATCTTGCACGGCAAGGGAGACAAAGCCCGCACCGTGGGTCTTCCCATGGATGCCTGTGTTGCCCTGGACAGGTGGCTCGACAAGAGAAAGAAACTGAAACTGGACAGCAGGGTCCCGCTCTTCTGCACCTTGGATGGTAAACCCATGAGCGATGCGTATGTGAGATCCTTGATGAAGAGGCTCAAGGATCGTTCAGAGATCCAAAAACGGGTTCATTTCCATGGTCTATGGCATACGTGCGCCTGGGAGCTTGCCAAGGAGGGGGCCCCCATGCCTATTATACAGAAGACCCTCGGGCATACGTCCCTGCAGACCACGGACAGATATCTCAGGCATGTTGCAACCATGGATGTGATTGATGTAAGGAAGGGGGGTTCTGGAAAATGAATGCTCTTACCCTGGTGTTTGTTTCATTGTGTGTATTTGCCATCGCCTACCGCTTCTATGGGCTGTTCATCGCGGACAAGGTGCTGGGCCTGCGAGCGGATCGTCCCACCCCGGCGGATACCTGTGCGGATGGCATCGACTATGTGAAAACCAACAAGTATGTTCTGTACGGACATCACTTTGCCGCAATCGCCGCCGCAGGGCCGCTGCTCGGTCCCGTGCTGGCTGCGCAGTTCGGCTTCCTTCCCGGCGCCCTCTGGATCATTATTGGTTGTGTCCTGGGCGGTGGCGTCCACGACATGGTCGTGCTTTTCGCCTCGACGCGCCATAAGGGACAGAGCCTTGCCCGGATCGCCGAGAGCGAGGTGGGCAAGACCGTCGGCATTGTCGCATCATTTGCCTTTCTGTTTATTCTCATCCTCACCCTGGCCGGTCTTTCGATCGCCGTTTTGAATGCGCTCTTTGAGAGCTTCTGGGGACTCTTCGTCGTTGTCGATACCATCCCCATCGCGATATTCATGGGCATATGGATGTACAAAATCAGACCCGGCGATGTGAAGTCGGCCAGTATTATCGGCGTTTTGCTGCTGGCTGTCGCTATCTATGCCGGTGGGGCCATAGAACCCAATTCGGCGCTTGCCCATGCGCTGAAACTCAGCAAGCAGCAGCTCGCTATAGCCATTCCCCTATATGCCATGATTGCTTCCGTTCTGCCGGTTTGGTTCCTCCTTGCCCCGAGGGACTATCTTTCGACGTACCTGAAGATTGCGACCATCACCACGCTAGCCGTCGGCATCGTATTTGTTCACCCCGAGCTTAAAATGCCGTCGTTGACGCAATTTGTAGGCGGCGGCGGACCGATCATCCCCGGCAGCGCGTTCCCCTTCGTCTTCATCACCATTGCCTGCGGCGCGCTGTCCGGATTCCATGCCATCATTGCCACGGGGACCACGCCGAAAATGATCAGTAACGAGCGGGACATCCTGTTCGTGGGCTACGGCGCCATGCTGACGGAGGGCTTTGTTGCCATTATGGCCCTGATTGCCGCCTGTGTTCTTATCCCGTCCGACTATTTCGCCATTAATTCCGCACCCGCCGCCTTTGCCAAACTCGGCATGCCGACTGTCGAACTCAACCGATTGGCCGCAGAGGTTCATGAAAAGATACAGGGCAGACCGGGCGGCGCCGTCTCGCTGGCCGTGGGTATGGCCTATATTTTTGACTCGATTCCCTTCATGAAAAATTTGATGAAGTACTGGTATCACTTCGCGATTATGTTCGAAGCGGTCTTTATTCTCACGGCCGTCGATGCGGGCACGCGGGTGGGCAGATTCCTGCTGCAGGATATGTTCGGCAAGGTGATTCCCAAGTTCAGCCAGACGAAATGGGTGCCGGGCATCATCATCACCGGCGGTCTGTTCAGTTTTGCCTGGGGCTATCTGGTGTATACGGGGAATATCTCGACCATTTGGCCCCTCTTCGGCATGAGCAACCAACTGCTGGCATCAAGCGCCCTGATCATCGTCACGTCGATGCTGATCCGTATGGGAAAGGCCAAATACGCCTGGGTGACTGCGGCTCCCGGCATTTTTCTGGCCTTCATCACGATGTATGCGGGCTATCTGAACATCACAACCGTGTATTTGCCAAAGAAGCTGTATCTGCTGGCGATCCTTTCCATTCTTGTCATGGCGATGATGATCATCGTCATGGCCGGAACCTTCAAGCGATGGAACGAACTTCTGAAGATAAAGGAGCGTATCCAGGATATCTGGGGCGATAGGGTCATTGCCCCGATCGAAGGCGAGGCCTGTGTGTTGCCCGTCAATCCCGAGCTGACAGCACAGGAGAGACAGGCTGGGGAAAAATGGGGATAAACCCATAGCTTCGAAGGGTAATAAAAAACAGCTACAGTCACGGATTTTTTAAAGAAAGCCCAAGTAGGCGGGCTCGAGAAAACCGTTTGATTATCAAAATGGTGCGAGAGAAGGGACTCGAACCCCCACGGATCACTCCACTGGATTCTAAGTACAAATAAACCTTAATAGGGGCGGGCCGCAAACCCGCTCTCTATCATGTTATTACCTGATTTCATGAGGTTCTATTCAGATTTAGTATGTTTGATTATTTTAGGTCTTTTTTGATAGTTTTTGAGGTTGACGGTTACAGTCTTGGTTACATCCGTGTTGTTTGTCTGGTGCACAGGAAGTGCACAATTAAAACGGTCATTTGAAAGTTCTGAGTTAAAATTTTGGTTAGACAGACACATCGACAGACCGAAGTTCACCGTTCCAATTTTTTACTTATCCACGAAAGGCTGATAATGATAAAAAATATGGAACAAAAAGTAATCGACAAAAAGAAAAGATCCCCACCTCCCTGATCTGCCGGCCTCCACCAATTAAGTAACTTCCAGATAGGATCGAGCACTTTGGAAGCCAAGGTTGGCGTAGCAATCACTCCAAAAAGAACAGTGAGCCAACGTCGCATACGTTCGTTGTCCCTTGTCTCCCGTAAGGAGGATTCTGCTTGCCTAATAGACAGGCTCTCGGAGATTCTAGCTTGAAGATTTTCAATTCTCATTGCTTTCCATCCATGATGGAGAAGATCACGAAGCTCCCCGAAGTGACTTACATCATTCATATCGGAGTTAAGCTGGTTGATGGCCCAGCGAGCCGAAAGAACTTCATTAGCGTTTTGAGTCATGTTAGTCTTCGCAAGCAGGGCCCGATGAAGGATGTAACCGTATTCAAGCAATTCGATGATAGCCTGGTGTTCATAGATCAAGTGCCCGTGATTTGGATCTGCATATGCACTTTGCCGGTCTATCCCTTTTTTCGACCACACCCAAAGCGAAGCCGATTCCGTTATAAATACTGAATAATCATCAAAATGCCTCAGGTCCTTCGATAGATAACGCAGGCCAGTCTTACTTTTACCACCAGCGACTCTTCCGAGTATCCATCCAAATTCTGCCCCAAACATTTGTATGTTCTCTTTGGCCGATGAACATTGACCTTCAAAGTCGATTAAGTGCACATGAGGCCGGCCATTCCACCAATTTCCTCGTAGAGTCAATCTTCGCTGTCCTAGAAGCACAAATGCAAATCCCCGTCGAGGATTGCTAAGGACAAAGCCTATTACCGAGAATAGGGTTTCGGCCAGTGAAGCGAGAGTATCGATCTGTTTCTCAGCCCGAGTGAGAGGAGCTAGTCTTGCAACGAAGTCACCACTTGGGACCTCACGAGATTTTTCCTTCACAGCTTTCTCGTGAGATCGCTCTACCCGGCTCAGTTTAGTTCGAAGGCGGAGTGGCCAGGATATGACGCTATGGTAGAACGCTTTAGTAGCAAGGTCGCTGATTGGTGGGGGCACCTCCACCTCATCAAATGGCACAAAGGCAAGATTTACAAATCGGTCGATGAATTCATTAAGGGGAATTTCACGATTCGGTGCGATGGTCCTAAACTCCACAATAACAACACTACTCTCAAATAGTTTAATAACTGGATATATCACGGCGTTTAAACCCGTTTCACTGGAAGTCAGGTGAAACTCCCCCAACACTGCTCTCACGTATGGAGGAGGAACACGAAAATCGTCTGCAAATACTCTTAGTTCATTGAAACGGAAGTAGCTTGCCTGATACCAGGCTTCGGCAACATAACCATCAAGGCCGCTCTCACCTCCTCCATCAACCTCTATCTTAATATCTGCCACCGACCGATCGGGGCCCAATTTAATGGTCGTTAATCCAGAACGAACTCCAGTATCGGTTTGCCACCATGTACGACCATCTCTATGTAGTGCACATACTGCGATACCTGACTTAACAAGGACTGAAGCAGCTGCTTCAAGATCTACTTTTTCTGTATCGAAAAAGCTAGAATAGACATGCCAGACATCCCAATCATATAAAATCATTTAGTCTCCCATTGCTGGCTGGGCAAATCAGTCTTTTTATTTTTTGTTCCTAACCAAAGAGCTAAGCCACCTAACCTGGTTGGATTATTTCACTAACTCTGACCAAATGTATTCTGGGCCCCTTCTCTTCTGCAGATATTCCGAAATAGAAGGAAGTGCTTCAGCAAAAACTCCACTTGTTGTGAATAATGCAGCACTGATGAAAGGGATAGTCGATCCTGTTGTCAAAACCAATGCAATTCCACCTAATGAAACAAGATCTCCCTTAGTAGCTGAGGTGATTATTGATGCTGCCGCTTTTTTTATCTCGTCAATCTGTGGCTGGATATTCGTGAGAAATAACCGTCTTGCTTTGATATTAAATTCATCATCAGAAAGCCCGGTTAGTTGCTCAGATAACTCCAAGATAGTCGATCTGAATCGTTCAAATGCTTGTTTATTCCTCTCACGGAGTTTTAAAACGCTACTGGCCTTGTCAATGGCGATCATTGTTTCACTAGCCCGTAAAAAATTTACAGCACCGACCATCATCCCCGCATCGGTTTGGGTAGTGGATGCCCCGAGCAGTTTTGACTCGAAAAGTGATTCAGTGAGATATGTGTACCCCATGGTTCTAGCAAGAGAAATCTCAGAAGCTACGTTTCGCAATCTCGCTAAGATAGTTTGATTAACTGACTGATAAACCCAACTCCTATAGAGATCCTCTGAGATTGGCAAATTAAGATCACTTTTAATTGCGACATGCATTGTACTAGTTTCCCGATCTGTTTCCAACACATCGAAGGGGTCTAAAAAGTATATCATACCGTGCTGATTTGGTCCGTCTCCTTCGAATGAGATATAAATAGCACGACTTATCTCAGGCCTTGGTTTATCTAAAATTAAAAGGGATCCAGATTCTTTTTCCAGCAAAACTTCCTGTATCTTTGCCTTTGAGTGGACAAAGTTATGAATACCCTCCGGAATTTCTGATCTGAATCTGTCTTCTGAAAAGAAAATTGGTAGTTTATCTGGAGGCAAGTGTAAAAGGCTTAAAGGAATTACATGTAATAATCCTGCTTCTATAAGGAGGGATAATTCACTGAAATATTTCAGCTTGTTTTTCAGGGAATCCCTATTTATGCTCTGCTTTTCTTTCACACCCAAAGCTTGCTTTTGTATTCTACTCTGATGGTGATCAGGGGTTGCTTCTTGGAATACAGGATCATCGGTTATCAAATGATCATATAGAAGGAATGAGGGTAATAGAGGCATGACTTTATTGGTTGCAGAAACACTGCTGATGAGAGCTTGGAACGATTTACCTGATGAAGGAATATCCTTTAACTCACCATCAATATTCTGTATCCTTGTATGATAGTAATGATCCAGGCAAGACTGGATCCAGTTGTCATCGTGTTTCTTCAGGTTAATTGGTTTATTATCTTTGTCGAGTAGACCGATTGTTTTGAGTAATTCAAGCGCGCTTTTACTCATCGCATTCTACTAACCCCATTAATTATTATACCACAACGATTAAGATTTCAGAAAAGTATAACTTCATCCGGGACAATTAAAAAACTTGATACTTCTATATTCCTGATTATTATTGCTTAAAGAGGTTCATCGATGTTTCCTGATAGATCAAGAGAGATCCAGTTTCACAAGGAAGCAGCCCGCAGGTGTGTGGCCGAAGGGAACCATACCGGTGCCCGTTCAGCTTATTTTAAATGGGTTGAGTCAGTCAGACAGCAGAATATCAATACCAATGGCCAGCTGCAGCACGATCTCGAGGAGGCCCGTAAGGAGTATAGTGAATTTGTCAGAACGGATCCTATTTATCTGCGGATACGCGAAGCCGTCACAGAGAAGATTAAGGATCATCCTGACATCTTGCAGACTGATCTGTACAGTGTCCTTGACGGCTTTAACAAAGAGGATATCGCTTATGCTATGTACTTCGCGGCTGAGCACGGAGCGGTCATAAGGACAAAGAAGGGACGCACTTACTCTCTATCATTGCCATAATTCTTTACTCATCGATGAACCAGAGGAAGTTTGAATTACTATAAGAACAGTGGATTCAACATCTGATGTGTCCCTGTAACACCTTGATCCAATAAGCCTTTCAAGGCCCATGTAAGCACAACATGGCCTAGGTCCGGAGTTATGACCCGGACTGTGCCTGGGCCAAAGCATGTGAAGATGCGCAGATCGGGAAGCGGCTCTTTCACGACTTCAGGCGCACACCGGTCGGTAATATGGTCAGATCAGGCATCCCCGAGAGGGTAGCAATGATGATCTCAGGACACAAGCACACGGACCATCTTTGACCGTTACAACATAGTGAATGCCCATGATTTAAAGCAGGCTGCAGCAAGGCAGGAAGCTTACCTTCAAAGCCAAATGGTTACAAAAACAGTTACAATCGCAGATTTTTCAAAGAAAGCCGCTTCAAAATATTCTAGAAAACCTGTTGATTATCAAATTGGTGCGAGAGAAGGGACTCGAACCCCCACGGTTTTACCCACTGGATCCTAAGGGCTATAAGTCATTGATTTTACAAGACTGCAAAGGCACACCAGCAAAGGATTTCAACCGGTTAGCAGATTTGGCTGGTTGGTAGGAATTGGGTAGACTTGGAACGTTTTTAGACGCGGTGGGCACGGAATAGTCACACTCCTTTCTCCAGGCCTCTATTCTCAATGAACGGAGCCTGATATTTTACTTTGCAAATTGGTCATGGCATGACTAATTTGCAAGGTAATTCATAGGGACATGGATATCTTCATACCTCCCACGCTTTTAGATCTACGGACAATAATACCAATAGATATTTATAAGTATAGGTAATTTTGACCTTGAAACCTAAATCAAGCAATTATTCATTCCAGTTTTAGGCTCTTGACTTCTATATCACCAAGTGCTATAGATCAAAGCAAATGGTATTTTATTGCAAAACAAGGCATTTTTCAAGATGGGCTGCTAAGGCGGGAATAAGCGATAAAGTATTGATCTCAGCTATTCGAGAAATACAAGAAGGGCTATTTGATGCAGATCTGGACGGCGGAATCATTAAAAAGAGGGTTGCGCTTCCCGGCAGAGGAAAGAGAGGCAGTACAAGGACTTTACTGGCGACCAATCGGGACGACCGATGGTTCTTTGTTTTCGGCTTCGAGAAGAATGAGAGGGACAACATCACGAGTAAGGAACTGGAAGCACTACGAGCATTAGCCACGGATTTGCTTCGACTGAGTGCCAAGCAGATGGTTGAGGCAATTCGGCAAGGATCGCTGGTGGAGGTACATGATGAAACATAAAAGCAGAATTTTCGAAACAGTACATGAAACAGCTCAGGATCTACGTGCCCTTGGTTTTATAGACAAGCGGGCTTTGCGGTCCTATGATGCGCTTTGCATTGAGCCGGTCCCCCAATATAACGCTGAACAGATACGTAAGCTGCGAGATCGCTACCGATTGAGCCAAGCGGTGCTTGCATCCATGCTCAATACCAGTCTCTCAACAGTTCAGAAATGGGAGATCGGCGAAAAACATCCAAGCGGACCATCCCTTAAACTGCTTAGCATCCTGGATCGCAAAGGGATTGAAGCTCTCATATGAAAATTTGCATTAGTTGCAATTTGATCTGACAATTAGGGAAGAAAGACTACAATATAACCTTACAATAGGCCTTTCCACGTTCGTTGAAAGCAAAGATATCTTCATCAAATCATTAGTTTTAAAGCTGAGCTAACAATTAGGATTTATTACAGATATCGAAAGTTTTATAAGATTAAAGCACATTCACATAGTTATATTCAATTCAGTTTGGGCATTGGACAGGACAGAGCTGCGAAAGAAATCTTCACTAAGGTCATACCATACACTATGGCAGCCATTATATTGTGATATTTTTTTGAATGTCTCATAGGCCCATTAAAAAGTATCAAAGTGATTTTTTCCGATAGCTGATGGGCGTTGTTCCCGTCCAACTCTTAAAGGCATGATAGAAATTGGCGACATCACTGTATCCAAGGTCCATGGCAATACTTTCGACAGGAGTGCTCGTCTCCGTCAGCTGTTCAATGGCCTTGGTTTTTCTGATCTCCGCGAGGATCTCTTTATATGATGTACCCTCGACGGATAAACGCCGATGGAGGGTCCTGGGAGATACATTCATCCGCCTTGTGACCTGCTGAAAAGTCGGTATTCCTTCTTTTTGATATAAGATCAACTGCCGTACCTTTTCGGAAGTGGTTCCGGACTTTTTCATCCGGAGTATCAGCTCCCTGCATTCTCTTTCATATTTATCTTTCGATAGACGGTTAGCCATGGGCAGATACTTTGAAAGATATCTGCTGTCAAAAATAAATACATGCTCATCCGTATTGAAGAAAACCGGGCACTTGAATGTATCCCGATAGCTTGAGGCGTACTCAGGCCTCGGATATGCAAATCTCGCCTCTTTCAGCATAAGAGGTTCTCCAATCAGATCAGACATCATTCTCAGCACTGAAACAAACTCCCTCTCACAGATGAAGCGGCGGATATCTTTCAGGTCGATGAGCTCTTTCATTGTTACATATGCAAGGGGCTCCACCACGCTCAGTTCATAGCTGAAATATGTCAAGGTAAGCTCGATAAAGGAAAACATCAACCGTATGGCATCCAGAAATGTCTCGCAGCACATCGAGGCATTGCCCAATACCCCATGGGCTGTGATGTGGTAATGTTCCCCGGTTTTCAGCCCTGCTTCGGGGTCCGATACCAGTTCGGCCAGCCTGCGCATGACTGACAGTTCCTGCTTAGGGCTTACGAACATCTCGGAATCATCCAGATCTCTGGGTTTTATACCACTGCCTGCCAGCAGCTTCTCGACATCGATGCCCCGCCCTGCGGCATAGCGGGCAAGGATATCGATGCTGTTTATGGAGCGGTACATCGGCAGGGATGGTCTCGATGCAATGTTGATTCTTACAGGACCAGGATTCTTCATATTTCAACCTGTGGCAGCAAATCACAATATACTTGTCTTTAGATCCCATTGTCAATCCACCACGAGATAAATCATATTGTACTGAGAACAATTCAGTGTGGATGGAGGGTCAACAATGGGGTACACATATTTGAAAATACGGAATGCAAATGCATCTCTATGGGTCGAAATTGTGAACCCGCCGGTTAACTTCCTCACCACCAAGGTGGTGGAGGAGCTCTTCTCCCTCATAAGGGAAGTGGAGAAAGACCAGTCCATACGGGTATTCATCCTCACCGGCGGCATCGAGGATACTTATATCAGGCACTTCTCCATCCCGGAGCTCGCCAAGCTCGACGGGGACCTCAAGAAGATCTTCTTTGACAAGGTCTTTGCATCCAGGATTGCAGGAAGGCTTTCCTCCTGGGGGACGACCATGATGAACTGGCTCATGGACTGGGTCCCCGGGCTCGAGAAGGTGCTGCTGGAAGCGATGAAGAGCTTCAGCAGCTACTCTTCCGGGCTTTACCTGTGGTTCATGATGCATCGGCTTTATTTCGCCATCGAAAGGATGGACAAGATCACCATTGCAGCCATCAACGGCTCTGTCAACGGCGGCGGCGCCGAGATGTCCGCCTGCTTTGATTTCAGATTCATGATCAATGACAAGGATTTCACCATCGGGCAGCTGGAAGTGCTCCTGGGCATACCTCCGGGAGGGGGAGGCACCCAGAGGTGGCCCAGACTAATTGGTAAGGCCAGGGCCCTGGAGCTCATGCTCAAAGGGGACCTCATCTCACCGAAAGAGGCTGAAAGGATGGGCATGATAACAGGCAGTTTCAAGAAAAAGGATTTTCATGCAAAGGTACAGGAGTTTGCAGATATCTTGAGCAAGCGTCCCCCCATAGCGGTCAACGCCATTAAACAAGCTGTGCACCAGGGTTTCGAAACCAGCCTCCGCCAAGGCCTGAGCATTGAACTGGAAGAGAGCGTACATTGCTACACATCCATGCCGACCAATAGGATCCTTGGATTCTACAACACCTATATCAAGGAAAAGATCGAAGCCCCGGATGCCAGACCTGCCACCATTCGGGACACGGTCGACATGTTCGAGAAGAGAGGGCCTATGGAATGAAAACTCTATCAGGGAAAGTATGTGCACTCACCGGGGCGGCATCGGGCATAGGAAGATGCCTGGCACTGAAGCTTGCAGATGAAGGGTGCGCCCTGGCCCTTGCGGATATTGATGAAAAAGGCCTGGGAGAGACCGCCGTTCAGATTGGCAGCAAGGTCCGCGTCTCCACCCACAAGGTAGATGTGTCGGACAGGGTCCAGGTCCGCACCTTTGCAGCAGACGCGGTGAAGTATCACGGCTGCGTGGACCTTGTCATAAACAATGCCGGCGTATGCGTTGCCGATCTGATCGAGACGATATCCTACGAGGATTTCGAGTGGATCATGGGCATCAATTTCTGGGGGGTCGTCTACGGAACCAAGGAATTTCTCCCCTACCTGAAACAGAGGCCCGAGGCCCACATCATAAATGTTTCAAGCATTAACGGGATCGTACCAAGCCCCAACGAAAGCAGCTACAATGCCTCCAAATTCGCTGTAAAGGGTTTCACCGAGACCCTTTACCAGGAGTTTAGAAAGACGAACATCCGCGTGAGCTGCGTCCATCCCGGCTGGATAAAGACCAATATTGCAAAAAACGCCAGATGGGGGCATCTCATCGTGTCCGGACTCTCGCCTGAAAAGGCATGCGATATCCTTGACAAGCAGGTCTTCAGGACATTTCCCGACAATGCGGCAGACACGATTATTTCAGGCATCAAGCGCAATGACAGACGCATCATCGTATGTCCGGAGGCAAAGGCCCTCGACTATGTGGCAAGGGCATTTCCCAGAACTGCGGTCACACTCCTGGCATGGAGCTTTGAATTCCTTATCAGGCACGGCAAAGGTTGAGGGGTGAACCGTCATGAAGATAAACCTCAAAGATAAGAAGGTACTTGTGACAGGGGCATCCATGGGGATCGGGAAGGCCCTTTCCGAATGTTTTGTCAGGAGAGGGGCAAACGTCATCATTGCAGACCATCCTTCAAGGAAGGAAGAAGCAGAGCGCTGGGCCAAGGATCTCGCGGACAGGTATGGCATCAGGACCTGGTTCTTCCTGGAGGATCTTGCTGCGGAAAACGGCCCGGAAAGACTTCACGGCCAGGTGACGGCCGCCGTGCCGGATGTGCATGTCCTCGTCAATAACGCTGGGATCGCCTGGTACGGGCGATACGAAGAGATGCCCGTCGGGAAGCTGGAGACTATGGTTAAACTCAATTGCCTGGGGTATGCAAAGATGTGCCGGCTCTTTCTTCCGACGATCATCAGGCTGGGCGAAGGGGGCATACTGAATATATCGTCGGTGGCGGCCCTCACGCCGGTACCCACCGAGACGCTCTATTCTGCTACCAAATATTTCGTCCAGGGCCTCACGGAAGCCGTACGTTCGGAGCTCCGCATCCACAAGGGGATCGTCGTGTCCACACTGAACCCACCCTTTACGAAGACACACCTCCTCGAAAATGGGGGGTACCCATCCGATCTGGTTCCGCTCACAAGGATGAAGGTGTGGGAACCGGATGTCGTTGCCTCCCTGGGAGTCGAGGCCTTTGTAAAGGGCAAGATACTGTGTGTCCCCGGCATCGACAACCAGATCCTCTACTTCCTGATTTTGAGGTTAATGCCGCGAAGATTCATCAACTGGCTTACCTGGTTCTTGTGCCGGAGGGAGTCGGAGATCAAAGGGGGCATGTGAATGAGCAACATTTAAGACTGTTTAAAAGTGATCTGGATCAGCTGGGGTTGATAACATAGGGGGAGTTATGAAAAAGTGCGTTTTTGTCACCGGAGCAGCCATGGGCATAGGAAAGGCCGTTGCGATCCATTATGCAGACAGAGGCTGGCATGTTGGCATCACTGACATCAATGAACCCGCACTGGAATCTTTCAAGAAGGATTTAGGCGACAAGATCGCCTATTCTGCCTTCTTGGATGTAAGGGATGAAATAAAGGTTGCAGAAGTAATTGCCGACTTCTCGAAAACGACAGGAGGAAAGATCGACCTTTTTATCAATAATGCAGGTATTGCCTGGATGGAGCCCTTTGAGGATCAGCCCATATCCAACCATCACGCCATTATCGATGTCAATAACAGGGGCATGCTGAACTGCGCCTACCATGCGTTTCCTTACCTGAAGGATGCCCGAGGCACCCTTGTCAATCTATGTTCACAGGCAGCGAATTATGGAGTACCAACGGAAGTTACCTATTCCGCTTCAAAGTTTTTCGTACGGGGATTCACCGAGGCATTAAGTATCGAATGGCAAAAACACGGCATCTATGTATGCGCAATCTGGCCGAACTTTGTGGATACACCCATGATGGAGAAATGCAGCAGCATTGTCTCTAGGCGCGTCGGGATAAATCTGACGACCGAGGATGTGGTGAAAACGATCTCGAGGGCCGTGAAGCTAAATATGAAGTTCCTCGTGCACTGGCATGTAGACACCCTCTTCTGGAGAATATTGACTGCATCGGGGACCAAGCAGCCGCAGTTCATCACACGCTACATCTATAAGAAAATAGCAGGATGCTGAGGTCCCCGGGTATGATCACAGGTTTGATGTTCAAGACGTTACAGCTGAATCTTCTTTGTCATATAGAACAACAGAAAAACAATAAGGAGGATGACGATGGCAATTGAGAATTATATGGGGAAGCCTTTGAAAGATTATATTTATGAGGATCTCATGAAACTGGACAGGAAACAGCTCATGGCGCTGTTCCTTCAGCTCGATGCACCGCCCATGTCCGAGATGCATGGAGAATACCGTGCCGCTCTTCTTGAGAACGGCTATATTATCAACATGTTTCTGGCCAAGCTTTATCTCCATTTTACTTGGGGAGACTGGCAGCACAAGGCCTTCGAGCCTCTCGGCGATATGCACGGCCATGGCTACAATACCTTCATCACTACACAGGCCAAATTGTATGAAAACTACTTTGTGGCAAGCTTCATGAAAATTGTCAGTCTCGTACGGTCACTCTTCCGTCTGAATTCCCCCCAGAGGTTGGCCCGCATCATGTTGAACAAAACCTCCATGGTCTCATCAGTATTCGATGGCAGGCCTTCATTCCAGCTCCGCTACAGGGACTACAATACGTTCTATACCAATACCATGACGGATGAAGTTCGCAAGGTTAACGACAAGCTTTATCTCGGCATCGGAAGGCTCACCATAACAATGGGCAAATATAACCCAATGCCATTTGTGCTCATAGGGCCGCCTGACCCCTGGATTGGGCCTGAGATTGCATATCCTGAGGGGTGATTGCAATAGCAACCGGATAGAAAATGTACGGTCCTTAATACAAATATTTAACTCTATAACTCAGCATGGAAACAAATGATCTTTGGATTTTATTGTGACATCCCATATAATTAATAAAGAACTGCGGAATAATCCACTATAGTCCAGGTATCGTGAGGACACCCAAATCAAAATAAGATCCACAACCCTTTTAGATATAACCAGAAGATCATAACATTGATGAATTATGTAAGACCCATCATTCATGAAGTCTTTAGGTTTGTTCTTCATCAGGAGCACCTCCCGATAAACAATTAAAATAAAGAATGAGAGGTGCAACATGTTATTATCGCAAGGTATCAATGTCTGTATGGAGTACCACAGGTCGAATTCCAGGGAAAATACGATAAGGGCTTATGAATATGTCCTTGGAAAGCTTCAAGATCATTTCGAAGGAAGGGACTTGGCATCTCTTACCTCAGAAGAGATGCTCACATTCCTCAATCAGCTGTGCGAGGGAACGAAGCAAAGGACGAAGCGATCCCGATATTCGAACGTCAGATCCTTCTTCAACTTCATCAGGAGCAATATTGACCATGATTTTACCAACCCCTGCGATACCCCTATGTTCAAGCGAATCTTCAGACATCCGGAATCTGTACATTGGGATATACTAGAAAAAGAGGTGGTCGATGAGGTGATCTTCAGGACTACTAATGCACGAAATCGGCTCATGCTTGAGTTGATGGCCCGTGGAGGCATGAGGATCAGTGAAGTTCTAAAGCTGACTCCTACAGATATTATTGATCAGAAGCTTATTTTGAGAAGCCCGAAAAGTGGCAGAGAATATGAACTGGTATACATTCCTCAGAAACTTGCTGAAAGGCTAAAAGAGTACGTGTCCATAAAAAAGATCGAGCCTGACAAGCGTATCTTCCCTATCACGTATGTAGCTGCCAGGGCATTGGTCCACAGGGCAGGAGAATTGGTCGGCATATCTCTCAAGCCGCATGATTTGAGAAGGCATGCAGCAACATATGCCTCTAGATCAGGAGTTCCTATCGAGATAGTGAGCAAGGTCATTCTTCGCCATGCAAATCTATCAACCACACAAAGATATCTTGGTAAGGTCACTGATAAAGAGGCTTCTCGATGGATTGACAATTTGTATTGCTAGCTCAAAAGGGAATGGGTGGACTCTGTTCACCTTTTCCCATATATCTTGGATATCCTAATTTTCAGGAGCTGTAAAAAGCTGCTATCCATTACAGTTATGTGTATTATGATTCGAGCTTCATGTGCTTATAGATCGTTACTTCATCTTGTTCGTCTACGAGTAAATATAATGTTTAGAAATCTTCAGTATGGCCAACGCTTTGATTTTGGCAAGAAATCTTTACTTTCCTCTCCTCGCTTCTGGTATAAGAACTCACAAATATAAGAATACCCCTATCAAATATTCACTGATCCAAGATACTTCTGATTTTTTTTGAAAATTCCACCATGGTGAAGGGTTTCTGAATGAATCCTTTACAACCGCTTTGCATGATCTCTTCTGCTTGGCTGTCGAGGCTGTACCCGCTTGAGAGAAGTACACACACTGATTGGTTAATCCTACGCAGAGCGTCAAATGTTTCTTTCCCAGTGAAATCAGGCATGATCATGTCAAGGATCACCAGGTCAATCTTATCACGGTCTTTTTCATATATCTGTAAACCAGACCTCCCACCGATTGCTGATATCACCTTATAACCAAGACTCTCAAGCATCTCGGACCCAATATCGATGATCATTTCCTCGTCATCGATGAGCAGTATGGTTTCCCGCCCCATCTGGACTTCGTCCTTTGGACGGTCTATATCCTCAAGTTCCTTCTCCGAAGCAGGCAGATAGATCATGAAGGAGGTGCCAATGTCCTTTTCGCTCTCAACATCGATAAATCCACCGTGATTCTTGACGATCCCGTATACTGATGCCAGACCAAGACCTGTTCCCCGTCCTCGCTCCTTTGTGGTGAAGAACGGCTCGAAGATCCGTACTTTGGTTGTCTCATCCATGCCTATCCCGGTATCGGTTACCATTATTTTCACGAATTTACCTGGCTTTAGATCGTATGGACTTACCTCGATTTCATTCAATTCAACATTTGCAACCGAGATATAGAGGTCGCCCCCATCAGCCATGGCCTGCCAGGCATTCACAAAAAGGTTGAGGAATACCTGCTCCATCTGACCACGGTCCACCTCCACAGTCCAGAGGCCCTCCTGGGCCTTGTGGTGAATGCGGATCTCCTTCTTAGTCCTGCCGAACATCTCAGAGCTTTTCAGTATGAACTCACCAAGATTGGTAGGTTTAACCTCATACTTTCCACCCCTGGCAAAACCGAGCAACTGCTTCGTCAGGTCAGAACCGCGTTGAACATATTCCTCAACATTTTTCAGCCGCTCACGGATAGGATTGCTTTCATCCATTCTCATGAGGGCCAATGATACATTACCAAGAATCCCGGTGAGAAGGTTGTTGAAGTCATGAGCAATGCCGCCTGCCAGAGTACCTATGGATTCCATTTTCTGCGCTTGCACCAGTTGAGCTTCGAGTCTCTTCTTTTCCTCCTCCACCCTCTTTCGATCCGTGATATCGCGGGAAACACCATATATCCCGACAATCCTGCCGGAGTTGTCCCGTATCGGACTTGCTGTATTCTCGAACCAGACAATCGATCCATTCTTGTGATAGTATACAGTCTCAAACGTTACCGTTCTGTTGGGATCGACTCCCTCCTCATTATCGCGTTCCAATTCCGAACTCAAAACTTCCATGGCGTTGGCAAGTGATTCTGGGGTCATGAGCTCTGATGTTTTATGGCCGATACGCTCATCTGGTGTGTATCCTAAGATCTTCTCAATAGATGGGCCTACATAGGTAACGAATAAATTCAGATCGGTTGTCCAGACCATATCGGTCATATTTTCCAAGAGGAATCGATATTTTGCTTCGCTTTCACGTAGTGACTCTTCTGCACGCTTGCGCTCTGTAATATCACGGGTGATACCCATAATCCCCTTGACCCCACTTATTTCATCATAAATCAAATTCACCATGACTTCTGTCCAGACTGTTGAACCGTCTTTCCTGAACTGTTCAAGTTCGAAGGTTTTTGACCAATCAGGATCATGTCGTTCTCCATTCATTTCAAGGCGTATCTCCACCTCTAACATCTCCATGGCCTTATTATACGAGTCCGGAGTGAGGGTTTGATCAAGACCCTGTTTCATGGCTTCATCTACACTAAATCCTCTCAGCTGCTTAACCGATGGGCTCATATAAGTGAAGCCCGAGTTGAGGTCAAAAGTCCATATAACGTCATGGGCATTATCAGCAAGGAAACGGTAACGCTCTTCACTTTTCTTAAGGGCCTCTTCCACTTGCTGTCGTTCAGTTATGTCTCGGGTTACTCCTTTGAAACCTATTGGGTTACCCTGGGAATCCCTGCGGAGAGAGACAGAGGCTTCCACATAAACTTCCTTGCCGTTCTTGTTTCTGAGCTTCCAGTCTATCCCCTTTATTGTCTCTCCAGTGACATAGACCTGGTGGAAGGCATTAAACACCTTTTCAATGTCCTCCTTATCCATGGCTATCTTGTAACTTGTACCCATGAGCTCATCTTTAGTATAACCATAGGTCCTTGTCATGGATGGATTGAAAAATGTGAATCTCCCTTCCATGTCCACCTCGTAGTATGTCTCTTCTATGTTTTCGAGGATATTCCGATAGCGCTCCTCGCTCTCTTTAAGTTGTTCCTCGGCCACTTTAAATTTTAGGTCATGTCGGGCAATGAGATAAAAAAGAAGGATTCCTGTTATAACGATGAATAGTATCCCTTTGAACATAGCAATACTAGTCATCAGAGCTATATCATGTACAATCCAACCGAGAATGGAATCTGAAAGGTAAATCCAGAGGATACCGAAAAAAATATAAGCTCCTACAATTTTCAGCACTGCCAAATGATTTTCATTACTGATTGATGACTTCATAGAGTTCTCCATGCGCATATAAGAAGTAACAGTACTCAATAACCAGTCGGAAGTCTCGACCTAGTTTTAATATTTAACTTGAAGATTATCAATCCCAAGAGTGAAGATCTCTGTGATAGATCTTCATAGGATCTTCACCCCAGGAAGCCTAAGAAGACCGCATAGAATCGTTGTGGTTGCATTCCTCAAAGTTGATCTATATAACGCCATATCATAAGGTAAAAGCCTGCTCGGCATCCTTGCCGGGTAAGGTTTCTAACCTCCTTTAATTAATGCCGGGCTGTGTCAATACGGTCCGGCCTTTTTTTGTGGTAGTCATTATGGGCCAATTTATGGAGACTTTTCAGGGCTATTAATACAAAGGCCGGTCCAAACCTAACATGACCGGCCTTCTAGATAAAAGTTAAGAAAGGTTATAATACTAATTTTTAGATGAGTTAAGTCAAAAGCCGGTTCAGCCTCAAACCCCGCAGTTTGCATTCCTTAAGATGGTCCTTATAAATGGATATCAGTTAAGCCCTTCTCGGTATCCTTCATCATTGCCAGGTAAGGGCTATAACCTTCTTTTTATACCGGGCTGTGTCAATGCGGTCCGGTCTTTTTTACTCACCTGCATATTTGCTGTAATCTTCAATAATGACTAACCAGAGATCTAGACAAGTGAGTTTTGTCAATGCACGAAAACCTCCATGCGCGCTCTATACAAATTTGGCATCAGACAAAGTGCATATAGTGAGGATCTTCATCCCAAGATGAGGCTGGAATCTTTAGTAGATATGTTTTACAGACCATAACTTTTGTGAGATCAAAAAAGCTATCATCCATTACAGCTATCGATACTCACGCAATACTCACATTTATGATTCATGTGCTTATATGCACTTTCCTAGACGCCAAGGGTTATTGAAATCTTATAAAGCTATATTCACTGTTGATGAAATAAATCTTTTACTGAGAAAAGAGATTTACCATTCTTGCAACCATTGCGTTGGGTGTGTGAGTATTCCGAGTGCATACAATAAGGCTTCCCCATCATCACGTACAGACTTCCAACAGGAGATCGACAACTGAAGGACTTTAAGATTGTCTTGCTACGAGTTTTGTGGCCCGCTGGCGAGGAAGGTGAGGCCTTTTGCATAACGCGGGTTAGCGGCAATTGGAACTGCGGCATTGCCCATGCTGGCCTGCTTAAGATGCTCCCCCTGAGCTGCACGGGACATAACGAAGGGACAAGAGCGGATAATCATGCTGCGTTATGTAAAAAGAAAGCAGCTTGCATGACAGCGGGCCGTGCACGTCCGGGGCGGAACATGACAGGCTAAGGCTAGTTTTTTTGTTGTTGGGTTAATTACTATCAAGTCTATTAATTTTTTTAATCATATCATTCAGGTTATATAATAGATCATTTTTTCTTTTATTATCGAGCTTTTCTCCTTGATATATGCTCTTATTCTTAATTTCATTACACCATCCATTTACCAGCTTAATAGCGCTGCCTGGTGAGATCCTTGGGAAAATGATATATTTCTTGATCTTCCATGTATCGTTCACTTTAACTAATGTAATGTTTTCAACTTTGATATTCTTTTTTTGTTCCAAAACGAGTTGTGGAGAACTATTCAAAGTGGCTAATATTGTGTACTCTACAGGAATAGTAACAGTTCCATCCCCATTATAATTTTCCTCTAATACTTTATATTCAGAGACTATTATAAACCTATCCCACCCTGGCTCATCATAATCTTTACCATCCTTCATATAGTCATCCATTTTATTAATATCCCCAATTGGTGTTCTTTCCCCATTATAATCAAGCTTACAATATTTACTAACAATATCTGATGGAGATGTAGATCCCCACAAAGGTATTCCATGCGTATAAAAAACAAATACAATCAAATAGACTACAGTCCTTAATAGACTATTAAAATTAAATTTATACATGGCTTAGTTCTCCTTATCTAAAGTAATTACAAATTATTTAGGGCTGATCCGGTACTTTCAACCTATAGTATTCTGGTGTTCCATACCATATATCAGGAGAATAGGAGACACCTCTTTTAGCGCTTGACTGTAATAAAGTGGCAGGATACTGCTCATTATCTTGCCATCCTATTGCGGTAGAATTTGGATTGTAGAATCCCTCGTGATATGGCGTTCCATCTGCATGTCTAAAAAGTTCTATATCCCCTATTTGTGCTTGACTCGGATCTATTTTATCTATTAGACCACTGTTGGGTAGATTAGTAGTCTGTGTATATGGAAAATAATAACCTGCCATGTTAATTACTGCCCAGACAAGGTGTGAACAATCGTATTTACTATATGGTTGCCCCAATAATCCCTCAGCTATATTTATTAAATTACTACCTTGATCAGCTAATATTGTACCAGTTGGTTGATTCTCCGCAATCTGCGCACTTTGGTTCATATAAATTGCAGGATTTGCATCATTCGCGATGCCGGTATTAGCAGCAGCCAACAATAGTGGAGGCGGTATCACCTGTGTAGAAATTGTTGTAGTAGCCGCCACATTTTGAGTTGATTGCTCCGGTGAAGGAGCAGTAGTTGCAGCTTGCAGCCCTAAGTCTATTGCTTGTGCGGCCGCATTCGATAAAGCCTGCTGCAAATTCGATGAGAATGAGGTGTTTGTAGAGGCTGAATTAGAGCTCAATCCCAAGGTTGAGTTGAGATCAAGGGTTGGTTGCGGTGTAATTAAACTGGTGAGATATTCATTAAGGCTTCCAAAACCAGCGGCCAAGTAATCTAAGCCACTGGAAAATAAATCGCAGGCACCATTATATAAATCATCCAAGAAATCGTTCCCCGTCGGATCAACATATCTGAGCGGGTTGTTGGCACAATAGCTGTACCTATTCAGTGCCTGCGAATCCGCCACATTCTGAACGACATTGTCCGGGCTGATGTAGCGGCCGAGCTTGGGGTCGTAGATGCGAGCGCCCATGTGGATGAGGCCGAAGGTGTCGAGCTGAATGTGACCGGTATAGCCGTAATCCGTGGTAGAGCAAGTGATCCCTGCCTGGTCCATCCAAGTTGTGGCATTACGCCTCATTCCGAAGGGGTCGTAGCTCAGGCCGTCAACCACTCCGCCGCTTGAATTCGTGGTCACATCCGTTGAACCCAGGTGATCCTTATGGAGATAAAAAATATAGTGATCCCCTTGACCTTTATAGTAGTCACAGGTAGCTACCTGTTGGCCTTCCGCCAGAATATAATTTTTGTATTCGGTGACGGAGCCGGTTGTCACTTGCTCGAAGAGATTCCCGATGTATATCGTTGTCGTTGTGGTGGAGCCCTTAGTAAGGATCTGCTCGACGAGACAGTCGTATGCATCATAGACAAGCGTCCCGCTGGCGCCTGTCTTGGTAATCTGGGTCGGCCTGTTGAAACCGTCGAAGGAGATATTCCGGCCTGAGCTGTCGCTTATGATATTACCGTTGTTGTCATAGGTGTAATTCACCCCGCCCGCCGCAGTCACTGCGTGCGGCCTGGTGCCGCCGTAGGTGTAGGCACCCACGTCCGACTTGTTCAGGATGTTTCCGATCTCATTGTAACTATAAGTCTTGTTCTGGGGCCCTGTCACACCGGTAACCCGGTTGGCCACGTCATAGGTGAAGGTCTCGGTAAGGCTCTTGAGGTTATCTTCACGTGTGAGAAGGTTACCCAGGGTATCATAGGTATAGGAGAGTGACTGGACACTGGAGCCTGTTGTAATGGCTGTGAGACGGCCTGTTGCCGGATCAAATGTATTGTCGGTTACCAGGCTGTTACCAAGGGCCTCTTCCGTCACCTGTCCCAGGGCATTGCGTGTATTCGCAGTCCAGTATACTGTTATACCGGAAGAGCTAGTCACCTTTTGAAGGTATCCATTAGCGGTATACTGGTATACCGCAGAGAAACGGCTTGACCCCGAACTGGGATATGTTAACTGGCTCAAGCGGCTATAGGCATCATAAGAGGACGTCACCGTATAGGTAGTGCCGCTTAATGTAGTGGAGACATTTTGCGGCCTGGCTAGACTGTCATAGGTGTAGGTCTCCTGGTAGGCAGGACCGGTGACATTGGCAGGCATGCCTTTCCCGTTTGTGGCAGTATCATATGTCCAGCTATAATTCTGACTGCCTGAGATTTTAGTTAGAACACGAGATAGTTTATCATAGGTCATCTGGACAATGTTAGCTTTAGCATCCGTCTGGCTTGTGAGGTCTCCAAAGGCATTGTACGCATAGATCCAGGCACCCATGTCCGGATCATTTACCTGTGTCCTCCTGCCCCTGATATCATATGTGAGGGTAGTAGTGTTGCCTAAAGAATCTTTGATCTGCTGGAGATCCCCAAAGGGTGTATATGCATAAGTGGTCGTCTTGCTTAGGGCATCGACCACTTGAGACAGCTGCCCTCGGGCATTGGAAGTCTGAACCGCTGTCTGTGACAGTGCATTCGTGAGTTGAACATTGTTGTACCCGTTCAGGTTATATGTATAGGTAGTGGTGCCGGAGTTGTAGGCATTCTGCTGGATCACCCTGCCGAGCACATCATAGGTGAATTGGGTCACCTGGGCGTTTCCTCCCGAAAAATAATATCGGGATTTGGCAGCAACCAAACCAAGATTGTTATAGTTGGTGTATTTGGATATCGTCTGGCTGTTCATGGCCAATGTCTGCTGATAGATCTCCCTATCCAGTAAATCGAATGAGGTTGTTACCGGGGCCTTCCCGCTCTCCTGGACCTGAAGGCTGTAAGCTGCGGTTGTAACCGGGCCACCAGAGGAATAGGTAAAGGTGGTTTTGGTGCCATCGGGCCGGTCTATTTCTTCAAGTCTGTTGAAGTTATCATAGTACCAGTCGGTCGCAAGACCGTTGGGGTCGGTATAGGTCGTCGGCTTGCCTGTCTCCCACCCACAGTCATTGATCTCCACAAGCCCTGCCGGGTTGGTCTTTGTGATGTGGAATTCAACGGGATCATAGGTATAGGAGAAAGATGTTACCCGGTTTTCCGTTGCAGATCCATTGTATCCTGTCTCCGTGATCTGGGTGAGATTAAAGTAGGCATCGTTATAGGCATAACTCCGCGTAAGATTCACTGTCTGGTCGCCACTGGGCTCAATAGTCTCAGTGGTGAGTAAGCGGTGCGTTGTGTCATAGGAATAAGAAGTGGTCCGCGTAGCCGTAACATTCTGGTTGTTCGTACTCTGGATAGTTTGCTGGCTCACAAGGCCGATCATCCAGTTCGTACCATAATCGTTGGCGTAATATTGGTAGGTATCCGTTTCCTGGAAGTTATCATATGTATTACTTCCGACAAGCGTTGAGACAGTCGTTACTTTTTGCTGGAGATCCCCATAATCAAGATAGCTGTAGACCTCCTCTGTTATGGTTACCGGCGTTGCAGACTTAGTGAGGAGATAATCATCTTTCACACTTGTGGATACATAGGGGAAGTAACTTTTGGAAGGCTTATCGGGGCCCTCATAGATGAACCATTCGGTGGCTTGGTCCTCGCTCTTAGTCTCTGTCAGAGTCCCGCTGTCATAGCACTGGACATTGTAAGAATTCGCTATGCTGCTTATGATGTTACCTTTACTATCGGTAATTGACTTGGACTTCAGCAGGCCACTGAAGGGGAAACCCTGCAGATAGGTACTGCTTGTATAAAGGCCGGTCTGGTGATCGTACAATGTTGCACTCTGGAAACCCAGCAACTCTCTCCGGGCAGTATCGATACGGGCACCTGTATAGTTGTAAGTGTAGGCATTCACCCCGCCGAGGCCATTCGAGACCGTGTAATCGGAAACAACATATATGGGCCCCCGATAGTCCCTGATTATTGGATACATGGCATCATGGTTCTTCTGATATACCGAGGAATCCGTCAGGGGCTTGTAGGTGATGGACACTGCCTTTCCCAGGCCATCGGTTATGGAAGTGATGATGTCTTCCTTTGTCGGATCTTGGGGAACAATGAAGATAAAACGATTATTGACATCCTCGATACATACTTCAGCCTTCCCGCAGCCAGTGAAATCGGCAGGACTGATTGCTGTGGTTGCTATAGGAATGCCGTTAACAGTCCACTGATAATCTACATATCCATGCCCGTTCCAGATGGATACATTATAACTATTGGGGATACCCCATAGTACATTGCCAGAAACAACTTCAATTCCATCCTGTACTCCATCACCATTGAAATCTCCCTGTTGATCATGATAGGTAGGGCCGTTTGAAGAAGATGAATATGGGAATCCGAATCCCGAAGAGAGGTTGATCAGATTATTGTTGGTTAAGCAACAAACATCCGCTCTGCCATCACCATTCATATCCCATATCATCCAGCCGTTATTAGCGTATTGACCTAAATTGCCATAGTTTGGTTGATAGTTGAATCCAGTTCCTGTGGAAAACCATACTACCGGGTTTTGTTGGACAACAATAATATCCGTCATCCCATCACCATTGAAATCACCTATATCAAAGTTAGAATAATTTCCTGGATTATCCCCAGGAAACCAATCCGGATGAAAGTCAAAACCACTCCCGTTCGAGGTCCAGACATAGGTCTTCTTATTCACTTTATCTACCGAGACGATGTCGGTCATCCCATCGCCATTGAAATCCGCGGTACGGGTGATCATATTTCCGCTGCTGGGATTCTGCAATATCTTCCCGTCGGTGCTCCATTGATAGGGCCCGTTAAACCCGTTACCATTTGATAGGTAGACCCAGGCATTCCCATTGTTATCTATGACAAGCATGTCCGTCAGCCCATCACCGTTAAAATCCCCAACAAAGAATTGAGCATATTGAGAATTCGGATTATTCTGCCAGCTATCCGTAGCCCATTTATTCCATTTACCATCGACACAAACGAATGTATCACATGTTCCTAAGGGAATATTATTTATTCTGATTATGAGCTGTGCCTTTCCTTTGCCGGTAAAGTCCCCTATCAGGGCACTGGATAGAGTGTAATTATGGGAAGGGATACCATCAAATATTTGCGGCTGAAATCCTAGTACGTTTGTATTGTATGTGAATGTAGTCGGCGGCAGGCTATTCCCACTACCATCGTATTCCGTGATGCTTATAAGCCTGCTTCTCTGTGCGACTCCGCCATATTGGTAACCAAGCTGGTAGTTCGATATCATCTGGGTACCGACATATGTCTGGATTGCATGGAGGCGGTCGGTCATATTCACGAGGGAAGAATTGGCATATGAAAGCATACTGTCTTGCCGTGTTTCATATTGGAACACCACGGAGCATCTTGCAGTAGGTGAATATGCATAATTGATACAGCTGGTGTAATATTCTCCGGATGAATTCCCTGAATAACTTACTGTCATGTAGTTGCCGCATCGGTCCTGGATCTTGTTCATGGGCCATACTGCAACATCTGAGCGACCAACGGCCAAGACCTTGGAGTCTGTGGTGTTGCCGAATTCCATGATCATGCCGTCTTTCGTCCATACCTTAAAGTAAGAAGGGCCTACACCTGCAGTGCCATAAGAGATGATCTTTGAGAACTCATCCCGCTCGGTGCGGTAAACCGAACCGTCCTGCCCATAGGTGCCTGAGACGCAGATGAGGGTGTTGCCGTTGATGGCGAACCGGTCGTTTGTATCATAACTGACTGAATGGGTGATTCCGTCTCTCATGTTTACCGTAGATCTTCTCGTGATAACAGGGATGCCTGTCAGATACCACCCCAGTCCGAGGAGGCCGTTGCCGGACTGGCTGCTGTATTTCAGGCTTAAGTGAGGCTCAATGCCCTTGATCCCAACAGGAGTCTTGATGGGGATAGTATATTCTGCAGCTCCATTGAGCTCGTTCACCTGGAAAGAGCCCGGTGTATATCCTGCTAATTGATTTGCTCCCGTGGCAAAAAGCCCGATGGCGAGGAATATTGAGAGAAGAACAGTGCCGATTAGTCCAAATACCTGACCTCTGCGAAGCATATACACCCCCCCAATAAGTTATCTCATACAAACTCAGCAGGTGCAAAATTGCACATAGCTATACTTAGCTAAAGGATTAACACTTATTAAGTTTTAAAGGGGGCTATTAAATTACATAAAATATGTATTATTTTCCATAATAATATCCTCTTCATTAATGTCAAGATACATTTCTAATTTATCAATGTGCTTCAATACCCATAATGCCCTGGCAGGAAAAATTTACGCGGGGAAAAGTATGGTCACTGCCCGTTCTCGCATGCCTTGGCATGCACAATTACCAGATGCCGGGAGTCCATCGAATACTGTGCATTGTAGGCATGAATGCTCTTGTTAGAAGTCATCTTTTTTGCGTATTCATTATCCGTAACGTTGCTCCTGATCTCCTTTTCCGCCGTACCTATCCTGCGAGAAGTGGGGTCATTAAGGATTTTCTGATACCGTTGATCTCTTCGATAACTGGTGAATCCAAGGTATTCTAAATATTCGAGGTTCTCAAAAGAGATTTATATACAAAGCTATTCGATCCCAGATTCCATATATCGTTATACAAGTTTATTCTCTCAGAAGGTACATATAGCGTGAGGATAGCGAAAGTCAGGTTGTTTTAAAGGTATCATCAGCAGATCATAGCTGTAAGATAAGATCGTATCTTCCGAGGTTTTCTATCTCTCACGCCCCAGGCCTTTGCCGATATCTTGAGCAAGGTCAGGGCTCTTCGGTTTGGCAGGAGACATATTTTGTCCGTTATAGGCTACATAGCGGTGCATCTGCATATGATCATATTCGTTATTGTAGGGCACCATATACCGAGTTCCTTTATTCTCGATCACAGCAAACTTGTTCTCGCCAATCGTTTCTATTTTGGTAAAGTACCCTTCCACTGATCTTTCATTTATAAATTCTGCTTGGAGGCCCCGGTCCTTCATCTGCTGGCAGTAGAGGATCTCTGACGCATTGAGCTCTCTTTCGTGTTTCAGTTCTCGATTTTGTTGAGCGAGCTTTTGCTGTCTCTCCTTTTCTAAATCCTTCTTCCACATCTCTTCAATCTTCTGACCGTCATATTCCACGCGGCGGAATTTCATTACTGCATCCTTCCGCTCGTCACAGTCATAAGGCACCATGTAACGGGTTCCTTTTGCGGTAACGGCATGGGTATCGATCATGGCGTACTTTCTGCCAGAGACCTCCTGAATCCCAATATAATACCCTTCAACAGTTTTATCCTTTGGGAATTCTACCTGGATTCCCTTCTCTTTCATTTGCGCGACATATTTCTCTTCATCCCTTGGCCGTTGCCGTTCCTGTTCCTGGATGCGTCTCTCCTCATGAGTCAGAAATCTCTCGGCTTCGATAACTCTGTTATCCACCTCAATTCCTCTGGGCAGCCCATAGTCCACAACCAGGATCTTTGGTCGCTCTCTCCCCATGACTTTCTGCAGGTCCTCAAAGTTTTTGATATCCTCCTTTGCATAGTACATGGTCACATTCTCTCTATGCCTACTCATGGCAACGTAGGCAGTATGTTTATCAAAATGCCGTGAGCCGAGAACAAAGGTTTGGTCCAGAGTTGAGCCTTGAGTTTTATGCACGGTGGCTGCATAACCGTGGTCAAAATCTTTGTACATGCTCGTATCGATGGCGACCCTGTCGCCCTTATCGAGTTTGACGGTCATGGCTGTCCGATTGATGTTTTCAACGGTTCCGAGAGAACCATTTCTTACTCCGAGAGAATGCTCATTACGCAGGAATATGATTCTATCTCCTGCACAGAAATGCCTCTCTCCTTTTTCGGTCATGAAGGTATGTTCGTACCCTCGAAGTTCTCCATGAGTTTTCCTGTGTTCTCTCGCCCCCTGGTTCAATTCATTCACATCCCTATTCGTGTAAGCCATCATAAGGCTCATTTGGTTTTTCTGTTTCAACTGGAGATTAGCCCATTCTTCAAGCATCTGATCCTTTGCCTCTTGTCTTGTTTGGAGTTCATGAATATGTCCGTGGTGATGGTACATTCTTAAGGCTTTCTCCGCCTGTTCACTGTTGCCGGAAAATTCTACGGTTGCTTGTTTCTGCCATTCAACATGCTGTCTTCTTACTTCGGCAAGTTCCACGTACCCTGTCCTCTGGATGATGCCTCGGAACGATCCTCCGGCTTCGATTGACTGGAGCTGTTCATTGTCTCCCACCAGGATCACTTTTGCTCCTGCTTCATGAGCGTGTTCTAAGATCTTATGCATCTGACGGGTGCCGACCATACCTGCTTCATCGATCACCAGGATCTGGTCTTTGCTGAGTACATTTCTCTCATTTTCCCAGTCCTCCAATTGTCTGAAGATGGTTGTGCTTTCTATGCCGCTTTCATTCTGGAGGCTTTCTGCTGCGATGCCTGAAAGCGCAAGGCCTCTTACCCGGTATCCTCCTGCTTCATAGGCTTCCCTAACTGCACCGAGGGTATAGCTTTTCCCTGTTCCTGCACGACCGATCATGACGGAGATATCTCCACTCTCTACCATGTTTCTGAATGCTTTCTCCTGTTCCTGACTCATGGTGTAATTCTTGGCTATCTGGTTGATAATATCCTTCTCAAGGATATGACCTTCTGAAGATTTCATTGCTCTCGCATTATTGAGCATGGTCTTCTCGTTCATCAGCATGGTGCGAGTACAGAACAGGTCTTCTCCCTTCTCGTTTTTCCCGACCCTGACAAGCTCTTGGCAGTTCTCAAGGGCAGAGAAAACACGGTTGAACTGATCTGCATCAGCGCTGTGCCGGAAGGCAAAGTCCATGATGTCTTCCCGTTTGAATACTGCATCATAGTGTCCCACATGTTTGAGGGCCTTCCCGGGATCGTTGATGATCCGGTCTCCGTTTTCCCGGCATATCCTCTGGTACTCTTCCAGGCGTTCAAGTCCTCGTGTGTCTTGCAGGTGGAGGTATCCCTTGGGTAGGTATTTCGCTGCTATCCCGATTTTAATTTGTGGTTCAAGATCTATGTCCCTATCTACAAAGCTTCTGTGGTCAACCTGAATGTCATAACCAGCTTGAAGCAGGTGCCGGTTCTGGACGACGGCCCATTGTTCTCTCCAGGTATAGATATTGATTTTATCATCCCAGGATCTCACTTTTTTGCCAAAACCTTCTTCTGAAATCTCTCTCAGGGTAAGCATGATATGGGCATGGGGGTTCTTTTCTTTTTCATGAATGCAGATATCGGCTGCCATTCCCTTATCCACGAACTGGGTCTGTACATATTCCCGTACCAGTGCAATCTGCTGTTCGAGGTTCAGTTCTTTGGGAAGGGCTACTTCAACTTCCCGTGAAAGCCGGGAGTCTTTTCTCTTTTCCGATCTCTCCACTTCGTTCCAGAGGGTCTCCCGGTCTTTCCATCTCTCCGGAGCGTTTTCCGGGAGGATTATTTCTGCATGGGCAAGGTCTTTCTTCTTTGTATAGTCGAATGTTATGCCTTGCCGTTCATCATAGAGCTTCTCTCGTGACCGGTACGCTGCCGCTGAAACAGCGCTTCGTCCTGTCGATCTTGAGATATGCTTTATGGTGAGGTGATAGTTCGCCATCTACCTTATCCTGCTTATGTCTTCAGCACTCGCACACGTCGGTACCGACGCGGAAGTGCGCCTTTCCTTCGTAAAGTATTTAGCCCTTCGGTCTGCTCGTGCATGGAGGTAGCCTCGTACTTTACATCAGGTCCCGATGTACTACCGGGATAAAGGAAAACCATGGAAAGCTCTCGTTTGACATCCAACCTCACACAAATTAAAACATTTCAATACTTGTACTTATATTATTTATGAATGTGAGATACAACAGAAAAATTAATTTCCTTTTATTGCTCCACTACTATTCCTTGAGACCCAATTCCGAGTTTAATTATCTGATAGTCCTTCGATAAAGTTCATTAGCATTTCAATTTGCACAAAAGTTGTATTTACTTTATGAGGTGGATATCGAGTCCACCAATATGTAGTCGGTGTCACGTATAGAGATAAAATTCTTGGGGGTTTTTCTAGATCAAGTGGCCAATTGAAAGCCCTTGCTATTGTAGCCCAATGATCCATAAGATATTTCTGTCGTTTATTAATCTGACGAAAATGCCCCTCATCTTTACCCGGTATTCCAAAAATTGTTTCTCTCAGAGTCTTCGCATCCTTGATGCAATAGACAGGTAGAATATTTTTACATTCAATATTGAGAATAGTATTTGCTTGAGGGTAAAATGCTAGTACGTCATAATCTCCCAAATCCTTAGGATGATTACCAGCCTTATCCAAACGATGAAGTTTTGCGCTAGGAATTACATGCATCGTGAATCTCTTTACAATCTCGGCTGCTTTAACTTCGACCTCATTATCAAGAAGTTGCTTCCATTTCTGTATGAGGAGATCGATATTCTTCTTATCAATATCTATGGGTAAAGTACCAGATGATGGAGAGCCTGACCAGATGATTCCTGCACCACGGGTTGCATATGGACCCCATATATATTTCTGATCTTTTTTTATTAATGGCCTTATTGTATAGCGTGCGAAGCGTTTTTTGTGTTCCCATACAGGTAAATCATCGCATGGATGTTCATCATTGAGCACTCTTAATACTTCATCACTTTTAAGCGTTAAAAAATCAAGTATAGGGTCGATCTCTTCAATCCCAATGCTATCAATGGCTTTTTGTGCAACTACTGCGATTTCATCTTTTGTAGCAGAATAACTCGGCGCTACAACAACCGCCTCAGCATGTTCTGGCCAATGAGTTAGCATAATCATTACACTAATGAGGTTAGTAAATCTGAATCCATAGTCCTTGTGAAAAGCTTCATCCAATTCTGGCATCTGCTCTTTAATAAATTTGGGATATTTAATTGCATCCTTCGTGTTACCAATAATCCCAAGTCGTAACTGAGCTTGTTCCTGAGCGAATTGGGTTTCCTTTTCATTTATGTCTTCACTATACTCAACCTCAATTAGAAAATCTTGATCGATAGTAAGACCTACTGGGTTGATGTCATAATGTATAATGTCGCTTGCTTGGATAATCACAAAAAACCAATCAATGAAAGCAAGGAGACGGCAAGCCTGTTCTTCCGAAATGACTTGCTTCCCGGCTGGCTGGAGTTGAACAAATTTCTCAATTAAATAACGATAGCTACGATGTATTCGAAGGTAATCCTCTTCATTCTTTGAATAGAGCTCTTCCCGGTTGTAATCCACATCATGTTCAAGTGAATGCTCGATAGTCATCCTCTCACGTTCTCGTCGATCCAAAATTGCATCCGCCCAGCCGATTATTTTTGGAATCGAACTTTCAAAGTTAAACTCCTTCACTATCTTGTTGATCTCTGTGAACACCTCCTTACGCAGAACATTCAGCTTGTCTTTTGCAGTAGCAAGATCGTACTTGCCCTCTGGTAAGCCCGCAAGCATTGCTAATTCTGCAAGTCGTTTCTTCGCAAGTTTGAAATGATGTGGCAAAGGTTGACATGGCTTGATCAGCTCCGGAAAAGATGCCGGCATTTTTTCGGTGAAGAACATGAATCTTGGTTTTCCTGTTTTCCCTTTCTCAATAATATCTATAATGCCCTTTATCTTTGGATCATGGCAACGGGAATCAATTTTGCGCATAATCTCCAATAGTAATGCAGCCTCCATAGATCGATCCTGAATTTCCAAAAAAGATTGCCTGATTATTTCTTCATTGAAGACAATTCTCACACCAATGGTCAATGTATCTAGGATACTTACATCAGCACACCAGGCTGTTGTTTCAGCACTAAGGTGCCATAAGTGCTTAAATTCAGTATTCATATTTACAAGAGAAAAGGGAAAGAATAGGACAAGGATCTCCTGATTTTTCTCAAAAACTCTATGTACTCCAATAACATCTTTATATTGATATAAATTATCTTCAGCGCACTCCATCAAGAAGTTAGAGATATATCCCTGTTCAAATGACATTTTATCAAATGGAGCTGTAAAGAAGGCATGAACCTTACCTATTTTAAAATGAAGTGTAGAACCAAAATATGACCTTGCTGCTAACCTAATCCTCCGTGGACCCTCCTTTATTATTTGCCAACTGCGTGGATTGCCAAAGAGACCTCTCTCAGGATAAAGACTCCAAAACTTGGCTAGCGACTCATATCGAAAACGACTACCCCAATGGGGGTCGATCATCACCATGTTGGGAGTTAAAGCACCACCAATTAAAACTCCATGCATATCTTTATAAGATGCGAACTTATCGAGTAACGAAGTTAGGGGTGACATAAAAGATTTCTCAATTTCCTCCAAATACTCAAGAAAGTCAGAAAGTTCATCAACCTTATAAAGTTCATCAAGAATAGCGAGCATGGAATCCATGTATTGCACTCTCCCGGGCGGTTCTTCTTTCAACTTAATTAAAAACGGACCAGTGTACGTTTGAGGGATGAGTATGAAAAGCTCTGGGGTCAAAGCATCGTCTTCTTTATCAGAACGGAATTCGACCAGCTGGTTTTTGAGGTGCATGATCAACTGGGTAGGTGGTTGTTTAAGAAATTGAATTGCTTCCTTCAGCTTAGGGGAAATATCAGCAAGTAAGCTAGTTATAACTTCCCCATCTTCAGACGGGGGTAGGATATAAAAGAGGACTAGCTTATCCCTTGATTTTATCACTACTGGAAAAATTATTTCATGCGCTGTATTTTCTCCAGAACGAGCTGATACAAACAGTAGTGAGACCTCTTCTGAAAATCGTTCCTTTACAAATCGGCAGAATCCGCCTGCGACTGACACTTCAAGAAGCCTTCCTTGCTTTATAATAGATGCTCGATATCTTTCTAATAATTCTCCCCAAGTATCGAAAAGAACCCCGGACATTCTTCTTGGTAAGATCAGGAAATGTCTGCCATCAAGCTCAACGAAAATATTAGGGAATGTACGGTCATCTGCAACAGCATCTCCGAATTTCTCTTCAGATAAAATCACTGGAGGTAATTCACCCGATTTTATACTGAAATTCTCAAGAAAATCTTTTCCGGCGATTTCTTCAAAGTTGAGCAATTTATATACATGAACTGCTTCGTTCCAAAAGGATTCGGATGGAATACCTGTCTCTCCGGGTGATACTGTTAGCCCATTTCTATCTGGCTGGGATGAAATGCTTGTTATAATCTGGTCCTGTATTGACAATATAGATTTTAATTCATTCATTGGAGAGCGATGTGCTAATTCCATGTACTTTTGATCAACTGGTTCATAGAGAATCTGAAATAAAGTGAGATAATCAAATACATTAGAAAGGTCACAACCATAAAAGATATGATACCTTTTTTCATTAAGTTGAAATTTAACTTCTCCCCAGTCCAATTCTGGAACATAATCTTCCAGCATAATGAAGTCAGGAGCTAGGATGTATAGCTTATTCAAAAATTCCTGAAATTCTGAATAATTATTTATAGCTGAAGTTTTTGCATATTCATCCGGCTTCAAGGAACAAAGAATCATGGAAAACAAAATATGTTTCACTGGACTCGCGATATTGGGTAACCAGAGATGAGATACAAAAAGAGTTGTTGCTATATCTTCAATAGAATAACCTCTGTAGAGATTTTTTATTGATTCAATAACATCTGCAAACGTTCTATCATTAGGGTGTGTCATTCGCTATTCATCCCCTTAAATAAACCACTTCTTATCCTCTTTTTTAAATATGCTTGAATATCTGTTACAAAATTTAGAACCTGTCAATACTTTCACACTAATATGCTTAAAAGACATTAAGTTCTACTGGTTATAGTAACAAAATAAGCCCCCTCCGCTTGCTCAGAAGCAGCACGCCAACATGTAAACATGTTGTCATGCTGCTTGCAGCGCTTCGGGGTCTCCTATGGTCACATTTTGTAACCACTCCTATATGGTGAGCCTTTCTGGCTTCCCTTTCTCCGGTCGTTCCTCCCTTCCCCTTCAATCATTTGCGAAAGGGGCAAGGGAGGAAAAGTTGGTTTTTATGTTTAAAGACAAAGGAGGAAGAATTCATGATCAACTTGCTTGTTGTAGCAGTAAGCATACACACGTTCATGGGTGGTTTTACTCATTGGAAAAAGTCCCAGTTCTACAATGATTGTTCCCCAAATCTCATAACAGTGAATCCATCCGAGTCATGAACAAATTGGGTAATTGTATGACTGAGAAGATTAGACCACCCAAGAGATTGTACTCGATACCGGAAGCGGCTGTTTACCTGGGAAGAACGGATTGGGCTATCCGCGAGATGGTCTGGGCAGGGAAGATTCCTTGCATCAGGGATGGAAGGCGCGTGCTCCTTGATGTTAACGACATGGACAGATGGATTGAGAAGCAGAAAACTACCTTCTCCTTTTGAAGCTTTCCTCGTTTTGTGGCCGGTAGTATAATTACGAGGAAGGGTAAGCCTGATAATTGCAGGGCTTTACTTCAAATCCATGGAGAAAGGAGGAGTGCTGAAGCCGTGCCCACGGCAAAGAAAGGATCAGTTCATGGGAACTGCTTATAAAAGAGGAAAAGTTTGGTGGATCAAGTATTATCGGGACGGCAAGCCGTACAGGGAGTCAGCGCACTCAAAGAAGAAATCCGATGCGGATAAATTGCTCAAGCTCAGGGAAGGGAGCATCGTGCAAGGCACCTTCCAGGGGCTTCAGGTAGAACGAACCATGGTTAATGAGCTGTTGGACGACATTATTGCAGAATATAGTCTCATGGAGCGGAAGTCTTGTGAACGACTCCGATACAGCACGGAACATCTCAGGGATTTCTTCGGCAATCTGAAGGCCTGCAAGGTGACAACGACTCATGTTCAGCAATACATCTTTGACCGTCAGAAAGCAGGGATGAAAAACGGAACCATCAACCGGGAGTTAAGCGCTCTCAGGAGGGCTTTTACCCTTGGGTTCCGGCATACACCTCCCAAGGTGACAATGATGCCCCACATCCCAAAGTTGAAAGAAACCAACGTACGAACTGGATTCTTTGAGTACGACGAGTATGTAAATCTCAGAGATGCGCTTCCCTCTTACCTCAAGCCTTTATTGATCGCGGCTTACTATACGGGTATGAGACGCGGAGAGCTTCTTGATCTTCAGTGGCATCAGGTCGATATCTGGAATCACAGGATCATCCTTGAACCCGGAAGCACGAAGAACGGGGAAGGCCGGGTTGTTTACATGTTCGGTGAGCTTTTTGATGTCTTGCTCGCACAAAAGAAAATCCGTGATGCCAGATTCCCGGAGTGTCAGAATGTGTTTTTCTTTCATCATAACGGGCAGCCGTTCAACAAAGATTTCAGGACTGCATGGGAGAAAGCGCTTATCAAAGTGAAACTTGAGGGGCGGCTCTTCCATGACCTGAGACGTACTGCGGTACGGAATATGGTCCGGGCCGGTGTTCCTGAAGTGGTGGCGATGAGGATCTCCGGACACAAGACAAGGGCTGTATTTGACCGGTACAATATCACCAGCGAAGATGACATCAGGCTAGCTTGCGAGCGGCTTTCAACCATGTATCAGGAGAACGCCGAGACACTCTCACGGGCACAGGATGGGCACAATTTGGGCACACTCTCGGTTATCAGGGGGTTTAAGAGATGATCGCACTGAGAAAAACTTCAATAAAATTAATGGTGCGAGAGAAGGGACTCGAACCCCCACGGTTTTACCCACTGGATCCTAAGTCCAGCGCGTCTGCCAATTCCGCCACTCTCGCACACGAAAATATTTTTTTATGGTCAACACTTATTCCGGTACTTGTTTCAGGTCAATGATCTCCATCCGGTGATTCGCCTCCGGGTGCTTCTTCGAAGGCCCTTGGGTGAGGATGGCAATGTCCCCTTCCACCTCATGCTCATGGAGCCATGACCTCACATAAGGCCTCCAATCATCAGGATATTCGGCTTCCTGAGCGCTTTGGACACCATAAGAGAACTGGAGTTGTTGACACGTGAGCTCTGATCTGCTCATGGCAACAATCCATACCGGGAGCCTGAAGCGTGTAATACTCCTGGCCATGGCCCCGCTGTTGGTGGGGACAAACACCGCCGCCGGTGAAATATGCTTGAAGATTGCCTCTATGCTGAACACAACCAGATCACTTATCCTGCTTGTCTGTATTTCCGTGATCTCCCTGAGCCTCTCCCTCAGACGATATCCGGGACCGTACGGCTCGGTAACCGAAGCAATCCTGCCGAGCATCTCTACAGCCTCTAGAGGATACTTGCCCATGGCCGACTCACCCGAGAGCATGACGCAATCGGTGCCGTCCAGTATGGCATTTGTCACGTCCGTCACCTCGGCCCGTGTGGGTCTGCGGTTTTCCGTCATGGATTCAAGCATCTGGGTTGCGGTAATAACCGGTTTTCCGCGAATGATCGCTTTCGCCATGAGCTCTTTCTGGACTATTGCAATCTTCTCGATGGGGATCTCCACACCAAGGTCTCCCCTGGCGATCATTATGCCGTCTGATGCATCGAGGATATCGTCGATGTGATCAAGCGCAGCCGATCGTTCGACCTTGGCAATGATGAAAGGATGGTAATCGATTGCCTCTGCAGCCTCGCGCACTGCACGGATATCCGCCCCTGAGATCACAAAGGATTGACAGACCGCATCCAGGCCCTGCCTGGCGGCAAAACTCAGGCATACATGATCCTGCTGAGTGAATGCGCTGATGCCCAGATCGATGCCCGGCAGGTTGAGCCCTTTGTGGGAGCGCAGTTCCCCTCCTACAAGGACCTTGCATTCCACATTGCTTTCTTGGACCCTGGTGACCTCAAGCGCAATGAGCCCATCATTTAAGAAGAGCGTATCCCCTGCCTTGACAGCCTGGGGGAGGCGCTTGAAGCTCACCGATACCCTGTTCTCATCACCCGCTACCTCTTCGGTAGTGAGCGTAAAGCCATTGCCCGGCCTCAATTCAACCGGCTCTTGGGCCATAACCCCTATACGCATCTTGGGCCCGGGCAGGTCGCCCATGATGGTAAGTCGCTTTCCTACAGATTGAGCCGCGGCCCTCAGATCTTTAATCACCTGTTCGTGGGAGTTAAAATCACCGTGAGAAAAATTCAGGCGGGCGATATCCATCCCTGCTATGATCATCCGCTCCATGATGGAACGAGTCCTGGAAGCAGGCCCGATGGTACATACGATCTTGGTCTTATGATTGGGCAGTCTCATATCTCAAGCTTCCAAGAAGCCTGGAATATTGTTTGTAGGAGCGCCTTCAGGCGCGATTACTTCATCGCGGCTAAAGCCGCTCCTCCATATCATCATGACAATCACGCCCAGCAAATCAAACCCATATCCACCGGGTAGATGAGATTCGTATGGGACGGCAGTATCCTCACGGAATACCCGAACCTGCCCGTATCATCGCACGTGATGCGGGCCTCAAAGACATGGACACCCTTGCCGAGCTCCTTGATGTGATCCATCATCACATCCTTTGCCCCATTGAGGTTACCGGCATCATCGATGTTCCCGTAGTATACCCGTACGCTGACGTCATACGGGTTGATGGCGCCAAGCTTCACCTCGGCGCGGATCGTTATGTCGCTGTGCACCGCGACCTCGTCCCCCCCCTCATGACTGATGTCCTGCACCGTCACATCGCTCCAGCGCGATGTCAATGTGTCCTTCCACTTGACCACCTGGCGTACGTTCTTGAAATTGTCACCCATTAAAGTCTTCACGTTCAGGGCTGCGGCCATATAGCACCTGTCCGTGTATTCCTCAACCATGCGGTTGGAATTGAATACAGGACATAAGCTGCGCATGGATTTCTTCATCATGGTGATCCAGCCTCTGGGCAGTCCGTCGAGACCGCGTTCATAGAACAACGGGATAATCTCGCGCTCCAGCAGATCGTAGATGGCCTTGCTCTCAACCTGATCCTGATAGTCGTAGTTGTCGTAGACCTCGCCGTTTCCAATGGACCAACCGAGATCGGGGTGATATCCCTCCACCCACCAGCCGTCCTGAACGCTCAAGTTGAGCGCGCCGTTTGCAGTAGCCTTCATGCCCGATGTACCGCAAGCCTCAAAGGGTCGTCTAGGGTTGTTGAGCCACACATCCACGCCCTCCACGAGGTAACGTGTTATATTCATATTATAATCCTCAAGGAACACGATCTTGTCTCTGAAAGGCTCCTCGCGTGCGATGTGGATGATCTTCTGGATGATGGTCTTGCCCTCGTGATCTCTGGGATGCGCCTTGCCTGCCACGATGAGCTGTACCGGAAGCTCGCGGTTGGCCAGGATGGCCTTAAGGCGATCGATGTCCCTGAAGATAAGGAGACCGCGCTTGTATGTGGCAAAGCGCCGGGCATATCCGATGGTCAGTGCATCAGGATGCAGAGTCTCCATGGCCCTTTGGATATCCTTCGGCTTGGCACCTCGTGTGGCAAGCTGCTTCATGAGCCTTTTACGCGCAAAGGCAACCAGCCTCTCCCTGCGCCGCTGATGTGTGGACCACAGCTCGGCATCGGGTATTTCGTCGATCCGTTCCCAAACCTTTTGATTGTCCGGGTCTTCCTTCCATTTGGGGCCGAGGTACCGGTCGAAGAGCTCGGCCATCTCGTCTGAGATCCATGAAGGGATATGGATGCCGTTGGTAATAGAAGAGATAGGCACATCCTCTGTCTTGACGTGCGGCCAGATGTCCCTCCACATATCCCTTGAGACCTGGCCGTGGAGTTTGCTTACCCCATTGCGAAAGGCGGAATTCTTGAGTGCGAATACCGTGGCACCAAAACCTTCCTTGTCGTCGTAAGGGTTCTTCCTGCCGAGCGCGAGAAAGTCAGACCACTTGATCCCCGTGTCATCCACATAGGGCTTGAGATATTTTTCCATGAGCCCCATCTCAAAGACGTCATTGCCTGCAGGGACCGGTGTGTGCGTGGTGAAGACGAACGATGCCCTCACCACCTCGCGGGCGGTGTTGAAATCCATGTTCTTAATCTTCATGAGGTTACGGATGCGCTCTAATCCGACGAGAAAGCTGTGCCCTTCGTTCATGTGGTACACCATGGGATCGATGCCCAGGGCATCCAGTGCCCTCATGCCGCCGATGCCCAAAAGGATCTCCTGCCTGAGCCTGTCCTCCTGGTTGCCCGCATAGAGCCCACCCGTGATATTTCGCTCGTCAGGATGGTTCTCCTCCAGATTGGTGTCCAGTAAGTACAGCGGCACCCTGCCCACCTGGCATTTCCAAATCTGTGCCCGGCATTCCCTGTCTGCGAGCTTCAATGAGATCTTGATGGGCTTTCCACTGTCTTTCTGTTCCAGCATAAGGGCCATATGATAGAAGTCATTATCCGGTGATTCCTCCTGTTGCCAGCCGTCCCAGCTCAAGTACTGGGTGAAGTATCCATGCTTGTACATGAGGCCAACCCCGTAGAGAGGCAGCCTCAAGTCGCTGGCGCTCTTCAAATGGTCGCCGGCCAGCACACCTAACCCTCCCGAGTAGATGGGCAGGCTCTCGGTGAGGCCGAATTCCATGGAAAAATAGGCTATCGTAAAGTCAATGGGTTGGGCCAGGAGGAAGGAATATACCCCCTTCTCTGCGATGTAGTCCTCGAATTCCTCGTAGGTCTTCTTCATCTGGGAGAGGAATCCTTCGTCTTCCATGAGGTCCATGATGCGGCCCTGCGAGATACGGGAGAGCATATCCACGGGATTGTGGCCCGTCTCCTCCCAGAGGTCTCTGTCCATGTGCTGAAAGAGACGCAGACCTTTGTGGTTCCAGCAATACCAGATATTGTATGCAAGTGACAGGATGGGATTAAGCATCTCAGGAAGTGTGGGAATCACTCTAAATGATCTGATCTTCATGAAAACCCCTTTCTCCATTTACGATTTTCTCGATGCAAAACATATTACAGGTCAAAGACCATCATCCCTTTCTAAGCAGGAGGGTTTTTCAATGCCTTTTTGGCCTTCTTTGCGGCATCGGTCTTGGGGTGCTCTTTTATGAGCTGCTGCAGGATCAGCGTACCGGTCTCGTTGTCTCCCATCTTCATGAACGACAGCCCTTGTTTATAGAGGGCATCAGGCACTTTATCGCTGTCCTTGAACTTCTTTACTACCGTATCATAGCTTAAGATACCGTCATCATACTTGCCCAGGGCATAGAGGGACTCTCCCATGTAGAAGTAGGCATTACCGGCGAGTGCCGGGTCGGGATTCTGGGCAAGAAAGCCTTTGAAGTCCTGGACCGCATCGCTGAACATCCCGGCCTTGAATTTTTCCATGCCGCTGTCATAGAGCGAATTCTGGGCAGGAGCAGTCCCCTTGTTCTGAAGCTGGTCCTTGAGGGACTGGACATCCTTTTCCAGCTTGGATATCTTGGTCTCGCCTCCACCGGCCGAAGTAAGCCCTGCAGATGCCGAGATCTGGTCGATGGACCCCTGGAGCGTGAACATCTGATTCTGCAGCTCAGAATACCGATTCTGCAACTCGCCCTGCTGCTTAAGGGACTGGTCCGTGAGCTTGGAGATTTCCGCCGTCTTCTTCTCGGCCATACTCTGGCGGGATTGGAGCATATCCACCTGACTCTTGAGGGCATTGAGATCCTGCTGAGTTGCACAACCGGATATGATCAGCAATAAGATAAATAGGATAGATCGTCTCATGATTATTACTCCCCAAGAATGTCGAAATGGGCCCTTCTGTTTTTGGCCCAGGCCGTTTCGTTATGCCCCGGATCCACCGGCTTCTCTTCACCGTAACTGACCGTTGAAACCCTTTCCGAGCCTATACCCAGGAAAACAAGATAGTCCTGAGCAGCCTTGGCACGGCGCTCCCCCAGGGCAAGGTTGTATGCTGCCGTGCCCCGCTCGTCACAGTGGCCTTCGATGCGGGTCTTGATCTTAGGATGTGAGTTCAGGAAAGCAGCCTTATCGGCCAGTGCCTTCCGGGCCTCCGGCGTGAGCTCGAAACTGTCGAACTCAAAGTATATATCCGTTTTTTCAAAGGCGGTCCGAGCCTTCTCAATCGTGGACTTGCCCGAAGCGGCTCCAGCACCCTGAGATGCCTCGGACGTATCCATCTTCATGCCAGGCTGCTCGGCAGGCATTCCCGTCTGGCCGGGAGGATGCGGCTTTGAAACTTCCGGAGTTACCGGTTCCAGGGTCTTCTTCGCACAACCCATGACGAACAGGATCGCACAGAGTATTATGATGGTATATGCAATACGAATAATTCTCTTCATATCATTCTCCTCTCCACTCTTGGAGTTGTTTGTACTGTAATCCAACCCTGAGTCAGGTCAAGTTCAAAGATTTCTCATTTCATCAACGGCGACCAGGCCGGCTCGGAAAACCCTCCCCCAGAGGTGACAGGCACGGACATGGTACCCATGAGATCCGTTATGTGGATATTACCGTCTCCACCGGCAAAGGCAATGAGTCTCCCGTCGGGAGAAAAACTCGGTGATTCATCTCCAAGGCCCGACCCTGGAAGCACCCGGAAATTCGACCCGTCAGGTTTTATAGTCGCAATATAAAACTTTTCATTTTTAGCACGATAGGAAAATGCCACGAGATCTCCCCTCGGTGAGAAGGTCGGTTCGGAGTTGTATTTTCCCTCATAGGTAAGCCGCTGCACATTCTTCGTTGCAAGATCCATGATGAAGATCTGGGGGTTACCCGACCGGGATGAGCAGTAGGCCATGCTCTTTCCATTGATCGAGAATGATGGCGAGGTATCGGTTGCCCAGCCTGTGGTGAGTTTTGTCCTGCCTGAGCCGTCCAGGTTCATGATATAGATCTTGGGTGAACCGTCGATGGACAACGTGAGCCCTATCCTGCCGCCTGACGCATCGAAGGCAGGTGATGTGTTGATGCCTTTCTGCGCCGAGAGCTGTTTTACATTGTTCGTGGCAAGATCCAGCAGGTAGAGGTCCGGGTTGTTTTTCCAGTAGGATACGAATGCGATCTTTTTCCCGTCACGCGACCATGCAGGGCTCAGTACAAGGCTGCCGCCGCCACGTATGGTATTGCCTCCGGTTCCATCGCACCATATGACATGGAGCTGTTTAGCCGTTTTATCTTTTTTTATGCATGCGATCTTGGAGGAAAAGATGGGGTCTAGTCCGAACTTATTCCTCAAGACGTGATCCATGAACGCATGGACAGCCATGTACATGGTCTGCTCGCCGCTCGTGTAGGTGGCGCTCTCGATGACCTGCCCTGTAGAAACATCCACCATCTGGACCTTGAATATGCCTGTGGTGTCCTGCTTTGAAACCGTAGCGGCTATCACATAATCCGAACCGATGAGCGAGAAGTCCTTCAGTGAACCCTGCTGGACTTCGCCAAGGGGGCCCGGATTGACATAGCTCTGGGGCGAGATGAGATCGAAGATCCCTGACAGCTGGAGGTCCCTGGCGCACATGGCCCACACCGAGCCCGCCATGTCACCGGGCCCGGCATAGGTAGGCATGGCAACCTTCATCTTGCGGAATCCGCTCGCCTCGATGTCGATGTGGATCTGCTGGGCATGTACATGTATGTCGGAAATGATAAAAATTACAAAAATAAGGGCAAAGAATCTTCGCATCAATGAGCTCCTTTCGGGGGTGTGAAAGACATGGTGAACTCAAACCAGTCCTCGCCTGCAATGAGGACGAGCGGAGGCTGTGGTAATCGGCTCACCCTGCCCAGGGTAATGAGTATCGATCGGTCAAAGGGCACATTGCCCGATGATACCATGAGTTTCTTCTGGAGCAGATCACCTGTCCTGCTCACCCTGAGAAGATAGGTGGTCTGTAATGATGAATCCATTCCCTCGATCTCCGGAGGGGTTTTCCACAAGTTCTCCACCAAGCTCCTGACCCGTGCTTTCCACAGGGCGATCTCTGAAGCACTCCCTCCTCCAGGGCCATGGGCCGTTCCCGTACCCATACCGGTCTGTACCGGGGGCCTGGTCAGATTACCTGCACTCGCTGTAACCGGGCCTCCCTCTTCGGGGGTCTCCCGCTTCATTTCCAGGGGCGAGAGTTTGGGAGGGCCTTCTTTCAAGGCTCTCTCCTTCTTGACCTCTCCGAGTGAGACATGTTCGGACTTCTTGTTGAAAATGAATTTCTTGCTCTCGGGTATGGAAACGCTCTTCGATGCAGCCTCTCCGCCCGAGGGGACACCGGGAATGATTGATACCTCATACACGTCTGAGGTGTCTAATTTCTTTCCGGAAAGATCGATATCCACCAGGGTAAGGATCAACACCAGATGACAGATGAGCGATAAGATAAGGAAGTTTCTTAAAGACTGCATCCTGGCTCTTATTTATTTGCCGGAGGCTGGGTCACAAGGCCGATCTTCGTCAGACCGCTCATGCGTATGACCGACATCACCTGGACTACAAATCCGTATGGGATACTTTTGTCGGCCTGCAGGTAGACGGCCTCTACATTCCTCTGTTCCTTGATCTGGCTGAGGACCATCTCCAACCTGCCGAGTTCAACCGGTGATCCGTTGATATCAACGGTCTTGTCATTGCCTATGGTGATCACAAGATCCTGGCTCTCGCCCAAAGCCCGCGCCTCCGCCTCGGGCAGATCAACCTTCATGCCTTCCTTCATCATGGGGGCCGATACCATGAAGATGATGAGCAGCACGAGCATGACATCAACCAGCGGCGTCACATTGATTTCCGCCACATACGTCTTGGGCTTATTTGTCTGCATGGAACAACCCCCGGCGCAGAGAGTTAATGAAGTCCATCTGGAACTGGTCCATCTGGGCGCTCGCATGGGTGATGAGGCTCGTAAAGTAGTTATAGAAGAGCACGGCCGGTATTGCGACAAAGAGTCCTGCGGCAGTGGCGATCAGGGCCTCGGATATACCTGGGGCGACGGTTGCAAGATTCGCGGAGCCCATGAGTGCGATATGTCTGAAGGAATCCATGATTCCCCAAACGGTCCCGAACAGTCCGATAAAGGGACTTGCGTTACTGATGCTTGCCAGGAAACCCAGACCGTAGGAAAGGTCCATGCCCTGCCGTGCGTGGGCATTGCCCAACCTGGCCTCGATGTTTATAAGCATGGACTGATTGACCATGCCCGTCCTGCCTGAGAGTTTATTCACCTCATCAAGGGCCTCATCGAACATCTTAGACACGGGACAATCACCAGCCTTTGCAATGGTCTCCTTGAGCTTCACCATGCTTGGGCTCTTGGCAATCATGTCCAGTATCACCTTCGCCCTCTTGCGGGCCCTGGTAAACATGATCCACTTCTGAATAATGATACCCCATGAGAATATGGAAAATATGAAGAGGACCAGTAACACGAGTTTAACCACAGGGGCAGCATCCACGATCATGGCCCCGATATTACCCCTGAACTGGGCTGTCGCTGCATATGCAGTGGATGTCAGTAATGGCATTCACAACCTCCTTAAATTTTGTTTGGGTATAAAAGTTATATTATCAGCATCACCTTACCTCGCGCGGCTCGGATCCTTGGGTAGCGTGATAATAAAGGTCGTGCCTCCGGGGTTTGAGATGAAGGTGATGGCGCCTGAATGCAGCTTGATAATCCGATATGAGATAGAAAGCCCTAACCCGATCCCCTTTGGTTTCGTAGTGAAGAAGGGATCAAAGATCCTGCCTTTGACTTGATCGGGTATACCCTTGCCCGTATCGGACACAATAACCTCCATGCGGTCATCCCTGTCGGTAAGATGGACCTCCATCCTCCCGCCGAACTCCATAGCCTGGACGGCATTGATGAAGACATTCATGAGGACCTGCTGTATCATGTGGGGATCGGCCTTGATCATTGCCCTCTTGGGTGGGTGAAACTCGATGATCTCCACATGATTCTCACGGGCTGTATCCTGCACCATGTACACCGCATTCTCGATGATCTTCTTGAGATCGCATGAGACGATGGAGAGCTCTCTGGGTTTGGCAAAATCGAAAAAATTGAGCAGCAGCTTATTCAATCGATCGATCTCTAAAATGATGCGTGAGACATAGGCCCTGCGGTGATCACCAACCTCCAGCTCCTCATTCAAGGCCTGTGCAGTGGTTTTAATCCCGGCCAGAGGATTGCGTATCTCATGGGCGATACCCGAGGTAAGCTCGCCCACGGATGCGAGCTTATCCATCTTCAGGATCTCTTTCTGGAGCTGATGGATCTCGGTGATGTCCGAGAGGAATACCACGAAGCCGCCCTTCTTGAGCTTATGCTTGATCAGCCGGATGGTTATCCTTTCGCTCCCTTTGGTCCGTATCATGGTCTCTTTCTTGAATGAATCGTGCTCGATGAGGCCTTCGATGTTGATCTCCGGGAGACTGGACTCATCAATACCCAGAAAGTCAAATGCCGCTTTGTTTGCATAGGTCACATTGCCGTCTTCCTCCGCAAGCATGACGCCAGCGGGCAGCATCTCGAGAATCTTCCCAAGGACGTCCTTATCCATGGAACCCATATAGCCAAGTCCCCTCAAAACTTCCAGCGAAATCTCTCCCTAACATGGCACTTTTTTCATAGCCTTGGTATTCATTTAATATTTTGATATTTCATAATAAAAGACTAACAAAATAGTGAAACTTCATGTTGACTTTAATATACCATTTAATATATAGGCATAAAGTGTCAATAAGTGTCATATTTGTGGGGGTAAGCGGTGTTGAAAGGGCATTACATTAACTCCATTAATGAGAAGGGTCGGTTAAGCATCCCCTCAAAGTTCAGGGATATCCTGAAAGAATGGGGAACCGAGAACCTTATAGTCACCAAGAGCATCGACCGCTGCCTTCTGGCGTTCGCCCCCGATGACTGGGAGCGGGTGGCAAAACTGGCATCGGGACTTTCCAATGTGAAAAGGGAAGATATCTGGTTCAAGCGGCATGTCGTCGGCTCGGCCGAAGAATGTCTCCTCGATGCACAGGGCAGAATCCTCATCCCGTCCGGCCTGCGCGAGTATGCAGGCCTCAAGAAGAAATGCCTGCTTGTGGGTATTGTGGACCGCATCGAGATCTGGGATCAGGACACGTATAACAAGAGCATGGAGGAGGCACTCGAAGACTCCGAGAAGTTGCGCGAAGGGCTTGCGAAGCTCGGTCTGTAAGACGATGGAGCACACAAGCGTACTTCTTTGGGAGGTCTTGGATGTGATGAGGCCCCATAGTGGCGGGAGATATTTCGACGGCACCCTTGGTGGCGGTGGTCACGCCCGTGCCATCCTTGAAGCCAGTTCTCCCGGCGGCGAACTCACCGGATGCGACCTCGACCATGAGGCAGTTTCACGCCTCAAAGAGTCCCTGGCACTTTATGGCACTCGCTCCCATTTATTTTGTGCCAACTACACCGAGATAGATCGCTTATGCTCCCAACTCGGATGGGAACATATCGACGGGGTTATCCTCGATCTCGGGATGTCATCCCTTGAGCTTGATGATGCCGAACGGGGTTTCTCCTTTTCCACCGAAGGCCCTCTCGATATGAGGTACAATCAAGATCAAAAACTCGATGCATGCGCGGTGGTGAATACCTACGATGAAGACACGCTCGGCCGGATCATCTCCATCTACGGAGAAGAACGCTTCGCAAGGAGAATTGCCCGCCGTATAGTGGAATCCAGGCCCATTGCCACGACAAAGGCACTTGCTGCAATTATCAGTGCAGCCATCCCCAGAAGGCTCTGGCCGAAGAGGATCCACCCTGCTACCAAGACCTTCCAGGCCATCCGCATGGAGGTCAACTCCGAACTCGATAACCTTAAAGATTTTCTGACCAAGGCTGCGGCATTACTCTCAAAAGACGGTGTGATGGCGATAATCTCATTCCATTCACTCGAAGACCGTATCGTCAAGCAGTTCTTTGCGGGTACCTCGACCGCCCTCCTGAGCCGCCGGGGACTTCCCATGCCACAGGAAACCCCGGCGGTCATTTTTACACGGATCACGAAGAAACCCGTTATGGCTTCCTTAGAAGAGATCCGGGCAAACCCCAGGGCCCGAAGCGCCCGGTTACGGGCCGCGCGGAGGATGTCGTGAGGGCCTTGAAAACAGAGGGAATCCTTCCATTCGGCGTGGCGATGCTCCTCTTCCTGATGGTCTGGGCCATGTTCCATGTCTGGACACGGCATATGGTCACCGAGTTGGGATATTCTCTCTCCCAAGAAGAGGCGGTCAAGGAACAGTTATTGGGCGACAACAAGGCATTGAAGATAGAGATCTCTACGCTCAAGAGCTCGAAAAGACTTAAGCTCATTGCTGAAAGCCAACTCGGACTAACCCTCCCCAAACCCGAACAGGTGGTGTACCTATGGCTGGACGAATAAGGGGCATCCAGATCTTTCTCATGGTCATGCTCGCCGCCATCGGTGTGAGGGCGTTTGAGTTGCAGGTCATCAACTCCGATTCTATCATCACCAAGGCCCACAAACGGTTCGATCATGCCATCGAACTGAACCCTCACCGGGGAACCATCTTTGACCGGGCAGGACAGCCCCTTGCCATTAGCCTTGAAATGAAATCAGTGGCCGCCAATCCACGGATCATTGAGGACCCGGCCAGGGCCGCATGGCAGCTCGGGAAGGCCTTAGGGATAGAGAGGAGGTACATCGAGAAGAGGCTCACCGAAGACAGATATTTTGTGTGGATCAAAAGGCAGGTCACTCCCAATGAGGTGGAGGCCGTCAAGGCCCTCAAGATTAAGGGCATCGGATTCTACGATGAGGCCAAGCGTTTCTATCCGGAGAGCGAATCGTCCGCGAACTTGATCGGGTTCGTCGGCATAGATGGGAAAGGGCTCGAGGGACTTGAGCTCTCCTACGACATGCTCCTCAAGGGCATGGAGCGCAAGATCGGTGTCCACCGCGACGGTATGGGCAGGATCATTTACGCACGGGGCCTCCAGGGTGATGAGGTAAAAGACGGCAATACCCTGTGGCTTACCATAGACAAGAGGATACAGTACATCGCCTTTCAGGAACTGAAGAAGGCTGTCGTCAACAACAAGGCGCAATCGGGGTTCGTCATCATTACAAACCCGTCAACCGGCGATATCCTTGCAATGGCCTCCTGTCCGAGCTTCGACCCGAACAAGGGAAGCTTCAGCCGCCTTGCAGGCCATACAAACATGGCTATTACGCATCTATTCGAGCCCGGCTCGGTGATCAAGCCCTTTTGGGTAAGCTGGGGGCTGGATAAAAGGATATTCAATGTAACAAGGAGCGTCTTCTGCGAGAACGGTTCATTCACCTTCCATAGGATCACCATCCACGACCATGAGAAATACGGCTGGCTGCCGGTAAACGACATCGTTAAATTCAGCAGCAATATCGGCATCGCAAAGCTCATGGAACCTATCAATGCCGGCGACATGTATACCTGCCTCCAGGCCTTCGGTTTTCTCGACACAACCGGAATCGATTTCCCTGGTGAGCCGGCGGGCATGGTCAGAGACCCGGGTGCATGGACCAGCGTGGACAAGGCAACCATCTCCTTCGGACAGGGTTTTGCCGTAACCGGCATCCAGCTTATCACTGCATTTAATGCCATGGTCAACGGGGGTATGATCATGAAACCCTTCATTGTTGAGCGCATCAGCGATGCCAAGAATACCCCTGTCCTGGAAACCAGGCCTACCATAATGAGAAAAATTCTCTCGAAGGAGGCCTGCGATCAGATTGTCGGGGTAATGAAATCCGTCACATTAAAGGGAGGCACCGGCGAATCGGCCAATATGCCTACCTTCCAGGTCTTCGGCAAGACCGGAACGGCCCAGAAGATAGACCCGCTTACCGGGGCCTACGCAGAGGGTGACTATGTCTCCTCATTCATCGGCGGGATCATCGACGCCACGGGCAAGACCAGGATGACCATGATCGTATGCATCAATGAGCCTCGACCGTACTATTACGCAAGCATAGTGGCTTGCCCTTTGTTTAAAGAAATAGTAACACAATGCGCCACCATCATGGAGTTAAGCCCGAACATCACGCTCGCCACCAGGGGGGACAGCGGATGATGGCCTCAGACCTCGCTCGCATACTCCCCGGTGCCACAACGAAAGGGCCCGACAGGCAGTGGAAAACACTTAAGGTGGATTCTACCCGCGTCGAGGCAAGGGATGCGTTCATAGCGCTTCGCGGCAGCGTTACGGACGGCCATAAATTCATCATTGATGCCCTCAATCGTGGCGCCAGTCTTATTATCTGTAATGCCAGCCACACCATCGAAAACACCGATGCCGCAGTATTGAGCGTGCCTGATACGAAAGCCGCGCTCAGGACGATCCTGCCTTTTCTCTACCCCAAGGCCTTGGAAGTGAGGATGGTGGGGATCACGGGTACCAACGGCAAGACTACCACCGCCTATCTCATTGAATCCGTCTTGAGCAATGCAGGCATTTCCTGCGGGGTTATGGGCACCATCAACACAAGATATCCCGGAAAAGAGATCACCTCTTCTCTTACCACACCCGGCCCCGTTGACCTCTTCGATATGCTTCACCAAATGCGTCTTGCGGGTGTTTATGCATGCATCATGGAGGTGAGCTCTCATGCCCTTGATCAGGACAGGGTCGCAGGCCTCAGGTTTGATTATGCCCTCTTCACGAACCTCACCCAGGATCACCTGGACTACCACAAGGACATGGAGACATATTTCCTTGCCAAGAAGAGACTCTTCGAGGGTTACCTCACAGGCGATGCTATCCTTAATATAGATGACCCTTACGGTGTCCGGCTTGCTGATGGCTTACGTGGTGCAATCACATACGGGTTCAGCAAAAATGCCCTCATCCACCCCCTTTCCCTGGACAACAATCCGCATGGCCTTACCTTGAATATCGCGACCCCTTTAGGAGAGATCATCATCAGGAGCAAACTCAAGGGAGAGATGAATGCCTATAATATCATGGCAGCCTTAAGCGTTTGCCATGCCATGGGTATTGAAAACGAGAAGATCAGAAAGGGCATAGAGGCGCTTGACGGGGTACCCGGCAGGATGGAATCCGTGAAGAACACCAAGGGGCTGAGCATCTTCGTAGATTATGCCCATACCCCCGATGCCCTGGATACTGTCCTGAAGAACGCCCGCCGATTCACAAAAGGGAGGCTCCTGACCGTTTTCGGCTGCGGGGGGGACAGGGACAGGACCAAACGGCCCATTATGGGCGCAATTGCATCCGGCCTTGCCGATCTGGCCATTATCACCTCGGACAATCCCCGGACCGAAGATCCGCTCTTGATCATAGAGGATATCGTGAAGGGCGTCACGGACAAGACAAGGATTCTTCTTGAACCTGACAGAGAAACGGCAATCTGCCAAGCAATACGGACCATGGCTCCTGATGACTGCCTCGTGATTGCAGGCAAGGGCCATGAGGATTATCAGATCATTGGCACGACCAAGATTGCGTTCGACGACCGTGTATGCATTCGCCAGTGTCTGAAGGAGGTATACGGTCAATGAAGATCAGTGCACGGGATGTAGCCAATTATACGGATGGATACATCATTTCAGGAGAATCGGAGACGATCTTCAGCGGGGTATCCACCGACTCCAGGGGCGTTAAGGAGGGTCAGCTTTTTGTTGCACTCAATGGAGAGCATTTCAATGGTCACTCCTTCATTAAAGATGCCGTATCGCAGGGGGCGACAGGGGTAGTGGTCATGGAGGACATCCCACGCAACGGTACTGTCATCATATCCGTGGAGGATACCCTGCAGGCCCTGGGCGATATCGCAGCGGGGGTGAGAAATCAGTTCGACACGGCCATTGTCGGCATTACCGGCTCCACAGGCAAGACCACGGTCAAAGAGCTTTGTGCTTCCATATTACTGATGCAGGGCACATGTCTGAAGACCGAGAAGAACTACAACAACCTCATCGGTGTCCCCCTCTCGCTGCTCGAACTTGGCCCCGAGTACGAATTTGCTGTCATCGAGATGGGCACCAACCGCTTCGGCGAGATCGACAGACTCTCCTTCATCACCAGGCCCCAGGTCTCCATCATCACCAACATCAATCCCGTGCACTTAAACGGGCTGAGGAGCATCTCGGGCATCATTAAGGAAAAGCAGGCCATCTTTAAGAACACAGCCAAATGCGGCATTGCCGTGATAAACCCATCCCTGGAGCATATGGACAAGATCGAGATCCCAAGCCATTTGCAGGTAATCACCTACTCCCATAAAGACCAGGCGGACATTACCTTAACGCATATCGAGCACCAGGACCTCGACGGCAGCGATATAGAAATCGACTTGGCGGGGAAGCTCATCAACACCCATGTACCGCTGCCCGGTATGCATAATGTGGTGAACGCCCTTGGTGCATGCGCCTGCGCAGTGGCCCTTAATATCGACCCGGAGCTCATAGCCGAAGGGGTCAGAAGGGCGAAGTTCCCGGGCATGCGATCCGAAATCATCGTGTCCGACCACCTCACCATCATCAACGACTGCTACAACGCCAATCCGGCATCCATGAAGGCGGCGCTGTCCATGCTGGTGGATGCCCCCCATTCCATCAAGATTGCGGTGCTTGGAGACATGCTGGAGCTCGGTAAGGACTCGCATTTCTGGCACGAAGAATTGGGCAAATGGGTGGCCCAGGCGCGTCTGGACAGGCTCATCTGCATTGGTGAGATGGCAAAAGTAGTCTGTGGCCGGGCCTCAATAGAGGGGATGAACAGCTCTGTCATCCACCCGGTTAAGAGCCAAGAGGAGATCATGTACAACCTCCAGGACCTCTTCGACAAGGATGCCATGGTGCTGGTTAAGGCATCCCGGGCCCTCAAGCTCGACCAGGTGGTGAACCAGCTCAAGGCGGTGGCTTAAGGATGCTCTATCTCCTTCTCTATCCTCTGCACGTAACCTTTAGTGTCTTCAATGTCTTTAAGTACATCACCTTTCGCACCATTTATGCCACCATCACGGCGCTGCTCATAACCCTGCTGCTCGGGCCGTGGTTTATCGAGAAGATGGGCAACTTAAGTCTCAAGGAACGTATAAACGGCCACACTCCTGACACCCATAAGACAAAATCCGGTACACCAACCATGGGCGGAGTGTTGATCGTGTGCGCCATCGTGTTTTCCACACTCATGTGGGTCGACCTGTTTAACATCTACGTGTGGCTAGGACTCATCATTCTCATCACCTATGCGGTGTTGGGATTTATCGATGATTACATCAAGACGGTCAAAGGCAACATGCAGGGGCTTCCCGGTCGTCTGAGGCTGCTCGTTGAGTTCGTAGTAGCTGCCGGGGTTGGTCTTGCCCTCATGACTACGCCGGGTTTTGATGCGACCATTACGTTCCCGTTCTTCAAGCGGCTCCATATAGACCTCGGGCCGTTCTACATACCCTTTGTCATGGTGGTGATCGTGGGAATGGCCAATGCCGTCAACATCACGGACGGGCTCGACGGCTTGGCAATCGGGCCATGTACCATTGCGGCAGCTACCTACATCGCATTCGCCTATGTCATAGGCAACTTCAAGGCGGCCGCCTACCTCCAAATCCCGTTCATTCCGGGAGTAGGCGAGCTCAGTGTCTTCCTTGGAGCCCTCGTGGGCGCAGGCATGGGCTTCCTGTGGTACAATACATACCCGGCCCAGATGTTCATGGGTGATGTCGGTTCACTGAGTCTGGGCGGTATCCTTGGGGCTGTAGCGGTCATGACCAAACAGGAGATGCTTCTGCTCATCGTGGGGGGCATCTTCATTATGGAGGTGGGTTCCGTCATACTCCAAGTGAGCTTTTTCAAGTTCACCAACGGCAAAAGAATATTCCGTATGGCTCCAATCCATCATCACTTTGAACTGAAAGGATGGCCGGAACCCAAGATCATTGTCCGGTTCTGGATCATATCCATATTCCTTGCAATGGTGGCTATTTCAACTTTAAAGCTGAGGTGAGGCCTATGCAGACTGCTTATGAGGAGATTAATTACCTGCAGATGCTCCTGGCGGTTTACCTGGAGCAGGAAGACAAGGTGCTGGCGACACTCATCATGCAGATACAAGAGACACTGGAGGGATTGAAGGCTTGCGCATAGTTGTCTGGGGAACAGGGATTACGGGCATCATGACGGCGCGTATGATGCTGGCCAAAGGCCACGAGGTGCGCCTCGTGGACGAGAAGATGCCTGAAAATATACAGGGGATGCCTGTCAAGCTCCTGGAGGCAGCGGATATGACGTGGGCTGATCTTGTCATACCGAGCCCCGGCGTACCCCGGCATCATCCTATGCTTGCCAAGGCAAAGAAGGTGCTCTCCGAAATCGAGGTGGGCGCATCACTGCTTTCGGGTAAACTGATCGCCATTACCGGCACCAACGGAAAGACCACCACCACCACACTGATCCATAAGATCTTGAAGGCTCAGGGCTTCGATGCCGGTATCGGGGGAAACATCTCGCCCCCGCTCATCTCCCTGGCGGATGCCGACCCTGCCTTTGTGGTTGCAGAGATCAGCTCGTTCCAGCTCGAGTGGATCGAGCACTTCAAGCCGTATATCGGCATTTGCATGAACATCACCCCGGATCACCTGGATCGATACCGCACCATGGATGAGTATGTATATTACAAGCTCAAGATCTTTGAGAACCAATCCGGGGGCGACATCGCCATCATAAACGATGATGACCCCTATCTCAGGGATATACCGCTCAAGGCCCGCAGGGTGCTCTTCTCCCTGACCCATCCAACTTCAGGAGACGGCGCTTATATCAAGGACTCTCACATCGTCTTTACGGGCAGCATCAAAGGGGTCGGCCCCAAGGTCCCCCCACCTGAGAAGATCGGCGGGGGAGTCATCGAGGACATGCTTGCAACAGCTCTGACCGGCCGGTTTTTGGGTGTCAAGGCCGAAGTTATGGAAGATGTGTTCATGAACTTCAAGGTAATCCATCATCGCTTCGAGCACGTGGGCACCATAGAAGGCATTTCCTTCATCGACGACTCCAAGGCTACCAACGTGGGGGCCCTGGACAAGGCCCTGTCCACACTGACCTCAAAGGTTATCCTCATCCTGGGGGGCAAGGACAAGGGCGGCGACTTCTCTGATATCGCCTCACGATACAAAGATACCATCAAGAAGGCATATATCATCGGTGAGGCTACGAATAGGATCACCGGCGAGATAGCTGAAATTGTAGATACCCAAGCGGCCTATGACATGAATGAGGCGGTAACACAGGCGTATAGTATTGCCTCTCCGGGCGATGTGGTATTGCTCAGCCCGGGGTGCGCAAGTTTTGACATGTATAACAGTTATGCCCACAGGGGAGAGGTTTTTCAAGAATGCGTCCATGGCATTTTGAAGATCAAGAGAGCGAGATAGACTTCGACGTCGTCTTCTTTCTCGCCACCATGGCCCTGCTGGTTTTGGGGACCGTGATGATATTCTCATCGAGCTATTTTGTCTCAAAAGAGCTCTACGGCAACGGCATCGTCATGACCAAAAAGCACCTCATACACGTCGTTATCGGTACTGTTGCCATGCTTGGCATAATGAGCTGGGATTACCGGAAACTCAGTTCCGGGAACATCATCCTGTTTGCCCTTATGGGAAGCGCTTTTGCCCTGGTGCTCTGCTTTGTGCCGCACATCGGGCATGCAGGAGGCCACTCCAGAAGATGGATAGGATACGGCCCCCTGACCATTCAGGCATCCGAGCTTGCAAAGATAGCGCTCATCCTATTTGTTGCCAATTTCCTTTCACGGAAATCTCGCAATATCGGGGACTTTCTCCACGGCCCGATGCCGGTGCTCGTTATCGTGGCCATCATGTGCCTGCTTATCTTCATCGAGCCGGACTTCGGAACGGCAGCAGCCATCGGCATCTGGTCGGTGATGATGCTCTTCATGGCGGGGATGAGGTGGAAGCATCTATCGATTCTCATGGGTGCAGGTATCCCGCTGGGTCTCGGGGCGTTACTCTGGGAGCCCTACCGGAGGATCAGATTAACAACATTCCTCGACCCCTGGAAGGACATGATGGGTGTCGGCTATCAAATCATCCAGTCCCTGGTTGCCTTCGCCTCCGGCGGCTTCTTCGGATCAGGGCTCGGCGAAGGCACCCAGAAGCTGTTCTATCTGCCTGCACCGCATACGGACTTTATCCTCTCCGTGGTAGGGGAGGAACTTGGCTTTATCGGGGTCATCCTCGTGGCAGGGCTCTTCGGTGTCTGGATATGGAGGGGTTTTGCAATCGCCCTGGCCACGAACGACTCCTTCGGATATCACCTGGTGATCGCCGGGGTCTGCCTCATCGGGCTCCAGGCTATCCTCAACATGGGCGTTGCGTTATCATTACTTCCCACCAAAGGCATACCTCTGCCCTTCTTCAGTTATGGCGGTTCGCCGCTGCTAAGCACCATGTGCATCTGCGGGCTGATCCTGTCGGTTTCCAGGAGGGCCCGCCTATGAAGGTGCTCATAACAGCCGGGGGCACAGGCGGGCACATCATGCCTGCCATAGCCATTGCTGATGCTCTCAGGGACAGGCTGCCCGGGGCGAAGATCCTCTTTGTGGGTACGGACCGCGGCATGGAGGAACGCATCGCCAGGCTCAAGGGGCTGGATTTCATTCCCATCAAAGCGCTCGGCATCAAGGGCAAGTCGCTGGTCAACCTCCTCCGGGCCGTAATGGTTAATGGAAAGGCATTTTTCACATCAATGAGGATCATCAAAGCATTCAGGCCCCATTGGGTCATCGGAACCGGGGGGTATATCACAGGCATGGTGGTACTCTCAGGCAGATTCTTGGGTTGCCGTTGCGCAATCCAGGAGCAGAACAGCATCCCCGGGCTCACCAACCGGCTCCTCGCCAGAATAGCCCACCGGGTATTTCTGGCTTTCCCGGACAGGAGCGGCAAGTTCCCCAAATCCAAGACAATGCTCACCGGGAATCCCCTGCGCAGTGAGTTCTCAGCCTGCCACAGTAGAAACGGGAACGGATCCTCTCTGCTCATCCTCGGCGGAAGCCTCGGGGCAAGCAGCATCAACAAGGCCGCAGCCAAGGCCTTAGCGCTTCTGAAAAGCGACGGGATCACAATCAAAGTGATCCACCAGAGCGGAAAACAGGATTATCAATGGGTAAAGGATGCATATCTTACTATGGGGATAGATGCCGACGTGAATGCATTCATCGACGACATGGCATCCGCTTACAGTGCTGCGAAGCTTGCCGTATCCAGATGCGGCGGCATCACGCTCTCCGAGCTTTCGGCCACAGGGCTGCCATCCATCATGGTCCCCTTCCCCCATGCCACGGATGACCACCAGAGCTTCAATGCCAAGTATGTGGCGGATCAGGGCGGCGGCTGGCTTATCCCGGACAGTCATCTGACCCCGGAACGGCTGGCTATTGAGATCAAAACCAGGCTCTTCAATCATGAAGGACTTTTAACGGCTTCCGCCAGGATGCAGCGTATCGGTCTTGGTGCAGGGGCTGATAGAATAGCCGGGGAGATACTAGGTGTTTAGGGGTATTACCAGGATCCATTTCGTGGGCATCGGAGGCATCGGCATGAGCGGCATCGCCGAGCTCCTGCTCAACTTGGGCTTTACCATCACCGGATCGGACGTGGCCGACTCGGATGCCGTGCAAAGGCTCCGCTCCATGGGCGCTGCCATCCACATCGGCCACAAAGGAGAAAACATCGGGAATGCCCAGGTTGTGGTCTACTCCTCCGCCGTCGGGCTTGACAACACCGAGTGTGTTGCTGCAAAGGACAGGGCCTTGCCCGTTATCCCCAGGGCCGAGATGCTGGCAGAGCTCATGCGCATGAAGTTTTCAATCGCCATCGCCGGCACCCACGGCAAAACCACCACCACCTCCATGCTGGCTACCATCCTGGCCGTGGCTGAAAAAGACCCTACGGCCATCATCGGCGGCAGGCTCGACATGTTCGGGTCCAACGCCAGGCTCGGCGACGGCGAGTTGCTGGTGGCCGAGGCCGATGAGAGCGATCGCTCATTCCTCAAGCTGGCACCCATTGTGGCGGTGGTCACGAATATAGAAGAGGAGCACATGGACTGCTACCGCGATATAGACGATATCCGCGACACCTATGTGCAGTTTCTCAACAAGGTGCCGTTCTTCGGTTTCGACATGGTCTGCCTGGACGATGCCAATATCCAGCATATCCTGCCGCGGCTCGAGCGCAAGATCATTACCTACGGATCTCACACCCAGGCAGTCTACCGCTATACCGAGCCTTGTTTCACCGGGCTTGACACCAAGTTCATAGCCCATCGCAATGGATCCACCCTGGGTGAAGTGACCCTTGGCGTACCGGGCAAGCACAACTGCCTCAATGCACTGGCCGCCATCGGCACCGCCCTAGAGCTCGGCATCGATTTCGAACTTATCCGTAAAGGCCTCTCCGCCTTTAAAGGCGTCCAGAGAAGGTGCCATATCCGCGGCGAGAAGAAGGGCATCACCGTCATGGACGACTACGGCCACCACCCCACCGAGATAAGGATGACCCTTGCCGCCATCAAAACCGGCTTCCCGGCCCGGCGGGTGGTCGCCGTTTTCCAGCCGCACCGCTACACCAGGACCAGGGATCTCTTCGATGCGTTCGTCAACTCCTTTTATGATGCATCCAGGCTCTACATCACCGAGATCTATGCAGCCTCCGAAAGGCCCATCGAGGGTGTAACCGGTTATGCCCTGTTTGAAGAGATCAAGAATCACGGATATCGGGAAGCTTACTATGTAGAGAATAAGGAAGACATACCCGAGGCACTTTTGGGGGACCTCAAGGAGGGAGATCTCGTCATTTTCCTTGGTGCAGGAGATGTCTGGAGGCAGGGGCTTAAGGTGTTGGAGAGGCTTGGATGAGGATGATCGAGAAAGTTCAAGCACACGATGTTACCTCCATGCACTGCGGGGGAACCATCGAGCGCATCTATGAACCCGAGAACACCCAAGAACTTGCAGAGCTTGTCAAAGGGGTTAAAGACTTCCACATCCTGGGCGGAGGGACCAATACCATATTTGAGGATATGAGAATCGTAAAACCCGTCATCCGCCTGGGCAGAGAGTTCGCCGGAATAGCCTTGACCCCCGGAGGACTTGCCGCAGGTGCAGCTGTGCCCATGAAGCGGCTTGTTTCCTATTGCGTGAGAAACTCTTTGTCAGGGATCGAATTCATGGCGGGGATCCCCGGTATGCTTGGCGGTGCCCTTTTCATGAATGCCGGAACCCCGGAACATGGTATCCTCGATGCCGCCTTTGAGGTTGAGGTAGTAAACAGCTCGGGTGTTCACACATTAAAGAGAAAAGATCTTGACTACGGCTATCGCAGAAGCGGCATCCCGGCCAATACGGTCATCACCTCGGCAAAACTTGTCCTGAGCCGGTCGACGAAAGAAAAGGTACGAAAGACCATACTGCCCTTTATCATCAAGAAACGCACCCAGCCCCGTGGATTCAGCTGCGGCTCAATCTTTAGAAACCCGAAAGAGATGCCTGCCGGTATGCTCATCGAGAAGGCAGGTTTTAAGGGGCACAAAGTCGGCGGGGCCCGGGTGTCCGAGATCCACGCCAACTTCATCATCAACGACGGCACTGCAACATCGCGCGACATTCAGGAACTTATCAGGCTTATCAAGGAAAGAATTATGGGGCAATTCGGGATAGCACTCACGGAGGAGGTGAAGATCATTGGTCAGTGACTTCAAGGAACGGGTAAAAATCCCTTCCAAAAAAAAGACCATCTCCCAGATAAACACCATCCTGAGGTTTTTCATATGGATATGCATCGGCATATCAGGGCTTCTCATCACTGTGTGCGCTGCGGCCTATATCAGCAACTCGGCGGTCTTTCATGTCAAGCATATCAACATCAAGGGCAATTTCCATGTAAAAGCGGATGAGGTTCTTACTTTACTGGACATAGAACAAGGAGATAATGTACTGTCCTGGAATATGAACAAGGCAAGGAAGAGACTGCAAAATCACCCATGGATTAAAGACGTTAGCATCTCAAGGAGTTTTGTTCCCGCATCGGTGGACGTCGAGATCGTTGAACACAAGCCAAAGGCGACGCTCCTCCTTAAAGACAGACCGTATCTGATCTCGGAAGAGGGCCTTGTGTTCATCTCCTCCCCGGATGCCTATAACGGGCTTGTGATCAGCGCAAAGGATTATACACAGCAGGATATGAAGCAGGGCCTTGGCCAGGTCCTGAACTATGCCATTGACGCTGCAACGCTGGTTCAGTCCAAAGGACTTCAGGTGAGCAACGTCCTCATCGAACCGGGTGGTATTATTGCCCTCAGGCTCACAAACGGAATAACGCTCACCACCTTTGGCCAGATGACACCGATGAAGGTGGCTATGGCCGTCAAGACGATAGCAAAACTGAATCCTCCGGAAGGAAGTGTTATGGATCTGAGGTGTGATGACAAGATAGTGCTCAGGAACAGGGGTGTACATGGCAGCCAGGGATAGGATCATAGTCGGGCTGGACATCGGGACAACAAAGATCTGCTGCCTCATCACCGAGATGAATGAAGCCGGCGAGCTTGAGGTCATCGGGTTCGGACTTTCCGAATCCAAGGGGCTCAGACGGGGTCTTGTCGTGAACATGGAGCAGACCGTAGGGGCTATTCACGGTTGTGTGGAGGATGCAGAACGCATGGCGGGGATCAGGGTTGATGAGGTGTATACCGGTATCGCCGGCGGCCATATCCAGGGCATCAGCACCAGCGCGGTCATAGCCATCAAAGGCGACGAGATCACGGAAATCGAGAGACGCAGGGTCGTGGACCAGGCCAAAGACTTTGCAAAACCCGTAGGTGTTGAGATCATCCATGTCCTCCCCCAGGAGTTCACCGTGGATGACATCTCCGGCATCATAAACCCCGTGGGTATGGCGGGATCACGCTTGGAGGCCAGGGTGCACATTGTCACCGGTTCTGTCTCTGCGGTAAGCAACATCACCAAGTGCGCGCAGAAGGCAGGGCTAGGGCTCCAGGACATCGTGCTCCAACAGATCGCATCCTCCGCCGCCATCCTGACTGTAGATGAAATGCAGCTCGGGGTAATCCTCATGGATATCGGCGGCGGTACAACGGACATCGCAGTCTTCAATGAAGGCGCCATCCGGCATACCTCAGTGCTGGCATTGGGCGGTGACAACATCACCAATGACATTGCCGTGGGCTTGCGCTGCCCCATCGCCGAGGCGGAGCGGCTCAAGATCAAATACGGCCATGCCATCGCCTCGCGGGTATCGCCTGATGAACAGATCGAGGTGCCATCCATCGGCGGCGACACGGTGAACATGGTGCCTAGAAGAATATTGGCCGAAATCATCGAATCCAGGGTGGAAGAACTTTTCAAACTCGCCTATAATGAAATCAGGAACACCGGGTTACTAGAAACAATGTCGGCAGGACTTGTGCTCACCGGGGGCGCAAGCTCATTGGAGGGAGTGGCCGAGCTGGCCGAGAGCATCATGCATATGCCTGTTCGGGTGGGGTTGCCCAGGGGAGTAAAGGGACTTGTGGAACTGGTGAACAGCCCGGCCTATGCAACTGCCGTAGGCCTGTGCGTGTATGAGGCCGGAAAACCATCTTACAGCTTCAAACCGAAAGGCACCAATGTCTTCGAGAGGATTTTTGAAAGAATTATCAGCTGGTTTAAGGAAGTCTTTTAACTGCTAGGGGGGTGCTTATGTTTGAATTGGAGAAAATAGAGTGTGCAGGGGCTCAAATAAAGGTTATCGGGGTCGGTGGCTGCGGCTGTAATGCAGTGAACAACATGATCAACGCCAAGCTGAAATGCGTTGAGTTCCTCGCGTGTAACACCGATATCCAGACGTTGAAATCATCCTTGTCGTCAAACCGCGTACAGATAGGAACCAAGCTCACCAGGGGCCTCGGTGCGGGCGGAAGTCCGGAGACAGGCAGGAGCGCAGCCCTGGAGAGCGAGAAAGATTTGAGGTCCGCCCTCGAAGACACCGATATGGTCTTCATCACCGCAGGCATGGGCGGAGGTACCGGGACCGGCGCCTCCCCGGTTGTGGCACAGATAGCCAAGGACCTGGGTATACTCACTGTTGCAGTGGTTACCAAGCCCTTCCCCTTCGAGGGCAAGCGCAAGATGAACCAGGCCGAAATCGGTGAAAAAGAGCTTGCCGAGAATGTTGACGCCCTCATCGTCATCCCCAACAACCGCCTGCTGAGCATGGCGGGCAAGAATGTGCCCCTTCTCGATGCCTTCAAGATGGCGGACGATATCCTCATCAACGCGGTCAAGGGCATCTCCGACCTCATCAACAACACCGGGCTGGTAAATGTAGACTTCAACGATGTCAAGGCAGTCATGATCGAAAAAGGCAAGGCCCTTATGGGCATCGGTTGCGGCAGCGGAGAGAACCGGGCGGCCAATGCAGCCCAGGCGGCCATCTCTTCCCCGCTGCTCGAGGACATGGACATCCATGGTGCCAAGGGCCTGCTCATCAATATCACCGGCGGCCCCAGCATCACCATGAACGAGATCCACGAGGCCTCCTCGCTCATACAAGCCGCAGCCCATGACGATGCAAACATCATCTGGGGCGTGGTCATCGACGAAACAATGACCGACCAGATATCCATCACCGTCGTGGCTACAGGATTCGCCGGCAAGCCCATCGTGCTCTCTTCCGGCATGGACAAGGGCAGGGTCCATCAGCAAAATCAAACAACAAGAGACCAGCAAAATGCATCGGTCATCGACTACACCAAACCCGCATTCATGAGAAGAAGAGAGCAGAAGGAAGAGAAAGAGAAGGAGGTCATCAAACTCGGCATGGTGGTGGATGAGAGCGTGCTGGACCAGGATCTGTACAACGTACCGACATTCCTGCGCAAGAAGGCTGACTAAAGGAGGCGCATGCGGCCCACACGGGTTGAGATCGACCTCTCGGCCATCAAGCACAACATCGAGCTCATCAGGTCCCGCACCAAAGGCCGTGTCATGATGGCCATCAAGGCCGATGCGTACGGACACGGCGCCGAGACCGTGGGCCGGTTCGTCCAGGAAAAGGCCCTCGTGGACATGCTGGGCGTAAGCTGCATCGAAGAGGGCTTACAGCTCAGGAAGGCGGGCGTTGTGCTTCCCATTCTCAATTTCGGCCTGATCACCTCTTCTCAGGATGATGTCGACTCGGTATTCTCATATGACCTGACACCAACACTCGTGGATATGTCTCCGGTAGAGGCTTTAGTCCAGGGTGCACACAGATGGAACCGTTCCATAGCCGTGCATATCAAGACCGATACGGGCATGGGCAGGCTCGGGTTGCCGCCGGAGAAGACCATTCCCGTTATAGAACACCTTGCCTCCTTGCGTGAGATCACCATCTCGGGGCTCTATACACACTTTCCGCTATCCGATGTCATCGGAAGCGAGTTCACCGCCACACAAATTAGGCAATTTATCGATCTTTCCAACAGGCTGGCCATCATGAAGATCAATGTGGGGCTGCGCCACTGCGCAAACTCAGGCGCCGTAATCAATCATCGGGAGTCCTTCATGGATATGGTCCGGCCGGGGATCCTGTGCTACGGTCTCTACCCTTCAGAAGATATGCTAAAAGAGCTCGATGTGCGGCCTGCCATGACCCTGAAGACAGGCATCATGTTCATCAAGAGGGTGAAAAAAGGCACCGGGCTCTCCTACGGCCTTACCTACCGGCCCGAACGGGACACTACCATCGCCACCATACCCATCGGTTATGCGGACGGGTATCCCAGGGCACTGTCCAACACCGCAAAAGTTCTCATCGCAAGCAAGACTTATCCCGTAGTAGGGAGGATCTGTATGGACCAGACCCTCATCGACCTAGGCGATGACACATACCCTGTGGGCCAGGAGGTGATCATGTTCGGCCCGGACACCATTACGGCAGCCACTGTTGCATCATGGTGCGGCACCATAGCCTATGAGGTCACCTGCGACATGAGCAGACGGGTCCCGAGGATGTATTCCGAACACAGCCCCGAGGCCGCATAAGCATTATTGAATTCATCAAATGGAATATCCTTATGAAGCTCACATATTTTTTCCAGCCCCAAGGTATTGCAGTATTCGGGAGTATGAAGGAAGACTGGTTTTTCGGCGCCGGTGTCGTGGTAAAAGAGCTTAAGGGGCTTGGGTATACCGGCTCCATCCACCCTATCCACCCAACCGCTCAATCAGTCTATGGTTTGAAGGTCTACCCTGACATTTCCCAGGTGGAAGGGAGAGTGGACCTTGCAGTGATTGCCACTTCGTATCGCTCCGTGCCGGGGATTCTTAAGGCCTGCGGCAGCAAGGGGGTCAAGGCGGTTGTGGTGATATCCGATGGTTTTGCCGAGAACGGGGACGACGGCAGGGCCCGCCAGGACGAGATCGTTGAAATAGCCCGTGCAATGGGCATCCGCATCATCGGGCCCAACACACTCGGGATATATAAGCCTCATTCAGGCGTCAGCACCATCCCCTACGAGAAAGGCTGCATCCTTCCTCCCAAGGGCGGCCTGTCCATTATCACCCAGACTGGCATGTACGGCCCGCAGGCAACGGCGCTGAATGAGTATGCGTTCGGTATCAATACCATCATCGACCTGGGCAATATGTGCGACATAGATGAGGTCGACAGCCTCGAATACCTCGAGGCTGACCCGGATACAAAGGTGATCGGCCTCTACCTGGAACATACATGGCGCGCAAAGGCTCTCCGAGAAACAGCTCGAAGGGTCTCGAAGAGCAAGCCCATCCTCTGTCTCAAGGGCGGCAGGAGCAGCGAGGCGGCCCGGGCCATGGCCTCTCATACCGGGAGTATTGCCGGCCGGGACGGTCTCTATGATGCACTTTTTCGACAGGCGGGAATCATCAGGGTGGAAGATTACGAAGACCTGCTGGAGGTTGCGAAGGTCTTTCTCTCGCAGCCTCTTCCTGTGGGGAACCGCATCGGCATCATCAGCCTCACCGGAGCCATCGGCATCCAGTGCATCGATATAGCGGCACAATGCGGACTTGTACCCGGCGAGCTGAGCCGGAACAGCAGGGAAGATCTCCTGCAGATTAGTCACACCTTGTCCGGCCATCCCATCGACCTTGGGCCAGCATCGGCCACAGGCGGACCCAACCTCTTCTCCTATTACGAACAGTGTTTTGATATCCTCATGGCCGATGAGGGCATCGATTGTGTTTATTTAAACACCTACATCAGCAGCTACCTCACACCGGAGATCTACGATTGCACACTCTCCCATATGGGTGCCAACTTAAGAAAACCGGTTACGTCATGGTCTTACGGCCCATCATCCGAGGCGGTCAGGCAGCTTGGTGCCCTCACCGAGATGCACGGCATCCCTTTCTACCCCACTACTCGCAAGGCGATTAAGGCCCTTGGCTATTTAGTGAATTATGCGAAATGGAAAAGAAGTGACGACGAGTGACTTATCATTTATTCACGTATGCCCCTTGCCCTTTCTGTAACCAACAAGGTATTTAAGTCTTGTATGGATTTCCGGAAAATACACTGCAACTGGTGCAGACTCAGGACGGGCCGGATTGAAGACTGTATGCCATGCCCCAAGTATCGTAAGTATGAGCTTAAAATCGATCCTGTGCTCACCATGGAGTCATTCTGCAGCATCTGCATCAACCAGGATATTCATGAACTCGAAGTATATTGCAGGACAAACCGTTTTTTCCAGGAGGACAGCGGGGAAGACTTTGACTGTTATAGATTCTGCATGAATGTCCGCACGCCTGGCTGATGATGTTGTTGAAGCAAGGTTCTTCTCTGTGAAGCATACTTTTACGGTTTGCATCATTTTACAACTCCATTGTTCTCACCATGAAGGACACGAAGAAAACAATAGAAAATCAGAATGGACATTTTTTGGATTACTCTCCCCCTAGTCAGAGATTCAAGAGGATTCATTTCTTCGTGCTCTTCGTGGTGTGGTATCCATCTTCGTGCTCCTCAATGATCGAGTATGCTTTGCTGTGATGAACCTCAATTAATTTATTTTCCGAAATTACCCGAGAGAATATATGATAGGATGACATGAGAGGATCCGTGCATGTGGTGGAGAAAAAACAAACCGAATGAAAACTTCTTTGAGCTTCTCCACGATCAGGGCAGAAAGACCCTGGAGGGCTTGGGCGCACTGTGCGTGTTCGTATCGGACAGCACCAAGGAAAATGCCGAGCATGTCAAAGACGTCGAGATGGAGGCTGATGACTTGAGGAGGATCATTATTGATCACCTCAATCAGACCTTCATCACCCCCATTGACAGGGAAGACATCTTCTCATTATCCAGGGCCATTGACGATGTCATGGACTATGCCTGCACCACGGTATATGAGATGCAGATCTACAAGGTCAAGGCTGATGATCATATCAGGGCCATGACGGAGATTCTTAAAAAAGAATGCAAGGAATTGATTGCAGCACTGAAAAATCTTCAGTACTATCCGAATGTCGCCATGGATCATGCCAAAGAGGCCAAGGCATGCGAGAATAAGATGGAAAAGGAGTACCGCTCGGCACTGGGTGACCTTTTTGAAGGGAACGACCCGGTCTATATGCTCAAGATGCGTGAGATCTACCGGCATTTGAGCAACGCCGCCGACAGAGGTGATGAGGCGGCCAACATCATCAGCGATATCATCGTCAAAATGACTTGATAAAATGTACTGACGAATCCTGTACATTGGAATTAAACTTAAGGGTGTTGAAGAGAGAATCTTTCATCATACTTCAATATTCCAAATTCTGTATATTTACGTTATACGGATGGGTATGAATCTCTATTCGTGGCTGCAAACTCATGCACAGGAAAGGCCAGCTAAAACGGCCATCAGGTCTAGGGACAGAGAGATCACCTTTTCGGATCTCTACAGACTTACCGATTCCCTTGGGAGTTCGCTTAAGAAGGCCGGCATCAAAAGGGACGACCATGTCACCCTCATGTTACCCAATATGCCTGAATTTATCATCACTTATATGGCCGTCATCGGCATCGGCGCCGTGGTAACACCGGTAAATCCTTCCTACACCTCACGGGAGCTCAAGCATATCCTTACCGATTCAGGCTCAAGGGCACTAGTCATCGAGCACGACAGCAGGGATACCTATGAGACAATCGCCCAGGAATGCCCGCAGGAATTCGTCATAACGGTAGGCAAGGACGGCACCTTCTCCCAGTGGGTTTCAGGAACCGGCAGCGGCATTATCGAGGACAGGGACAGAGACGACGTAGCGGTTATGATCTACTCCTCAGGACTCACCGGCTACCCCATGGGAGCCATGCTCACCCAGGGTAATCTCGACCATAACTCCGGGTTGATGCCCAAATGCATGGAAATCGACCACACCGACAGCACGCTTACCGTCATACCCTGTTTCCATTCCTTCAGCGCCAGTGTGAACATGCTCTCCATGCTTCGATGCGGCGGCACCATCTATCTGATGAAGAAACTCGATTTCAGGGAGCTTCACCACGCCCTTACCGATTGCGGCATCACTGCGGTTTGTGCGGTACCTACGTTGTTCTATGGTCTGGTACATCACCCTGATCTGGCGGATATCGACTATACGCACATGAAGACGCTCATTGCCGGGGGATCAGCCCTGCCCATTGAGGTCTACAATTCCTTTAAGGAACGGTTTCATGCGGATATACGTCAGGGCTACGGCATCACCGAAGCATCTCCGGTCTGCGCGGTGAATCAGAAGCACCTCCCCATAAAGCCTTCATCAATCGGCACCACCGTGCCCGGCGTTTCGTGCAGGGTTGAAGGCGATGCAGGGAATATCCTGAAACCAGGTGAGACTGGGGAGCTCCTTTTTAAGGGGCCCAACATCATGAAGGGCTACTACAATCATGAACAGGAGACAAAAGACATCATCACGGACGGGTGGCTCCACACCGGAGACCTCGGATATATGGATGAAGACGGCTTCATCTACATCACCGGATATAAGAAAGACATGGTGATCACCTCAGGGTTCAATGTCTATTCCCGTGAGGTAGTAAATGTACTCAATTCCATGGACGGTATACGCGATTCCGCCATCATCGGAGAACCGGACCTCATGAGAGGTGCCATCATCAAGGCCTTCGTGGTACGCGATGATGAGAATCTGACAGAAGACGAAATAAAGAAGTTTGCACGCAAACAACTTGCCCCTTTTAAAACACCCAGAAAGGTGGAATTCGTACCCGAGATCTTAAGAGATGAAAAGGGTAAGGTTGTCTTGGAGAATCTCAAAGGGGCATCATGAGGGATTGTACCCTCTGCCCCAGGCAGTGCGGGATAGACCGTTCAAAGGGTGTAGGCGCCTGCAGGGTAGGTGAGGAGATTCTTGTCGGTGCCGTGGTCGTTCACAGAGGTGAAGAGCCTCCTCTCGTGACGGGCTCAGGTTCGGGTGCCATATTCTTCTGCGGTTGCCCTTTGCGGTGCAGCTATTGCCAGAACAAACAGATAAGCCGGTTCTTAAAGGGTAGGCCCATCACTCCCGACAGGCTTGCAGATGCCATGCTTAAATTGGAGGATGCCGGATGCACCAATATCAATCTGGTAAGCCCCACCCACTATACACCTTCTGTGCTTGCTGCTATCGAATCAGCCCGCATATTGGGATTGAATATACCTATCCTCATGAATTCAAGCGGCTATGAATCGCGAGAATGCCTGGAGCGCTGGAAAGGCAATGCACAGATCTATCTCATGGACCTCAAATACGGGGATAATGCAATAGGTAAGACCTTAAGCGGGGTTGACGACTACTGGGACATGGCAAGACAGGCCATAACCTATATCTGGGAAACAACAGGTCCCCTCGAGCTCGACTGTGAAGGCAAGGCGATATGCGGCCTTATTGTGCGGCATCTCGTTCTGCCGTCGATGCTCTCCAATCCGTTTTCCGTGATCGAGTTCCTCGCAGAGCTCTCATTGGAGATACCGCTGAGCATCATGTCACAGTATAATCCCCAATATTATATCGGGAATATTGAGGAGATGAAACGTCATATCACCCCCGACGAATACCAGGTGGTGATTGAGAGGGCCTTCACGCTGGGATTTGAGACTATCTATGCCCAGGATATGGAGGCACCTTCCCTCTATAACCCTGATTTTGATTCACCCAGGCCCTTTGATGACGTGCTTAAGCTTTTCTAATATGAAATAAACGGGTATTTCATTTTAATTTTCTCAATCATTTGCCGATAGAATGAAATGATATGTCTTCAATAAAAGAACCATGGTACGGGCGATTCCTTGAAGAGACGCGGGAATTGTACTATCAGAGGGTGCTTGCCATCCTCCTCATTGGGATAGTTCTGATCCCTCTGTTTTCCATTCTCGACTATGTAGTGGTACGCCAGCACCTCGCCCGGTTCTTCTTATATAGAATCGGATGTGCAGCTATCTTAAGTGTTTTTCTTGGGATTTATTTCTCCAATTATGGGAGGAAATTCGCTTATCCTATATCAATAATAGCCTATCTTGTATCGGGGCTGACCATCACCCTCATGTGCGTGCACATGGGCGGATATGATTCCTTCTATTATGTAGGCGTGGTGATGGTACTGGTGGCGGTGACGGTCATTCTACCCCTTGATGCCATGCAGGCAGCCATTATGGGGGTAGTACTCTATATCGTTTATGCAGTGCCTATTGTGCTTTTATCTCATGCGACCCCTGAAAACACCAATATATTCTTCAGCAACAGCTTCTTCTTCGCCTTTTTCATCGTGATAGTGATCCTTAAATGCTTTGAGGATACCCGGTCACGTATACGGGGAGTCAAGCTCAAGTCGGAAATGGATTCCTTAGCAGAAAAACTTTCCTTCTATGCCCACAACCTCGAATCAGAGGTTGAAAAGAGGATGAATCAACTCAAGGAATCCGAACTCAGATACCGTGAACTTTATGAGAACATCATTGACATTGTACTTTTAGTAGACAGAGATTCCAAGATTCTCATGGGCAATCCTAAATATTATGAGATCGTAGGTGCCCCAGAAGAGAATGCCGACATCAGATTCTTGAACCTTGTTCATCCTTCGGACGTGACCCTTGTGGAGCGGATGATCATCAGGCTGCCTGTGGAGCAGATGGTCAAGGATATCCAGTTCAAGATCGTCAACAAGAGGGGTAAGGTCTATGAGGTGGAGTGCAATGCCAAGTGCATCATGAAGGATTACCAGATCGTTGGCTTCCAACTCGTGATCCGGGATATTACGGTCCGGAAGAAGCTCGAACATGACCTGTTTGAATCCTATAAAAAGGTCCAAAGCGCCCGCAATGCCACGATCCTTGGGCTTGCAAAACTCGCCGAGTATCGAGATGCAGACACCGGGGCGCATCTTGAGAGGATCCGTGAGTATAGTAAAATATTAGCTGAAGATCTTGCTAAAGGATCTGATTATGCCGGGTATATTACCCCTGAATACATTGACGACATCTATAATTCATCCATTCTCCACGATATCGGGAAGGTCGGAGTCCCCGACGCAATTCTCCTGAAGCCGGGTAAGCTCACCCCCGATGAGTTCGATATCATCAAACGCCACTCTGCCCTGGGAGGTGATGCCCTCAGAGAGGTGGAAACCAAGATCGAAGGACAGTCCTTCCTTACCTTGGGAAAGGAAATCGCCTATTACCACCATGAGAAGTGGGATGGAACAGGATATCCTCGAGGTCTCAAGGGAGATCAGATCCCTCTGTCCGCCCGGATTGTGGCTTTGGCGGATGTGTATGACGCCTTGACCTCCAAGAGAGTCTATAAAGAAGCGTATTCACATCAGGCTGCCAAAGAGATTATCGTGGAAAGCAGTGGCACCCACTTCGCCCCTGATATCGTGGATGCATTTCTCAAGAATGAGGATGAATTCCGCAGGATCAGGGAAGAGCTCTTCCGTGACCAGGAAAACAGGACGACACTCCATTCGGTTGCCCGAGCATCACAGTAAGGTAGTATTCGTCATCTCCGGACACGACGAAAAACCGCTCCTGCATGCAACTTTTCTCCTTATCCGGTACACAGTTTGTTTCACTGCATCCTCTGCTTATTTCTCGGCAGGTGCCGTCTCGGTCGATGTGGTATTACTTCCACGGTAGTAAACCAGTCTCTGTGTGATACCGGCGGCCTTTACGGGTTCCATGTAGGACAGTATGCTGCCCGCAATGTCTCCTTTCATTCCGATAAATACCTGGACAGCCACATCCGTATCGATGTTATTCATCAGGTTCGCTGCAGCATTCGGCTTCATGGAGGAATAGATCTTGACGAGTTGCTTGATTCGATCGTTACTCTCCACTTTATAAGAGGCAAGGTCATTTTTAATGGAGGATTCAATCGTCTCCAGCTTCTTGATCTTCTCCTCGACCTCCGTCTCAAGCTCCTTGAGCTCCATTTCACGGGCCTTGAGCCTCTCTTCCTTCTGCCTGAGGATCTCAAGCTGATCCGTAGGCGAAAGGCTTATGGGAGAAGGGGCCGGTTGCTGCTGCTCGGTTTTGACGGTCGTCTGGTTATTCGCTGTAGGGTTCCCTGCCTGTACCGGCGTGGGTTTTACCGCCAGGTAGATGCCTATAAATACAAGATTGATGAACACCAATCCCAGCAGTATCTTTGCCTTCATCTCTCACCTCCAGCCTTAAGGATCGCGATTTCATCGAGGAAGACCATATCTTTCTTCCTCTCGGACTCATCGAACCTGGCCTGATGGATCTCCTTGAGTCTTGTGATGACCGTAGAGGCCCGTTTGGCCTTTAATAGCTCTTTTCTCTTCTCTTCCACCTGCTGCCCTGCGATCTTAATATTCTCATTAATACGCTCTATGGTTTGCTCCAGATGGGAAATGTAGTCATAGTAGATCTTGACTTCCGTGGCACTTAAGCCCTGTTTCATCCTGGTCATGAGCTCTACCCTGAGGATGTCTCTTCTGGCTAAGACCTGCTCCCTCATGGCCTTAAGCGAACTTAAGTACCTCTGAGCCTGGGAGAAAGCCTGCAGGGCTATGTTCTCCTGTATCTTCCTCACATTCAGCAATGTTGCGAACTTAAACTTGAAGGCCATTTATGCATTCCCTTTATGCCTTGAGTCCACGATGGCACTCATCTGGGTTACAGCCTGTTCGATGGTGGCCTTTTCATTGATGTCCTGCTTTAGAAAATTATTGATGGTATCGATGTGGTGGATCGCATTGTCGATCTCAGGATTGTTCCCTGCAACATAGGCCCCAATATTGATGAGGTCTTTTGCCTCTTCATACACTGCAGCAATGGACTGGATGGTTCGGGCCGTCTTCAGGTGTTTTTCTGCTACAATGTCGCTCATGACCCTGCTCACGCTGCGGAGGATATCGACGGCGGGGTAGTGGCCTCTGGTTGCAAGATCGCGGGAGAGTACGATGTGCCCGTCCACAATGGAGCGGACGGCATCGGCTACGGGCTCCGTGAGGTCATCACCCTCGACGAGCACCGTGTATAATCCGGTTATACTCCCTTTGGACGAGGTGTTCCCGACCCGCTCCAAGAGCTTGGGCATCTTGGCGAAGCAGGAAGGGGTATATCCCTTGGTAGTGGGCGGCTCGCCGACGGCCAGGCCGATCTCCCTCATGGACATGGCGAAGCGTGTAATGGAGTCCATCATAAGGAGAACGTCCAGGCCCTGGTCCCTGAAGAATTCGGCAATGGTAGTGGCGAGATAAGCCCCCCTGATACGGATGAGCGAAGGCTGGTCCGAGATGGCGGTTACCACTATGGAGCGCTTGAGCCCTTCTTCGCCCAAATCCCTTTCCAAGAACTCCTTTACTTCTCTTCCCCTTTCACCGATGAGTGCGATCACGTTCACATCCGCCTTGGTGTGGCGGGCAATCATGCCCAAGAGGACGCTCTTACCTACGCCGGAGCCTGCCATAATGGCCATGCGCTGGCCCTTTCCTACGGTCAGGATGCCGTTGATAGCCTTGATTCCAAGATCGAGCGACTCCTTGATTCTCCTCTTCCTCAGGGGATTATAAGGGTTTCCATACAAAGGCATCTCATGATCGAGGACGAGTGGGCCCTTGCTATCCAACGGCTCACCCATGCCGTCGATGACCCTGCCGAGCAAGTCATTGCCGACCTTGACTACTGGTTGCGATTTTCTGGCAATAATTACGCTGCCCGGGCCTATCCCGCTCAGGTCGCCCAGCGGCATTAAAAGCACACGTTTGTCACGAAAGCCCACCACCTCTGCCATGATGGAGTTTTTCCTGGCCTTGGAGTAGATCTCGCACATCCCGCCCATGGCGCTGCCCGGGCCGTGACCCTCCACTACAAGGCCCACGATGTTGGTCACCTTGCCTCTGACCTGGATGGGATCAGTCTCACGTAAGGCAAGGATATGTCTCTTAAGCCCCGTCATTTTTCCAGCAGGACCTCTCTCATATGATCAATCTGCGACCGGATACTCGCGTCGATCTCGCCGAATTCCGTGTCGATAATGATTCCACCGCGATCAATGGCTCCGTCCTCGACAAAGTGGACATTTTTCTTGCCTGTGAGATGTGTCGAGAGTATCCGCTCGATGTCGCGGATATATTCAAAGTCGGAAGGGTGGATCCTCATGCGGATCTCTTCGGTCTCGGTGAGATGAGTGCAGGCTTGTCTGATAGTATCCAAGATGATGTCCGGAGAGAGGTGGATTTCCCGATGGATAACCTTCTCCGCCATCAGTATGAGTATCTCAAGAAGCTGGTCCTGGTGCTTCTCGATGATAAGCTGCCTCATCTTTTTGAGCTCTTCAATGGCATTTGAAACCGCCTGGATGAGGGGTTCGATCTTCTTGGCCGCCATCTTCTGTCCCTGGGCTTGGCCCTGTTCAAGGCCTTTGCGATAGGCCTCCATCTCAATGGCCTCTTTTTCTGCGCCGGCCTTCTTCAGGATAGCGTCGGCCTGCATCTGCACATCCTTGAGTCCGCCCTTGTCCTGCATTTCCTTGATACAATAGGGGGTAACCGTACAATCTTTTTTGTCGTTGTTGCGGATGATTCTAGATGAGGACATCCTCTCCGCCCTTTCCGCTGATCACGATCTTGCCGGCAGCCTCCAGCTTCCTTGCCACGCGTACGATGTTCTGCTGGGCGTTCTCCACATCCGAGAGCTTCACCGGGCCCATGGTCTCCATGTCTTCCAGGAGCATCTCTGAGGCGCGTGAAGACATATTCTTGAGAATATGGGCCTTGAGCGTCTCGCTGGAGGTCTTGAGAGCCAGGGACAGATCTTCGTTCGTGATCTCCTTGAGGATGGTCTGGATGCCGCGGTTGTCGATGTTGATGAGGTCTTCGAAGACAAACATCTTCTGACGGATGTTTTCGGCCATATCGGCATCTATCTCTTCCAATGAAGCGAAGATGTTGTTCTCGGTGTTATGGTCAAGCTGGTTCATGATTTCGGCCACGGTCTCGATGCCTCCGAGCTTCTTGCTTTCCACGCTCCCCATGGCCTCGATCTCCTTCTTGAGTACGTCATCCACATCCTCGATGACGCCTGCAGGCACCATGCCGAGGTTGGCGATACGAAAGACGATCTCCGGCTGGAGCTTCTCAGGCATCTCCTTTATGATCTGGGCGACCTTCATATAATCCAGGTGGGCCAGCACCAGCGCTATGGTCTGGGGATGCTCTCCCTTAAGATAGTCAACGAGAATCGATGCGTCGACGGCCCTCAGCGATGAGAACGCAGCGGTGTCCATGGCCTGGGATATGGAATCCATGATAGGCTTTGCCTTATCAGCGCCTAATGACGAGACGAGGGCATCACGCAGGTACTCGATGCCTTTGCCAGTGACACCGCTCACCTCGGAGCTCAACTGTAAGAACTCGTCCATGATATTCTGGACCGTGTCGACCGGGATGGTCACATCTTCGAGGGCTGCCATGCGTTTGCCGAGAAGTTTCATTTCGTGTTCGGTCAATCCCTTGAATATGGCCCGGGTGAATTCGTCACCCATTGCCATGAGAAAGATAGCGGCCTTCTGGGGGCCGTCAACCTTCTTGAGCTTGCCCATTATACATTCTCCTGAAGCCAGGACTTCACTACCGCTGAGGCGGTGTTCATATCATTTCGTGCCGTTTGTTCGATGGCCTTGCGCTTTCCATGGACCGCCCGTTTCATCTCCTCGCTCTTGGGAGCAACTTCGAGCTGGGGCACTTCCTCTCCGCCCTCAAGGAGCTCGCGGTCCTCCATGGGGATACCCCTTTCGTGCGCATGTACCCGATCCACCACCCTCACCGACTTAAGCCATTTGAGCATTGGCCGGATTATGAAGAGCAGGACAAGGATCACTACGACGAGGAACACGGCCGGTTTGAGCAGGGTAAGGATGAATTCTTTCTTCTTTTCCTTTTCGGAAAGCGCTGCCAGGTCGGTGTCCTCCTGGGCAAAGGGCATGCAGGACACCGAGATGATGTCTTCACGGTCTGCATTGAACCCGACCGTCTGCTTCACCGCATTCTCGATCTCTTTGAGTTCGGATGCCTGGCGTGGGACAAACAGCTTGTTACCCCCCTTGTCGGACTTGTATGTCCCATCAACTACAACAGATACCGTCAGCCGTTTGACATCCCCGGGAGAGAAGACGTGTTCCGTCTGGTTTCTGCCGATCTCGTAATTCCTGACTATGCTTTCTCCACCCGATCCCCCGTTCGGCGGGATTGCCTCAGGCCCTCCCTTTCCCGTGGGCAGATTGGATGGCGTTCCGGCAACGCCCTGCGTATTCTTTTCCTTGCCTGCATACTGGTTCTTGACCTCTTCGGAGCGCACCACATGGATCTCGGGATCGTAATTATCCTGGACACTCTTGACCATGTCCATGTTCACGTCCGCACTTACCTTCACTACGGCTGCCTGGGGTCCTACAATCTTCTCAAGGAGACTCTGGGCCCTTTCCTGCAGTTGGTTTTCAATGGCCCGCTTGAATTCAAGACGGTCGCTGGCAAGGGCCACCGAATCATTGTTCTTTTTGCCCTCATAAAGGACTTTTCCCTTGATGTCTACGATGCTGATATTCTCCGGGTCCAGTCCCCGCACACTTTTTTCAACAAGGTATACTATGCCCTGGACCTGGGAAGGGTTCATCTGCATGCCGGGCTTGATCTTGATGACGATAGAGGCCTTGGCCGGCTTCTCATCCTCGATGAAGATGCTTTCCTTGGGCATGGCGATGTGGACTCGAGCAAAAGAGACCGCTTCAAGGGACATAATGGTATTGGCAAGCTCGTTCTGCAACGCCCTTTGGTAATTGATTTTCTGTACGAACTCGGACTGGGAGAAGTCCGATTCATCGAACAGCGCAAACCCTTTTCCAACACCGCCCTTGGGCAGGCCCTTTCCTGCGAGCGACAAGCGCGTCTCGTATACGTTGGCCTCCGGGATCATGATTGCGGTACCACCCTTGGTAAGCTGGTAGGGGATGCGATTCTCCTTCAGGTTCTGGACGATCAGCGAGGCATCCTGCTCGTTCAGGTCGGTAAAGAGGTACTGATATTTCGGGGCTGTTGCCCACATGAGGCTCACTACCAAGACCGCAGCAGCAAGGCCGACCACGGCCAGAAGGCCGAACCTCTGGCCCATACTCATGGCGCCGAACTTAGCCGGAAGCTGTTTGAGTAAGTTTATCATGGCTATGTCAACCTACTTAACGTGTTGTAGCCATCGATGAGCTTGCTGGTCATCTTCACGAGGAGCTGGAGGGAGATGTCCGCTTTCTCCATGGCAATCATGGCCTCATGAATATTGGGAGATTTGCCCGAAGATAGGTCTGTGGCCGCTTTCTCGGATTCCTTGACCAGGCTGTTCGTTGAATTGATGGCATCGGTGAGGGTATCAACGAAATCCAGACCCTTTCCTTTCGGTTTCTCATTGGATGTAAGGGGCCCTGTAAGGGTAAAATCAGACTTGTCGATACGCATTACTTCCCTCCTATCTGCAGTGCCTTCAGGGCCATGTCTTTCTGCGCCTTCACGGCAATGGTGTTGGCTTCAAAGGCCCTGGTGGCATTCATCATATTCACCATCTCCTCCATGAGATTCACATTGGGCATAGTCACGTAACCTTTCTCGTCCGCATCGGGGTTGCCCGGGTCATAAATATGTTCACCCGTGGTGGAATCGGCCTTAATCCCCTCTACATCGACGCTTGCAAGCTGGCCTTCGAAGGAGCTCTCTTTCAGGATCACATCCCTGCGCTTATAGGGTCCGCCTTCATCGGTATGCGTGGTGTGGGCATTGGCGATATTGCTTGAGATGACGTTCATCCTGGTCCGCTGAGCCCTAAGCCCGCTTGCACTAATATCCATGGCTGTGAAAAGGTCCATTATTGGATGCCTCCTATGGTGTTTTTCAGCTCTTGGAGTTTGGTCTGGATGATCTCGGCCGAGGCGCTGTAGAGGATCTGGTTCTCGTTGAGCTTCATCATTTCCCGGTCGATGTCCACGGTGTTGGAGTCGTTCCCGATCCTTGAAAATGGGTCGTCTACGGTTTTGAACATACTTTCCCCGGGCGATTTCTTCAAATGTTGCGGGCTTGTTGTGGCAAGCTTGAGCTTGGAGTCGAGCTCGCTTTCAAACAGGGCCTCCTTGGCTCTGTAGCCGGGTGTGTCCACATTGGCGATGTTGCCGGATATGACCTCCTGGCGATAGGTACGGTAGTTCATGTGCTCCGTCACTTCCGAGATGATTTTGCCGAAGATATTGGCCATAAGCACTCTCCTGAGGTATCATAAAGCAATTGTCGTACCAAGGGGCCGATGTCTCATGTTTCCAAGGGTTCTTCAGGGTCAGGGTCGCCGCACTCAGTATTCCCAACGTCAGAAATTTGACCACCTTTGGTGTATTCATTGAGTTTATTCCGCAAGGTCCGTATACTGATGCCCAGCAGTGTTGCAGCCTTGGTCCTGTTGCCGTCAACCCTTTTTAACGTTGATAGTATAAGATTTTTTTCCATCTCGTGGATTGTTGCACCCATGACGGGCATAGAGGCCAATATGTCAGGAACATCACAGCTCGTTGTAATATGTTCCATTGAGATCACATCGCCATCGGTGAGGATCATGGCACGCTCGATAACGTTCTCAAGTTCGCGGACATTGCCGGGCCAGGGATACTTCAACAGGGAATCTTTTGCCTCCTTACTGAGAACTTTTTCCTGCATATCCTCCCTCTCAGCGATCTTCTTGATAAAGTGTGCGGAAAGGGGAATAATGTCTTCTCTGCGTACTCGTAAAGGCGGGACCTTGATAGGGATCACATTCAAGCGGAAGAAGAGGTCGTGTCTGAACCTTGAGGTCTTAATCTCTTCTTCAATATCCCGGTTGGTTGTGGAGATGACACGGAAGTCCACCTTTATGGGAGACTTACCGCCCACGCGGTCGATCTGCCTTTCCTGCAAGACTCTGAGCAGCTTTGCCTGTAAGGCCGAACTAATCTCGGTTATCTCATCCAGCAGGATGGTTCCGCCGTCGGCCTGCTCGAATTTGCCGATCCGAGTGGCATAAGCCCCGGTAAATGCACCTTTCTCGTAGCCGAAGAGCTCGCTTTCAATCAACGTCTCAGGGATGGCGGCGAGGTTTATCCCCACGTAGGGCCCGCTTTTACGCTTGCTTAAGGCATGGATGTTTCTCGCAATAACCTCCTTGCCGGTGCCGGATTCCCCCTGGATAAACACAGGGGCCTGGGTTGGGGCGACCTTCCGGATGATCTCCACGATACCCCTCATGGAAGGGTCGGCAACGATAAAGCTTGAATCTTTGCCGTCAGACCGCCCACCCTTTGGGGTCATGAGGGCCTCAAGCACGCTCACCATCTCATCGGCCCGGAAGGGTTTTTTCAGGAAATATGCAGCACCGGCCTTGAGGCATGTGGAACCATCTTTTATACCGATAGCCACAATCTCGATTGAATCATAGACTTGTTTGGTCCCTTCGATCACATCGAGGAAGTCATCCGAGATGATTGCCAGGCCATGTTGCTTTGGGTTGATCGCTTCTAAGAATTTATCCTTGTCGACAAAGGGAAAGGGAGACTCGCCCAGCTCTGCAATGAGCTCGGCAAGTATGTTAACGGTCTCTTTGTCTTCATCCAAGATGGCGATCCCCATGCTCACTTTTTTCCCCCCGGCTGGCTTTTAGCGGAATTGTACATTTTCAGTTCTTGCTGGAGATCCATGTCATTGGAAGCAACCCTTGCAGCAGAGAGAAGGAGCGGGTCCTTGCTAAGCCTGATGACGTTTGTGAGCAGATCCTTGGCCCCGGCCTGATCTCCGAGGGCATACGAGATTGAAGCGAGATGGTACATAGCCCAGTAGGCATGCGAAGACTTTGGATAGGTATCAAGCAGCATCTGATAAAGGGACTTTGCCTTGGCAAGTTCCCTCATATCCTTGAACTGAGTTGCCCTCAGGTAAAGGGCGTTCTCGATGATGGGCGAGATCCTTTGGCCGTTATAAGAGATGATCCTGTCCAATACCTGCTGTTCCTGCTGGTTCATTGACAGTCTGCGATATGCATCTGTAAGATATGAAAGTGAGTTCAATGCCAGAGGGCTATCGCTATTGGCAGAGGCCTCGAGATAGGTCAATGAATCCTTGAGGCTGCCCAGTTTATAGAGCACCTCGCCCCGCCTGTCCCTCATAATCTGAATATCTTTGCCTCTCGGATAGGTATTCAGATAGAGCGTGTTCCAGATAAGGGCCTCCTGGTATCTGCCCTGCTTGATGTCGATAGTAAACAAAAGATAGAGAGCCAATTCCTTGTATGTTGATTCTTCCCTGGTGGACAATTCGAGTACGATCCTGGCTTTATCGAGCTGACCGAGCCGGTTTAATGCTTCTCCGATAATGCACAAGGTGGCGCTGTCTTGAAGTTCCTTTATAAAACCGCCTTGGTATCGGGTATAAATTTCGTAGATCTGGTCATATTGAGAGTCCCGATGCAGGATGCGCACCCTCTCAATAATGCTTCTTACGGCCTCTACCTGGGCATAATGGTGGACCGTGTCGCTCTGCCGCGTTCCCAACCATACTTCATAGTAGGTATCCAATGCCTTGTCCCACTGGCCATGCTTGGCATAAGCCTGGGCTATCCTGACCTTCACAAGTGAGGCCAAAGATTTATCTTTATATTCCTCTGTGGTTTTAAGGTTTTCATAGATATCCATTACATCGTTGAACGCCCTGTCGGATAATTTGCCGTGTTCGTCTGTGTTTTTCTCAATGATGATCCGCGCTGACTTGAGCTTTGCGATCACGAAATTCTCACCCTTGGACGTCAGGGTTTCAACTTGAGAGAATACCACAAGGGCCTTGTCCTTTTCACCGATCTGATAGAGGCAATCCCCAAGCATTATGAGGTGCTTCTGCCTGCTTGAGGGATCACCCAGATTGAATGCCTGTATGAGGTAGTCCTTTGCTTGTGCAAAGTCGTTCATCTTGAATGCAGCTTCGCCTATGTGTGCATATATTGAGGGATTCTGCCTGATGATCGCTTGATCCGTTGCAAGGGCTTCTTTATACATCGTGAACGCCTTTTCATGGTCGTTCAATCCGAGATAGGTATCACCCAGGACCGATGAGTAATCGGCCTTCAGACCTTCAGGGACGCCTTTGGGCCCAAGGTCTCGAATCAAGCGCTTGTTGGCGGCATAGGCATCCTCATATGCACTATTATGGTTCAGGATATCCATTTCCCTGATGCCTGCCTCGGTCTTAATGTCATCCCATTGAGATCCATGAAGTGTTTTTACCAGATCGAGTGCTTCACTGGACCTGCCGGACCGGATGAGCATGGAGCAGTATTCGAGCATGATCCTCTCACGATCGAGGCCGGCAGAGAAATTTTGGAGGGCGGAATCCATCATGGTAAGCGCCTTGGAGGAGCGACTTTCCGTCTGATACGGAAATGCCAGGGCCCAGTAGGACCGGGCAAGAATCACCTTCTCCCGGGCATCAAGTGCCTGAACGGCAGGTTCTAGAAGGGTGATTACACCTGCGATATTACCTGCAGCGAACAGATTTTTTGCTGCCTGATATCTGACATCGGGAGATGCAGTGCTCGATGTCCTCAGTTCAAGAATGACCAGGCTTTTATCCCTATCCGTCCTGGTTTTCATGAGCGAGTACGGCTCAGCCACAGTCAGGGTGAGCACGGTGCCGGATGCCATCTTCATGGTATTGATGAACTTGAGCTGTGGTACAGGTGTGAGAAGATTTTCGATTGAGTTACCGGGGAAATCTGTTGGAAAATAAAGGTAGATCCTGCCGGTCTTTAAGGTGCGTATCTCGGGGAGCATGCCCGGCACGATCTGTATGGACACACTCATTTGAGCTTTACCGGGTATGACATCGATCCGTTTGATGGGACACAGCAGCATTTGATCTTTCTTCGTAGTAATATCGATGACGACGCTGGGTGGGCTCTGTCTGGTGGAGACTTGGTAGGCAAACGGCACCTTAATGTCGATGGTTGCCTTCGTGCCGTCAAAGGTGAGCCCATGGATCATGAATTGATCCTGGAGTGTATAAGGGTCAGCAACAGTGTGGGGAAAATTGACGATGAGTGTCTGTTTTTGTACCGATACCTCGGGTGCAATGGCCTCCCTCTCGTTCAGGATAAAAATAATCCTGGTGGCATTACCCGAGCCCCCCACATGTACGCTTGCAGCGTGCACCGGCCCTGCATCGACAAGGACCACGCATGTGAGCATCATAGCGCAGGAGAAAATCTCCTTCAGCATAATTTTAATAGAGCTGTTGTTCTTCACCGCAGCATGAAAATACAACTTCCATGCCACATCCATAAGGCTTAAGGATCAAGGGGCCATGCAATCGGTATCAGGATCTCGTTAGATGATATAAAATTTATGTTGTATTAGGAAATATTCGATTCAGTGGGTTTTTGGAGTTTCTGTTTCTTGATCTTCTCCACCAGTGTCGTTCTATTCACGTGCAGGAGCTTAGCGGCACGGTTTTTGACCCAATTGCTCTTATTGAGGGCCTGGACGATAATACTCCGCTCGAATTCATTCACTGCGGTAGACAGATCAATTCCTGTCTCGGGCAGATCGAGTTGCGGGATGGCGGAAGATATCACCGTGGCACCGGTGAGGACCTTTTCCGGTAGATCTGCAACATCAATAATGGGGGAATCGCTCAAAACCACCATGCGTTCCACCAGGTTTTCCAGCTCGCGTACATTGCCGGGCCAGCGATAGCGCATGAGTGAAGTTGTGGCCTTTTTGCTGAATTCAACTTTCTTGGGTGACTTGCCTTCGCTGTACTTCTCCAGAAAATGCTTGATGAGCAACGGTATGTCATCGGTCTTCTCGCGCAAGGGAGGAAGGTGGATGGGTATGACATTAAGCCTGTAGTAGAGATCTTCCCGGAATCTGCCTTCAGCGACCTCTTCCTCGAGGTTCTTGTTTGTTGCGGCGATTATCCGCACATCAGCCCTGATGGTCTTGATCCCGCCGACACGTTCGAATTCCCTCTCCTGGATGACGCGAAGCAGCTTTACCTGGAGGTTTGGGCTCATCTCAGAAATTTCATCCAAGAATATGCTGCCGCCGCAGGCAAGCTCGAACCTGCCGATCCTGGTCCTGAACGCACCGGTGAAAGCGCCTTTTTCATGGCCAAAGAGCTCGCTCTCAAGCAGCTCTTCGGGGATAGCCCCGCAGTTTACGGGGATAAATGCGTTTGCAGATCTCATGGAATTATAATGCAGAGCCCGGGCAACGAGCTCCTTGCCGGTACCTGATTCACCGAGGATCAGGACCGTGGAGTCCGTTGAGGCTACCTTGTCGATGAGACCGAAGATCTTCTGCATCTTCTCGGAAGTCCCCACGATGTTCTCGAACTTATAGCGGGCCTTGAGCTGCTGTTTCAGGTAAGTGTTTTCCTCCTGCAAGGCGAGGTGGTCAAGGGCCTTTTTCACCACGACTTTGATTTCGTCGGCCTTGAAGGGCTTGGTGATATAATCAAAGGCCCCAAGCTTCATGGCATCCACCGCGGTTTTTACCGAGCCATAGCCCGTATAGAGAATGCCGATGGTGTTCAGCTTATTCTCGATTAGATACTCTATGACGCCGAGTCCATCGAGTTCCGGCATCTGGAGATCGGTAAGTACTACCTGGAAAGTATCCTGGGTAAGTCTGGAGATGGCATCCTTTCCGTTTGCAGCCGTAGTAATGGAATACCCTTCATCTGAGAGGATCTCGGAAAGGTATTCCCGATTTTGGATTTCATCGTCAACAATAAGTATAGAATGGTTACCCATAAATTTGTAGGGTACATATACCGCAAGTATTCACATGCGTCAATATATAGACGCTCTGATCTGCAAAAAAGATTCTTAGGCAGAATTTATCGAGGTCTACTGGGCCTTGCCGTTCACCCGGTCTCTCATGTCTTTCCCGGATTTAAAGAAGGGCAGGGTTTTGGATTTGACCTGGATTTTCTCACCACTCTTGGGATTCCTCCCGATGTAGGGCTTATAATCCCTCATGACAAAGCTGCCGAACCCGCGAATCTCTACACGCCGTTTGCCCTTCATGGCAACAATCATGGAGCTGAGGATGGAGTTCACCAGGGCCTCTGCCTTCTTCGGGTGGAGAGCCATGCGCATGGAGAGTTCTTCAATCAGTTCAGATTTGTTCATGTATCTCCTCCTACCATGGTCTAATTATTCATAGATTATAAAGTGCTCCATGCACATGTCAAGTTTTTTTATGTTTTTTTAGTATCTTATAAAGAGATCTCTCTTCCGAAGGGCTCAGTTCGCGGATTTGACCGGGGTACATCCTTTTCAGAACGACCGGTCCTACACTGATTCGTTTGATGGACTCGACCCGTAATCCCACGGATGCGGCCATGCGCTTAATCTGATTTTTCAGCCCCTGCACAAGGGTTATTTGTAAATATGAACCCTCAGAAACGTAGTGTTCCTCCAAGACCTTTGCCGGCAGCGTCTTTTTCCCATCAAGGATGATACCTGCTTCCATGCGATGAATGGCCTCTAGCGTGGCCCTGGGTATTACCTTCACGAGATAGACCTTGGGTACATGGAAGGAGGGGTGGTGGAGTGAATGCGACAATTCCCCGTCATTGGTCAGGATGAGGAGTCCTTCTGCGTCAAAATCCAGTCTGCCCACCGGGAACACGCCCTGAAGCTGCTCGGGAAGGAGATCCTTAATACAGGGTCTGCCTTGAGGGTCATTCATGGTTGTCATCACATACTTGGGCTTGTACATGGCTACAAGAAGGGTGTTCTGACGGGATACGGTCTTGCCGTCTAAGGCAACTACATCTTTATCCGGGTCCAAGGTGTCACCAAGGAGTGCCTTTTCATTGTTGATACTCACGCGGCCGTGCTCGATAAGCTCGTCGGCCTTTCTCCGTGATATTGCCCCTGTCGAGGCGAGGAATCTGTTGATGCGCACCTTGCTCATGAGGCCTCTATTATACCGTAAAAAAAATCATCAGGGGAGGTGTGTCTTACGTGTAATAGTGACCTCACTTAATATCATGTTGGCATGTGGATTGTAGTGTTATCGTCTATAAGCCGACGCATCCCTTACAACCTAATTCCAAAGCCCGCCCTCTGCCTCCCTAGGCAGGCAGAGAGTCGAGGCGGGTTCTGCATGCCTCGCAGGCTTCATTACAGTAAGGTGTGCTGTCATTGTAGATCACCAGGCCCACATCATCACCCATGCCGAAGCGTTCCGTACACTTTGGGCAGAACAGCCTGCCGATACTGTCGAGATATCCGACTACGGGCTTATACATGTCCGGCTCATAGGCTGTATCGGCCTTGAATGTGCTTATGAGGCCGAAAGAGCCGCACCCGGGACACTGGTAACCAAGATCCGCGTCCCAGAACGTGGTAGAGCATTTTCTGTTTGCGCAATAGTATTGTGCAACCCTGCCCCTGTTTTTTTCCAGCAGTGCCCTTATCGTGTCCGTATATATGTTATCGTTTGAAGACGCCTTTTTTGCGAAGGAGTTCTCGGATGATTTATTAATATTAGCTCGGGGTGCCCCTTTGTCGTTCTCTTTATTTGCCATAGTCAGCTCATTTTCCTTTTTCATGTCCACTCTCCTTTACTATGTCTTCACTGAAGAGCCTGATGTCAAGTTTGATGCTTGTGTAGGGACGAGCCGATTCTTTTTCAACACATCCTTAAAAAAAATATAATGGGCAAGCTTCATCTTGGCTGGATAACACATGGTAATCTTGCACCCAAGGCTATACCTTTATGGTCGATCTTCGTTGCATATACAAGGGACAGCTAACTTTTTGACACCTTGTCACCCATAAGGTATAAGGCCTGATCAATGAACCAGATCATCAGCCAGATCGCTTTGTTGATTGTACCGGTGCTGCTGTCCATCACCGTCCATGAAGTATGTCACGGCTATGCCGCCTTTTTTTTCGGTGACCCCACTGCGAAGATGGCAGGCAGGCTCACCCTGAACCCCGTAAAACACATCGATCCCGTAGGTCTCCTCGTGCTTTTTATTACCGGGATAGCCGGCATGGCGATCGGGTGGGCCAAGCCGGTGCCGGTGGATCCGAGATATTTCAAGAAACCGCGCATGGATATGATGTGGGTCTCACTGGCAGGCCCCTTGTCGAATCTTGCATTGGCTGTCGTAACTGCCTTCGTGTACAAACAATTCGGCGGTGCTCTCTCGCAAACTTTTTTTTATCCCCTTGTTATTATGGCTGAATATATGATCATGATCAATGTGGGGCTTGCGGTCTTCAATCTCATACCCATCCATCCTCTGGACGGGAGCCATATCATGGAAGGACTGCTCCCCTTGAAGGCTGCATACGCCTATTCCAAACTGCAGCCTTACGGTTTCATGATTCTCCTCGTGCTTATATTCACACGGGCGGTGAATGTGGTGATCTTTCCGATCATCAGTGCCATTCTCTCTATTCTCATGAAATAGAAAAGGAACTATATGGACAAGAAGCGCATCGTATCAGGCATCAGACCCACGGGAGATCTTCATTTGGGGCATTACCTCGGGGTCCTTAAGAATTGGGTGGGTCTTCAGGACGAATATCAATGCTTCTACTTTATTGCCGATTGGCACGCCCTGACCAGCGAGTATAAAGATCCTGCAATCATCCCACAAAGCACCCGGGACATGGTTGTTGTCTTACTGAGCGTGGGTCTCGACCCTGAGAAATCAGTTATTTTCCGGCAGTCGGACATCAAGTCGCACGCCGAGTTGTTCCTGCTCCTGTCCATGATCACCCCTTTATCATGGCTCGAAAGAAACCCCACATATAAGGAGATGAAGGAGGAGCTGAAAGAAAAAGACCTGAGCACCTTCGGCTTCCTGGGGTACCCGGTACTCCAGGCTGCAGATATCGTGATTTACCATGCGGACAGGGTTCCTATCGGTGCAGACCAACTCCCCCACCTGGAGCTGACCCGTGAGATCGTGCGTCGGTTCAACTTTATGTATGGCGATGCTATCCTGAAAGAGCCTCAGGAGATTCTGACCGAGGCCCCCAAGGTACCTGGTCTTGACGGCAGGAAGATGTCGAAGTCTTACGGTAATGCCATCTTTATCGCCGAGAGCAAAGAGAGCCTTTCGGCCAAGGTGATGGAGATGCTCACTGACCCGAAGCGTAAGACGAGAAAAGACCCTGGGGAACCGAATGATTGCAACCTGTACCCTTTCCACGAGTACTTTACCGATGAATCCACAAAGGCGGAAATACAGGTTGGGTGCAGGACTGCAGGTATCGGATGTGTGGATTGCAAGCGCATACTTATCAAGAGTCTGCTCAGAGAGTTTGAACCCGTCTGGGAGAAGATTGCTTACTATAGGGGCCATGAGAAACTGGTGGATGAAATTCTGAATACCGGGTGCCTCAAGGCTACAAGGGAATCTGAACTCACCATTGTGCAGGTGAGGAAGGCCATGAATCTCTAATACGGGGGAAACCATGGGGTATCTTGGGAGCACCGAGACAGTGTATGATGATTTCGTGCTGCACCTTCCCATGTTCGAGGGCCCGCTCGACCTCTTGCTCTACCTCATCGAGAAAAATCGCTTCACCCTGCATGACCTCGAGGTATGCCCCATTATTGACCAGTACCTGTCTTATATCGAGCGGGTAAGATCTCTTGATATCTCATTGGCCGGTGAGTTTCTCGAAATGGCCTCATACCTTATCTGGTTGAAGTCCCGCCTCCTGTTGCCCGAGGAGCTTACCTATACCGATGAGGAGGGGAAGAACCCGGCCGATGAGCTCAAGGAGATGCTGCTTGCCTACCAGGCCATCAAGGCGGCTTCCCGTGAACTCGGCATGAGGCCCATACTTTACTGGGATACCTTTCCCAAGGGTGCAACATCGGAAGAGAGAGATATCACAAAGACGAGCCTCGGCCCTTTGATGGAGGCGATTCAGGCTATCAGGGCCCGTACCAAGCAGCTTATCATGAATATCACTCCCATGCGGTTTTCCATCCAGGACATCATGGCCCGCATACAGGCACTCTTTTCCGGGAAAAAGAAGATTACACTCAAGGAAGCTGCCCCGACCGGTGAAAAGACCGAGATCATCGGCGCGTTTATGGCAGCCCTGGAGATGTCGAAGCTGAGCATTGTGAGACTCATCCAGAGAGGCCTGTTCTCCACCATCTACCTGATAAAGAGGACGGAGAACAAATGAGGTGGAGCATGCCTGTGAAGAATGGAGAGGTTGAGTAAGTATGGGAAAGCGGGAGATCATTGAGGCGCTTATCTTTTCATCCGGCAGCGCACTTACTGTGAAGGATATCATAAGGATTCTGCCGGGATCTTCGCGAGAAGAGATCGAGCGATACATTGAGGAACTCAACGGTATCTATGAGGCTTCTAACCGGAGTTTCAGGATTCATCTCGTTGCCACCGGGTATATGTTTGTGACGCTTCCGGAGTATGCACCCTATCTCAGACAGCTCGTGACCCCGGTGAAGCTCACAAGTGCTTCGATTGAGGTCCTTGCGGTTATAGCGTATAAAGGACCCTGCTCTAAGCAGACCATCGACGGCATCAGGGGTGTGGATTCCACCTCAAGCCTCAAACAGCTCATAAAACACCAGCTCATTGACATCAAGCCTGGTAAACCCATGTTGTATTACATAACAGAAAAGTTCCTGGAGGTCTTTGGGCTCACCTCTTTGTCGGAATTGCCGGACATCACACAGTTCGAGGAGGTCTTTGGGGTTACCTGAGGTTTTCAAAAGGAACAGTCAAGATATCCCAAGACTTGGGTAGTGGGTCAGTTTGGTTAATTCCAAAACCGACCACAATTCCAGCAACGCCATATTATATATTTAATCTAAGCAGAATTAGTGTTAAAATTATTATATGTGGGGGTGGCTGTTTAGTTGGACTACTGTATTATGTATATGCCCTGTGCTCATTGGCGTCGGAGTAGGGGTGTTAAGTATGAATCCCCCATCATTCACAATCGCCCACGTTTCCTTTTCATTTGCTGCCGCTATTCTATTGGCCCGCATTGGTTGGTGGCTATCGTTCGAACAATCCGCAAGTAAATATCAGTTAACAATCTTTGCTTTTATAATTTTTGGTATTATTGGTTCTTTGTGGCTATGTTCGATAAGATGGGTAAGCGACAGAGAACATTCATGGAATAAACAAATGGCTCAAAAACAATCCTCTTCTAAGATAGTACCAAACCAAGCATCCCCAAGTCTTCATGAGCTTTTTAAAACTGATTTTAATACATTATTAAGACAATCAATCGAAATGAAGGCCAATCTATCTAATGGAAAAACTATCACGTTATATGCGACAGAATATTTTGATTTTCAGGGTAAATCAAAATTCATTGGCTTCTATATTCCAGCATCCGGGCCAATATCCAATAGTTCTTATATCGCCTGTGGATTGATATCTGAAGAGTATAAAAAAACAATGGATAATATTGAATCATCCACTATAATAACTGGTGGATTTGTGGGTGATTCACAGCAAACATCTTCAAAAGACCTTTCCTTTTCAGGAAGAATATATATTTATCACGATGATGTTTTATCATTGCAGCAACTTGCGACTCTTGAAAAAATATACCAATCTAAGGGCTTATCGGTTGTTTTTAGGGGCAATGAATATTTAATAGCTAGATGGAATAACAAATAATATTGGATATTATTTTATGGTTCATGACAACTTTAGTACGAGAAAGGTGCTATAAGTTGGCTTATGGACAAGGTTAACAGGTATTGTCATCGTTCGCACATTTCTGAGAGGCAAGACTTGTTAGGTCTTAAGCATCTACGGGCTTTAGTATATTGAGAAAGAGATTTACTCCCTCCGGTTCCTTTTCTACGATTAGGGTGGGATTTCCCGGCAGATCGCCGGCAAGCGCCTTGAGCTCGAATTCGTTCCGATGGATCAGGAACCATTCTGCACCGAATTCCATGATGAATCTCTGTGGGTTATATGGGCCGAAATTTCCTATCACCAGGAGGCCGCCGGGTTTGAGGAAGCTGTAAAGTTTTTTGATGAGCCTGTTGGACGCCCTGTCGGAGAGATAGTCGAACAGCCCCGCAGAATAGACGAAATCCGCTTCGCCATAAATACCTTTGTTGTTACCTTTTTCTACGATGAGCCGCTTGATGTTGTCCTGCTCAAAGTGGAACCTCATCTGAGGGATATCCTTCACCAGCGGTTTGGTCCGGGCCTTGGCATCTTCAAGGGCAAGGTTGTCCTGGTCCATGGCAATGAATTCAACATGAAACGGCAAGGTCTTTCCTTCAAAACTTTTGAGCAGGTCGGCGAGTTCAAGGGCCGGGCCGCAGGCCACGCTCATGATCTTGAGGTCATTGCTTGAAGTATTGTTTGTTACAAGACCCTTAAGCTTCTTGTATAAGTACGACCGACGGTTTCTCACGGCCCTCGAAGCAGTGCCCTCGCAATCGACTTTATTCAGCACCTGAGAGAAAAGGTCTTCGCCCTCGAAGGCGTTGCGGTAGATGATATTCATCATCTCGTAATCGCCTGCATACCCCAAAGGCTTGGTGATGCTCCGGTTGAACAGCCTGGACTTTGACAGGTAAGAATGAAGGCGTTTCTGGAAGAATTCTCTATGTATGTAATGCTGTTTGGAGTCGGCGAAACGGCTGATGATCCTGGTAAAATCGTCATAATAGCGATTCAACTCATCGAACAATGCATCAAAGGCAAGTTCCCGCAGGGTCTCCACCAATGCGCCTTGAAGGGACTCGTCTTCGCTGTGTATGGTTTGGAAGTCCTGGACTAGCCTCTCCTGAAACCCGTCTAGGATGTAGTGGAGGTGGGAGGTGATGTTGACGAACTCCGGGTCGAGGTTCTCCTCAATGGCCATGGACTGGACAAAGTCCAAAAAATCATTCTGGAGCTTGGTGATCTTGTCGGTCCTTATGATGGAATAGACATCCATGGACTTGTCATTGTATGAACAGCCGATGCAGGATACCGCCTGACCGCCCTGCTCCTCATCCTGGATATGGATGATGGTTGCCCCGGAGGCATGAACTTCCTGGTTGAAAGAGTAGAACTTAAGGTCAGGGATGATGTCTCCGATCTTCAGAAGGAGGCTGCCGTCTTCAAGATAGAAGGATGCCCCGGTACGGGAGTAATCCTTGACCGGGCAGATATGCTCGGTCTTCTGGAAGTCGTGGAAGTGGATGGTTTTACTGGTGTCACCGGCCTCCACGGTGTATCTCAGATCACGCTTGAGCCTCAATCCTTCTCACCTCATCAGATATGGAAATGCCCGCATAATAATTCAGCCACATTACGTTTACTGTTACGGCATCAGCACAAAAAAACTTTACTGCGCGCAGTCGCTCATGTCCCCGCCAAGCTTGTCCAAGGCGTGGGGCAAGGCATGTGCGATACTTTCGAGGCACTCCCTCGCCCCCTTGGGGCTGCCGGGTACATTGACAATGAGGGTATGCTTCCTGACACCAGCTACGGCCCTGGAGATCATGGCATGGGGGGTCTTTTTGAGGCTCTCTGCACGCATCACCTCTTCCATGCCGGGGACGCGCTTGTCGATGACTGAAAGTGTGGCATCAGGTGTCACATCCCTTAAGGATAGCCCGGTACCGCCGGTAGTGACGATGAGGTCGAGGCGGTGCTCATCACACCAGGAGATGAGACGGTTTCTGATGAGGTCATAGTCGTCGGGGATGATTTCGGCCATCTCCACTGATATGTTTAAGGCTGTGAGGATCTCCTTGATGATGGGGCCGCTTAAGTCCTGACGCAGCCCTTGAGAACCCTTGTCGCTCAGGGTGATGACCCCTGCCCTCTTCACCGCTTCACTTCCTTGAGCCTGCCCTGGGCTGCTATAACTATGGGCCTGGGCACGCCCTTGCTCTTTGCCAGCAGCCCAAGATCACGCTGGTTGAGGTAGGTTACCTGTGCCATGGCGACGGAGAGCGGGGTCTTGGGGTTGTTCGCCAGTGCGAGCCTTACCTGGTAGTTTCTCAGCCACTCCCTGTTCATGGCGATTTCTTTGAGGACGTCTTCGCTCACCTGCCTATTACTGGCAAGGCCTATTATCTCGCTCTCGGTGATCTTCGGGGAGTTAACCACCGCAAGCTGGACGAGCTTGTTGGAATCGCGAATAAGGATCGACCGGGCCTCCTTGGATGCCCTGCGCGCGAGGTCGAGCTTTTCCGAGACAGTCATTGTCTGGATTTTCTGGAACAGACTCCTGATGGAATCCGACCCGTTATTTTCCATCTTTTGCCGCCTTCGCCTCCTCGACGATCTTCTCCTGGAGATTGAACGGCACCGGGTCCAGGTGTGAGAAGCCCATGGTGAACGTACCCCTTCCCGAAGTTATGGATGTAAGGCTGGCAGCATAGGTGAGAACCTCGGCCAGGGGTATCTGGGCCTTGAGTTCCTGGTACTTGCCCCGGGAGTTCATACCCTCTATCTTTGCCCTGCGACTGTTGAGGTCGCCCATGACATCACCCATGCATTCCTCAGGCACTGTCACGGTGATATTCATGATCGGTTCAAGCAGGATCGGCTTGCACTGTTCCATGGCCTTCTTAAAGGCCAGAGAGCCTGCTATCTTGAAGGCCATTTCAGATGAATCCACCTCGTGGTATGAGCCGAAATACACAGTGACCTTTATATCCACCACAGGGTTTCCTGCAAGGGGGCCTGCCTGCATGGCCTCGATCACGCCCTTTTCCACTGCCGGGATATACTGCCTTGGAATGACGCCGCCCACGATGCCGTTAATGAACTCAAAGCCCTTGCCGCGTTCCTGAGGTTCCACTCTGAGCCAGCAGTCACCGAATTGGCCATGGCCTCCGGTCTGCTTCTTGTGTTTACCCTGCACCTCGGCGCTGGCGGTGATGGTCTCTTTGTAGGGAACCTTCGGTGTCTTGAGATCCACTTCAACACCGTACCTTCTCTTGAGCCTGTCCACCGCGATCTCGATGTGGAGCTGGCCAAGGCCCGACAGGATGAATTCGCCGGTCTGCTCGTCGCGGAACACCTTGAGAACCGGGTCTTCATCCATGATCTTATGGAACGCAGGCATAATCTTCTCCACATCGGCCTTGGTCTTGGGGGTTACCGCCATGTTCATGATGGGCTCGGGGAATGTCGGGCTTGGAAGCGTAAAGGCGAGAGACTCTGAAAGCAGCGTGTCGCCCGTCTTTGTCTCTTTCAGCTTTGCTACCGCGAAGATGTCGCCCGGGCCTACCGTTTCGAGGGGCTTCTGGGCCTTGCCTTCGAGCATGAGGATTGTGCCCACCCGCTCTTTTATCTCACGTTTGGCGTTATAGACATTTGAATCGGGGCTTAAGCTGCCCGAGAGGCACCGTATGATGCTGAGTGTCCCCGTATACGGGTCGCTCATGGTCTTGAATACATAGCCGCAGAACGGCTGGTCTTCGAAAGGTTTGTATTCTTTCGTTTCCCCTTTACTGTTTTTCAAAAGGGGTATTGCCCTCTTTTCAGGTGTGATGAATGAGGAACTGATAAAATCCATGAGGGGATGTATGCCCATGTTCAGCAACGCCGATCCGCAGAAGACCGGGAGAAACAGGCCTTTGGCAAGCCCTGCTGCCAGCGCATTGTCGAGTTCTGCCTGAGAGAGTTCGCCGCCCTCAAGGTACTTTTCCATTAAGGCGTCATCTACCTCGGCCAGGTCCTCGATGACCTTCCCATAGATTTCCTCAAGCTGATCCTGCATGTTTGCGGGGACAGGGGCCTCTTTAAAGGAGCCTGAACCGTCTTTCTCAAAGAGGAAGGCCTTCTTCTTGAGCACGTCCACCACACCCGCAAAGCTGTCTTCAGCGCCGATGGGCAATGTCATGGGCAATGGCTTGATCTCAAAGACTTCTGCAATATCAGTGAGTACCTGTTCAAAATTGGCGCGCTCCCTGTCCATCTTGCTGACGAAACAGGTCCTGGTCAGGCCTTCTGCGCTCGCCATTCTCCAAAGGTTCTCAGAATAGGGTTTGATCGAGTCAATGGCATCGATGACGAACAATGCATTGTCGCACGATTTCAGGCCGAGGATGACCTCAGAGGTAAAGTTGGTATCACCGGGGGTGTCCAGCATGATAACCCCGGTGTTCTTCCATTTGAAGTTGTGCAGGGCGCTGAAGATGGAAGACTGGCGCTTGACTTCCTCCGGCTCGAAGTCGAGAACGGTATTCCCGTCAAGCACCTTACCGAGCCTAGTGGTGGCTTTGGCATTAAACAAAAAGGCCTCGCCGAGCGATGTCTTTCCAGCGCCGGATTGTGACATGATGATCACATCTCTTAAGTTTTCCGTGCGAAACTTCCTCATCGATCCTCCTATTAACCCGAATCATTAAGCTTAGGTTTTTTAACTGAAAAGGACCCTTCAAGTCAAGGTGCGGCTTTTGCACTTACGGGTGGTTATCAAGAGGGAGAATAAATGAATATGCAAAGGGATCTCATGGCGTATAAGTTAGGAGGTTTTAAGTTTGAGGTTTTAAGTGTTAAAATTGATTCTGAATCAAGGTACTCACACTGGTCTTTTGCATTAGATCCTGCAACTTAAAACTTACCACTTAAAACTTTCATCAATTTATGGTGGAATAGCTTCATGTGGAAAGACATAACGGGCCACAGCAAGATTATCGATTTGATGAGATCCTACTGCCTATCCGGCAAGGTCCCCCATGCATTCCTGTTTGCAGGCGCCTTCGGCCTTGGCAAGACCCGGATGGCCAAGGAGTTCTTCAAGGCCCTGAATTGCCTGGAAGACAACGGGGATGCGTGTGATAAGTGCAGGAGCTGCCTTAAGGTAATGGCGGGCTATCATCCTGACCTTACCGAGTTGAATCCTCTCACCAGGTGGATCAAGGTGGATGATGTGAGGGAAGTCCTTGTAGACGTTGGCTTGAAGCCCTTTGAAGCGCGCATGAAGTGTATCATTGTCGAGCCGGCAGAGCACCTGAACACAGAAAGCGCCAATGCCCTTCTCAAAACCCTTGAAGAGCCGCCTTCCAGCACAGTGATCTTCCTTATCAGCCATAGGCCGAAGCTCTTACTGCCCACCATCGTCTCACGCTGCCAGCTCATCCGTTTCAGTGAGGATGAGGATGTTGATCTTTCCCGGGATGGAAGTGGTGCCCTGCAAACAGGTGACGGACATCAGGAAATCGGTGAGTCCCATGCCTTGCACCATGAGATCATCGCACTGCTTGGAGGCAGCAATCCGGCATTGCTGGCAAAAAAATATTTCGATTCTGAAGGCTGGGATGTGCTGCCTGAGGTGCTCGTGGCTGTTGAGTCCATCATCAGGGATATCATGGCGCTTCGCCTCGGCTGCGATAAAGTGATGAACGAGTCTCTGCGGCAGATACCCATAAGGTATGCGGACATGGAAGAGATCGAGAACATTACCGCCCTCATCAGCGCCATGCGGAGAGGCGTGAACGAAAATATCAATTTAAGGATTGCCGCTACTGAGCTGTTCATCAGGCTGAGCCAGTTGGCAGGGTAGTGATCCGTTCGTGAAGAAGTAATACACAATAAGTGACTAAACCTGAAATGACATGACACTCATCACTTCCGAAGTTTATCATTCCAAATAAAAAGGGGATGGGCATTCGCCCATCCCCCCATGTGGGGTCAGCCACAGGCATCCTCATTTTCTGATAAATGTACTGGTTGTGCTCGTAACAACCTGGCCGCTCGTAGTAGTTCCCTGCACATACCAGGTAATGGTGGTCCCGGAAGGGATGAACCATTGCCACAGGACCGCATGCAACGTGGTCGAGGTTCCGCTGCCCGAATAGACCCTGGTGTAACTCTTGCCGCCATTGATGGAAATATAGGCGGTATAGCTATCGAACCCGCTGCCTGCCCAGGTGAGATTCGGACTTGTGGAGCATACTGTTCCATTGGCCGGAGAGACCAGGGTGATCTGGTTGGCAGCGGACTGGACCGTCACGGTCACACTCGAAGGGCTGCTGGTGCCTATGCCGTCATAGACCTTCAGTTGGAACACATACACGCCTGCCTGGCTTGCCGTAAAAGACGGCTTTACGGTGTTGGGATTGCTCTGGGACAGCTGGGTGCCGCTGGTCTGTGCCCAGATGTAGGAGATGGCCGTCCCAGCCGGGTCATAGCTGGCGCTGCCGTCAAGGGTGACTGTCTTGCCGAGGGTGGCTACGATGCTGCTGCCTGCATTGGCAACAGGCAGGTTGCTCACGGTCACGGTCACCGTGGCCGTAGATGATAGCTGCCCATCTGAAACGGTAACCATGAACACATCGACGCCGGCGGTCGTTGGCGTAAAGAACGCCTGGTTCATCGTATTCGCGTTCTGGATCACCACCGGGGCCCCGGAAACCTGGGTCCAGGTGAAGGTGAGCCCGTCGAGATCGGGATCATAAGAGCCGGAGGCGTCGAGCACAACGTCGAAACCCACATCGGTGTGCATATCCGGACCTGCATTGGCAACTGGCGGATGATTCAGATACACGACCTTGACAACTACACTGGAAGGCGTTGAATTGACCGTACCGTCATTAACAATGAGATTGAAATTGAAGGTGCCGACCGTACTCGCCACGAACGTGGGCTTTGCGGTGCTGGCTCCGCTGAGTGTGACCTTCACCGGATCGGATGATGCCTCGGTCCAGGAGTAGGTCAGGGTGTCGCCGTCGGGGTCGGTGGAGCCGGTCCCGTCAAGGGTCACGGTGACGCCCTTGTCTACATCTTGTTCTACTCCTGCATTGGCAGTAGGTGCATGGTTGACCTTATTGACCGTGACGGTGACCTGGGATGCAGCACTGTAATTGACGCCATCGCAGCACTGCACGGAGAATATGTACGAACCGGCATTTGTCGGGGTAAAGGTGATGTTCTGCTGGGCCATGCTCGGTATGGACACACTCGGGCCCGATACTTCGCTCCATTTGTAGGTGAGAGGATCCTGGTTCGAGTCCGCACCGGTTGCATGGAGCGTAATCTGGGTACCGGCATCGATGGTCATATTGCTGCCGGCACTCACGCTTGGGGCAACATTATTGATCGTCACACTTACCGTGGCAGAAGATGAGCCTGCCGAATTGGTACAGGTCAGTTTGAACTGGTACGTACCTTCCTTGATCCCTACAAAGTCCGCCTTTTGCGATGTCGGGGTATTGATCGTGACCGTGGTGGGGGAGGTGCCCACCTGTGTCCAGAGGTACTGAAGGGTCTGACCACCCGGGTCGTATGAGGCAGAGCCGTCAAGAATCACGTCCTGCGGATCAAGAGTCTGATTGGTCCCTGCATTGGCCACCGGCAAGGAGCTTACATATTGTATGGTGTCGGTGGCAGGGGATGTCATCCAGTTGCCTGAGTTATCCTTGAAAAGGGCATAGACCGTCTTGGTGCCGTAACCGCTTGAGAGCGTCCATGGATAACTTGTGGCGAATGTGACCTCACTGGAGTATGTCGTTCCATCGTTGCTGAACTTCATGCCTGTTACCGTACCGCTTGAATCGGAGGCGCTCAAGGTAAGGGTAACTGTTGTAGAGGTAGTAGTGGAAGCACCACCGTTGATCACTAAACTCCCTGTGGGGGGGGTGGTGTCCGTAGGTGCTACGAGTTGAATCGTTGCAGTTGCCGGAGAAGTCATCCAATTTCCCGAGTTGTCCTTGAATTTTGCGTACACGGTCTTGGTACCCACGCCGCTGGAGAGGGTCCATGAATAGCTTGTGGCATAAGTGACTTCACTGGAGTATGTCGTTCCATCGTTGCTGAACATCATCCCCGTTACCGTACCGCTTGCATCGGTGGCACTCAGGGTCAGCGTCACGGAAGTGGAAGTGGTGGAAGCGGCACCAGAATTAATGACAATGGTCCCCGAAGGAGGTGTGGTGTCCGATGCTGGGACAGTTACGCTCTGTTCCGTGGATTTTGCCGATTCATTTCCTGATGTATCGTAGGCGCTCACTGCCACATAGTAGGTGGTCCCGGCCTGCACGCTTGAAATGTCATAAGTCGTCCCACTGGTAACACTTGGCGTGCCATAGGTGTTTGACGCCGTACCCCAATATATCTTGTAACCGGCAAGGTCCGTATCTGTTGTATTTGCATTCCAGGTAACCTGCAGGGAAGTAGCAATACCCGTATCCGGGAAGAAGGCTAGAAATACTACTATCAGGAAGAAGATGTTTCGAATGTTTCTCATAGGGGCTACCTCCAGTAGTTCCATTGCTGGGACTATTGCAGGCAATATGCAGACCAAGTTAATTTCTTATTTGAAATCAATATGTTGATAAGTTTAGGGTATAATCCTGACGTACAGTTTCGTACGGGAGATTACTCTATTGTAATCAAAATTCTTGGGTTGATGATATGCCTTTGGGGCTTCATCACCTCGGCAAAAAAGACCTCAAAGAAATCCTTGAAAACCTCCCGACATAGGCATATGGGAAGCCTAAGAAGCCTAATATGAAAAGGATCTTGATCGCCCTTCTGATCTTCATGACGGCCCCGCTGGGTATGGCTCATGCCACAGGCTATGGGGACGAAAAGAAAACGGCGCGCGACTTCGTCAATCTGCTGGAGGCCAACAACCTCATCATCCACGACCAGGCAATCACCTGGACCGTCCAGCAGATTACGGACCGCCTGGCCAACCATATCAAGGAACCGGTGTATACATTTAAGGTATATGTCGTCAAAGACCGCTCGGTGAACGCCTTCAGCATCCCTGACGGGGATATCTTCATAAACCTGGGCCTGCTGCTCTTCATTCAGGACCTGGATGAACTCTCGGCGGTTATCGGCCACGAGATGGGTCACTGTCAGTTGCGGCATTATTCCGAAGATGTTGCATCCTCGAAAAAGATCACCGCCGCAACGATTCTCGGGGTCCTTGCCGGTACCCTCCTGTCGTCAAAAAACCCCGAGGCAGGCGCAGCGATGGTTCTCTCGTCGGTAGGGGGCAGCGAGAATATCAGGCTTGCGTATTCCAGAGAGCATGAATACGCTGCAGATAATTTCAGCAAGGAGATCAACATTGCTTCGGGCGTGGACCCATCGGGAATGCCCCGATTTCTCATCAGGCTCCGCACATTCTACGGGTTTTCCGATATCCCGGAATATCTCCTCACCCACCCGTATACGGAAAACCGGATTATGAATATGAAGGAAGACTCGGGGAAGCCTGCCCCTGATAATAATTATTGGATGCTCTATGCAAGCGTAGTGGGCCTGAGCCTGACCGAGAGCGAGGTCAATACCCGTTCGAACCACATCCCCGAGCCGTACAAGTCGCTTGCGCTGGGCCTGATGCAGACCCGGATCGGGAAAAATTCCCAGGCGCTCAAGCTGCTCCAGGGTGTCGATCTGCCCCTTGCCTATGAATACCGCGGCCTTAACCTCTATGCTATCGGAAAAAATGCCGAGGCCTATGCTTTTTTAAAAGATTATGCAAAATCGCCCATCGGCATGGTCGCATTGGCGGAGATCCTCCAAGGCCGTAACCAGCTTGATGAGGCCATCAAGACACTCCTGCCCTTACAGTCCCAGAGCGTGCGGGTGGATTACACACTGGGAACCCTTTACGAGAAGACGAATAAACCCGCACTTGCCCACGTGTCATTTGCCCGATACTTCTACCGGACCGAGAACTCAAAAGCCTGCATCTACCACATCGATGAGGCGTTGAAGGCCAAAGACCTCCCCAAGGATACGGTAGATGAGCTTAAGATGATGAAGGACATGATGAAAAAGGGGCCGCAAAACATGGAGTAGCGAACGGCCCGGAACGTTCATAGCTGCTGCCGGAATATGGCCCTCACCTTGCTGATGTCGAAGACCTCTCCTTCGCCGGTGTCATCGCAGAAGGCCTCCATGAAGGGCATGCCGCCCCTCCGGAAGATGGAAAGCGGGCTGATCTTCCTGGCCTGGATCTCGCCGTAGCCTTGCCGGGGATAGAAGATGATCAGGGCCTTGCTCTCATGAAGCGCCTCTTCGAAGAGGACCTCCCTCCTCGGTCCGTACGGCAAAGGCATGACCATGCCGAAGGGATACACCCCTTCCTTGTGGGAGGCCTTTGGAGGGATGCGCTGCGGCGGTTTCAAAGGCAGCGGCTTGCCCCAGTCGATGTCGCCGTCTCCCTCACGGGGCCCATCCGCGCTCCTGGTCATGACCCCTTTCTTCTCCAGGAATGATGAAATCTCCTCCTCGCACCGCTCGGGAAGGCGGAAGATCCCGGGCAAAACCTCTTCGAGCCCTTTCGGCAGGCTTGCCTTTTCTCCATCGAACACCAGGAACGTTCCTTTGATGATATGTGCCTCGGCATGGGCCTTTGCCCACCCGATAATGTTCATGCGGACGTTCTCCGGCAGGGCATGACGGGAGATCCTGTCGAGGAAATTGAGGATCTTCTCGATGTTCCAGCCTTCCTGCAAGGCCCGGAATACCGACTCCCTGCTGATCCGATAGATGCTCACGACATCGGCCTGCATGAGGTCCGCAACCTCTCCTATGTTGAGCAGGTCAACCGTATCGAAGTCCCCCGGGACAAGGATCTCCATGGTGGGCTGGATGATGGCCTCCTCCGAATACGGGTGCACGGCCGCATCGGTCTTGCCTGTCTTCAATGCCCTGAACACCCCATCCGCCATGCGAATCCACGACCCTGTCACATCTTCCCGGAGCACCCCGAGTTCAAGCCAGAGGTGCAAAAGAAAATCAACCACGGCACTTGCATCATCCACGACATCGTCTCTGCTTGCGGTCCACAGCATGAGCGATCTTTTAAGAAAATCTTTCTGGATGCCCTTCTCCCCCACCGTCATAAATACCTGATAGTCGAGACCCGGAAAAGGCTTGCACGACTGGCAGAAACACCACAGGTTGTAACGGGCGTCACCTTCAAGGGCAAGGCTCGTGATGGATCTCTGGACAGGGGTGGCCGTGCCGCTTTTTTCCTTCAGGCACCCGAGTTCCACAAGCTCCGAGTAGATCTTTTTCACATCGAGCACGGCCGAGAGCCTCTCATCGAGATACTCCCAACCCTTCTTGAAGGGCTCAAGGCCTGCCTTGCACCGGATCTTGCCTACGCGCAGGGCATTGATCATGGTTATATGGCCCCAGAGGCTCAGCTTGCTGGGGTCTTTCCAGATCCTCTCCTTGATTTCCGTGAAATGTCTTGCCTTGAGGGTTTCAAGGATCGAGCCCAACGAGGGCAAAAGGATCACCGGGTCCCGGCCGGTGAGTCCGCCCTGGAAGACCAGGCCGCGTATGCCGAGCTCTTCCAGGTCCGACCTCAGCTCATCGAGGCCGCTCCCATAAATCCTCCCGAGCACGTCCCAGGTAATATGCTCACCGAGGTTATACAGATCCATCAACAGATCGCGCTGCCTTTCCGTCAGCCCGCCAAGGACCTTCTTAAGCCACTCCGTGTCGGCAAGCCCCTCGGCCAGGGCCCTCTGGTCTGACGAGACCCCCAGGATCTTGGTTGAAATGATCTGGATCATGTATCCGGGGATGCTGGAAATGAGGTCATGCGTTGATGTCATCAAGGGACCACTCCTCAATCCGGTACCGGTACCCCTGCTCTGCCAGAAATACCTGCCTCTTGTGGGCGAAAATCTCTTCGGATGTCTCCCTGGTTACCAGGGTATAGAACGTGGAGATCCGCTCCTTGGGCCTCAGAATCCTCCCAAGCCTCTGTGCCTCCTCCTGCCTCGAGCCGAAGGTGCCCGACACCTGGATGGCCACCGAGGCATCGGGCAGGTCAATGGCGAAGTTGGCCACCTTGGAGACCACGAGTACGGGGATCTCGCCCCTGCGGAAGGAATCATAGAGTATATCCCTCTGTGCATTCGGTGTGGCACCGGTGATCATCGGCGCCTTCAGGGCCGATGAGATCTTCTTCAACTGGCTCAGGTACTGGCCGATGATGAGGACCGGCTCGTCGGGGTGCTTCCTGATGAGATCTTTCACCACATGCTCTTTAAAGGAGTTTTCGGATGCGATCCTGAACTGGATCTTATCGGAGGCATGCACATACTCCGGGCCCTTTTCCAGAGGCAAAGGCACCCTTACCTCGCAACAGAGGGCCTCTGCAATGAAGCCTTTGTGCTCCAGCTCCTTCCACGGAACGTCATAGCACTTGGGGCCTACGAGTGAAAAGGTGTCCTGCTCCAGGCCGTCCTCCCGGATAAGGGTTGCGGTGAGCCCGAGCCTCCTTTTTGCCTGCAGCTCCGCGGTAGCCCGGAAAACAGGCGCCGGGACCACGTGTACCTCGTCGTAGATGATGAGCCCCCAGTTGCGCGCCATCATGAGATTCATATGCTCGAACGGTCCGTCCTTGGACTTCCGGTAGGTGAGCATCTGATAGGTGGTCACGGTCACCGGTTTGATCTCCTTCTTAGCCCCGGTGTATTCCCCGATCTCCTCCCTGGCCAGGGTGGTCTTGTCCGCCAGTTCGCTTATCCACTGGTGCACCGCCGAGACATTGGTGCACAGGATCAGGGTATGGGCCTTTGCCTTTGCCATCGCCCCCATGCCGACGATGGTCTTGCCTGCACCGCAAGGGAGCACCACGATGCCCTGCCCGCCCCTCGGGCTCCCGCCGGCCCAGTAGTTGTCTGAGGCCTCCACCTGATAGGGCCTCAGAGAGAAGTCCTGCCCGGTCAGGGTCTGAGCGCGCAGTGAAATTTCAAGGTCATCCCCCTTGTCATATCCCACGAGGTCATGCACCGGATAGCCCATCTTGATGAGCATGTGCTTGAACCTGCCGCGGATACCTGAAGGGATGATGAAGCCTTTCGCAGGAACCGTCTCCAGGATGATCTTGGAGATCTCCTGTTTGGCACAAAGCTGATCGAGGAGCGGCCCGGAACTCACCTCTACGAGGAGTGAGCTCTCCGTGGCCTTAAAGAGCCGCACTGCATCCCAGCGATCGAAGGCCTCCCGGATGCGGTGCATGACGGTCTGGGGGATATCATAGCGGGTATATTGACTGAGGCTTGTCAGGACCTGGTCGTGTGTTATGCCCATGGCGGCCGCATTCCACAGGGAAAGCGGCGTTATCCGGTAGGTGTGGACATATTCGGGCGACTTGATGAGCTCTGCAAAAGGCAGGATGGCATCCCGTGCCTCCTCATAGGTATCGGAGAGCACCTCCAACAGGATGCTTCCATCACTCTGGACGATCAATGGTTTATCGGGCGTATGCATGTGAATTGTGTAGGATCACATATACCACCTCAAAAGGCAAGGGCGGATTTCCCCCTATATCAGCCGTTCATTGGTGAGTTGAGAGTGGTTTCTGGCAGTATGTTTTAAGTTTTACGTTTTAGGTTTGAAGTTGTGAAAATAAATTGCCTGTTATTCCCCCTGCAATAGAAACGTCCCCTTTTATTTCTTCAGAAGAATACATAACCCTGTTCTATTTATCATCCCCTAGTTCACAGCCGGAGGGAGGAGAAGCAGGCTTGAATGCATCTCCCCTTTCAATCGGGTGCACAGCACTCAAACTTTTCAGGAAACGGTCAATCCTCGTTTTGAGGACGAGAAAATCGTCACCGCGGTTGTCTATGCAGTCGCCGTCAATGGTGAGCATAGGAATGCCCGCCTTTTTAAGCGCCTCCGCTTCCATACGCGCGCCGCTGTGAAAATGCCGGCACGATTTGGGATAAAATGCGATAATTCCGTCCCCGCGCTGGATCTCCCGGATGTATAGATCGATCCTGTATTGCAGCGGACAATACGCCGGGTTGAGGATGGTCTTTCGTGCTATGGAACGGAAGGGGTCGTTGGGGTCGAGTTCATCCCAGAAAATGAAGTTCACCTGTGAGGCCACGATGTCGGCTTTCTCCTCGATATAATCAACGATGTCGTTCTTATAGTATGGTCGTAAATGCCCCCATACGATCCGTGGCTTTGAAGAGCTCCTCATCGCATTTTCACATGCCATGAACTCATGATACCTTGTTTCATATACATCAACGATTTCCCTCGTGCCCCAGGTCTGCATCAGATTTGCAGCGTAGTCCAGGTCCTTGCTCCCTCGCTTGACAGTGGCAATGGTGCCCTTGTTATACGTAACATCATTGCCGAGCTTGAACCACTTTCTGGCCTGGTTGGTCCAGTCTATGACTTCTCTTAATCGTGCCTCTTCAAGCTTGACCCCGGTATGTGCGGTGATGAATTCAACCATGTTCTCGATCTGGCTGGCCACATAGTCCACGGCCTCATTAATCTTTTTCATCTCTATGTCTTGAGAGCCGCAACCCCATACTCCATAGGGAATATCAAGGACGAACTCCGGGCGCCCATACTTCCGAGAGACATAGGTGGCGAACTTAGCCGCAGGGTCGCACAGGTGCGAGGTGGTGAATATGATGTCGGGAGAAGGGAATATATCTTCCAGTGTGGCACCGGCGCAGGTCTTGATAAAGGAGCAAAGGTCCGGAGAAAAACCGTTGCCCTCCGCAGTTTCAAGTCTTGCTGCGGATAGACCGGACATGGCGAGTTGGGCTGCAGCCATTTCCCCGGTAAAGGGCATAAGGTCCATGGCATAGAGGATCTCGGTAGGCATGAACAGGCTCCTCCAAGCAACGCGCTGATACTTCATTTTGCCATCCGAGGTCTTGTTGTAGCAGGCAAGGAACTGCTCGCTCAATAATCTCCCCCGCTTCTGCGAAGCTGTAAGCTCAGGCCATGGCTTAGCGAAACGAGTTTTCATGGCCTCGATCACAATTTCTTCTGAAAGCCCGGCCGCGGCCGCGAAGTTCCTGAATTGGATTTCTCGTTGCTTTGTATTCTCCTCGATGATTCTCTCGTGCGCCATATGGCTATCTCCTTCTCGCAAGCTTTTTTATGAATGACTGTACTTCCCGTTCATTAATCCCGGCTTCCATGTCCCCTTCGAGAAATTTCATCGGAACGCCCGCTTGAAGCTCTTCCTTGAACAGGGGCCAGCCCGCCTGCATGTTGGAGCAGAACTTAACAGAGCAGTAAATGATGCCGTCGACCTTGAACTCATCCACCATTCTTTTCAGCTCGAAGAGACCTTCCATGCTATGCTCTCCGATCATGCGAGGGCAGGGCGGCTTTTCGAGATAACGGCGGCTCAGCTCCAGGATAGGGTCATCATCCCTCTCCACGGTCTTCCCAAATTGTCTCAGTCCATTGCACATGTGTTCGCACACCACGATTCCCCCCGCCTCTTCCACGGACTCAATCAGCCTGCCATAGGCAGGACCTGCGTAAACCAGAACGCGTGGACGATCCATATCTCCGGACCTGCCGTTGAGGCCTGCAAGCAGTTCCTCCAGCTCCTGATTGAAACTGTCCCCCGGCGCGGCCATGCCCTTCTTTATAAGCTGTGCCACCTCTGAGCCGGTGATAGGCGGGTAATCCTTTTTTCTAGTTTCGTTCAAGCGAGCGATCAGTTCCCGTGTCCGGTTGGACGTATTGATGGCATTTATAAGCGATGTGTGGCTGATCTCCCCGTAACATGCTTCCATTTCTTCTTTGAGCCGCTCGATTTGCTTCGCAAAGAAATGTATGGCCGGCTCACTCTTGACCCTGGGCACGTCAAGGAAAAAGACGCGTTTGGGTTTAATCTCTTCTTGCTTGAACATCCATGCGTCGTAGAGTCTTCTCATGCACTCACAGGAATGAGCGATCACCACGCCGTCCAGGAAATCATAGGCGCCGGAGAGTGCCCCCCCAAGGCAGCTACGCACATAGGAGCACACGGAGTCGCCCAGGTAGACGTCCTCATAAGCCTTGCCCGAATTTTCACGGATGCCGTAGGGCATAAGCCCAGCGGCCTCGATGATCTCTATGGGTGTATAGGTGCAGAACCAGCCAATCTTCGGTCTGTCCACTGTTGCTCCTCGCTCTCTGTATTCTCTAGTATCGGGAAGTATTCCTTGCAGGCATAAAGTGTGTGTACCCGTTCATTGCCGATGAAGAGCTTCACCAAGTCACAGATCCTCTCTTTTTTGCAACCGACTTTCCCATGCAGGTCACACTCTTCGAATAAACTGAAAATCCTTGCCGACAGTTCAAAGCCCCGGAATTTCGTTCCCAGGGTTGCTTGTTTCCGGGCGATCAGCGCCATGCCTATGGCGCCCATGACGTTGTGGCGCATGGGCACGATAATCTCGCATTTTTCTCCCCTTGCCTCGGACAGGCATTCTTCGAGCGCCCTTTTTACGCCGATGTTGGCGGCTACCCCGCCCTGGAAGACAATGGGTGGTTTCAGCTTCTTCTTATCAATGCCGAGGGTGGAGAAGAAGTTCATGGCCAGGGACTTATGCAAACCCGCAATGATATTTTCCTTGGTGTTGCCTTTGGCCTGTTCGGAGATCAGGTCGCGGCCCACGAATACCGTGCACATGCAGGAAAAGCTGTAGGGCTTTTTGGCGCGCAACGATACCTCGCCGAATTTTTCAATAGGAATGCCGAGCCTTGCAGCCTGGGCATCCAGGAACGCACCGGTGCCGGCCCCACATTTTTTGTTCATACCGGCCTCGTCCAGAAACCCATTCTCGAGGAACATCACCTTGGAGTCCTGTCCGCCAATATCAAACACCACTCGTGCGCCGGGCACCATGTGGATGGCCGCCTCGGCATGAGCGTCAAGCTCTGTCTCATACACATCCGCATCCAATACTGCCATGGCAATCTCATGCCCGCTGCCGGTAACACCCGCTCCCAGTATTTTCAGATTACTGGGAAGCCGGGTGGAGATATTAGCCAGGGATTTCTTGATATTGTTGAGCACATCGCCCTCGGTCAGGGTGTAGTCTGTTTCCAGGATGACCCCGTCCTCATCCACTACGGCGGTATTGATGGAAATAGAGCCTGCATCCACGCCGATGAAGGCGCGGGTTTGTTCCGCCCATTCGTGGTTCCGGTTTGGGCAGGCATTGAAACCGGCCCCGGTTTTGACATACCTATAAACGGGACGCGATAGGGACACCATGATCTTATCCAGGATCTCAAGGGCTTCTCGAATACTTTGTTCATGAACCGCATCTCCCCGGTTGAATCTGATCCATAGATCTGACCAATCAGATGCGGCTTTCATGATCAGCCCGTTGTGAAAAGAATATTCCCGATGATTTGGAGGAAATGATTTTCCCTGAGCATCTTTTTCCATCATGAGAGAATAAGGTTCGCATAAAGACGCTCGGACTTGTTCAAGGATAGTCTGCATGGATAGCCATGCATCCCTTTCCCTCTCCTCATGCGTTTTCAGGTAGGAAAATGGCAGTCTATAGAATATCTGGCATTCATTTTCCGGAGCGCACTTATGGGAGCTGCGTCCGCATTCATGCTCTATCTGCGTCAGTGATTTTTTATCCATGCTCATGTCTTCTTTCCTTTCTTCTTTTCCTGGGGATTCGCTTTTGTGAATTGTCTTTGAGAAAGTAATATGTCCACATCTTTTGGATAACATAAGATGTGCCAAAAAAATGTCTGGAAATTACTAAACTAATTCTAGTGCATCATCAGGTATAAACATGTAGTTAATTATCGAGCACTCTGAATTTCGAATAGTTATATTGTTTTTAGAAAGTGAAATTATTATGATAGTATGAAAATATTTTCCACATAAAGAAGAAAAGGGTTTCCTGTAATAGATATTATCTATCTTAGCTACAACTTGATCTTACAAATAGAAAACCAACACTAAAACAAGAGCTGACAGTGGACCCTTTGCATATTCACTGAAAATAGAACTTAAGGGATAATCGTCTAAAAGGCACTCTCGGCCAAAATCGCACGGATATAAAGGGCAGGATGGTATCCCGTGCTTCCTCACTTGAAAAAGTGATATTTTTCTATTGCCACCCTTTACGAAATATCGGACAATAAAGATCTATCTGTATCATCTCAAAATCATAGGGAGAAGGGATGAAGTTTCAGGAGGACAACCCCAGTGGGATCACAAAGGCCGACCTCGTCGTAGGTATTCCGTCCTATAACGAGGCATCCAACATCGCATATCCCACCGAGCAGGCTTGCCTGGGGTTGAAGGATTACTTCAAAGATCTGGACAGCGTCATCATCAACTGCGACAACAGCAGCACCGACGGGACCGGCAAAGCCTTCAGGGATACAGACTCCCATGGCATCCCTCAAATGTATGTCTCCACACCCAGGGGCATCAGGGGCAGGGGAAACAACGTGAAAAACCTGTTGAGAAAAGTCCTGGAACTCGATGCAAAGGCAGCAGTCATCATCGATGCCAGCCTCAAGAGCATAACACCGCTGTGGATCAAAAACCTTGCAGAACCTGTCTTCAAAGACTTCGCATTTGTGGCGCCCCTGTATGTCAGGCATAAATATGACGGCACCATTACCAACAATATCGCCTACCCTCTCACCCGGAGTCTGTACGGCAGGAGGGTGCGGCAACCGATCGGAGGGGACTTCGGTTTGTCGGGAAAGATGGCGGGCATCTTTCTGAAAAGCCCCCTGTGGGATGAGGATGTGAGCCAGTTCGGCATCGACATATGGATGACAACCATTGCCGTGAATGAGGGCGTTCCCATATGCCAGGCATTTCTGGGCAAGCCCAAGATCAGCAAACCCAGGGACCCCACCCTGGAGGTAGGCACCATGTTCCGCCAGATGGTGATCACCATGTTCAACCTCATGGGCGTGTTCCATGACAAATGGGCAACAACCAAATGGAGCAAGCCCACGGCCATCTTCGGATTCGGCATAGGCGACGTGGAAGCGCCGCCTGCCATCAAGGTGAGCAAAGACAAACTCTATATAAAATTCAGGGAGGGGTTCAACAATCACTGGGATGTCTACAGATCCATGTTTTCCAGTGAGAATATCCAAAAGATCAGGGAGATCGCATCGCTCGACATCGATCACTTCGAAATGCCCATCCCCGTTTGGGCACGTGTCCTTTTCGATTGCGCCATCGGCTACCATAAGAAGACCCTCGATCGGGGTAAGCTCATCGATATCCTCGTCCCCCTGTACTACGGCATGACCTTATCGTTCGTGAACAAGACCGAGGGAATGTCCCATCAACAGGCAGAGGAGTATTTGGAAGATATGTGCCTCGTATTCGAACAGAGCAAGCCATATCTCACCTATCGGTGGAGCCAATAGAGAAAGGAGCTCTCAATGCCAAAGGTATTGATCGTCGATGACGAGAAGCACATCAGGCTGCTCTATGCCGAAGAGCTGGAAGAGGAAGGCTATGAGGTGGCTGTTGCCTCAGACGGTTCAGGGATACTGGAGCGCATCGAGAAGGAAAAACCCGATGTCATCATCCTTGATATCAAGATGGTCTCCAGTAACGGCCTGGACGTCCTTCAGGAGATCAGGAACAAGTTCTACAACCTTCCCGTGATCCTCTGCAGCGCCTATGGAAGCTATAAGGTTGACATCAAGTCCATCGCCGCAGATGCATACGTCGTAAAATCCTCCGACCTCACCGAACTCAAGAAAAAGATCGCACAAGTCCTGGAAACCACGGTCCCCATATGAAAGATTAAGCTTTGCTTGTTAAGGCCGATCTTCACACCCACTCAACCGCATCCGACGGCGATCTGAGCCCGGAGAAACTCATTACACTCTCAGCGCACCTGAACCTTAAGGCTATCGCCCTGACCGATCATGACACGCTTGCAGGGGTTCAAAATGTGCTGAATTCCATAAAGACACATGGCATCCGGGTTATTGCGGGCGTAGAGATCAGCGCTGAATATGATCCGGGCATGCTTCACATCCTGGGATATTTCCCCGCCAACCCTCATGGTCTTGAGGAGGCCCTTAAGCAGGTGCAGACAGCCCGCAGGGAAAGGATCCCCAAGGTCATTAAAAAACTCAATGCCCTCGGGTGTATGCTTACCGAAGCAGATGTCCTGAAAGAGGCAAAGGATGCACAGATCGGCAGGCCCCACATTGCAAAGGCCCTGCTCAAGAAAGGGTATGTCCGTTCCTTCGATGAGGCATTCGATGAGTACCTCGGCAAAGGCAGGAAGGCCTATGTGCCCAAGGAAAAGATGACCTGGAAGAAGGCCGTCTCCCTCATTGTACATTTTGGGGGCCTGCCGGTGCTCGCCCACCCCTACACCTTGGGTCTGGGCTCACAGGGATTGGAGGCATTTATCAAGGACCTCATGGGGGCCGGCCTTGCCGGGATCGAGGTCCTTTACCCCGAGCACACCCCGGAGCAGACAGCACTCTACACCGGTCTGGCCTCCAGGCTGGGGCTCTTGGTCACAGGCGGCACCGATTTCCACGGCCCCGGCAGGAATGCATTCTCACTCGGCGATTACGGCCTTGAAGAAGAACTCTTAACAAAATTCATCAACCGCCTCAAACCATAGTCGGCATCTCTCTTCATACCACTGTGCATTCATTCGTAATGTGAGAACTTGATCACCGAAGACTATCATGCCTGACAAAGTCGATCGCCCCTCCTTCCGGGGCCTCATGGAAGAATTGGAAATCCCTTAGAGAAAATGGGCATTTCTTTTCACTCACCCCATGATCCGCATTCGAAGCTGAGATTTATTTATAAGTATAATCATTATGTTGGACAATTTCAGTCATTGGCACCCCCATTGCATTATATATGGTAGCCTCACGAAAAACTAAGATATTATTTCCCGGCCTCGTTCCTCCTCCAAAGTTTTATAAAGATCTCCCATCGGGGGAGATCTTTGTCTGTACATGGGTCAACATGAGTGAACAGGGGACAATCAAGACGGTTCGCACCTTTTTATCTCTTCAGGCTTCCACTTTCGATCAAAGAATTCCTATACAACAATTTGAATATTCGATATGATCAAACCATGCACAAGGGTGCTGAAGTGGGTATAGAGCCGGATGATTACCCGGTAAAGATCAGCGTGATCATCCCCATGTTCAATGAAGAGGAGAACGCCCCGGACACGATCGCCCGTGTGGAAAGCCTCCTGAAGGGAACAGGTGAGCCCTATGAGATCATCCCTGTCAATGACGGCAGCACGGACGGCACCCTTGATATCTTGGATGAGATCGCATCAAAAGACCCACATGTTCATGTAGTCTCCTACTGGAAGAACGGCGGCAGGGGCAAGGCCATCAGATACGGGTTCAAGGCGGCCCGCGGCAGATACATCGCCACCATCGACGCCGACCTTTCCTATGACCCTGCCTACATCCTTCAGATGGCACAAGTGCTCGACAATGAGAGCGACATCGATGTTGTGCTCGTGAGTCCTTATATGAAGGGCGGCGGAACCGAGGGTGTCCCCAAGGACAGGCTCTTCGTCTCCATGATGGGTAACAAGATTCTCCAGTTGGCCCTGCCTGAAAAGATCCATACCCTCACCTGTATCGTGCGGTGTTATCGTAATGAGGTCATCAGCAGCCTCGACCTGGAATCCAACGGCAAGGAGATACACCTGGAGATCCTTTCCAAACTGCTTGCCATGGGGTTTCGGGTCAGAGAGATCCCTGCCGTGCTCACCTCACGGAAAAAGGGCGCATCAAAATTCGTCTTCAAGTCAACGGCGGTCTCTCACCTTCTGTTCACTATTTTCGAGCGGCCTGCCCTGCTCTTCGGCTTTGTGGGCGTTGTGCTCTTCCTCATAGGTATGGGGATAGGCGGATACATCCTGTTTCTCTACTACGGTCATATCCTCAATCCAAACCGACCCCTGACCACCCTCATGATCCTTTTCATACTGGGCGGCATCCAGATCTTATCTTTTGGATTCCTTGCCTCCCAGATCCATTTTTTAAGAAAGGAGGTCCTCCTCAACCGCAAGGCCCTGGCACATATCAAACGCCTATCGCCCCCCCGGATGCACGAAAACGGACCGGACAATCCGCATAAGCGCGCATAAGAATAGTATCCATACATCCGCCTCAATCTCTCATTCACATCTTTGTAATCGCTTAGCGACTTGACAACGACAAACGAACATGATTCTATCTCTGTAAGAGGTTCATATTGTAATACAATATATCCTCCAGGGCCCTTGTTTCGGGACTCAACTCAGTATACGGTCTCTCACGATTCCGTTTAAGGGCCAAGGTACTGCATAACAAATAACTATTGATAATCATGAGAGGGAGGATTCTATGGCCAATTTGATTTTAGATGAAAGGGACCAGAAGTTTGTTTTGTTTGAGATGCTCGAGATTGAAAAGCTCTGCGAGACAGAGAGATATGCGGATTTCTCCAAGGACATGTTCGAGATGATCCTGACCGAGGCCCAGAAGTTTGCTGCGGAGGAGCTACTACCCACCCTGGCCGAGTCCGACAAGGAAGGATGCAAGCTGGTCAACGGGCAGGTGCACGTACCGAAATGTTTCCATAAGCCATACAAGCTCTTCTGCGGGGCCGGGTGGAACTGTATGTCGTTACCCCAGGAGTACGGCGGCCAGGGCCTTCCCTTTATCATGAGGATTGCCGGTCATGACTGGTTCGTACATAACTTCGCATTTTCCTCCTACCCTGGTCTCGGCGAAGGCGCCGCACACCTCATCGAGAACTATGGCGCTGAAGAGCAGAAAAAGAAATACCTTCCCAAGATGGTCAGCGGGCAGTGGGGAGGCTCCATGTGCCTGACCGAGCCGGGCGCAGGAACCGACGTGGGGAACTTAAGCACAAAGGCCGTACGACAGCCCGACGGCACCTTCAAACTCCATGGCACCAAGATGTTCATCACCGGCGGCGACCAGGATCTCACCGAGAACATCATCCATCCCGTACTTGCCAGGATCGAGGGCGACCCTGCAGGCACCAAGGGCATATCCATATTCATCGTGCCCAAGTTTCTGGTCAATGGAGACGGTTCACTGGGGAGGCGCAACGACTTCGAGATCGCCAAGATCGAGGAGAAGATGGGCATCCACGGGAGTTCCACCTGCGTCATCAACTTCGGCGACGACAACAACTGCTACGGAGAACTCCTTGGCAACGAGCGCGAAGGCATGAAAATCATGTTCCAGATGATGAACGAGGCGAGGATCGCAACAGGACTGCAGGGCCTCACAAGCGCATCCATCGCTTACCTCCATGCCCTGCAGTATACCAAGGAGAGACTCCAGGGCTCATCGCTCCTGGAGTTTAAAAACCCCGAGGCCCCACGTGTCTCCATCATCTCGCACCCGGATATCAGGCGTATGCTCTTGTGGATGAAGTCCAATGTGGAAGGCATGAGGGCGCTCATGTACTATGCCACCACCTGCGGTGACAGGGCCGCCAGCTTCAAGGATCCTCTCGATGCGGAAAAGTGGCTGGGGATCGTGGAGATTCTCACCCCCATCATTAAAGCCTACTGCTCGGACATCGGCTTTAAGGTGACCGAGACGGCCATGCAGTGCTACGGCGGATACGGCTTCTGCAGTGAGTACCCCATCGAGCAGTTCATGCGCGATGAGAAGATCGCCTCCATTTACGAGGGAACCAATGGCATTCAGGCCCTTGACCTCGTAGGCAGGAAGATGGGTATGAAGAAAGGCGCATACTTTATGACCCTGCTTGGTGAGATGAACAAAACAGTAGCCGATACCCGGGGCATAGAGGCATTAAAAAGTCTTGCGGAAGATGTTCAGGCAGGTGTCAATGCCCTGGCGGAGATCGCGATGTTCTTTGCCTCCTGCGGCAAGGCCGGCAAGTTCCTCATCCCCGTAGGCAACGCATATCCCTTCCTCATGATGATGGGCAAGATCGTCTGCGCCTGGCTCCTTCTCTGGGAGGCCCAGATAGCCCATAAAGAGCTCGCTGCCCTCTGCAGTCAAAAGGGTATCAATGCAAATGATCCATTCGCCATTGCCGCCTTTGTCAAGGAGAACAAGGACGCAGCCTTCTACGACGGCAAGGTGAAATCAGCGAAATACTTTATCAAGAACGTACTCCCCGAGGTAGACAGCACGGTGAAGGCCATCAAGAGCGAAGACCTTTCCATCATGGAGATTGCAGACGAGAGCTTTGCTTCATAACGTTGAACCCATGCCCGGTGCAGCCGGGGGGTAGTCTTTCCATCGCCTCGGCTGCGCTTTTCAAACCTCTCAACCCGGCAAGAGGTCACACATACATTCTGCTGGAAAAATCCACTGGTTTGTCTTATGAGGCATACATGCTCAGCAAACGGATCATTATCTGCCTTGACGTGAGGGACGGCAAGACCACCAAGGGCATAAAATTCATGAACAACATCGACATCGGCGACCCGGTGGAGATGGCAAAGGAATACTATGAGCAGGGCGTGGATGAGCTGGTATTCTATGATATCACCGCATCTTCGGACCGCAGGGACATCATGATCGAGGTGGTGCGCGGCGTTGCCGAGAACATCTTCATCCCCTTCTCGGTGGGGGGCGGTATCCGCACGCTCGATGACATGTACCGGGTGCTGGACGCCGGGGCCGAGAAGATAAGCGTCAACAGCGCCGCCGTGCTCAACCCCCCGATCCTCTCTCAAGGGGCACGGCACTTCGGCAACCAGTGTATCGTGCTTGGAATGGATGCCAAGAAGGTTACACCGAGCAATAAGATCCCATGCGGCTATGAGGTAGTGATCAACGGCGGGAGAACCCCCATGGGCATGGATGCCCTGCAGTGGGCCAAACAGGCCCAGGACCTCGGTGCAGGAGAGATCTGTCTGAACTCTATTGATGCCGACGGCACGACACAAGGCTATGAGCTCACACTGACCGCCCTGATATCAAGGAATGTCACCATCCCGGTCATTGCCTCGGGCGGTGCAGGAAAGCCTGAACATATCCGGGATGTGTTTTTAAAAGCCGATGCGGATGCAGCACTCATAGCTTCCATGGTCCACTACAAGGAGTATACCATCGCCGGGATCAAGGACTTCCTGAAACAAAGTAGTATCGCGGTGAGACTGACATCGTAGCATTCTTTTACGTACCCCGGCATCTTCAGGCGCGAAAAAGTTCGTGCACCCCTTATTCCTGTCGCGGCTAAACCCGCTCCTACAGTCTTTAGATTTCTCTCAAATGCAGCATCCGGGTTTTAGGAAGGATTCCCATATTTTTCTCTCGTGAGATTTCGCTCAAGCACCATCCCGTGGACAGGCGGAGCGTTCTCGGATACAATCGCTGCAATACGGTATGGCGGAGCATCTCCCGTGAGGGACGACAGAAAGAAGAAGCAACAACTCATACATGAACTCGGCTCCTTGCGAAAGGAAACCGAGGATCTCAGGAAGCGGGCACAGAAATACCTTCAGATCGAGGAAGAGCTCACACACTCGGAAAATTTTTATCGGACCCTGTTTGAAAATTCCGGTACCGCCACCATCGTCATCGAGGAAGACACCACCATATCCATGATGAACTCCGATTTCGCCAATTTCACCGGATACTCACGGGAAGAGATCATAGGCCAGACCTGGACAAAATATGTGGCGGAGGATGACATCAACCGTCTGCTGGAGTACCATAAGATGAGGCGGCAGGACCCCGCTTCAGCACCAAGGAACTACGAATTCAAGATCATAAACAAGGACGGCGGAACCCTCTATATCTTCATGACCATCGCCATAATTCCGGGCACCAGGCAGAGTATCGCATCCATGGTGGATATCTCCGAACGCATCGAGGCCGAGAAGGCCCTTCGCGACAGCGAAGAGCGGTTCCGCCAGCTCGTAGAGACCATGAACGAGGGCCTGGGCATCCAGAATCGCCGGGGTGTCATCACCTATGTAAACGACAAGATCTGCAAGATCCTCCAACGGCCGCGCGAAGAGATCATCGGACACCCCACCAGGGAGTTCATCAGCGAAAGGGATCTGGGTCTGTGGATGCTCAATATGCGGAGAAAGGACGCCCCCGAGTCTTACGAGGTCACCTGGAGGGGACACGACGGAACTCCCATCTACACCATTGTCTCCCCGCGGGCCATGCACGACTCCCAGGGCCGTTTTACAGGTGGTTTCGCAGTCATCACAGACATCACTGCCATGAAACAGCTTGAGAAAGAGGTTTTGGACATCTCCGAGCGGGAGCGCCAGAAGATCGGCTATGAGCTCCACGACGACCTCGGCCAGCACCTCATCGGCATCGATGTCATGACCAAGGTGCTCAAGAACAAACTGGAATCTCTGTCCCCGGAGGATACGCGCTATGCGGGCGAGATCAACCAGCTTGTGAAGGAGGCCATCGTGAAGACCAGGAGGCTCGCCCGGGGGCTGTGCCCGGTGCACCTCACCAGCCAAGGTTTGGAATCTTCACTGGAGGAGCTAGCTGCAAGCACATCGAACATCTTCGGGATCTCCTGCGCCTTCAACTGCCCCCGGCATGTCCCTGTCAGGAACAACACCCTTGCCACACACCTCTACTATATCGCCAAGGAGTCCATCCACAATGCGATCGAGCACGGCAAGGCCACAAAAATCTCCATCGACCTGCTGAACACCGGCGGGGTAGTATCCCTGTCCATCCTGGACAACGGCATCGGGATCAAGGATGTTGCCGGCGTGTCCGGCATAGGTCTGCGGATCATGAACTACCGGGCAAGGATGATCAATGCCTCCTTGAAGATCGAGTCGGACCCCCTCGGAGGCACGCTGGTTACCTGCACCCTCACACCGGGAAAGGAAAGTGATGATGCCGCAGGATAAACCCCCAAGAGACCAGAAACACAGAATCCTCATCGTGGACGACCACCCCATCTTCAGACACGGGCTCATGCAGCTCATCAGCCAGGAGGACGATCTCATGATATGCGGCGAAGCCGAGGACTACCACGGCGCCATGAAGGCCGTCAATACACTCAGTCCCGACATGATCATCGTGGACATAACCTTGAAGGACATGAGCGGCATAGACCTTATCAAGGAGATCCACAAGTACAACAAGGGCATCCCTATGCTGGTTATCTCCATGCATGACGAATCGCTCTATGCCGAGCGTGCATTCAGGGCAGGTGCACGCGGCTATGTCATGAAGCAGGAGGCATCCGAGTCTGTGGTCCAGGCTATCCGTCAGGTTTTGACCGGAGGTATCTATGCAAGCAAAAAGGTTACGGAAAATATCCTCACCAGATTCATCGAAGGCCCAAGAGAACCTACAGAATCTCCTCTCCAGGCCCTCACGGACCGGGAGATCGAGGTTTTCCAGCTCATCGGAGAAGGCTTGAGCATCAGCGAGATCGGCAATAAGCTCCACCTGAGCGTGAAGACCATCGGCACCTACCGGGAGCGGATAAAGGAAAAGCTGAACCTGAAGAATGCCACAGAGCTCCTGCGATACGCACTGAACTGGTTCGAGAAGGAACATCAGAACAACACCTGAACACCCTGCATCTCGGTTCGGAACAGCCCCTACAAGATTGGTCACGCCTCTGTAGGTCATCTCCCTATCTATTTTTCCTCCCTTCATGCACAAAAGAAACGGTCTGTAACTGATTGTTAAGAAACCCATTTCATCCGATTATCTCGAACAGATACTAAAATGACTGTAAGGAGGTCAGTATGGCGGCAAGATCCCTTAACGGACAACAATACCGGTTCCAGCTCACGATAAAAGACCTGCTCAACACCCCAAGGATCAGCGCAGGAAGTCAGGAGATCGTATACCGCAACAAGGTGCGCTACACCTACAACGACCTCTTCGAGAGGATAGACAGGCTCGGCAGCGCCCTTAACAAGCTGGGTGTGAAGCAGGGGGATACGGTCGCGGTCTTTGACTACGACTCGCACCGCTACCTGGAGAGCTTTTTCGCAGTCCCCATGCTGGGGGCAGTGCTGTTCATGGTAAACTGGCGGCTCTCGCCGGATCAGATCGAGTACACTATGAACCATGCCCAGGCCGATGTCGTGCTCATCAATGCCGACTTTCTGCCCCTGCTCGCATCCATCAGGGACCGGATCAAGACCGTGAAGAAGATTGTGGTCCTCAAGGATACGGATGAGATGCCGCAGACCGACCTGTCGATCGATGCCGAGTATGAGCAGATGCTCAAGGAGGCATCTCCGAACTACGACTTCCCGGATCTCGATGAGAACACCAAGGCAACCACATTCTATACAACCGGCACCACAGGATTGCCCAAGGGCGTGTTCTTCACACACCGGCAGCTTGTCCTCCACACCATGAGCGTGTGCATAGCAGTCAGCTGCCATGACACCCCGCTGAGGTTCTCCACCTCGGATGTCTATATGCCCATCACCCCCATGTTCCACGTCCATGCCTGGGGATTCCCCTACATAGCCACCATGATGGGTATTAAACAGGTCTACCCCGGCAAGTATGAGCCTGAGATGCTTATAAAGCTCATCCTGGAAGAAAGGGTCACCTTCTCCCACTGCGTGCCCACCATCCTCCAGATGCTGGTGAACAGCCCCATCTCCAAGAAGTACGACCTCTCATTCTGGAAGGTCGTCATCGGCGGGGCCAGGCTGGCCAAGGGGCTTGCCCAGGCAGCCATCGACCTTGGAATCCAGGTGATGACGGGCTACGGCATGTCCGAGACCTGCCCCGTGATCAGTGTATCAAACCTAAAACCATCCATGAAAGGTTGCGACAACGAGCGCAAGAGTGAGATCGCCATCAAGACCGGCATGCCTATCTCGCTCGTGGATGTGAGAATTGCCGACCCCCAAGGCAATTTCCTGCCGAACGACGGCCAAACCACCGGCGAGATTGTGGTGCGTGCACCCTGGTTCACTCATGGCTATTACAAAGATTCGGAAAAGACCGGAGACCTCTGGAGCGGCGGATGGCTCCATACCGGGGATGTGGGCTACATGGATTCAGAAGGGTATATCCAGATCACCGACCGGCTCAAGGATGTCATCAAGACGGGCGGTGAGTGGGTCTCCTCGCTGGACCTGGAGAATGCCATCAGCACGCATGAGGCTATCCAGGAGGCGGCGGCCATCGGCGTTCCCGACCCCAAGTGGGGCGAACGGCCCTTGCTGCTGGTTATCCTCAAACCCCAGTTCAGGGGCGACGGTGTCACCGAGGAGGTGCTCAAGGAGTTCATGAAGACCTGTGCATCTCAGGGCAAGATTCCCAAGTACGCCATTCCTGAGAGGTATGTCATTACCGAAGAGATACCCAAGACGAGCGTCGGTAAGATCGACAAAAAGCTTATCAGGACAATGTATGCCAAGGATCAACTCTCTTCATAATCAAGGGTGAGCAGACATCACCCGATTTAAGGACACAGGTAAAAAAACTCCGTTGCGCGGGGCGGGCCTCTTCGAGATGCCCGCCCTTTTTCTTGGGCCGACATGGATGTGCGGCGCCTGACTGCTAATCGTATTGAAACCGATCTTGTTTTAATGTATTATCATATAACTATCATATGTATTTTGCCCGGGTGAGATAACCGGTGATATTATTTTGAATTCGCATTTTCTCAATCTTACAGAGGTGGCGTTGTGACAGGGCATGATGTGAGACCTTCTTCCAGGAAAAGTTTCGGTGAGCTCATCGCCTCCATGGCCCGCTTTAACGGTAGCGGCATCGCAATAACCTGCGGGCCTGCAAAGATCACCTGGAAAGACCTCAATAACCGGGTGAACAGGCTCGCCAACGCCCTAAAGGGACTCGGCATAACCAAAGGCGATCACGCTGCAATCCTGTTGCATGACTGCCCGGAATTCATCGAGACTAATTATGCACTCCAGAAGCTTGGTGCTGTTCCCATACCGATTAACTTCAGGTTTGTGGCCCGGGAGATCGAATACCAGCTCACCCACTCTGACGCTGAAGTCCTCATCCTGGAGGACCTGTTCGAAAAAGAGGCGCTCAAGGCCCTTCAAAATACAAAAAAGATCAGACACACCATATGCATACCCCGGCATGGTAGTCCGGTACCGGAGCGTATGCTCGACTATGAAACATTGATAGCATCACATCCGGCAACCGAACCTCCTGCATGCACCAGTCAGGAGGATGTCTGCACTATCTGCTATACGGGCGGCACCACAGGGTTGCCCAAGGGGGTTGTGCTCACCTACTCCAACTTCTGGAACCTCGCGGAGTCGCTCTTCAGCGATCTGATCGGGAGACTCGCATCCGATGAGAAGGTGAACTTCGGCAGGATAATCGCCGGCCTCTTCCATGTACCGGCACTCGAACGCCCCCTGAACAGGCTCATGGGATCTCCGAAGGTACGCTCGTTTGTCTCCAAGAATGTCCCCGCCCTGCTCTCCAAGACCACCGGCAAGCCCTTGGGCCCGGTTCTCGGCAGGATCACGGGTGGTCTGTCCATATTCATGAACATGCCGCTCTTCCACATGGCCAACTACCAGCTCCTTATTATCGGACCCATGTCCGGGCTTATCCACTTCATCCTCCGGGAAGGCATCCATTTCGATCCCGAGGAGGTACTCAAGACCATCGTGCGGGAAAAGCCCATGGTGATGCTCCTCGTGCCGACCCAGTGGAAAATGGTCCTCGATTACCCTCAAATCGACCGGTATGACCTCAGGTCGGTGCTCGTGGCCATGACGGGCGCCGGGGCCAATCCTGCACACCGCAAGAAACAGATCCTTGAGAAATTCCCCAACTCACTCGTGGTGGATGTGTTCGGACAGACAGAGATGACGCCCGACACGACACTTCGGATCGATGCTTCACCGGAGACCATCAAAAACAAGTCGGTCGGACGCCCCCTGTCGGGCATCAAGATGCGCATTGTGAACGAGAAGGGCCAGGATGTCCCTCAGGGCGACACCGGCGAAATCCTCTATCAGAGCGGCACGATCATGAAGGGCTATTATGGTGATTCACAGAAGACCTCCGAGGTAATCAAGGACGGGTGGTTTCACTCGGGCGATCTCGGCTACATCGATGCCGAAGGTGAGCTCATCATTGTTGACCGCAAAGGAGAGTGTATCTCCACAGGTGCGGAGAAGGTCTTCCCCCACGAAATAGAAGAGGTACTTCAAGGACATGAAAATGTTGATGCAGTGTGTGTTATCGGCGTACCTGATGAGACATGGGGTAACATTGTCAGGGCGGTGGTGGTATTGAAACCCGGCAAAACAGCCACGGAAGAAGAAATCATAACTTGGTGCAAAGACAGGATGACCGGGTTCAAGCGGCCGAAGTCGGTTGTGTTTACCGACGCCTTCCCGATGAGCCCTGTGGGTAAAGTCCTGAGGAACAAGGTGCGAGAGATCCACGGCAGGCCCCTTTCTCCTGCCGGGGATGATAGTATTCATTTGTCGTGATGTGAAAAATCGGCTCATGCAATCGCATGGGTCCGATACGATGTAAGTGAAATTGTCACAAGGAGGTATCACGTGGGGGACAAAAATTTCAGGAATCTTGCCAAGGCCATCCCTATCCTGGCATCCATGGAGCAGACCAAAGGGCTCCTGAAGACATTCTATACACAGTGGGGGGGTCTCAACACCCTTCGTATCCTCCTGAAGACAGGCAGCAAGACCGGACACATCAAGACGATTAAGTCACTTGCAAATTTCAGGTTGGAGAAGATCACACCGAATTTTCTTGTGTCGATGTGGGAGGTATTCGGAGACCGCGATGCCCTTATCTCGGAAGGCTCCAGGTTTACGTATAACCACCTTAAGGACAGGGTCTTCAGGCTTGCCAATGCCCTCCATACACTCGGGGTCGAACCAAAGGACCGGTGCGCCGAGCTGCTCTATAACGGCAATGAGTTCTTCGAGGGCTTCTTTGCATGCTCCCTCATAGGCTGCCCCATGCCGTTTCTCAACTGGCACATGGAAGGTGTTGAACTCGTTGATTCCATAAACCGCGTAAAGCCCAAAGTCCTCATCCTCCACCATGAATTTGTAAGCGAGATCATGCCCATCAGAGACCAGCTGCCGAGCATTGAGCACTACATCGTGGTGGGCAAGGACACCCCTCCAGGCGCATTGAATTATGAGGATCTCCTTTCCGGCGCATCAGGAACCATGCCGGAGACCCACTTTGCCGTGGCATTGAATCCCTACACGGGCGGCACCACCGGAATGCCTAAAAACATAAACTACTTCGACAGCATCGGCTATGCCTTCAGCGACCTGGCCGAGGCACCCAAAGTACCGCTGGCAGAATATCTCAGGTTCCTCGTCCTCCAGTTCAGCTTCATGTTCTGGTTCGGCGGCACTGAGATTACCGACCCCATCACAAAAAACATGCGCTGCCTCATCCCTGGGCCTCTGTACCATGCAGGTTCCATTGCGGGCTGGGTACCCTTCATCCTGCTCGGAGGCACCGGTGTGCCCATGAGGAAATTCGATCCTGAAGATTTCTTAAGGATTATTGAGCAGGAGCGGATCAACTGGGTATTTGTCGTGCCGGCCATGCTCGAGCGGATTCTTGCCCTGCCGGAGTCCGTTAAGAAGCGCTACAACTTAAGCTCCATGCATACGATTATCTGCGCAGCCGCGCCTGCCACCCCGGAGCTCAAGATAGCGACCAATGCATTCTTTAAACAGCAAGGATGCATCAAAAACGTGTTCACCGAGTTCTACGGCTCCTCCGAGACCGCGGTGGCGACGGTCCTGCTGCCCAAGGACTACGAGGAAAAACCCAAGCGATACGAGAGTGTGGGGAAAGTGCGCTGTGCAGAAACACGGGTCTATGATGAGGAGGGCTCTACCTGGTGCCCGCCGGGCAAGGACGGAAAGATATTGACCAGGAGTCTTACCACGGTGAGTCTCAATTATGTGGGCTCGCCCGAGAAGCTGGAGAGTGCCTTCAAGCTTGTTGACGGTGAGCTCTGGTTCGACGACGGTTTAAGGGGGCATCTGGACGAGGATGGATTCCTCTACCTCACCGGCAGGGAGAAGGAGATGATCATCACCGGCGGTGTGAACATCTTTCCCAACGAGATCGAGGCGGCCATAAAGAAGCATGACAAGGTTCTGGATGTGGCCGTGGTGCGCTATCCACATAAGGAACTCGGCGAGGTGCCTGCTGCAGTGATCCAGCCCAAAGACGGACATATGATCAGGGAGGAGGACATCATCGACCATCTGAAAGCCCTCAAGCTCATCGGCTACAAGATCCCGAAGTACGTGGAATTCGTCGAGACGCTTCCCCGCCACATCGACGGCAAGATGCGCAAGAAGGAGATCGAGGACCGATTCTGGGAAGGCATAGAGCGGAGGGGGTAGAATACGCTGAAAGATTCAACACTAAGTGCGCACAGCAAGACTCGATCTTGCTGCCTTTGGATTTGTCGTCGGGACTTCCCCAGAAAAAGTGGACACAGAAACCTAACGAGATAGTTTAAAAAAGATACCAATAAAGACAAGATACGGGGCGTGTATGTAAATACACGCCCGTTCATTTTTCAGACTAACTGCTGAGTTTCACGATGACATACCCTGAGATAAGGGTTGCGGTGGTGTTATTGAATGTGCCCCAGGCATAGATGTGCTTCACCTTAGCTCCTGCTGTAATCTTGCTCTGGAGATCGGTCTCAAAGCTTGAAAATGAGGAGTAAACCTGGGAGACACTGCCCTGGTCTATCCGGAACCGGTCCGTGCTGTTTCCCGTGGGAACAATCTCCGGGGTTGTGACAGACAGTGAATCCAGATCCGTTATCACCCCCACCCTGTTCATCCGATGGAAGAACCCGGCATCCACAAGATTTAATGAGAGGCCTGATCCGGTAATGCCTCCGAATGCATCTTTCTTCCCGAGTCCCCAGCCCACATTCATCAGACCGACCACATCAGAGACATCAATAATGGTCTGTGCCTCAAAGTCAGGGACTGTTGTGGGATTTGCTGTTCCGAACGGGCTCACAAACCCCCTCACCTTGATGGGTGTCCCTGTGATAAAGGCAGAGGTGTCCAAGGTGCCTGTGTCCACAATATAATTGGTTGGGACTGCATCATTGGACGCATCGATGCCCGTGCCGGTGAAATCGAACAGGGATATCTTCCGCCAGTCAATAGCCTGCAGATTCATACCCAACTCAGCACTGCTGTCCGGGGTCGCTACGCTCCCGATGAGTACGGTCAGGAGCATGCGTGCATAACCGCTGGAAGCATCAAGCTGGAGGTTGCTGGAATCGGTATTCGTAAGGGTCCCGAACACCATGACGCGCTGGCCCACCGAAATATCGTCTTTTGTGAGGGTTTTGTCTTTAGACAACTGCTTACTGACCCTGGTGCCACTGCCTAATGTTACTTGTACCTTATCATTATACACAATACTGCCACCCGCCCTTATGAGGGTTGCACCCTTGAGGGTAATCATGTCACCAACGCGGTTGAGCACGGTCCCTTGCGCTACATCCATGGTGCCGCCTGGTACACTCGATCCTGCAAGAACCTCTGTGGCGACAAAGTGGAGCTGCGGTGTTGTTGAGAACTGACCGTGGGCAATGACACCTGTGTATGCAGGCTCTGCTGCAAGCGCTTGGAGTCCTCCGGTTGTGTAGGTTACCCCGTCGATATCAAAAACAGTGTTGCTATCGACAGTGACCTTCACTACCCCAAAGCTCGTTTCATGCACCGTGAGGTCCTGGGCAAAAGGACGAAGGATAATATCGAATGAGCTGCCTGCTACATTCACATCCTGTAATGGGCCTCTCAGGCGCTGGATCTTGTCTGCGCTTGGCTGAAGATCGGCCTTGAGAATTGGGGTTACCGTCACTGAGGGTGTTCCATCTGCAGCGAAGGTCACAGTGTTCGTTGCTCCAAGATCAAAGTCGAGAGAGAGATGGGCCGGTACCCCCGGGGCGATGGTGAGGGAAGATACATCCAGATTCACCGTAACCTGGACCGGCTGTGTGATGGGGTTGCCGTCTTCGTCAAGGATATTGGAAATCGGGACTTGTACGGCAGCTCCTGAAGAGTTCTCCACACTAATGAGCGCGTTTGAATAGTCTAACGTGAGGACGGCACTGGTATAGTCACCGACCGGTACCGTACCTGCGGTCAGGAATTCCGTCATGTCCGTCAACTGGGTGAAGTCAACGCTGGTTTTCAGGGGCAGAGTCTCGACCACGGCACCATTGGCTTTGGTCAGCGTGAGAGAGGTTATATCCACCTGATAGGTCACGAAATCCCCTGCGGCATCTGTAAGGCCGATCAATGCCTGGCCGGAGCTTGAAGAGCCGCTTCCGCCTGAGCTCGATCCTCCACCACCGCCTCCGCACCCCTGTATGACAAGGATCAGGGACAAAAACAGGATAAAAGCAATTCCCTTCCATGCTGCAGATAATCTCTCTTTCATGCTGATATCCTCCTTATAAGGAATATTCTCATTTCTGGTCCATTAAGGTTATTCATTGATGGTCCTATATCGGTTAACCCGCAGAGCTGCTTAAGCAATGCAAGATTACGATTGAGTAATGTTTTACCTTGATTGGCTCCATATATACCCTTAAAAAATGTAGTATTGGATAAGACGTCTAAAGCATGGAATTTGTTTACAGAGACTCTGGATGATAATTACTTGGTAAGGACAGTGCCTTTCCCTGGTCTTCCATGCAACATTAAAATCTTTTAATCTTCTTCTAATCATCGTTTAATCATTCTTTACGTATAGAGTGTACCATCAATAAAAAAACCACAGGAGGAATGTACCATGAAGAAAGTTATTAGCATGATCGCAGTATTGGCACTGGTTTGCTTCGCCACAATGGTCTTCGCAGCCGATGCAGCAGCACCGGCAGCAGCACCCGCAGCCGCAGCACCGGCAAAGGCTGAGATGGCAAAGACACAAGTAATCAAGGGCAAGATCACCAAGGTTGACACAGCAGCTAACACGATCGATGTAAAGGGCAAGACCTTCACCCTGAAGGCAGAAGATATGGCCAACGTGAAGAAGGGTCAGTGGGTAAAGATTACAGCAGCAGCCGGCAGCCTGAACGCAGACAAGATTGAGGTTATTAAGGCAAAGAAGGCAGTAAAGAAGGCAGCAGCGGCCGAGAAGAAGGCAGAAAAGAAAGAAGCAGCGAAGAAAGCAGAAGAGACACCAGCAGCTAAGCCTGCAGAGTAAGATAAGCAAGGTAACAATAAAGGAGTGAATGGAGGGTGAAGAGGGTTGCAATTTTGATCTGCACCCTTGGGGTTCTCCTCTTTTCCTGCAATGGACAGAATACAGACATGTCCCAGCAGAAAGGGGGAACCCCTCCTCCTGTATCCAAGAAAGTAATCGCCCCATCAGAAGTGATTGGGAAGTTAGATGACATCCACATCGCTGATCCTTCAAAAGGTATAAGGCCAAAGATATTTCTAACTGGCAAAGAAGGAAAGAGATACATCTTCATTATAGTGACCACTACGACAATTTATGGAGCAGATTGGAAAGCAATACCACTTGATAAGCTAACAGTTGGGCAGCAGGTGAGAGTGAACTATATTACCAATAAGGAAGGTTTCCAAGTAGCACAATCTATCAAGCCGGTTCAATATTGATCATGTGCCGATCTTGCCACTCTGAGCATGGCATCTGACCATCATAAATCTCATTTCAATCTAATAGAAAATTTATATTATTTTTATTAATCATGATTTAAAGGCAATGATCGTGATCAATTAATTTAATTAATTAACATAATAATGATTCATCGATCATACTTGCCTCTTATTGACAATCAATAGACTGTAATGTTAATCACCGATAGGACTTCAACCACGAGAAAAGCAAGGTAAGGAGTCAACTACGAACAACTACAAAAAAGCTTTAAAGAAGTCCTTCATTGTAACAATCCTTGTTATCACAACACTAACTCTTTATACCAGCCTACTCCATGCAGGAGATGGAGATGCGGATTGGATCTTCGATACAGGCAAAACATTCAACACCCTAGAGCTTGATTATAAACAATTTTATTCCCAATACCGTTTCGTGAGACTATGTCTTGCCTATGGCATAGCAGCCACATTTGCAGGTGCAGACCGTGACGACGATATACAAGATTGGTATCAGCATCATGTACGCAACTCTACGACAGATAAAATATCAACTATCTCCAAGAATTTTGGTAATGGGTGGTACATTATTCCTTTGTCCTTTGCTTCCGCAGCTGTAGTTACAATTCTTCCAGAGGGTCAGACTTCATCGGCTATGGGTACCTTTGGTGAACGTAGTTTACGCTCCATTGCTGTTGGAGGCCCTGCAGTTCTTTTGATGCAGTATGTCACTGGTGCCGCCAGGCCGTCACAACCGGGCGATAGTTCTTCATGGAAGCCGTTTAAGAGCACCCATGGGGTCAGCGGTCATGCATTTATCGGCGCTATCCCTTTCTTGACCCTAGCCGGTATGTATGATGAAGAGTGGTATATAAAATATCCGCTTTATGTGGCATCCACCTTAGCCGGCTTATCCCGGATAAATGATAATCAACACTACCCTTCTCAAGCGGCATTGGGCTGGTACATGGCATGGGAGGCAACACAGAGTATCAAAGAAAGAGATCAAGAAGACCATAAATTGAGTGTTGTGCCTTTGATTGCTCCTGATTACTATGGATTACAGCTCATAATGGAATGGTAAAAAGATTTGATCTAATGTATATGTTATAATGAATCCGTATGTTGCCGACATATTGTTCTATGAGGTCCACAACAACAGCATATTATTGTTGTAGTACTTTTCCCTATAAGCAGTTGTTAACTCTGTGGCTTGTTTTCATGCTGACCTTTGGAATGAGCTGTCAATTACATTCCTCTGATGTGAATTCGTTACCGAAGGACGGTGGCCCTTGTGAGTACAAAGACTACAAAGGCAAGGCCGAGATAGTATCTATTGAGAAGATAGAGCGCGATAGTGCTTCTGCAAGTAATAAACAACCTGTTGAAATATTTAAGGTAACATATCACTTTTACCCGGAGAAGAAAATTCAAGAGACCTCTGTTCCCGTGGAGTCTAGAGATTTTGTCCTGCTTCTCCCGAATTCATCTTATCCTGATCTTATGTTTATTCAGAGAAATGACATTAACCCGGGGAAGAAACTTGATTGTGTTCTGAAAGTTATCACGAGAGGTGCATGCAAACCCATGATCTTCAAGTTTCCAACATTGAAGTGAATAGTAAATAATGGATTAGGATGACAACATGATTGATCTTAAGAAATCATTTACCAATATTGCGATACTCTTCCTTATTTTCTTAGCCGGTATTCTTCCAACTGCTCAAGCAGATGATTTTAGAAGCGCGCATGGTGTAATGCGGCCTGACAGTGAAACCCTGATCAATTGGGAACAGAAATATCAAAAAGCTCCACAAGCACAGATGAACAAGTATGTACAGTATGCCAGTGGAACAAGCAGCTCACTGAGTTTATTAAGCCATCTTGATTATATCCCTTCTGAATATGATCAGGGTCAGTGCGGAGACTGTTGGACGTGGGCAGGGACAGGGGTAATGGCCATTGCCCTCGATGTAAATAACCAAATATACGACAGACTCTCTGTCCAATATCTTAATTCAAACGCAACTGCGATCGGGTTAACATGTTGCTCAGGTGGCGACCTTCCATCTCTGGTCGATTTTTATTTAACTCCCGGATACCAGCAAGCCATACCCTGGTCTAATACAAATGCAAACTGGCAGGATGGAGATGCCTCATGTAATACTCCAGGCTCATCTATCAGTACCAATCCTAATTATCCCATTTCATCGATAACAGCTGTAACAATACCGACTCATGGCGTCGGTCAGGATACAGCCATTGCAAATATTAAGAGCATACTCAATCAGAATGAGGCTGTTTATTTCAGTTTTGTCATGCCTACACAGGCAGATGGCAATAACTTTATTGACTTTTGGGATTCTCAAACAGAAGACACAATTTGGAATCCCGATTTCTCCTGTGGTGATACCTATTCAAATCTTTATGGCTGGGGCCATGCGGTCCTCTGTGTTGGTTACAATGATGAAGATCCCAACAACTCCTATTGGATCATAGTGAACAGCTGGGGTGTAACCTCAGGCAGACCAAACGGATTATTTCACCTCGATATGAACATGAATTATGATTGTATTTATAAAATAGGAAGCCATCAACAGGGATACAGCTTCAACTTTTGGACACTCGATATAACCTACTCGATCCCACAAGTACTATCTTCCTCTCCAACATCTCTTACTAGTTCATGCCAAGGAGGAAATAATGCCCCTGCCCAATCGTTCCAAGTCTGGAACTCAGGGACAGGGACTCTGAATTACACGATTTCAACTGATCAAACTTGGGTATCCTGCACTCCTGCAAGCGGCACTTCAACGGGTGCATCAGATCAGAAAACTATCACTGTAAATTATACAACCTCCAGCTTAGCCCCAGGGAACTACTCGGCGACTATCACAATAAACGCTGAAGGCTCATCGAATAGCCCTCAGACTATCCCGGTGAGCCTCACAGTTCTTTCACCTCCTACAATTGCAAGTTCTCCAACATCTCTGACAAATTCATGTTCACATGGGAACAATGCCGCAGCCCAATCATTCCAAGTCTGGAACTCAGGGGCAGGGACTGTGAATTACACGATATCAACTGATCAAACTTGGGTTTCCTGCACTCCAACAAGCGGCTCCTCAACAGGTGTATCAGATAAAAAAACCATTACTGTTAATTATACAACCTCCAGCCTTACCCCAGGGATTTATACTGCGAATATCACGATGGTAGACCCGGGCTCATCGAATAGCCCGCAGACTATCCCGGTGAGTCTCACTGTCCTCTCTCCCGCCATATCATGTTCTCCTGCATCTCTTACAAATTCATGTTCGCAAGGGTGTAACGCAGAAACCCAAACATTCCAAATCTGGAACTCAGGTTCCGGTACACTCAATTTCTCGATATCTACCAATCAATCCTGGATTGCCTGTACAGCATCGGGAACTTCAAACGGGACAACAGACCAGAAGACTATTTCGGTATTTTACTCCACTAGTGCCCTCACCACGGGAACCTATTCTGCAACAATAACTATTACCGATCCGATGGCATCGAATACTCCCCAGACTATTCCAGTTACTTTCAATGTCAATCCAACAGCCCCTCCTGTTATTGCACATAATGTCTCTTCAACTCTTACTTCTTCCTGTATACAAGGCAGCAACCCATCAAGCCGGTCTTTTGATGTATGGAACTCAGGGGGTGGGACGTTGAGTTATACGATCGTAACAAGTCAAACGTGGCTCTCTTGCAGCCCTTCGCAAGGAACAACCACCACCACGTGCAGTGGCAGCGGTCATAACTCCATCACAATCAGTTATGCAACAACCGGACTAACAGCAGGGAGTTACTCTGCAAGCATCACCATTAATGCCGCAGGGGCATCAAATACCCCGCTGACTATACCGGTAAGCCTGACAGTTAATTCACCAACTCCTCCTCCAGCAGCCTCATCCATTTCAGCCACCCCAACATCTTTGGCAGTCACATGCGTGAAAGGATCAAATGCATCGAGTCAGTCTTTTGATGTGTGGAACTCAGGAGGTGGGACGCTTAATTATACAATCTATGATAACGCTGCATGGCTATCATGTTCACCATCAAGCGGAACCTCCGCCGGCGGGCATAACGTTATAACTGTCTCTTTTGCAAACTCAGACCTCGTTTCAGGGACATATCCAGCAACTATAACCATCAGTGCACCAGGGGCGTCAAACAGTCCCCAGACTATCCCCGTGAGCCTGACGGTGAGTGAGCCGGTCAGCATCAGCCCGGCAAAATCAACCTTTTCGATCGAACCGGTATCACTTCAAGTATCATGTGCACAAGGGTCTGATGCTGCAGATCAAAGTTTTAATATATGGAATTCAGGTGAAGGAACGCTCAATTATTCCATTTCCGCCGATGCAGATTGGATTATTGGTTCACCTCTAAGTGGGACTCTGACTAGTGATCAAACCATGATCACTGTTCACTTAAAGACCGCCGGCCTAGCTGCAGGAGAGTATGACAAGAACATTACCGTCATTTCAACAGATACAAATGTTACAAACAGTCCTCAAACAATACCTGTACATGTGTCGGTGAAAGGATCTGAAGGAGATGGTAAAGGGAGTGGAGGCGGTGGAGGCTGTTTCATATCCACTTCCGTATCAAGTGATTCTGTACCACAGGGGATGTATTTCTTTGTGTTTGCAGGAATAATCTGTGGGGGTATCACACGCTTCATCATAAAACTCATGAACAACTGATCCTACAAGATACTCAATACAAACAGCTTCCTAACAGGTCCGTTCCTCGACTATTCACTTCTTTCAAAGTTCCACAAGGACCGTACTAACTTCTATCTTACCCTGTGTTCATCTTTACATGGCAATACATAATTAGGCATGGAAGCATACGCTATTTCTACCTTGGTACCAAGGGTTATATAATCAAGTTGCCAGGGATACGCAGAGGTTTCCGTGCGAGATGCCACTTGAGCACCATAAGCACCATTCATTTGAGAGGGCATTGCCCAATGGTTTCCTTGAATATCACCAAGATTCCCGAGCAAGATCACCATTGCCATAATGAGAGTGATGAATGTTGCCATAAGTATGTACCAGGCACGCATAATATTTTACCTCCTTTTCCCCCACAACCTCCTTGGTAACAATTTTTCGTGAAGCAAAATATCTGATGTAAATCTCGTTGGATATAGCAAAAAGATATAATCAGAGGGAAATATCAATATCGTTACAAGAGAAAATCCTACTTATATATAGTAATGGATTGTAAGTAAGCAATGGCTCGTAAGGAGAAAATTAAAAACAAACACTTATTTTACCTGCAGAAATCTCTGCTGCAGGCGATTACGTTACTTAATGTCATGGGGACATTCCTATCGAGTTCTCATGGGGACATTATCAAAGAGTCAGGACAATGTAAGATCGAACCCTTGACTTCTGTCCTTGAGAATATATTCTATTTAACCGTATCGATTATCTTTATAACAAATGCATCTAAAAACTATATGTATTAATTTTGATTTTTGTTCTTTATATTCAAAATGAAGGGCGGATTTATGAAACAAAAAATTATCTGTACCCTGTTGATGTTATTGTTCGGGCTGATGTTTTTATCCGATCTCATCACAGCATCCGAAAAAAGTGACAAAGGAAAAGATCTTTATTCTAATAACTGCCAGATTTGCCATGGCATGAAAGGCGATGGTAAAGGTCCGGCGGCGGTAGCGTTCCACCCTGCTCCCACGGCCTTCGCACCGGAATTCTGGAAAAAGGACACCAAGCGCGTGATAACCGACTCCATCTTGCATGGCCGTGGCAAGATGCCGGCCATCAATCTGTCCCCCGAGGAGATCCAGGCGGTCATCGATTACATGACGCATACCTATAAAAAATAGTGCAGGGTTTAAAGAAAAAAGGAGGGATGAACGATGCTCAAGAACATCTTTACCAACGTAACTGCGGTGATGGTTGCGGCATGTCTTTTCTTCTCCCTGGCAACATTTGCGGAAAAATCGGCCTATGCCGTACCCAGCTTCGGGCATCAAACCGGATTGTCCTGCTCGGTATGTCATACCGTCTTTCCCGAGTTGACCCCTTTCGGCCGCAACTTTAAAATGAACGGGTATGCCTTCAGCACCCAGGCTCAATCGAAACCCAATACACCGCCGCTGTCGGCCATGCTGGAGTTATCTTACACCACGCTCCAAAAGAACAGCGGCATCCTGAATAACGGCGTCGCCCCCTTTGACAATCCTGAAGATACGGCCACCGAGCGGACCAACCTGCCTCAGCAGGCCAGTGTCTTTTACGGCGGCCGCATCTACGGCGAACACACCGGGGCCCTGGCGCAGCTGACCTATGACGGCACGGCCAACTCCATCGCTTTGGACCTGACGGACATCCGCTACGCCAACACTACGAAAATCGGCGACAAGGACACGGCCTATGGTCTTACCCTGAACAACGCCCCCGGTGTGGAGGATCTCTGGAACAGCACGCCCATATGGGGCTTCCCGTTCGCAACCTCGGCCGTCGCTCCGACACCCGCCGCGGGCACGCTCATCGACGGTGCACTCGCCACCCAGGTCGGCGGTATCGGCGCCTATGGCTACTGGAACGACCTGATCTATGGCGGCGTGAGTGTCTACCGTACCACCTTTGACGGCATTACCCGGCCGCTGGGCGCCGGTTCGACCCCGACCATGGTGACGGATGGCGCGGTGCCGTACTGGCGACTGGCACTGGCACATAACTGGGATAAGCACAACATCGAGATCGGCACCTACGGCCTGAGGGCCGATATCTTCCCGGACGGGGCCAGCAAGGGCTCCACCGACAGATTTACCGACACGGCCTTCGACGCCCAGTATCAATTCATCGGCGATCCGCACCTCCTAACGCTGCGCACCACCTGGATCCATGAGAAACAGGAGCTGGACGCCAGCTTTCTCAAGGGCTTGTCCGCCAACGAATCCAATACCCTGCAGACGTTCAAGCTGAACGGCAGCTATTACTACCGCAGCCCCGCCGGAGATATCGGGGGCTCACTGGGCTACTTTCAAACCACCGGCAACAAGGATACGGTCCTCTACGCACCCGATCCGGTAGGCGGAAGCCAGAACGGCAGCCCCGACAGCAAGGGCTACCTGCTTGAGCTCGATTACGTGTTGAAACAGCAATATAAATTCTCCCTGCAGTACATTATCTACGCCGAATTCAATGGGGCCCATACCGACTATGACGGATCTGGAAGGAATGCCCAGGACAACAATACCCTCTATCTCCTGGCCTGGCTGATGTTCTGAAAGAGAAAGGGACAGGGTAATTATCTGCGCCTGTGGAGGGCTAGGGGAGGCTCGTATATTTTTGAGTTTGTCTACCGCTTGCTGGCAGGAATAGGATTTGCGCATCCCCCGGACGCAAGGCGCTGACTGCGGCATTACCGCGTGATAACGTTCCGTTCTTTTATCTCGAACCGAAGTTTTCCCGTATAGATCGGCACTGCAATTTTCAGCAGGATCGTGTAGATAAGCGCACCGAAAGCCCATACGCCCATGGTAATGACAATCTCCGATGTGGTCGGAGAGTATTCATAAATCTCCCCGAGTGTATCCGGAACAAAGCCGGGTACAATAAGCCCGATCCCCTTCTCTATATACACGCCCATAATGATCAGCACGCATCCGATGTTTAGTGTCGTGAAATTCTCACGTGTCCTCGGAAAGAGAAAGAGAAAGAACGCCGTGATATTGAACAGGGATGCGGCCCACATCCAGGGTACCAGACTCGCTTTCCCATTAAGACCGAAGTACAGATACTGGATGGAATAGCTGTCAACGGCGCCCGAATAAAATTCCTTGAATGCCTCTGCGCCCAGAAGGAACAAATTGATCGCCATGGCATAGGCGATCAATTCGGCGATTTTGAAGATCGCCTTGTTATCGATCTCTACCTCAGAACGTTTCCTGATGATCTGGAACAGGACCAGCATGATGGCGGGTCCGGAACAGAACGCCGAAGCAAGAAACCTCGGGGCCAGGATCGAGGCGTTCCAGAAGGGCCTGGCCGAGAGTCCGTTATAGAGGAACGCCGTCACCGTGTGGATGCTCACCGCCCATGGAATGGACAGAATGATGAGCGGCCTGATCACGGCCATACGGTACTCCTTCCCGATCGAAAGCCGGTAGAGAACGTAAAATGCAATGATTACATTGATGGCGAGATATCCGCTCAAGACGATCACGTCCCAGGTGAGCAGTGACGAAGGGAAATTCATGGCGCCGATGAACGGCAAAATATGCCATACCCGCAAAGGCTGCCCCATGTCGATCATGATGAAGAGGATACACATGGTTATGGCCGTGATGGCGAGCAGCTCGCCGAACAGCACGATTTCCTTGATCGGCTTGAAGTTATACACGTAAGCCGGAACCACGAGCAGCACTGCGGCAGCAGCTACACCGACGAGAAAAGTGAAATTCGAGAGGTACAGCCCCCACGAAACCTGATCCCTCATGGCGGTTACTATGAGTCCCCGGTGGTACTGATCAATATACGCGTTGAGTCCGAGGAGAATAAAAAACGTCAGGAAGCCGACCCAGAGGTAGTAAGCCCGGTTGCCAATGAAAATCTGACGCCAGGCAATAAAATAATTTTTGATAAAACTTGCCATAAGTGGGCCTCCTACACGCCGTACGCAAAGAAATAATAGAACTTGGGATAAGTATTCAGGTCCTCTTTCAACCGGAACACCCGCTTGTGCTCAATGGCGTACCTGATCTCGCTGTTCGGATCAAGGAGGTTCCCGAATTTGCGCGCGCCTACGGGGCAGGCCTCAACGCACGCCGGGTAACGTCCGTTCCTCGTCCGCTGGATACAAAAGGTGCACTTCTCCACCACTCCTTTATAGCGCGGGCGGTTCCCGAGATAGTGCGTCTGCGGATTGATCTCGCCTGACTTGCGGCCCGGATCGGTCCAATTAAAGTGGCGCGCTCCATAGGGACAGGCGGCCATGCAGTAGCGACAGCCAATGCACCAGTTGTAATCGATGACCACGATCCCGTCCGGCTCTTTCCAGGTGGCCTGCGTAGGACAGGCCCTTACACAGGGCGGGTTCTCACACTGCTGGCACTGAACCGGCATATAAAAATATCCCTCTTCAGGCACCTTTTCTGGGTTGTAATACTTCTCCGATTCTATAAGATCGACCCACTTTTCCCCTTTTTTGAATCTGAGGACCGATATCCAGTGGATCTGCGGGTCCCTGGATTGATTGTTCTCCTCAACGCAGGCATAAACGCATCTCCTGCAGCCGATGCATCGGGAAAGATCGAGCCCGTAACCGAAGAGAACTCGCGGCATCGCTTTCTGATTGCCCACCTTGATCGCTTTTTTATATTTTTCTTCGTATTCCCGCTCCAGACAGCCGAGTACCTGCTTGATCTCGGCATCATTCATTTCCTTAAAGTGCTTCTGAAAAAACGATTCCCAGAACGAGGCATCGGCCTTGTTCAGCGGGAGCGCTGTCCCCGCCAGGCCGAGGGCCACGCCCTTGAGAAAGGTCCTGCGGTCAAGATGAATTCCATCCATTTTCTTCACGGTTTTTCGCATCGGTCTTCTCGTCCTCGTTATGTATTACTTGATCTCCATCGGTCTCACCGGCGGTGGAGACGGTTTGATCGGCTTAAACCGCGGTTCATGCGGCGAATGGCAGCTTACGCAAAGATAGTACTGCTTATCGCCGTTCCACATGCCGGTCCTCTTCCCGTGCAGGCCGGCCTTCCATTCTCGCAGTATCGTTCCGTGGCACTGGCCGCAGAGAATGTATGATTCCTCAAAGCTGACCAATGTGCCGTTCGCGAGCCGTAATTTGTCCCTGTTGTCCGGATTATGGCATTCGAAGCACCAGCCGCCGGGCATATGCTTGAGAGGGATGTTCATATTGGCTTGAAGTTTTCTTGGTTGTGTGTTGGTGGGCAGGCCTTTGTGGCACATTGAGCAAGGATAGATGCCTGCACTGAACGGGGGCGGCGTGACGAAGAACTTTTTTGGTATATCCTGTTCTTCCGCATACATATTTGCAGAAAAAAAGACCACTGTCAGGAATGCAATGAAACAGCAACGCCAGGGTACATTGTTTCCTGCTTCCATATCATCTCCCCGGGGCAGTGTTGGATCGGCGTTATTTAACGAATTATGTAGATATGTTGTCCATTGTAGGATAATTTCGAAGAGAATACAACATAACATTCAAATTTTGAGCGTCCCCTGCCGACAGCGATTCTCCCGCGAGAGAAGGCTCTTGCTGATTTAGTGAGCCTCTTCTTGTTCAAAAATGGGGAAAATATGACTGATGACCCAGAACAGCACAAAGGGCAGGATGAAGATAAGAAGCGCCCCGGGTAACCCCTCCTTGAAGGTCTCCCAATTGAGGGAACCATCAGGAACCATCAGGGTCAGGTCTCAACGGCCTGTTGCCAAATAGTTTTTAGCAAGTTATCGTCAAAAAAGCATGAACTAACATCCCGATTGTCAGAGTCGCGAACTATGATAAAAAAACACAGAAAATCATTTAACATATTGATATAATGTATTAATTGAGGTATGAGGGATGTAGCAACCATATAATATAAATTAATTTATAATTTATATATGGGCTATATAGGGAAATACGTGGGGTTTGTGGGGGAAGTCCATATCCGACAAGGTGATACGAGGTAAGCGATGAAAAACATAAAGGGAATCGAAGTGTATGAAAATCTCAAGGAGATAGTTGACCCCAGACATTCATGCCTCGTTGTCTGGGATGTGCAAAACGGCCTGGTTGACAGGATATTCAACAAGGAAGAGTTCATATCCTCTTTGAAACCGCTCATCGAAGTATTACGCGGCAAGATGCCTGTATTCTATACATTAATAACGCCCCTGCCCAGAAGATTTGCATCCTCATGGTACCTTTATTCGATGATGAGGCGGTTCAATGTGGATGATGTAAACAAGCTGCCGTCCTTTATGTCGTCTGGCTCGCAGGAGAGCATGATCCCTGAGACAATTGAACCGAAAAAGGACGATGTTGTCCTTGAAAAATCCTTTGCGAGCATCTTTCTCGGGACGAAATTCGAGTACATGCTTCGGAACCGTTCTATCACCACAATCATATTCACCGGCATCGCCACCGAGATGGGCATTGAATCAAGCGTACGGGATGCCTCCAATAGGGGGTTTTACCCTGTTGTGGTATCTGACTGTGTTTCTTCAATGGACAGAGTGGCACATGAGCGTTCCTTGAAGAACATGGACAAGCTCTTCATCATCGAGGATGCCGGCACAATACTAAAGACATTTGATAACAGCTAACCGTACTGTTTCGCGGTATCATTGGCGACCAAACAGCATGCTACATATTCAATGATTTTCCGCTATTTTAGGGGTAATTAGGCAGAGCTAAACCCCCAGCAGAAAAACCTACAGGAAAAGGACTAGCCATTAATCTGGTGTCATAAAAAGAACACATCTTCTCTTGTTGTCTCATAAGAGAGATTCCTGCGATTCATCTCGGTTTCTAGATGCCTTAAAGCTGATGATCTTAGGGTGAAACATACGAAGCCTCTCACTTCATACCGGAGCGTGACACCTGGCACCCATCTAAGGTGAAATGGCAGGGTAAGAGGACGTGCTAGCCTAATTTTAGGACGATCCGGACAAATCATCCATTAAAACAACCTGCTTATTCCCACAATATTTATTCAGTTCCATTAATTCAACATGTTGCATGAGTTTATACACATCCAAAATGAGTGCCACGGCGCCGTCTCCCAGGATGGTGGCGCCGGAGACGCCCTCGATGTCCCTGAGGAGGCCGCCCATGGTCTTAATCACGGTCTGGTGCTGGCCGATGACCTTGTCAACCACGAAACCCACCCTTTTGTCCCCGAGCTCGGTGATCACCACCTGATCAACGGAGGGGGTGCCGCCGTTGATACCGAAGACCTCCCGCAAGGGGATGTAGGGGATGATCTCCTCTCGGACCTTGATGAGGTGGCGGCCATGGGCATGGTTTCTCTCTGCGTCGGTCAGCTCCACGCACTCCACCACCGCACCTAAAGGGATGACGAAGGCCTCGTTTGCGATATTCACCAGGAGCCCGTCGATGATGGCTAGGGTTAGCGGCAGCTTCAGGGTGATGGTGGTGCCCTTGCCCCTGGCGCTGCGGACCTCAACGGTCCCGTTCAGGCCTTCGATGCTGCTCCTCACGACATCCATGCCCACCCCCCTGCCGGAGACGCTTGTGACGGTCGAGGCAGTGGAGAATCCCGGTGCGAAGATGAGCTCGTTGATTTCATGCTCACTTAATGCCGCCTCATGGGGGATGATTCCCTTCTCGACGGCCTTGGCGCGGATGGCATCAACATCGAGGCCGTTTCCGTCATCAGCGATCGAGATGAGCACATGGGCCCCCGAGTGCCGAGCCGAGAGCTTGATCGTGCCTTGGCTGAGTTTTCCGGCGGCAACCCTGGCATCCGGAGACTCGATGCCGTGATCGATGCTGTTGCGTATGAGGTGGACCAGCGGATCCGAGAGCTTGTCGATGACCGTCTTGTCGAGCTCGGTCTCCTCTCCTTCCATCTCGAAGTCGATGTCCTTGCCCAGCGACGTTGTCAGATCGCGTACCAGGCGCTTGAACTTTGCGAAGGTCGTGCCGATGGGCAGCATCCTGATCCCCATGGAGATGTCCCGAAGCTCTGCGCTGAGCCTCTCCACCTCTTCGGCTATGCCCAGGAGGTCCGGGTCGCTCTTCCTGGCCGAGAACTGGGTCAGTCGCGCCTGGACCGTGACCAGCTCCCCCACCAGGTTCACCAGGGCATCGAGCCTAGCTGCCGGCACCCGGATGCTCGATGTCTCCTCGGCCGCCGCGCGCTTCTTTCTCACGGACCTGACCTGTTCCTGCTCGGCAAGGGCGGAGCGGATCTCTGACTTGTCCAACGTCCCCGCTTCTACCAGCACCTCTCCAAGACGCTTCTGAGTTTTCAGCGCCTTGTCCAGGTCGTCCTTCTGAACGGACCCCCGCTCCAGCAGGATCTCTCCCATCTTCTTATACTCCGCATCATTGTCTTTCGGCGTGAGCGTATCCACGGGCTCTATCGAGATCTCACTCGAGTCCTCCACAAAGATGAACACGTCCCTGATAGTGTTTATGTCGCTCAAGGTCGTCAGGATGATGTCCCAGCTCGTGTAACAGGCCTCCGGGTCGATTGCCTTAAGGTCCGGTAGGTCGTCCATGTGACAGACGATCGCGCTCTCGCCGAGGGCCTTGAGCTCGTTCAGGAGCGGGATGGGGTTTGTTCCGTTGGCAAAGAGGTCCCTATGCGGCCGGAAGCGGATGCGGAAGGTGGTCAACGGACGGGGTGCCTCCTCTTGGGGTTCAGGGCGGCAAGGCCCCGCAGCGCCTTCATCCAATGGCTCCTCTTCCCGGGGGAGGTAGCCCACGAATGCTTGAGCGAGCTCCCGGGTCCTCTCCTCGGATGCCGCTACCAGACCCTGGGATGCATCCAGCATGGCCTTGATCTGGTCGCAGGAAGACAGCGTCAGACTGATGAGGTCCTGGCTGACCTTGAGGTTCCCGTCCCGGATGAGGTCATAGACCGTCTCGATGGTGTGCGTGAATGCAGCGATATCATCGAAGCCGAACATGGCCCCTGACCCCTTGATGGTATGCATGGCCCGGAAGACCCTCCCTACTATACCTAAGTCTTCCGGATGCTGCTCCAGCTCGATGAGGGCGTCTTCAAGGGTTGCAAGGAGCTCGTATGCCTCTTCCCGGTACACATTCTTCTGCGCGTCCATATCTGCCTTCCTTAATGAAAATGAATGTATCTTTTCATGAGACCGGATTTTCCTTCCGAACCTTCACCCGAGCAGCCGTTTCACCACGGCAATGAGCTGCTCCGGCTTGAACGGTTTCACGATCCAGCCAGTGGCCCCTGCCTGCTTGCCCGCGTCCTTCTTGTTCATGGCCGATTCGGTGGTGAGCATCACGATGGGCGTGAACTTGAAGGCAGGGTCCGATCTTAAGGCCTGGATTAACTGTATCCCATCCACATTGGGCATGTTCAGGTCCGTGATCACCATGTCCACCGTCGTGGACTTTGCCTTGACGAGCGCGTCCTGGCCGTCGACGGCCTCCACCACATCGTAACCCTCATTCTGGAGCGTGAAGGTGACCAGCTGCCGGATGCTCGCCGAGTCGTCTACGCTCAAGATCTTCTTACCCATCTTTCCCTCCTGTGGCCCACAAACACGGGCCATGGGATACTCTGCCGCATGCTTCCGCCGTGAGGGCAATTGCAAAAAGTGATCTCACAACACCTCCCGGCAGTTCGCCTGCCATGCGGATGCCTTTATGGGCCAGAGAGAAGGAACCTGCGCCATGAGTTATCTCTGAAAGGCTGTTCACCGCTATGATCTTCCTGTTCATCTAGATCCTCCTCGAAACGGTGCTGGCAACAGTCTTCAAGGGGAGAACCATGCCGCTCAATGTCTCGGAGTGTCCGGTGAAAAGGTAACCCCCGTCCGCGAGATGCTTGCAGAGGTGGCCCACAACCTTTTCCTGGGTTGCCCTGTCGAAGTATATGAGTACGTTCCTGCAGAAGATGATATCCATCTTCTCCCGCATGCCGAAGTCCTCATGCATGAAATTAAGCTGCCGGAACCTCACCTTTGCCCTCAGTTCAGGAACAATCCTCACTTCTTTCCTGTGCGGGTCCTTGCTCCGCATGAGGTACTTCCTGCGAAGGTCGATGGGGACCGGCACGACAAGTTCTTCTTGGTATATCCCGAGACGCGCGGCCTCTACCATCCTGGTAGAGATATCAGTTCCGAGGACCATATAGTGAAACCCATGGGCCTTTTTCGAGAACTCATCCAGGACCATGGCGAGGGTATAGGCCTCCTCACCGGAAGAGCATGCCGCCGACCACACCATGAGGGCTCTTCTGATGCCTGCCCCCGTCTCTTTGATGAGATTCGGGATGGCATGCTCCACGACGTATTCGAAGTGCTGGGGTTCCCGGAAGAATTCGGTCTTATTGGTGGTGACCACATCGATCATGTGCACAAGCTCGTTGGCCATTCCCTCGGGGCTGAAGAGATAATTGCAGTATTCGCCGAGGGTCGAAAGTCCGATGTATCTGAGTCTTTTCATGAGCCTTGCTTCCAGCATGGTCTTCTTCGAGAGCGGCATCTTGATGCCGCTCTCGTTATAGATAACCTCGCTAAGGTGTGCGAAAAGCTCATTGGACATCACAGCCCTCATAGGGATGTATTGCTGAGAGTCCTCCATCAGCTCATCTCCTCAATGATTGGAAAGCCTTTACTGTCCCTTGATGCCGGACATTCACTTCCCGAATTCATAGGGCTTCTCCCCTCACAGACCGGACCGGAACAGTGATCCCATATCAACCGCCACCTCGCCAATGAATTTCAAGCGATCTTTTTACAAAACGGAGTCAAGCTCGCCTGCATTCACAGAGGCCTGGCTTGTTTGGTTGACAATCGCCAGATCGTCTGCAGAAAAGACTTTGTCGATGTCCAGGATCATGACAAATTCCTCGTCCCGCTTCCCCATGCCCTTGAGAAAGTCCGTGTTCAGGCGGGTTCCGATCTTCGGCGCTGGTTCGATGTGATCAGGCTCGAGTTCCATGACCTCATGCACCGAGTCCGCAAGCACTCCGAGTACTATGTTCTCTCCTTCAATATCCACTTCTCCGATTATGATCCTGGTGTTTACCGTCTTTTCCGTATCCTTTATTCCGAACTTTTTATTGAGATCCACTACAGGGACAACTGCCCCTCTGAGGTTGATCACTCCCCTCATGAAAGCAGGGGTCTGGGGCACCTTGGTGATCTTCGTGAAATCAAGGACCTCTCTTACCTTGGAAATATCCAGCGCAAACTCCTCTTCATCGAGTTTGAACGAAAGGTACTGCCTGGTATCCATTATTCCTTCCACACTCATGGCCTTCTCCTTGTTCCGTTAATATGTCCATCTCCATTATTGTGTCGTTCATCCATGGTCCTGTTCATTCCTACGTGAGGCACTGGATCATGCCTTTGTACAACATGTTACTTACGGACCTCCCTTCATGCATCACGCCGTGATCCGAATTTAGTATTGCTCGAATTCCCCATCTTTGACGTCTTCCTTGGTCTCCTGATCGCTCATGTCGATGAGAACGCCGGCATGTCGGGAAGCACTCTCGTCTCTGCCTTTGAGTACCCTGGGTGCATCATGGTGCATATTGACAACGTGGGGTTTCGAGATTACATGAGCAACCTTGGCTGTTTTGAGGGATAGAGACTTCTTTGTGGTCGTGGCATCCTTATTTATCTTGAAGAAGGAGATCGCCTCCTGGAGCTGCATGGCCTGACTCGAGAGCTCCTCGGATGTGGAAGACATCTCCTCTGCTGCGGATGCGTTCTGCTGGACCACCTGGTTGAGCTGCTGGATGGCGGAGTTGATCTGCTCCGCTCCGGTATTCTGCTCGTTACTCGCTGCGGTGATCTCCTGCACGAGTTGGGCGGTCTTCTGGATATCGGGCACAATCTGGTTAAGGAGCATCCCTGCTTTTTCGGCAACCGCAACACTGCTCACCGAGAGCTTGCTGATCTCACCAGCTGCATCTGCCGATCTTTCTGCAAGCCTCCTCACCGCAGCAGCAACCACGGCAAAGCCCTTGCCGTGTTCTCCGGCCCGGGCCGCTTCAATGGCGGCATTCAGGGCAAGAAGGTCTGTCTGTCGGGCGATCTCCTCTATGATGGCTATCTTTTCTGCAATGGTCTTCATTGCAGCTACTGTTTCCACCACAGCCTTACCGCCTTCTCGGGCATCTTCAGCTGATTTAATAGCGATTTTCTCGGTCTGCTGGGCATTGTCCGCGTTCTGGCGTATGTTGGATGCCATCTGCTCCATGGATGAGGATGCCTCTTCCGCAGCAGCAGCCTGTTCACTTGCGCCCTGGGACATCTCCTCCGACGTGGAGCTCATCTGCTCGCTGCCCGCAGCCACATTGTCCGCTGCGCTGTGGACATCCGCCACGATAGTCCTGAGCTTGGTCATCATGTTTCGTAAGGCATCCGCCAGCTGGCCGATCTCGTCCTTCTGCTGGATGTCGATGTTTGCGGTGAGATCCCCCTCCGCCACATGGACCGCCAGGTCGACGCCCTTACGGATACCATTGGTGATGATCCGGGAAAAAAAGTAAAACACCACGAGCGCTGTTATAAAGAATATCACACCCACCATAAGAACTGTGTTGCGGACCTGATTTGCCTGGGCAAGGAACTCTCCATTAGGCAGTGAGAGACCGATACTCCACCCTGTCAGAGCCACCGGCGCAAAACCTCCTGTCTTCGCAACCCCCTTGAAGACATAGCGTTCCACACCTGACTGGCCTGATAACATCTTTTTTGCAATTGCTTCCATACCATCCAGGCTTGAGACATTAAGCTTCAACACGTTCGCCTTATCAGGATGGGCGATGAAACGGCCCTCCTTGTCTATCATCCAGGCATACCCTGTCTTGCCGACCTTTGTGTTGGAGATCAGATCACCAAGCACACCGATGGAGAGGATATTTGCAATTGCTCCTACAATCTTCCCATCCGGAGAATGGATAGGGGTGGCAATGGGGACAAACAACTCTCCGGTAACCTTGTTGACGTCGGCTTTGCCGACATTCACATTACCGGCAAGCGCATCCCTGATATACTGTCTTTCTGAAAAGGAGACGCCGATGTACTTTTCAACCGAAGCTGCAATTGCCTTACCCTCGAGGCCTGTAACATAAACGACTTGAGAGTTGTCCTTCAGCCCGTCGGTCTGGGCGAAATGGCCAAGCCTCTGGTTGAGTGCAGCAATGTCACCCTGTGCCCCCTGAGATCCTGCATTGGTTGAGATGGCGGCACGTATTGTCTCGGGGCTTATCGAGAGATCCTTCACGACCATCATCTCACCTTCCAGGGCATTGTTGACTGCCTGTGCAAGGGATTTTGTGACACCTGTGAGCTGCTCGTCCTCGATCTCGGAGAGACCTTTGCTCGCCTGCTTCACCGCGAGATAACCCACGACTGATATCGGGACCAATAGCAGGATCGATCCCACCAAAATGAGCTTTGTACCAAGTTTCAGATTCTTAAACATCTTACCCCCCTTGATAAATGTTGTTATGATATGAATGATGGTGGTCTCGTTCACCTATAGGATCTGGACACATCATCATCCTTTCTCTTAAGTTCTTATTGGTTTTTGGTTTTGAGATTATTTCGGCTTGTCCTGGGACAAAGGTTCTCCGGCACTCGACTTCAACAAAAATGCATGGAGCCGTACTGAAGTTTTTACATCTGTGGCCTAATCTTTCATTGTGGACTCTTATCGTTACACGTGGCATCATTTCTCTTCTCCTGCTCACGGTTTCAATTAAATCTAAAATTCCGAATCCAACACTCAGTAATGGTAACAAGCTCAAAACCTTGTGTCTGAAATTGTCCCCATTACTTCCACAATCGTTTTCGGAATATCGAAAGATAATAATTAATAATAGTGTAATGTATTAATAATAGTATATTTATTATCATTACTTGTTTATTTTCTAAAAGAATCCTTCATATTGCAGAGGGATGAGGAGCAGATCCCGAACAGCTTGCAGTGTTGGAGAGTATGCATGAAAGAAACATCCATGAGTTATCCGAGAAATTTATGAACAGTACACCTTATCCATACATACTGCTTAATTCGGTTCTTTTGCCCTGTATGCAGTCCTTGTTGCTTTGTTCACTGCACCGGCCATCGAGGCAGTGAAGGGTTTGGTGAGCTAAGGAGAAGGAGATTATATAAAGACCTGCTGACCCACCATCGAGATCGGGGGTGGGAATAGCCGGAAAGGAGGAGAGGCCATGAAAAAGACAAGAAGGAACAGGCTACAGACCAAGACGCTGAATCAGATCATCCTGCTGAGTGCATGGAGCTTCACCCTGGTCATCTCCTCGTTCCTGTTCCTGTTCGCGGGCAGGTGGATCGATGTAAACTTCAATACAGAACCAACCTTCATGCTGGGACTGTTCGTGCTGGGCATCGCTCTGTGCATAGCCCGGATGTACAGGGACTACATAAAGGCAAGGGATGGGTTGAACAACCAAAGGGTCAGGTATCAGTCCTAGTCGATAGTCAAGAGAGCCGGGAAACCATCCGGCACCTACATCACGAAAGCGGGCCGCCTTCAAGGCGGCTCGTTGCTTTTAGCGGGAGAATCAGTTGAATAAAAAACCACGATCCTTTTGAGATCGTAGTGTGTGATATGGATCGTCCCTGGGGAGGAAGTACGCCATAGAGGAGGCGTATCCTGGTTGATTACCGGTTATGCACTATCCTGGGAGCGTGCTCTGCGCGTTTCAAGAACCTTGCAGTCAGGACCAGGAATGCTGTGAAGCCTATAGCGACAAAGATGATTGTCATGACTAAGCCCTCTTTACCTTTCTCTCGATCACGACTTCATGGATGAACCCCTTGAAGCCCAGCGCGATGCCGACCACCAGGCCCAACATCGTGAAGTTGGGTGCCATGCCGAGAGCCTTGTCGAGTTCCATGCCGCCGTAGAGCCCGAGGAAGGTCATGGTCACGAGCACCAGGCTGTAGCCGCTGATCCGAGCCAGCCTGTTGGTAACTTCGCGGGGTAGTTTGTCTTTCTTCGTGCGTTTCATGACCTTTCTCCTTTCAGGAGTCCCTATCCTTCCTAGAACAGATTCATGAGTATGTCGCGTGCCGGGCCGGTGTTGATGCCCACCAGGGTCACGACCAGGACGAATACTGCAGTTGCTTCTGCCGGGGTGAGTCCCAATACCTTGTAGGTGAACCTGATGCCTATTCCGGTTGTGAACAGTGCGCCGAGTACGAACCATAATGTCATCATTGTCTTTCCCTCCCTGGGGTTTGTTTTTTTCTTTCTATCTTACATAAGGCAAGCGGCGTGCCAGGTTTTGACAATTTATAACTCATTGATAACAGGCAACAATAACCAACCTGCTTTTCCTGATATTGCCATTTTGGCAAAAAGCCTCTTGCCAGGGCAAGAACAGGTACAAAATATGACAAAATGCCTAAAGGGCACCATTAAAATTGTCAGAATGGCAAAGACGGGGGTTACACTCATGCTCCATACACGAAAGGGTTTTATAATGGGGGTTGCATTAAGGAGTTACTAGCACCTATTATGAGAATATGGAGATGAGACTATTCAGGACAAAGGTTTGGTCTGTGCTTGATATCGGTTTGTTGAAATGGAGTTGCATCCTGATCGGTATGATTGTCGGGTCCTATCTGGCAGCCTTCACGAAACGGCATGTATGGATCTTCTTTATCGCGGCCATCTTGTTGGCAATAAAACCGGCAACATTTTACTTCCGGGGTAATGAGGAATAGATAAATATCAAATCGGTGTAACTACTATCTCATCTCCATACTTGGGCCAGCTAAATATAACCCACTCTTCTCCTCTAACATCAGCACAGGACATCCATCTCCTGCAGACAGCTCCATGTCCATGATCATCTGTGGCTGAAATACAACAACTACATCTATCATCTATCTGATATTACAAGCTATATATCTGGCATATGTTATGCAAAATTTGAGAAATAGGACAGTCTGAAGCTCAGCAAAAGAGAGAAGGAGGATATCATGATCAAGAAAATGCTATGCTTACTGGTGATATTGTCTTTTCTCGGTTTTTCAACAGTGTATGCCTACGATCAAGGAGATGATCATCATGGGAATGATCAAGGAGTAGCTATTGCACTCATCGTAGCCCTTACAGTTGTTACAGTTGTCTGGCTGATTGTTGCCCTTGACGGGCACGGAGGACATTGGCGTTATCCACGATATTTGTCTTTGAACTTCCCAACTGATCAAGGGATGAAACCATATGGAACTAATCAAATCCATTACCCACAGGTGCTAGAAGAGTCCAACTGAGGCCTTCTTCTTCAGGGTCAGGGAACATCCATGATCGATGCCCGGATTTATCCTGGAGATATGTTGATCGTGGACAAATCCATTGACCCGTTACCCAACAACATCGTGATCGCCGTGGTTGGTGGAGAATTCCTGGTGAAGAGGCTCATCACTGAATGTGGTGTGAAGTATTTGATGGTGGACGGGTGGCCAAGATAAAAGAAATCACCGGGTGGCATGGGCCAAGGCCGAAGGCCTTGCCCGTGTGATGTGATTACCAAGGCAAGATCCATCCTGATTTAACACTCACATTTCTCATATCATAATGTACTTGACTACTTCCAGCCAATGACCTGATAGTACTTTTCTCACAGGATTCTGAATGAGATAATCGATAAAACATACAATATGAGTGAAGATTGTGTGCTGGTAATGATTTCTCCTGTCCCACGGGCAAGCCTTTCAGGCTTTGCCCGTGCCACCCGAGTAGGTCTACGTTCTATCCCTGCCACCCGCCCGCCGAGTGAAATGTACTTATAGATCTCTGTATTCTGGACATCATAATCTCTTGCTGAGATCTCAAGTTGATATATTCAATGCAAGCTGACCTTAGATAACCTCACGGTATGTGCACTTTCTGAGTGACCACTTTTTTTAAAGAGACCACGTCAAATCTATATTACTAATGGGTAACCCCTCACTTCTCCCTGATATTGATACAACCGAAAGGATTCGTCTCAAAATCCTATATTAAGGCGACAGGTGAATTAGGATTGCACTACAGAACTATTATTCATGAATTTCTGAGGCTGGCTGTGATGAATCAGGGTCGAACATTTCTGCATGCCAGTATGCATGAAATGCGAATGAGGCCACAATGAAAGATGAAAGGAAGATGCAATGGACCTGATGGAACAGCTTGATAAAAAGGGGATCCGCGAATTCTTCTCAAAAGGTTGGATGACTCACGATGCCATGTGGTTCTACCATTGCCTGCAGGAATTGGGCGCCGAACAGGCTAACCGAATAAACAAGGCGGCGGTGAAGTCAATGACCGCCATAGAGATACAAAGAATCATGAAGTTGATGGGCAGGGGCAGTGGGCCTGTTCAAACCTTTGAAGAGCTGAAGGAAATAATCGACTCGACGTATAAACTCATACAACCAGAGTTCATGAAGCTGTACTACGACTTCCCTGAAAAGAACGTGTTCCGGGGCGGTTTCCATGAATGTTTTGCATATGAAGGTGTTAAGAAGTTCGGAATGATAGACATCTATCAGTGCGGGATCGTCACAAGGGTCCAGGGCTGGCTCGATGGAATAGGAGTGCCTTACAAGATGATCCCGGAGTTTAACGGGTGCCTTATGCACAGTACCGGTAAATGTGAGATTGAGTTCGGTTTCTCATTGAAATGATGAGGAGGTTTTATGAGACCTGCGTCGAAGACTGCATATTTCTGTTGCGGAGCACGAATGGAGGATGCGCAGAGCAAACACCCGGTGTGTAACGATACCTATGCAAAGGTATTCATGAAAAATGAAGGCCATGAAATATTCGAGAGGTTCAAACCCTTCAAGGACGCTAAGATAAGCAATGCAACCAGACACCGCATCATTGACGACCTGATCAGGGAAGAATTAAAGAGAGATCCGGAATCTCTGGTTATCATAATCGGAGCAGGATTTGATACCCGGGCTTACCGGTTTAATGGCGGCATTTGGATAGAGCTCGATGATCCGGGGCTGATTGAATACAAAAATGAATGCCTCCCGGTATCTGAATGCACAAACCCGTTGCACAGGATCCCGCATGATATGACCGGGGATTCACTGTCTGAGCGCCTGTCGCAATTCAGTACCGGCAAGCCGCCGGTCATTATCATCGAAGGGGTATTCATCTATTTAACCGAGGAGGCCATGTCAAAACTGATCAAGGTTTTGAGAGAACTCTTCCCGGAACACCTCCTGTTCTGCGATCTCCAGACACTCAGGTGCTTCAGGCAATTCAATTTAAAATTTCAGGAGGTGCTCAAGGGGTTTGGTGCGGCATTATGCATTACATCCGATTCGCCGGAAAATGTATTCCTGTCGCATGGATACAGGATGCGAGAGAAGATCTCAATCCTTGTCAAAACCACCCGGTATGCAAGGCTCTCCGCGCGCCAGCTGCTGATCAAACTGGCATTGAATACATTTTTAAGGGGTGTCAGGGACGGATATTCTATTTATTGTTTCGAATATGGATCATTCAAGGGTGAAAGAAAATGGAAGAGTGGGTAACAACAGAATCAAATACGGTGGATCCTACTCTATCAAAGGAGCGTAGATTTTGTGCCAAACTGTGGTGTTTGAAATAAGATGCCCTATGTGTTGATTTCGTGCCATCAGGTCTGCTTTGAACCGAAGTGAATATTCTGGAGATCTGTTCACAAGATCATCAGTTATTCTGAGTTGCGAGGCCCTACCATAACCACGCAACTATTAATGTACGACCAAATGGATTATGAAATGCACTTATTGTGATCAGTGATAATCACAGAAATTTTCAAACAATCACAATATAATCACAAATTCAAGCATAAAAAGGTTTTATCGAATGTAACTTATTGAATTAACTATGCGCCCAGCAGGATTCGAACCTGCGACCTTTGGATTCGTAGTTTAAATGCCTATGTATTATCGTGTTACGATATGTATTTAACTTACTGATATTACAAAGATCACTTATTGATGTCTTGTGTTGAGTATTGACATATTTCGCACGATCTGTTACCCATATGTTACCCACGAAGGAGAGAGGTCAAATATATGGCTAATATCCGGCTCATCAAATCGGTCATAGACAAGTTGCCCACACCCCAGGGGAACAAGAGAGTTGAATACTTCGATGAGGATTTGCCCGGGTTCGGCATACGGGTAACAGAAAGTAGCATAATCTATTTTGTTCTATGCAGAGTGAACGGGCAATTAATCCGGTATACCATCGGAAAGCATGGCGTTAAAACTCCTGATGAGGCACGAAAAGAGGCCCGGGAAAAGCTTGTCATGATGGCTAACGGTATCAATCCAAACAGAGAGAAGGCCCTAGCCCGGATAAGGGGTATCACCTTGAAAAAGGCCATGGAAGAGTATTTCACCTCAAAACCTTTACTCAGAGAGGGCACTAAGAGGACTTACAATTGTCTTCTTCATCTGTGGCTTTCTGATTGGATGAACAGGCCTCTTGATGAGATCGGCAAGAATGACATATCAAAGAGGCACCTCAAGATAGCGTCAGAACGTAGTCCGGTTGCAGCAAATAATGTTATGAGGACTTTCAGGGCAATCTACAATCATGCTCAGGAAATCTCTGATGGAACCCTGCCCGAGAATCCCACCAAGAGGCTTTCACAAAGTAGGCAATGGTTTCAGGTAAACAGAAGGCAGACCCTTATCAAAGAACATGAACTGAGGGTGTGGCACGATGCTGTAAAAAAGTATTCGAACCCCATAGCCAGTGACGCCCTACTCCTCCTTCTCTTCTCAGGATGCAGAGAGCAAGAGATACTTACCCTGCAATGGGAGGATGTGGACATGAAGGATAAGACCTTCACCATACGCGCTGAGATCGCCAAGAATCACAAGGAGCACACCCTGCCCATGTCCAACACTCTCTTTGACATATTCAACCGAAGGCTTGCATTAAGAGAGAATGAATGGGTCTTCCCGGGACAAGGATCAAAGAAAAACCTAACTGAGCTTAAACGCAAGGAACACCTCATAGAGCTTAAACGCGCAGTTGAGGCAGTGATTGAAATGTCCAAGGTAGATTTCTGCCTCCATGACCTGAGAAGGACTTTCACCAGCATTGCAGAACAGGAAGTCAGCTATGCCGTCTTGAAGCGTCTCTTGAATCACTACACCGGCAATGATGTAACCGCCGGTTATCTTATCATTTCGACTGAACAGCTTAGAGCGCCCATGCAGAGGGTTACAGACAGGATCATGAAGGCTTGCCTAATCAAAGAGACAAGGGGCAAGGTTATCCCGATCAGGGCATAGAATATCACATATCCATGGCCTAGGTTGACGAACCGAAAAGGCAATATCCCCATTGCCCTGGCCATGGTTCTTAGTAAGGGGAAGCAAGAGGGGAATTGCTTATGGGTAAACCACCTAATGACTTTACTGATGACATCACCGATGACCTTGATGCCTGGACAGAGCCTGACTGGATGGGCCTGGGAATCGAAGGCTGGGAGAAGCAAGTCAGAGACATACTCTTAACTCTCTTGCCTATAGAGATATACAATCAATTATTCAAGATGTTGGATGGAACTGAAGACATAAAAGCTACATGTAATCAGATTATCAAGAAGCTGAACGAGACTGAAGTACATAAAACCTGGCGGCCAGGTGATTTGTGTCCTATGTGGACCTCAGGAAAATCTGAGACAACAGTTATCAATGAATTGTTTCCCATCAAGGAAGATGTAGATCAAGAAGGCAGAAACACAGGTATTATCTATCGTGCCTTAAAACATGGCGTCCTAGCCATATATTGGCTGAATGAGGCATCTAACTATTATAAAAAGAATGGGGATATATATCATAAGACATATGCTGATCTGGAAACACCTAATACACCCCAAGAACAAGAAATTATCAAGAGTTACATGCTTAATATCAAAGAGCTTGAATTGACCAAAGAAAGTCTTAGGGAGCATAACGCCGGCAGTAGCAAAAATAAACAACGCGCAGTAAAGGGAGCTGTTATTTTCAGGGCAATCGAGGAAGTAGATAAAGGAAGATCATTAAGTGCTCAAGCCTTGTGGGATCGTTTCAAGAAAAAGTATTCAGTACCAGGTAAATATAATATTACTTTTGAATCAGATACGGAAGGTGAGTATCTTCATGTGGAAGATGGAGACATAGATTTCTATATAAAATTTCGAACCTTCAGGACATACGTTAAAGAGTACAAAGAAACAATAAATTAACTCTGTTCATTTTCTTGGCACGTAGCTAGCTGTTTGCCATATCTAATCTGATATTGCTCAAGCCACAATACAAACCCACCACACAACAAAAGGAGGCTTGAGCATGGCTTTCACAAATCCTGTGTACCAGTCAAAAAAGGAATTACTCAACACCAAAGAGGCAGCCGAATTTCTCGGTATGGGCGTTTCATCGGTCGAGCAGGACCGAATCTATGGACGGCTCAAAATCCCCTTCACTCGCATAGGAAGGTCAATCAGATATAGACGATCCGACTTAGAAGCGTTCATCTTATCATTGCCCACCTTCACTAGTACCAGTGCAACGGATGCTACAAAGAGGTAGCAATGAATAGAAGGCAAGCAATCCGAGAGAAATGTCTGAATTGTTCAGCCTGGAGCACAAAGGAAGTAAATGGGTGCCTTATAAAGACCTGTCTCCTGTTCCCCTATAGAACGGGTAAGGGCAAACAGAACCCCAAGGCACGGAATAAAGCAATCCGGGCATACTGCCTATGGTGTTGTAGCAATCAACCCTCAGAGGTTCGGCAATGCCTGAACGGTACTTGCTCGTTGTATCTGTTCAGGGGAAGTAAGCAGGAACCCCCTTCATTTTGTCCAGGAACACCACCGGCAGTATATTTTTCAACCTTGGATGCTGAGGGTGGTATGAAGGTATACCCCCAGGAGGCACCCCGCAATGATTAGGCCCCCTGATAACCTCAAAACAATAAGCGAAAAGCGGGAATGGTTAGAGCGCGAGATTCCCATACCTGATGACATGAAAAGGTCCTTGGCATATCGCACTTTGACCGATGAAGCAAAGATCGTGCTGATGCTCATGATGGAAGCATCAGACGGAGGGCACCATGCAAGCTCCTGATACTGAAACTCTCACCCGCTATGGGTGGAAAGACAAAGACAAGAAAAACAATCATGACTTGGATGTTAGAATGCCTCGCAAAATGCTTCGTTCGGCGGCATTCATCAAATTAAGCCATACCTCAAAGTTTGTTTTGATGCTCTTTCTGTGCCGTAGATCTTGGCATAAAGATGGAAAACGACAGAATACCAAGCGGATATATGATAACCGCGGTCTCATTTTCACCTATAATGAAGCGGAAAATTTATGGGACATTAACAGACGGACATTCAATGACTGCATTGTGCAACTCATAGCTCATGGCTTTCTGAGAGTAGAGAAACCAGGCGGTACCCTTCAGGGTGAGCGTGTACCTACACTCTATATGCTGGTTGATGACTGGCAACATTATGGGACTCCTTACTTCGTGAAACCCGAGATACCCGCAAAGATATCTTACAACGATAGCCTGAAGAGATTTAATGAAACAAGGAAAAGCAAATTATCGAGTGAGTCCCACCTCACCCGACAAGTGAGCCCCACCTCACCCGAAACAACAAAAAGGCCAGTTTGACATGGTGCAAAACCTCACCCGAATCAGCACCCTAAATATGGTGAAAATCCTCACCATCAAAAGGTTTTCGGCAAATCAGGCAAAAATCCCTTTTCTTTTCCGTTCGAGTGAGCCCCACCTCACTATACTTATATATACCAGGTGTAGTAGGGGTATCTGTATGGGATCGTATGAATGTAATAGGTCCCTTCTCATATGGAAGGATAAACCCCCTACCCGCACATGCTTCACTGATTGCCAGAGAGGGACACAATGAATCAATCCTCATCGTCTATCACCCTGGTCGAGTCTATACCAAGGTGCTTAAGCGCAAGATCTGCGGCTTGATCGAGGTGGATATCATTATTTTGCTGGAATACATTAAGCGTAATTGCAGCCTGTGTGTGTGACGGAAGCACACCTATAGATTCAAGCATCTTCGCAGAATATTTAAGCCGCAACTCTTTGTCTTCTTTTTCAGTGCTAGAAATGATCCCCTTGATATTCTGGAACGAGGTTTCAGCGCATTCTGTGATAGCTCTTTCTCGGATAGATTCTATAAGGGCTTTGACTGTTTCATTGTTATTGACGAGTCTTGATATGGTCGGTTGCGAGATGCCGGTAGCACGCGAAATTGCAAGCTGAGACTCTCCAGAAGCAATCATTTCTGCAACTCTCACCATCTGATTCTGGTGTGTCATCTCCGATATTATATATTCACTATTATGCTATAATCAAGGATTATCATAGTTAAAAACGTCCTATATGAAACAAAAGACTACCCCCTATAAGCACAATAGGATTATAATTGTATTTCGATCATTTCACCTTTGAATTGCAGCCTTGTACTAATGAGGGGGGGGTCAATGAAGAAGGCAGTCATTCTAATTACTCTACTTTTACTGATATTTCCGAGTGTGTCTAGATGTGATGATTATGAAGATATCTTTTTTAAAACTTATCTAAATGGGGATTACCAAGCTGCAATGATTAAATTGATACCTCTTGCAGAGAAAGGAGATGGTGATGCCCAAAGTTTAATTGGGACTATGTATCATGATGGCTTGGGAGTCCCAAAAGATTATAAAAACGCTATGACCTGGTATCAGAAAGCTTCTAATGCCTCAGCTAAACATGGAGGCGATACTTTTGCCCAATATGCAATTGGTAGGATGTACTCTGCTGGAGCAGGTGTTCAAAAAAATGATCAAATAGCGGTATACTGGTATAAAAGAGCAGCCAACAAAGGAGTTGCAGATGCACAGAAGTTCCTTGGGATGTCATATGCTATAGGTAAAGGGTTACCTAAAGATTATGTTTTAGCTTATATGTGGTTAAACCTAGCCGCTTCTCAATCAGATTTACCAGGTCAAAAAGATGACAAGGAACCTAGTGCTTCCGATATAAGAACCGACCTTGAACGAGATATGACACCTGACCAAATAGCAGAAGCTCAGAAGTTAGCAAGAGAATGGAAACCCAAGAAATAATAAAATTACTATGTATAAATTATGTAAGTCTCATTTGTATTATTTTTCTTCGGCATCCATGAGATTCGATTTCTTTTTGTTGTCGTGGTAATAGTAGGTGTTCCCTATCTGCTGGCCCTGCCCTGAATATCCTTTGTTTCCCGTGGTATAATCAAATGGGCCGATGGATTGTGTCGTAGAGCTTTCACCCTGGTTGTCCTGATGATAATACATATTTCCTATCTGTTGACCAGTGGAGTTGTATGGTTTCGTAGTAGTTGGGAATAAGCTGTTGCTATTGCTATTCTTGTTTGTTGTGGTCGTCCCATTGGTATAGTCGAACGGGCCTATGGATTGTGTAGTGGTGCGGTTACCCTGGTTATCGTTATAGTAATACATGTTCCCGATTTTCTGTCCGGTCCCATGATAACCATTTGGCCCATTGACATAGTCCATGTTTCCTACAGATTGCTCAGTGTAATCATCAGCCCAGGCTAATGAGAATACAGCGACCAGTACGAACATCAGAATAGTGGCAATGGAGATTTTCATGGTATCACCTCCCCTTTAGATCAGATCATAATGAGCAAATAATATAGTATACCCTAATTAAAGATTGTCAATGGTTTATATTCTACAGAATTGAGTAAATCGAATTTGTGTTAAGGAATATCTTCATGCAGGTTGTCCTTTTTAATTCTTCGGGAAATAACATCCACTGATACTTCAAAAATTGGTGCTAATATTGTTGCAAGATGTTCTAAGGCATAGTCTAAGTAATTACTTCTGTGAATTCTTTCCCTCACTGCTTTTTTTATCAGTGGTTGAATTTCAGGTAAATTAGCATCGAAATGCTTTTGCAGATGATGTCTAGGAACCAACAATAATCCACCAAAGGCATATCCCTGAAACTCTATTGTGGATCTGTCATTCGGGCTAAGATTCGCTTGGTATCTTTTCCATTCAGATATTGAGGTAATGGGCACCTGTCCTAGGATCTCTTTATGTAGTACGTAATGGCCTAACTCATGAGCAAGTGTGAACCTATATCTATTCGGCCTGTTTGTGTAGATGGATTCGTCCACATAGATTGCTGAAAAATCACCAGTGATGAAGCCGTCAATATCGAAATTCTTAAATAAGCCAGGGATGGTAATGATATCAAGTCTTAAGTCATATTCAATAATTCTTTCGATATCTACCGGTACTTCCGTTATAGATCTCTCTTCCAGAAAATCATCGGCGGCTCTTGCTATTTGATCATAAGATAAATATTCAACCTTCAATAATGACACTAAGATCTCCGAATTAACTTAATAAGTTCATCAAGCTTATCAGGTGGCACACTCTGACCTCGAAGGGTTCTAAAAACTAATGGGAGCTTTTGAACTAATTCATTATTATCCATCATGTCTGGAGGTATTTTACCAGAACATGCTGATGCAAGATCGAAAAAAGTATACCAATCATCACTGTTTTTTTTAAGTTTGAGTAGGTCTGCATATTTTTCAAGATTTTTCTTTGAACTAGGTGGTGGTGCAAGACCACGTTCAATTTTACTAATGTTCCCTGGATCAAGATCATTTTGCATACAGAATTGACGTAGAGTTAATCCAGTCTTCATTCTCATCTTTTTAAAGAATTCTCCAAAACCCACAAAAGTATCCATAGTCCCCCCCACAACCCACAATTAAGTGGTGTTGTATATTTATTACAACACTCATCGACAAAGTCAATAGGAAGCATTATTGGTTTTATAGGCATACAGAGTTCAAGAACTTATCTGGAAATTATAAGTATAGCATAGCCCGTTTTGCACCTCTCGTGTGCAGCGGGCAGATATGGGACCCAGTACAAGCATACCTCCCCTATGGCGGTCTACCCCCGGGGGGTCACTCCCACGCGCGAACAATCCACTGATCAATCACTAGATCGATGATAAAAGGGGCAGTCAGGCTCCAATGAAAAGACTTCAGTTTTCTTTCTGGTGTTACCCATGTGTTACCCATTTGATATTTAGGCTTCCTTAGATTTAAGTAGAATGGCTCTAGGGTTGGTGCGCCCAGCAGGATTCGAACCTGCGACCTTTGGATTCGTAGTCCAACGCTCTATCCATCTGGGCTATGGGCGCACACGGTTATAAACTTTTACGCTTATAGAGGGATTCTCCCAAAGAGTCAATACGGCTTGATGCCAGGGCCCTGAGACCTTCAGCGAAGTCCCACAATTCGTCAGGATAGACGAATTGGATGTACTTCACGTTCACCCGAAGGGCGAGGGACATGGATGTCCCGAGTCACAATCCGTCAGGATAGACGAATTGGATGTACTCCACGTTCGCCCGAAGGGTGAGGGATAGGTATGTCCCCTAGTCACTTCCCCAAAGGGGCGAAAAGGACTTGAATGCCATGATAATCAAAGAGGGGCCGGACAAGGCCCCTCTTGCAGCACACAAAGCGTGATACACTCGTTACTTTGATTTCTCCCAGTTTTCCAATACCCGAAGTTTGACCTCGGCCCTAATCAGCCTGGATTCCCATCTGGTATACTCCGGGTCATCCTTGCTGAACTCGCGCAGCTTCTCGTGGGCCTGGTCTATCTCCGCCTTCGCCTCAGAGGCATCTATGTCTTCGGCCATGTCGGCCGTTTCTGCAAGGATGATCACCCTGTTGGCAATGACCTCGGCAAAACCCCCACCTACTGCGAGGTATATATCCCGGTCTTCGGTCTTGACGATGATCTGGCCGGGCTTTAGCGTGGTGAGGAACGGGGTGTGTCCGATGAGTACGCCGAATTCACCCTGGCTGCCCGGCGCGACTACCTCGGTGGCCTTGCGGCTGAGCACCGCCTTTTCAGGCGTGACCACGTCAAGCTGCATATATTCTTCAGCCATGAATATTCTCCCTTAGTCTGATGCCAGCTTCTTCGCCTTCTCTATTACCTCTTCGATGGGTCCTACCATATAGAAGGCCTGTTCGGGGAGGTCGTCCATCTCGCCGGCAACGATCATCTTGAAGCCACGGATCGTATCCTTCAACTCGACATACTTGCCCGGCATGCCGGTGAACTGCTCGGCAACGCTGAAGGACTGGGACAGGAACCTCTGGAGCTTGCGGGCCCTGGACACGATGAGCTTGTCGTCCTCCGAGAGCTCGTCCATGCCGAGGATCGCGATGATGTCCTGGAGCTCTTTGTACTTCTGGAGGATCTGCTGCACCTGGCGTGCAACGTTGTAGTGCTCCTCGCCCACGATCTTCGGGTCAAGGATTCTCGATGTGGAGTCGAGCGGGTCCACGGCCGGGTAAATACCCAGCTCCACGATCTGCCGTGAAAGAACCGTCGTGGCGTCCAAGTGGCTGAACGTGGTGGCAGGGGCCGGGTCGGTAAGGTCGTCGGCAGGCACGTAAATGGCCTGAACCGAGGTGATGGACCCCTTGGTGGTAGAGGTGATACGCTCCTGGAGCTCGCCCATGTCGGTGCCCAGGGTCGGCTGGTATCCAACGGCTGAGGGCATGCGGCCCAAGAGAGCCGATACCTCCATACCTGCCTGGGTGAACCGGAAGATGTTGTCGATGAAGAGCAGCACGTCCTGGTTCTGCTCGTCACGGAAATATTCGGCAACGGCGAGGCCGGACAGACCCACGCGGGCACGTGCCCCGGGGGGCTCGTTCATCTGGCCGTAGACAAGGGCCGTCTTATCGATAACGCCTGATTCCTTCATTTCGAGCCACAGATCGTTTCCTTCACGGGTGCGCTCACCCACGCCGGCGAACACCGAGTAGCCGCCATGCTTCGAGGCGATGTTGTGGATGAGCTCCATGATGAACACGGTCTTGCCCACGCCGGCGCCTCCGAACAGGCCGATCTTGCCGCCTCTCATGTAGGGGGTCAGAAGGTCGATGACCTTGATACCGGTCACGAATGAATCGATCGATGTGCTCTGCTCGGTGAACTTCGGGGGATCGCGGTGGATGGGATTGCGCTTGTCCGTGTTCACCGGGCCCATCTCGTCAACGGGCTTGCCCACCACGTTCAAGATACGGCCGAGCACTGCGTCTCCAACCGGGATAGAGATGGGCGCTCCGGTGTCTTTGACCGGCATTCCCCTTACCAGGCCGTCTGAAGAGTCCATGCAGATGGTGCGGACGGTCCTGTTGCCCAAGTGCTGGGCAACTTCGAGAACCAGGTTATCTTCCTCTTTGGAGATAAACGGGTTGGTCACGAACAGGGCGTTATATATGTTAGGCAGTTCTCCCTGGGGGAATTCGACGTCCACAACAGCGCCGATGACCTGTGCGATCTTTCCAATGTTCATAAATTCTTTCCTCCCGATTAGGATCCTAAGGTTGTTATCCTTTCAAGGCCTCGGCACCGCCCACCACTTCCATGAGCTCCGTGGTGATGGCGGCCTGCCTGGCCCTGTTGTACTTGATGTCCAGTTTCCCGATCACCTCGCCTGCATTGTTGGATGCGCTCTCCATGGCCGTCATGCGTGCACCGTGTTCCGATGCCGCTGACTCCAGAAGTGCACGGTACATGAATATTTTCATGCTCAAGGGCAGCAGCGTATCGAGCAGGACATCCTCGGAGGGCTCATAGAGGTATTCGACATTGGTCATGTCGTCATCCACTTCCATGGGCTCCACCGGCAGCAGCTTGTCTTCGTGCATGATCTGGGTCATGGCCGATTTGAACTCGTTGAAGATGATGATCAGCTCGTCGTATTCCGCATTGACATACCCCTTGATGAGGTCATCGCAGATCTGTGAAGCCAGATCATAATTGGGTTTGCCGATGGGGTAGCTCTGCCTCTTCTTGATGTCCTTGCGCTTGTAGTAGTCCGCCGACCTCTTCCCCACGAGCACCATGGAGATCTCTTCGTATTTATTTTTGTTCCCCTTGATGAAGGAATCGGCCCGACGGAACAGGTTCTGATTGAACGATCCGCACAATCCCCTGTCCGAAGCGATCACCACGATGACGCACCGCTTGGGCTCCCGTACGCGAAGCAGCGGGTGCATATCCGGGTTTGTCCTGGTCACCAGGGATACGAGCACCTCATTGGTCTTGATGGCGTAAGGGCGGGCAGCGATGATGTCGGTCTGAGCCCTGCGGAGCTTGGCGGCCGCCACCATGCGCATGGCCGAGGTTATCTGCTTCGTCTTTTTGACGGAGTTGATCCTCTTTCGTAAGTCCTTTAGATTCGGCATTTCCTCTCCCTATTATTCCACCACGAAGATCTTCTTGAACTCCGCAATGGCATCTTTGAGAGCCTTTTCCGTTTCGGCCTCGAGCTTACCGGTTTCACGCACCGTCTTTAAGATGTCCGCGTGCTTGCCGTCCATGAACGTTAAGAGCTGCTCCTCAAAGGCCCTGACGGCTGACGGGGGGTATTCGTCGAGATGGCCGTTGGTGCCCACGTAGATAATAACAACCTGCCTCTCAACCGACAACGGCTTGTACTGGGGCTGCTTCAGCAGCTCCATGAGGCGCTCGCCCCGGTTCAGCTGGGCCTGGGTTGCCTTGTCGAGGTCGCTCCCGAACTGGGAGAATGCCGCCAGCTCTCTGTACTGGGCGAGGTCGAGGCGCAGTGTGCCCGCAACCTTCTTCATGGCCTTGATCTGGGCGTTGCCGCCCACGCGCGAGACTGAGATACCCACGTTGATGGCAGGTCTGAACCCCGAGTAGAAGAGGTCGGTGTCCAGGAAGATCTGGCCGTCGGTAATAGAGATGACGTTCGTGGGAATATAGGCTGACACGTCACCGGCCTGGGTCTCGACAATGGGCAGGGCCGTAAGTGACCCGCCGCCCATGGCGTCGCTTAACTTGGCAGCGCGCTCAAGAAGCCTTGAGTGCAGATAGAACACGTCGCCGGGGAATGCCTCGCGTCCCGGGGGTCTCCTGAGCAGGAGTGAAAGCTGCCTGTAGGACTGGGCCTGCTTGGTGAGGTCGTCGTAGATGCACAGGGCATGGCCGCCTTTGTCGCGGTAGAACTCACCGATGGTGCAGCCGGAATAGGGTGCTATGTACTGGAGAGGTGCAGGTTCGGATGCAGTGGCTGCGACAACGACCGTATATTCCATGGCGCCGAACTGCTCCAAGGTTGCCACGACCTGGGCCACGGTAGACTGCTTCTGGCCGATGGCCACGTAGATGCATACGACGCCGTTGCCCTTCTGGTTGATGATGGTGTCGATGGCGAGCGCGGTCTTTCCGGTCTGGCGGTCGCCGATGATGAGCTCGCGCTGGCCGCGTCCGATGGGGGTCATGGCGTCGATGGATTTCAGACCGGTCTGGAGGGGCTCCTTCACCGGCTGCCTCTTGACGATGCCGGGGGCCTTGATGTCGACCGTGCGGTATTCTTCAGCCTCGATGGGGCCCTTGCCGTCAATGGGCTGACCGATGGCGTTGACCACGCGGCCGAGTATACCCTTACCCACGGGGATCTCCACGATCCTCTTGGTGCGCCTTGCCTGGTCGCCTTCCTTGATGCCCACGCTCTCACCGAAGAGCACGCAACCGACGTTGTCCTCTTCCAGGTTGAGCGCCATTCCCATGGTGCCGTGGGGGAACTCGATGAGCTCACTGGACATGACGTTTCTCAGGCCATAGACACGGGCGATACCGTCACCGACCGACAGGATGGTACCGGTCTCGGCGACATCGATCTCCTTCTCGTACCCCTTGATCTGTTCTTTGATAATCTTGCTTATCTCTTCCGCCCTGATCTGCATCTATATCTCCCCTTTTAGACTCTGTTTTAATCTCACAATCTGCGTCCTGACGCTGCCGTCGTATATCATACCCTCCAGCTCGGCGATGAGGCCGCCGATGAGCGTAGGGTCTATTGTGACGTCAAGATCCACTTCCTTCTTCACGATCTGCTTAAGCGTACCGGCGATGCGTTCGAGCTGGGTCTTATCAAGCTCCATAGCACTGGTCACGGTGGCCCTGACCCTTCCCGAGGCCTCGTCGATGGTCTGACGATAGGAATCCAGGATGGAATTCAGGCACACGAACCTGTCCTTGTCGAGGAGGATGCCGAGGAAGTTTTCCGTGTACTTGGTCAGCTTGATCTGCTTGATGAGCTCGCCCATTATCCTTCTCTTGAGGAGGATGTCGTACAGGGGGCTCTCCATGATGTCCCTGAACTCATCACTCCCCTCAAGGATGGTTACTATGGCTTCGAGATCCCCAAGGAACTTTTCCTGCAATCCCTCTTCCTTGCCCAGGTCGTACAGCGCCCTCGCATATCGTTTTGCTACGATGTCGTCTTTCAAGGTTACCTCACTACCTTATTTAAATATTCTTCAAGGATACGCTTCTGGTCATCCGGGGTCATGCTGTTTGTGATCATTCCCGAAGCCATGTCTCCAGCCATTTCCACCACGTGCTCCTTAAGATCTTTCTTGGCCTTGACCACTTCCTGGTCAGCGGTCCACTTGGCCTGCTGGATTATACGCTCCGCCGATACCTTTCCTTCCTCGATGATGCGGGCCTTTTCACTCTCCAGTTCGCCCATAATGGCGCCTTTGATATCCTTGATGTCTTTTTCAACGTTCTTGAGCTTCTGCTGGATATCTGCAAACTGGACCTCGGCATCGGTCTTGGCCTTGTCTGCCTCTTCGATCATCTGGGCGATTTCATCTTTACGGTCTATGAAATATGTTTTTATCTTGTCCGCAAGGAGTTTCCACAACAGCGCCATCAGGATAACAAAATTGACGATGCGCCATACCATTGTCCAGATTGCTTTATGGCCTTCTTCACCACCCCCCTCGGCGGCGAGTGCAAAAGAGAAGGCGACAAACACAAGGGTGATTACAAGGGGCAGAATTTTTCTGATCCGCTCTTTCATGCCACCTTCCTCCCCAAGATCTGCTGGGCTATCGTTGCAGCCATGACACTCAGCTCCGGATCGAGCTCCTTTTTCGCCTGAGTCAACTCAGAGGCCATCTCCTGCTGCATCCGAGTAATGATTTCTTCGGACTTCTTGCGGGAATCTTCGATAATACCATTGGCCTGTTCGGATGCCTCGTTCCGTGCGGCATTTTTTGTGTTCATGGCATCAATCTTGGCATCATAGAGCTTCTTATTGTAATCAGTCAAGATCACCTGGCCGTCTTCGATGATCTTCTTGGCCTGCTGCTGCTGGCCTTCGATCCTCTGCTCTCTCTCTTCCAAGATCTTCAGGATAGGCTTGTAGAGGATCTTGTTGAGGATGAATATAAGAAGAAAGAAATTGATCATCTGGATAATAAGGGTAAAATTAATTTCTATCAAAACCTGCCTCCTTAGACGTTGGTCGCTTCAGAAAGCACCCGTGCCATGAGCCGACCTTCTCCACCTTTGCCCAAGATATCTACTGCCCTTTATCTGCCAAAGCCGACCGGCAGACATACCGAAGATCACTTTTTGGCACTTTTACGATCCCAGCACCGAAGATCTCAACCGTATGGGAATATCATGAACATCAGCTACCCACCCGGCCCCCGTCAACATGCCCTGCACGGCCTTTGACTGAATGGCTGTTCACTCATTCAGATCAATTTTCCCTATCATTTCAAACTCGATGATGTCAAGGATTTTATTGAACCACCCGGACATCTCTCAAGAACCACAACCATTTTGAATGGCCTCAAAATGACACAGAGAAACCTGAAATCATTATACTCCTGTTGATAATCCGATTTGCACCATTTCGAAATCATCCGTTGGCGCGACTTAATATGCATGCATAGAGAAGATTAATCCCATTCTGATTCCAGAATGTATTCAATAAAGCCCTGCCACACAAGCTTTTACTTAAGATATCTTGCACTATGCTTGCAGCAGCGTATCTCTTATGGTATCAAAAAAAATCATGGAGGATTTCCAGGCAGTCTCCCTCAAGGTCGACCAGAAGGACATCTTTTATGTGAACTATGTCGTCCAGGGCTACGACGGCCTGGGTATTGTAAGCACCAAGGACCCTGTTCAGGGTCTTCTCACCATAACTTACTCCGCAGGCGGCAGGGAGGTGATGTTCGATCTCATCCAGGCACTTAAAACAGAAGGGGTTGTGAAGGAGGTTATAGAGCTATGAAAAAAAAGGGGCATCTTTTCCGTGTAGTATTTTTTCTGATGCTGGGTGTCTTTCTCATGGGGATGGGCAGTGCAGGGAATCCCGGCCAAGGTCCTGTCGAGTCCCCCTTTAATGCGAAGATCAAGGACACATCAAACAATGAGGTGAGCATCGCATCGGTAACATTCGACGGCAAGACCACATTCAATGTATACATGGGAAAAGGCCGGGTTGAGATACCTTTTGATACAATCTCCCGCATAGAGATGAAGGAAGGCTCTATCTGCGTATCTCTGAAGGGGTCAGGCAGCATGTGCAATCTCAAGACAAACGGCATCTTGAAGGTATATGGCAAGTTGCCTTACGGGATGTACCAGATATCCATGAAAGATGTGGTGTGGATCGAATTAATAAAGGCCAAACAGTGAACGCACTCGATATCTTCACGATCACCGTCATAATAGCCTTCACCGGACTGGGCGTCTACCACGGCCTGATAAAAGGTGTCTCATCCCTCATATCCATCATCGGGGGGCTCTACCTCGCAAAGAAATTCTCACCGAATATTACTCATTTCTTATCAATTCTGCACGTGGAAGATGTTCGAGGTGTCCTGGGCTTCATTGTGGTCTTTTTTTTCTTCTTTATTATTATAAAGATCTTCATGCATATACTTCAGAAGATCCTGAATGCTTCTGTATTGGCTGCGGTTGACACAGCCATGGGTGGAGCACTTGGTTTTGTGAAGGGGTTTCTCATTGCTCTTTTAGTCATGACCATACTGCAAGTGATATTGCCCCAAAATTCCGCTATCCTCGTGAATTCGAAAGTCCTGCCCTATACGAAAAAGACAGCGGGTCTCATCAAAGGGTTCATTCCTGAACAGATGCAGCCATATATCCAGAAAACCGCACAAAAGGTGACAAAAGAGCTGCAGAAGCAGGAAAAGACAGGGGGTTGACCCTATTCGATATCCGATTCAAGATTCGATAGTATCAAAAAAAGGGCGGGGTAACAACGAATCCCCTCTGTTTCTGATCTGATTATTTCGTATCCGAAGTTTCCTCCAGGACGATGTCCTCCATATCGAGAACATACTCTTCCACGTTTTCATCTGTTTCCACAGGGATTTCGTTCTCTTCCGGCAACGCCCTGATTTCGGTCTTCACCTTGGCCAGCGAACGCTTCCTCTTTCGCTTAAGCATACGCTTTGTCTCTTCATTATTCTGATCTTCACTGCAGGAGGGGCATATGGGCTGAGGCTTGCCCAAGTCATAAAATTTCGTACCGCACTTATAGCATTTATACCGTGTCCCAAGTTCGGCCACTGGTTTCTCCTTTGATTTACTTTTTTGGAAACCTATACTCAGTGGATGCCGGAGAAGTTGTCAAGCAAAATATGTTGCCTGCAGCACTTGATGAAAATTAAGCTTCCATCTCATTGACTTGGCGGAAGGTCTTCATATAGTATTCGCTCGTGTGATGAAAAGACGATTCCTAAGAACCTTACTCATCCTGGCTGTTGCTTACACTATACTTTCCGGCTACCCAGTAGCCCTGAGAGCATCAATGAACAACGACATTGGATCTGCCACAAGAAATACCGTGGGGTTGGTCCTCCCCTTGAGCGGAAAATGGGAATCCGTCAGCCAGAGAATCCTCAGGGCAATCGAGATGGCAGGGGGTGTCTTCACTCCGGGCCCTACGCCGAATGTAGAGTATATAATCAGAGATTACGGGAACAATGAGGACTCCATACCATCCATAATCAAAGACCTTGACGAAAACTACAAGGTAACAGCCATCATCGGCCTGGTAGGGGTTGGAGAACGCACGAGTGAGATCGCTTGCAAGGAACTGCAGACACGGCATATTCCCGCCTTCATCTTTCCCCAGGCCGAGCTCCCCCCCCAAGATGGAACCTACTGTTTCAGAAACTTCATCACCATAGACATTCAGGTAAAGTCGCTCCTGAATGCAGCGCGGTCCATGGGCATCACCAAGTTTGCGGTCATGAGCCCGAATGATCGTTTCGGAAAGACATTCTCCGAAAAGTTTCAGCGTCTGGCCCCTGCATATGGCGTTAATGTCGTGAGAACAACCGTATATTCTCCTCAGAACGTGGACTTCAAACAGCAGGTGGGCTCCCTGTTTTCAGGCACAGGGAAAAAGACCTCTTCCACGGTCAAATCAATTGATTTCGAAGCACTCCTCATCCCCGATACCTCGGCGAACGCCGCCATGGTCGCCTCATATATCAGCTTAATGAAGATCAAGGATATCCGTCTCTTCGGACCCATCTTATGGGACACCCCTGATTTTCTCAAAGCAGGAGGCAGGTATGTGGAGAATGCGATATATTTAAGCGGATACTATCAGGGCAGCATCCTTTCGACTGTACAAGAATTCAACCACACCTTTTCTCATACATTCAAGTATCCCCCTTCGGTATGGGAGGCGAGCGCCTATGATTCTGCCACTATCCTCCAGAAATTTTTTCAGTCGAAGCAGCCATCCCGCGAGGCCTTGCAAGAATACCTCGCAAATCTGAAAAATTACCACGGGGTAAGCGGCATCACGTCCTTCTCCTCAGATGGAACATTAGAGAAATCAATCTATCTCCTCACTATTAAGGATGGCGCCATCTATGAAATCCATCCTTGATTCCATGTGCGATTTGTCTTAAGGTGCTTCAGCGCATGAAAAAGGTACCCTTCATCATTGTATCCATGGTGATCATAGCTATCATCAGCAGTTGTGCCCACGAGGCTGAAAAAAAAATCAAGCCCGCTCAAGAACTCTACGATGAAGCCGCTGCTCTCGCCAAGAAGGGAAAGGTGGAGAAGGCTGCAGATGCCTTTATGCAAGTTCGGACTTATTACCCGGGCCATGAGCTTGCACGAAAATCGATTTTAGAGACCGGAAACCTCTACTATGATCATGAGGACTATGAATTGGCCCTGAAGAACTACGAGGAGTTCAGGCTTCTTTACCCTACGGATTTAGATGCAGGTTATTGCCTCTTTAGGATCGGAATGTGTCATTATAAACAGATGAGCACCTTTGACCGGGATCAGACGGAGACCACGAAGGCCATACAGAGTTTTGAGGGATTCATGAAGAGCTATCCGGATTCCCCCTATGGAAAAGATGCAACTAACGGTCTGAAAGAGGCAAGGACAGTTCTTGCCAAGCACTACCTGTACATCGGCAAATTCTATCTGAAAAAAGGCAACAAAAAGGCGGCATGCAACCGTTTTCAGTCCGTGAAGCAGCAATATGCCGATACAGATCTTGGTGAAGACATCGACATCCTGATATCAAAGGCATGCACCTCCTCGGTGCCCGCCCCGAAGTGATACCTCTCGGCATGATCTGTATTCCTTTGATAATACATAAGCATCTTCAATCTCTTCTTCCCGTGCATAAACAACGACGCTCGTAACCCTGGAGATATACCGTCAATTTTTTGATTATTCCCAAAGGGGCCTTGGCCTGGAATAGGTATAATGGCTTAAATAGGCTCCTGGAGTACAATTGATGGTAATAAACGGTTGTGATGGAGACACAGAGCGTGTCATAAAAACCATCATTTTTTTACTCTTCCGGATTAAATCCCATCCCCATCTTGTATAACTTATTGAAAGATTATGTTATTTATTTCCATGGCATGATTTAAGCAGTAAATATTTCATGCAAAATGAAAATAAAGATCAACATATAAATAAAAGGGAACTCATCAAAACCCTTATTCTGAGCCCGCTCTACTGGAAGCTCAAACTCAAAGACAGGGCCAAACTGATCCGCAAGATGATACCGCGAAAGCCCAATTGATCATGACGGCCTGGCAGCTGCAAGCTTGCGGACATCACCGACGCGCAAGGTAAAACGGATACGGTCGAGATACTCAAGATAGGGAATGGCATACTTTCTTGATGCGCCTATGACGGTCTTCATATCTACAGGAGCCATTGACTGGTTCTTGATGATGAATTCCTTTACGCGCTCTTTGAGCATCTCCTCATTCCGTATGGAAAGGTAAATATCGTCTTTGATCCTGGTTACCTTGCCGTCATGGCTGAGAAAGCCGAGGATTTCAATGACATCTTTGATAGGGATGCGGAGCATTTCGGCAAGCTCGGAGACCTTCGGCGGTTCAAACCCTTGGCGATCGAGGATCTCGGCTATCCTCTCGCCAAGGACCGTACGATCGGCCGCCATGGTCGCACTGAAACCCGGGGCCGTGATGTTGGGCCCCGACTCAACAATTTCGCCTTTCTTAACAAGATCCTGAAGAACTTTATGGAACAGCTTCTGTTCCACGCCCCCCTGCACAGACATCCTTAAATGCTCACGGGATATACCGGGTGATGAAGGATTCGCCATATGATATTCCTGAACGCGGGAAACAATGATCCCTCTGAGCTTGTCATGATATACAGTATGCACAAAAAGTTCATTTACCGTATCGAATTTAATAAGGTCTCCCGATGAAAGAAGGCCTACGATAAGCCTATCCAACCTTAAGGCCGCCTGTGGGAACACCGCCTCAATGACCCTTCGTGAAATGCCGTGCATCCCGGCGTCCTTGGCGATACCGATGATGCGCGTGGCAGGGTCAGGGCCCAGGAGATCGCGGATCACCTCTTCGGAAAACCTGCGGGCAGGATGGGGGTTGAGGACCATACCGCCGCCGATGGTAGCCGAAGGGGAGACGGACCGTATGATAAACCTGTCGCCATAAGAAGCAACAACGCCCTTTTTTACCCTTATCCTTCCAATATCCTGCCCGTCAACTTTATGCAGGCTCACATCCCCCATGACCTCTGCAGTCCCGATATAGAGCCTGATTCCCCCCCTGCCCGGCTTTCGTAATAAGTTGAGCCTTGCATCAAGCAGCTTCGTCGTATCAAAAACCCCTGCCGGAACCACCCATTCACCCCGGGCTATCTCTTCTGTGCCCACACCGTGGAGATTGATTGCCGTGCGCATGCCGGCTAACGCCGCATCAACGTCTTCATCATGGACCTGAATAGTGCGGATCTTGGCAGCCTTGCCGCTCGGTAGGACCTCAACCTCCTGGTCAGGAGAAAAAGTGCCGCGGACAAGGGTTCCCGTCACAACCGTGCCGAATCCTTTGATGGTGAAGACACGGTCCACGGGCAGCACCGGTATCCCGGTCGCCTGCCTCTCTTGCACCAGCTTAACCTGTATAACGAGCTCCGAGGTGAGCGCATCAAGCCCATCGCCCGTAGTGGAGCTCACCGGGATAATGCGGGCATCCTTAAGAAAGGTCCCCTGGATAAAGTCCCGCACATCAGAGGCGGCCAGCTCCAGCAGGTCGCTATCCACGAGATCCTTCTTGGTCAGCGCCACAACTCCCCGCTCGATACCGAGCAATTCACAGATCTGTACGTGCTCCCTTGTCTGGGGCATCACCCCCTCATCGGCGGCAATCACCAGCAGCACCAGATCAATGCCCGAAGCGCCTGAAAGCATGTGCCTGATGAATCGTACATGCCCCGGTACGTCCACCACACCTATACGTTCCCCTGACGGCAAAATCAGCGAGGCAAACCCAAGCTCAATGGTGAGCCCCCGCTCCTTTTCTTCCTTGAGCCGGTCGCAGTCTATGCCCGTGAGCGCCTTGATGAGCGATGTCTTGCCATGGTCCACATGCCCTGCCGTGCCGATGACCACCCTCTTCATGACAGCCAGTATAGCCGCACTTGTTCGGGCTCGTCAATTCGACAAGTAAGGATGGACCCCTCACCCTAACCCTCTCCCCATAGACAGCATGGGGAGAGGGGATAAAAAGCTCATGATTCCTCTCCATTTCGCTTATGATGCTTTTCATTGTGCCCCATAAGCCCCCTCTCCTGCGGGGAGTGACTCGGGACATCCATGTCCCTCACCCTTCGGATGAACGTGAAGTACATCCAATTCGTCTATCCTGACGAATTGTGGGACTTCGGTGAGGGTGTAGTTAGTGCCTTGCCATTGGTTTGCGACAGAGCTTCATTACTATATAAGGATTGCATCAACACATATCCTTCTCAATGAGGCTTCGACGTGCAGACCCTCTCCTCATGGTGTGCGAACTCTCTGCCACGACACTTGTGCCTTTTTTCCATACCCTATATATAAATATCCATGGACAGGAGGCTTTCAGTCATCATTGCAATTTGTCTCATAGAGGCGGGATTCAGGCTATTGTCGGCCTACCTGTCAATAGACGGTCTCCTCTACACCCTTGCAGCACGACTCTTTGAGACGGCCTTTATCTTTATCTTCGCATTCAGACTCTGCGGCATTCTTACCGCGTCCCTAAAAAAAGAACTTGCCATCGGGCTTGTTTCTGCTGCTGTTTTCGGCGCGGTCGTACTGGCCATTGATCTGGCATCAAGATTTTTCATGGGAAAAGGGCTCGTGGGCATTCTCCTTACGAAACAGCACATCGATCAATGGTTTGAATTTTTCATCACGGGTTGCCTTATAGGTCCCTTTGTGGAGGAGCTCTTTTTTAGGGGGATGATCTACACATGGCTCAGACAGCGCCTCTCTGCAGCACTCTGTATTATTCTGACATCCCTGCTCTTTGCCTCCATGCACGGACATATCTCCATGATCCAGCTCACAGGAGGCATCATCTTCGCCTCGATCTACGAGTGGAGAAAGACAATCTGGGCCCCATTTATCGTGCATGCGCTCGCGAACATAGGCATCTGGGTTATTCCGCACATTTACCTGTTTATGTGAAGCTCTATTTTTTGTAGGATTTTTTCATCATCGACCGATGATGTCGGCTATCCGCCTCAGCCACAGCCTCCGCCGCCGCCTCCGCTCCCCGACCCGCCGTGGCCGCCTGATGCGCTCGTGTGATCATAACCGTTCTTTGCAAGCTCGTCGAGGGTATTTCCAAGGTGATCCTGCGCTTCCTCCACACTGCAGAGGGTGCGTTCTCCCATCCCGACCAGGTTAAAATGAAGGTTTACCGTGTTTATCACCTCAAGTACTTCAGCATCTTGAGCAAATACGGCAGGATCCTGGTCGAAATTGATGGAGGCTCCTACAAGAGCTTCCCTCACCTCGGGGCTTATTGTTATGCCGTTCCCAATAATATTATCTTCATCAAGGGTGATGAGGAGCCGGGTGATGTTGGTCACTGTCGGGTCCGTCTCATTCTGCGCCCCTGCTACAAGATCCACCGGGGTCATGGCGGACTTCGCAGTGGCAGTCCCTAAAACGATGCCTCCGATGGAGAAGGTTACCTTTTCTCCCTGCCTGTAGGAAAAAACACCCTGAGAATCCGTCTCGCCGCTCATGGTCTCTGTCTTGAAGGTGAGACCTTCAACGGTACAATCCATGAAGGTCCCGTGCCATATACCTGAACCGCCCGAACCACAACCAATCAATGTAAGTGATACGAAAAAGAGACCGAAACCGATACGGCGCACCTTCCTCAAAGCATCTTTCACATCCTGATGCCGCATGCAGGCAACCTCCCGACAATTGTTTATCCCGTAGTCGTTCCATGGAGCGCATACACCGCAACCATAGAACCCACAATCACATAACCCCCTATATCAGATTTCCTGATAGCTGGCTATGTCCTGATGAAGAAATCGGCTTTAAGCCGCACGCAGACGCTAAGAATGCCATCTTATCCTTAAGGCGTATCCTTAAGCATAAGGATGCAACCAGGCATAAGAGTACTGGCTTGACAATTCCTGCGTCCCAAACTATATCTTCTTTCCGAAATCCCCAGGGTATCCATGGGTCATGCTTCTGATACATGGCTGAGTATAAAGTAATTCATATGGAATCCTGGGGAAAATCTTGTGTAACACGTGTCTATAGAGGAGGAATGAAAATGAAGACAAATCGAGGCATCATTTATATCTTTATCTTCGCGATAGTTCTGGTACTGCTTACGGCATGCACATCATCCAGGACAGGCGGGGCCATACAGGACAAGGGGAAACAAATCGAGATTACAACAAAAGACCATTCCGTAAAGGCCCTCAAAATGGCATCTTTGGAAGACACCTTCGTTCTCTTTACCGCCAATCCGGTCTTCTACCCTGATTCTTTAAAATACCTCGATGGCCGCATCATCGTCATGCCGAAGAAAGACGCCGATCAGCTGAAGGCACAATATGGCAATTTCGTAGATGCACAGAATAAAGGTCATAACATTGCAAAAAAGAGCATCCGGTATTACAGCCTCATTGCCGTAGATGGAACTGCGCAAAAACAGATCAAGAAGCTTATTGATTTGAACTCTCATAGACAATTCCCCCTGATAAAGCTTTCCATGACCGAACTCCAGGTAACAGAACTCCTTTACCAGAAATCGAAGGTGTTTCTCACCGGGGATATTGGAAAAAATTACCTTGTAAGCAAGGTCGAGATACTCGAAGATAATTATCCCCTGTAGGGATCTTAAGTCTTTGCGGTTCTTTTTTTGGTTCATCACCGTAAAGCATACTCGGATCACTGAGGAGCACGAGAGAGGAATATTTCACCACGAAGAGTACGAGGGACACGAAGGATGAAATTCTTTTGAACTCTCGACCGGGGTCATTGGCTGTGCCATCGAGGTACATCGAAACAGGGTGGTTTCGATCTCATGGTACCAGATATATATAATACGTTGCTCGCTGGGTTGTTATTGTATCTGCAAGCCGCCCCTTGAAAACCTTCGGGTCGATCCACTTTGTCGTTATCAGTGCATATGGGTCGATTTTTCCTCTTTTGGTCAGGCTATTATAGAAAAAATTGGGCAGCAGCTGAATTTTTTTGTTTATGGCCCATCTTATGTCATAGGCGATGGTATTATCTCGACGATCTTTCAGAGTCGTACAAAATTCCCTTGACATGAGTTCAGGGTTTTCCCGTACGTGCATGAACAACCGGGCATCATCCGGTCCCATGCGCTGTAATATCATCGGGAGTAGGAATACGATGGAAAGACAAACCCCGGCAATGGCCATGATGTGGGCGTTCTTTGTCTTTCTCGTCACCGATTCATAGAGAAGCGCCACACCGACAATTGCGAGAGGGATCGCCCCCAGGATTGCAGGAACCCTGTGCGCTGAAAAATAGACAAGGGATGCTGCCGCACCGACCAACAGAACGCCCGCTATGGTATAGGAAACGCCATATATGAGCCTCCATGGCCATCCGCTGGCTTCCCGGAGTCGGTATATCACGATCGTCGAGACGATAGAGCCCGGAACAACCGCAGGCAGGATGTATCGCATTCTTTTCTCAGGAAACACGGAAAGAGAGACGAGAATGAGGATGAACCAGTAGACAAACAGTTTCTCCTCGGGTTTCCAATCCTTTTCAATAAAAGGTGCAACCAGTCCGCAGAGAAGCAAGGGCAGCCATATGCCCATTATCTTGTACATATGAGTGACATAAAACCATATAGGTTGGATGTTCCTTGTAAACCAAGCATCAGACTCTCTCAAGGCCACAGCCTTTGCCACATGGGGGGTGTTCAGGTAGACATATGCAGGCCACAATGTACAGAGGAGCACACAGAGTATGAAACCCCATAAGAGGCCCCATTTGTTCTCACGAAGATCCTTTGTCCCGCAGGCAATAACATAGCTTATCATAAAGGTTAAGAGCATGCCCCAGTAGGCCACCGGGCCCTTGCTGTAAAAGGATATAACCATGAAGAGCGAAAAAAGCAGGAAGAAGAGGTTCTTCCCCTCTTTGCGCATGAAGGCCTCAAGCAAGGCCCATATCGCCCCGGCCATGGATGCATGGGCGTAGATGTCCCATTCGTTTTGTCGTGCCGTTACCATGAACAGATAACTCGTGGCGAGTACGAGCAGCGTTGTCGCGGCAACCCCCCTGTCCCGTGAAACCCGCAGGGCGATAAGATAGGTGAAAAGGGCAAGCAGGAGGGCGCATATCCCTGCAGGAATCCTGTTGACGATGAGGTTGGCATCGGTTCCCTCCCACTTCATGGCGAGGGCCGTGATCCATGTGGGCAGCGGCGGCTTCGCTATCCTGAGATTCCCCTCCAAGGTCGGGAGAAGCCAAGAGCCGTTCATCAGGATTTCCCTTGCGGTTATGAAGTTTCTCGACTCCATTTGATCGACGGGCAAACGGTCGCAGTAAAGGAAAACACTTATGAAAAGGACGATCGGAATGAATAATACTTCCATTTTCAGAAAATGCATAAGCTGCCCTTTTTCGAAGGAGGTGTGGTCAAAGCAGATAAATCGTTCTTCCTCCATGCGGAAAAATCAAACTCTTTATCATCCGATTTCTGTCGTTGGGGGCTTCTCTTAACCATAGAATACTATGCAATCATTATTGAGTCTATCAATGGCTTACCTCATACAGCATCACAAATCCAGGATTTTCTTACAACCTGTCCGAACCCGTACTCGAATATCCGCCATGGGTCTGCCATCGTGTCCATTCATCCTTATCAATATGCACTTTTCACATACTGAGATTGAATATCCGGATGTACTTTCAAATTGAAAAAGCGGGAACACATTGTTATTGTTTGAAACATATCGTAGAGTATGTTTCGTTTTTCATGCGGGATCCAACGGGGGACGGCCACACAGGCACCGGATTTTTAAAATAGCTATCGGAGAAAAAATCTTGATGGAAGTACATCACATAACCTTGAGCATCGTCATTCCTTTTTATAATGAAGAGGAGTCCATCCGGGGGGTGTGTGATGAAGTCCGGCAAGCCCTTTCGGGCATACATGACCTCACATGGGAGCTTGTCATGGTGGATGACGGGTCCACAGACCTCACACCGCAGATCATGGACGAACTCGCAGGAAAATTCGTAAATTTCCGCTCCCTGCACCTTTCACCCAACAGCGGGCAATCGGCGGCACTGGAGGCTGGGTTCGGGTCAGCCAAAGGAGAATTCATCGCCACGCTGGACGGCGATGGGCAAAATGATCCCCATGATATCCCGGGCCTGCTCAAGGAAATGAAAAAAAACGGTCTAGACATGCTCTGCGGAATCAGGCAGAGACGGGCCGATAATCTGATCCGTCGCGTGTCCAGCCGCATTGCGAACCGCATACGTTCTGCCGTGCTGAAGGATAACGTTACGGATATAGGGTGTTCGATGCGGATTTTCCGGCGTGCCTGCACAAAACGTATCAGGTTCTTCAGGAACGCCCACCGTTTCTTCCCTGCCCTCTTCATCATGGCCGGATACACTGTGGCAGAAATTCCGGTTAACCACCGCCCGAGAGAGCATGGGACAAGCAAATACGGTGGTGGGATCAACAGCAGGCTTTTGCCGGGCATTATAGATCTGGCCGGCGTCTATTGGCTCAGAAAGCGCTCCCTCAGGTATACCATCATGGAAAAGACATGAGCAGTAGATTTGATAAGAACATGATCGGTGACATCGCACGCCTTTTTTTCGTAATGGCCTTTTTCTCAGCCATGGCCCTCCTCCTGAAGAGTGATGACCTGCGACACCTCCTTTTCGATATAAATACCATAAGGGCCTCCCTGCAAGGAGGGCGGCAATCATCCGGGCATCTTCTTTCCGCGCTCGTCTTCACCCTTGCTGGCGGCGGACTCATTGCACTTGGGCTCCCCCGGCTCTGGGCAAGCACAGTGGCAGGGGTCATCTACGGGGCATTCGTGGGCACGTTTCTTTCCCTGCTTGCCTCGTTACTCGGCGCTTCGGTCCTGTACCTTGCAGGAAGATCCCTCCTCGCTTCAGTGGTGGAACGGCGCCTTGGGGATAAACTGAAGGTGTGGCAAGGACGCTTTCAAGAGAATGCCTTCTGGTGGGTGATTTATGGAAGGCTCTTCCCCTTTTCCAACTCCACTTTGATGAGCCTGCTCTGCGGGAGCTGCCGGGTGCCTTTCTCCCCTTTCATGATCGGGTCGCTCATCGGCTTCGTGCCGCTTGCCGTAGTCTTTGCCACCTATGGAAGCGGCGGGGTAAAGGGCAACGTGTGGCAGATCGCGTTTGCCACGGCACTGCTGCTTCTCTCTATCCTGTCCCGGCGCCTCATGAACAAATGGTTTCCTTCACATGCCGTGGCCGGAACCGAACGGATGAATGCGCACGCCATGAGGCGTGTTGACCATGATCGGTAGAACGATTCAGAATCGGTTGTCACTGAAGATCTTGCGTGGGAGACCGGATAAACCTTCGGACGATCTCTAGAGAAACTTTGGTGCCGGAGGGGGACTCGAACCCCCACAAGCGCAAGGCCCTTCGGATTTTGAGACCTCTATCTGGTTAATTTACATACCTGGAAAGGCGTAGCAGTAAAGAATTTCAAAGAGTTATCCAAAGCGGTCAGTTGGCAGAAGTTGGGTGGAATTGGAACAGGTTTAGACGTCGCGGGCACAAAATAAGCACACTCCTTTCTCCATAACTCTGACTTTGTTAGCGACATAAACAGAGTAAAGAGAACCATTGCTTGTTAATGGGCTGATGTGATAATACCGATTAATCATATCAGTTAGTGAAGTGATTATAAGATGAAATCACATCAGTACATATGGCAAAGGCCAAACTGGACTCACTTCACATGGAGGAGCGATGAGGTTCTCGACCTCCTAGGTAAGAGCCGTTTGCTCCAGGGAAGGCTCCTCGGCAAGGTAGTCGACCAGGGTCTTACACTCGATCCACAGGCTCATGCCGAAGTCCTTGCCGAAGAAACAATGAAGACATCCGCCATTGAGGGAGAGAAACTCGATACTCGTTCTGTACGATCATCCGTAGCACGGAAGTTAGGTTTACCTTCTGCGGGCCTTCCCATAGATCGGTACGTGGATGGTCTGGTTGCCGTACTTTTGGATGCAACGCAGAATCATAATCTACCTCTTAATGTTGAGCGACTGTGTGGGTGGCAGGCTGAACTATTCCCTACTGGATATTCGGGTATGCATAAGATCCAGGTGGGTGTCTGGAGAGGGGATGAACCCATGCAGGTAGTCTCTGGACCTCTTGGTAAGGAAAAGATCCACTTTGAAGCACCACCATCCAATAAGATCGATGATGAGATTGCTCTCTTCCTCTCCTGGTGGAATACCAGCAAGAGTAAAATGGAAGGACTGATAAGAGCTTCAATAGCGCATTTCTGGTTTGTCACTATTCATCCCTTTGAGGACGGAAATGGTCGCATTGCCCGGGCTCTTACCGACATGGCTCTGGCCCAGGATGATGGACAGAAGTACCATTACTACAGCCTCTCATCTCAGATCATGGAGGATCGGAGTGCTTATTATGAAATCCTTGAAAAGTGCCAGAAGGGCGGCAGCGATATCACTGATTGGATCGTTTGGTTCCTTGGATGTTTTTCTAGGGCTATTGAACGCTCCGAAATCATCTTGTCAGGGGTTTTTACGAAGGCTGTTTTCTGGCGTACCCACGCACAGGCACCCCTGAACGAGCGGCAACGTAAGGTTATTAATAAGCTCTTCGATGTTGGCCGTGATGCATTCGAAGGTGGACTCACAACAAGAAAGTATTCAGCCATGACCGGTGTAAGCAAGATCACAGCATTTCGTGAGCTGAATAGACTTCTAGAACTTGGTTTAATAAAGCAGAATCCCGGTAAAGGTAGGAGTGTTAGTTACGATTTGATCTGGCCTCACACACCGTAAACTAAGATTCGATTCCCATTGAGACATAGAAAGCAATGTGAAGCAGTCTCCTACTCATCATTTATACTTTATCCCAATGTGTAAATTTTGTTTTGAGCCGCTCTATAGTGTGCCGCCTTTTGGGTGTAGTCGGCTGACAGACGGTATTCTGGTTTCCAAAGAGGCCCACTTCGGTTCATCCGTTCGACTCGAATGGTTAGAATCGTTATTCATCAGTTTACTTATCAGTGCTGTACCATTTGATTTCGTCTGTGGTTATAGACTCTGAAGAAGTAAAATAAATTTGTATGTATTTTATATTGGGGTCGAATTCCAGTCTAACGTAGTATTGCAAACGGTCTTTCTTTCTTGCAGCCATGCCTTATCTTGGTTATATTTTATAAATATCAATCTATATGAGGAGGGCACATGGCAAAGAATAAGGTGGCTACTGTTATTCTCGTTATTGGGCTTTTCATCGGTGGTGCTGTGATCGGCTTTGCTGCAAATGGTATGGAACAGCCGCATATGAGAGCTGCCCTTGAAAGTCTGAAAGATGCCAGGAAACAATTGGAGCAAGCAGAGCATAACAAAGGCGGTCATCGGGAAAAGGCTATTAAACTCGTAGATAAGGCTGTTGAACAAGTTATAAAGGGGATAGAAGCCGGCGAAAGAGGCGAGAAATATTAATAACAAAAAGGGCTGTATGCCGGATTTTTGTCGATGGCATACAGCCCTAATGATTTTCCTCTATTTCTATTAATTATTAAGGATAGTGTGCATGAAAATTTGTATTGTGATCCTTATCCCTGTGCTCCTATATTGCTCTACACCAGCATACGCCGATGGTATATTTCTTGAGGGTGGCCAGGGTTTCCATTACTCCACAGATTCCCAGGTCATATTTCTCAGCTATCACATAGACTCGCCTCCACTATTGGGTCTTAATAGTTACTATAATGCGGCACTCGGTTCCTGGAATGGATCGAATCACAACGATGCAATTTCTCTTACCAAAGGTTTATGGATGAACCTTTCAGGGAAATCGTATATCTCTTTTGAGCCGGGCGGTGCTTACCTTAGAAGCACCACTGAAAACCTGGGCACACGTCTTCAGTTTGCATTCCGATCTGCACTTGGCATAAGGACAGAAAAATATGACCTCTCGGTTGGTTATAGACATTTCTCTAATGGGAAAGGAATTTTTCATTGGACAGACACAGCGAATTACGGTGAAAATTTCATTACATTCCAGATAGGCTATCTTTTATGATTCAAGAGACTGAGGATTCTTTCGATTTCATCGCGGTTTTGAGAAGGCTGGAAACTGAAGATCTTGAGTGAGGGTGTCGAAAAAGGTCGGCTATTTCTTGTACGGGGTTGCATAAGGATCTTTCATTCTCCCATTTCAGAAAGGGAAGGAAGCCATGGCTAAGTACAAGCCTTACACGTATGCGCAGGACATGCTGATACCGGTATCGCTAAAGGAACAGCTTATGCCCGGGACCCTGGAATTCGCGATCCACACGCTCGTAGATGAGCGTATGGACGTGAGCATATTCGATGAGAAGTATTGCAACGACGAGACAGGACGGCGGGCATACGATCCCCATATTCTGCTGAAGGTGGTACTGCTAGGGTATTCACGGGGACTGATCTCGTCGAGGAAGATCGAGCAGGCATGCAAGGAGAACGTGGTCTTTATGGCACTTTCGTGCGGGCAGTATCCTGACCACATCACGATAGCCCCGTTTGTTGCCTCCATGAAGGATGAGATCCTACCACTGTTTCGTGATGTGCTGCTGGTCTGTGAGGAGATGAATCTGCTCGGGGGGACCTTCTTTGCATTGGACGGCTGCAAGCTTCCCGGTAATGCATCCATGAGATGGAGCGGTAAGGTCGATGATCTGAAGAGGAAGAAGGAGAAGATCGAGAGTGAGGAAGGTCGTAAGATCTACCCCCAACGTATGGCAATCGTAGAGCCGGTATTCGGCAATATCCGCACCAACAAAGGGTTGGACCGGTTTACTCTGAGGGGAAAGATCAAGGTCAATATTCAATGGCTCTTGTATTGTATGGTCCACAATATAGAGAAGATCGCAAACTATGGCTTTGCATGAAATAAAAAAAGGGGTGATTCTTCAACAAAGGTTCATTGCCATGAGTGTATGACCTGAAGAAAGCAAAAATCCAAAAAAAGGCAATGATGGTTTAAATAAATACCAGTTAGATGGAAATTATCTTCTGTCCAAAATGGTTTTTCGACTGCCTCACATGCAATCTATACTCTGGAGTATTCCCATATCAAATTCCATGGCACGATATATTTATGATTCATTCTGTTCATGTTTCATAAGCATTGGAAGAACGGGTTGCCTTATGCTCGAGAAATCCCTTTCCTGAGTGACCTTATAACAACCCGTGCACCAAATAGATCAGACCGATCAGTCCCAAAGCGCCGGCACCATACCACAGCCATTTCCTTCTGGTCAGAACGGAGATCGCCGAGAGAGCAATGGCAATCTGAAAGGCGGTGACCCCTTTGGCCAGCATGTTGTGCGCCATCAGATGCAGGGAAGAGGCCTTCTCCTTCTCGCGCGCCATTTCCTCGATCTGTTGCTGTTCCTGCTTATAGGCCGCAACCTTTTCCTGGTCTTTGGCAGATGCCTGTCTACCGAGGGCCTGCAGCGTTTCGATTCGACTTTCAAGCACCACGGATTTGACGCCCTTCGCCTGATAATACGCCCATTGATCCGAGGCCTGAATCTGCTCGATCAAGGCTTCATTGGAATGGTGGCCCGCCAGGAGCGAAGACACGGCGGCAAGTACGGCGAGAATGGCCGTGCTGAGAGCCACCCAAAGCACCCACTGTTCCCTCGCCTCCCGCGCTTCCTCTTGGATCGCTTCATGCAATTTTTCGGTCGGATCTTCGATCTCTTCCGGCATGACATTTCCCTCGATTCGATATTATCCCATCATGTCATAAAAAGGTGACGGACTCAATCTTCAGAACGCCTATAGCGTGAATCACACCGACGATTATTCACCCGTTAACCCATCCGGCACATGGCGATTGATGGATATGCTCCACTGATAGGTAGAACTGATTGGGCAATCCGAGAGATGCTCTGGGCCGGTAAAATTCCTTGTATCAGGGACGGGCGGCGTGTGCTCCTCGATGTAAACGACATGGATTCATGGAAGGAAAGCAATGTGCGGACCGGTTTCTTTGAGTATGATGAGTATGTAAAAGTCCGGGATGCCCTGCCATCTTCTCTCAAGCCGCTCTTGATTGCAGCATATTACACCGGCATCAGGCGAGGAGAGCTGCTTGGCCTACAATGGCATCAGGTTGATATCTGGGCTCATCGAATAGTTCTTGAGAAGGGATCGACAAAAAATGGTGAGGCCCGGTTGGTTTATATGTATGGCGAGCTCTTCGATGCTATCCTTGCTCAGAAGAAGATTCGTGATACTAACTTTTCTGAATGCCAAAATGTATTTTTCGATCATCACACGGGAATGCCTATGAGTAAAGACTTCCGGCCTACCTGGGAGAAAGCCCTTGCATCGGTAAATCTAGCTGGTCGGTTGTTCCATGATCTGAGACGGACAGCAGTGAGGAATATGGTCCGGTCCGGAGTGTCTGAAGTTGTTGCAATGCGTGTATCAGGGCATAAAACAAGAAATGTATCTGGTGCCGGAGGGGGGACTCGAACCCCCACAGGCGCAAGGCCCTTCGGATTTTGAGTCCGACGCGTCTACCAGTTCCACCACTCCGGCACTTGTTTCGGTGTATTATCAAAGCTCTCCACGCTTTGCAAGTAAAGAACCCTTCCCCGGAACCGTGAGCCCCGTATTTGTGTGTGCATGCCCAGCTCTGCAGCACATGCATTGACCACATGCCTTTGCTGGGGCAGACCACAGACTATTCTCTCTCACGCAGGTACAGAATTCAGTATCACCTTAAATATTATGTTATGAAACATATGATACAGTAATAGATAAATCAGCCCGGATGCACCGTCCGCACATCATCAATTTATTCTTGCTATATTCCTTCGAGGTAGTGTATTTTTTGATAATGAATCGTGCAATGATGGAACATTGTCTATGCATCACTGCAACAAGAAGATGTATGGCATTGCCATGCCGTGTGTGTGTTCATCGTAAGACCGTTGTGGTATAAATTCAACAAAGCTCACGATGTGCATGGTATAATATATTGTTATTATTAGCTCTTTGGATGGCATATATATTGCTAAACTTCACACTGTTTATAGCGGGGAGCGTTTTGTACAGGCACATGATATCCGGATCTCGACAAAGTAAAATAGGCGCTTTCGGGTTTTTCTCTGTGCACCCATGGATAAAGGCCATAAAAATCATTGTTTTCTTTGTTGACAAAAGAGACAAGGCCCCTATAATAGTGGCTGTGGCTTGGTGATGTTTTGTAAGTGAAAGGGTTTTACGAGTCCCAAAAAAATAAAAAAGATTAAGTAGAGGAGGAAGATATGGCTAAGAGGTTTCTAGTATTAATCGCATTGCTTATGCTTGGTTTCTTTATAGCCGGCTGTGCGGAGGGAGACAAGAGCTCATCGGTGACAAACCCCAACCCGAACGTTTTCTCACCAACGGGCTCTATCTCAGGGACGGTTTATGATTTCTGTGCAAGCCTGCCCGTTAAGGGCGCAACAGTGTCTGTCGCATACAGCGGCGGTGTCCACAAGGTAGTAACCGGTGCGGATGGATCGTTCTCTTTTAGTGGTGTCCCTGCCAACGGAGAAGACTACTCCATGGATAGCTCGTCGGGCTATAATGTAACCTGCGACCTCACCACGGTTACCGGCAACCCCTACGGTTATGCCACCGTCATGCCCGCTTACGTCTACTACAGCGACCTCGGAGACGGCTACAACGGAACCGACGAAGACTCTAAATTCACCGAGAGCGGCAGCGGTGCAAGCACGCCGGTCAATAACCTTGCAAGCTCCATTGTCTTTGACGTTGCAAAGCCGACCGCCACGATCGACGTGACCGTGACCGACAATACCGCAATCGATGTAACAGGCACCGGCACTACCGGTACCGGCACGCCCATTGCTGCTGATACGAATGGGGTCCTCCTCTTTAAGAGGCTCCTGCTCAATTCGAATGGCAGCCTATACTTCGATACGTTCATGGGATACGCCACGGCGGGCGCAACAACCGGTTCCTATACCTTCACCAATGTCGTTCCGATCGATCAAGGTCTCGTTATAAATTCCGGATACTTCGGCGAATTCTACTACGTACAGGTCATCAAGACGGGCTATGATGTTTCTTACAATGGTTCTGAGGAGAGTACGGGAAATTGCATCGGGTTAAAACTTGCATGCCAGCCCGGCTGCAACGAGACCGTTTCTGCCGCCTTTACCGTTGACTTTGCCCCGAACAAGGATACAACACCCCCGGTCATCACCTCGGTCGTTGTGCCCGGCGGACCGGCAGCAGCCAGCCCGGTGCCCGGCGGCGGAGTCGTCTACGGTGATGTAATCACCCCGACGGCAACAACCGTAACGCCATTCGCAAACTTCGTGCTCAACTTCAACGAAGCCATGAATCAATCCTTTACCGTGAAGGGCGGCATCAGGATTTACGATGCGTTCACCGTGGTGCTTACTTCAGCCGGCACGGGTGGTAAGAGTGCAAACGTTTCCGGTGTCGACATCATCGACCGCTCATCGGTTGTAAGTAACTCCGAACTCGGCACTGACTTCGCATGTACATGGAACACTGGCGGGACTGCCCTCACCCTTACCCCGGCATTGGTGGCAGCCAGCTATGGCGACACAGCCAAGTCACTTTCGGGAACTACTTCCGGTTGGGGCACCGGCGTGACGATTACCGGGTATGTGAGCGGCGCATGGGAGATCAGGCTCAGTTCAGGCGCTTCGGACCTCCTGTTCGATCTCGCCTTGAACTTGTGGAACCCCGACTCCGGTGCTAATCCGGCAATCGTTTACTGGCAGAATGGTTATGTCTTCACCTCAAACTTCAGCCAGCTCGGTGGGTTCGGGTCCTCCGAACACTGGTTCTTGTGGGTAGGACAAGGGAACGTTAAATCGACATACCCCAGCCAAAACGAGTAAAACGTACTATCGAGATAATCCGACTACCAAGGGGGTGCCTCAGGGCACCCCCTCTTTTTTTGTCGACCACTGTTCTTGTCTCTCCCCTCACCCACGCCGGGCAAACCCTTGGCAGGGCAAATCCGGATTACCTGCCGTTATGAGATCATCCCTGTCCCTTGTGATACGAGGTGCATTCCAAATTCTGTGAGTAACCGTAGGTTTCTCAGGAGCGCAGCGAAGGATCTGTTTACGATACCCCGTCACTTTGTTCAGGACCTTGGATCGGGGTGAGGGTACAGGGTTGATTGATGCAACCTGGTATGACTGCTCTTGGAGGAGAGCCTTTAAAAAGCGGCACATTCCGGATGTTGCGGCTGAAGCCGCTCCTCCACGGTGCCGATTTCATGAAAGAGAGATCTGAACCGGAAGCGGATTCACTTACCTTTGGGGCGCTTCTCACCTGGAGGGGATCCCATTCGAATTCATGAATGTAAATGCTTTTTACGTTTCAGAACCGCACGCGGCTGTTCCGGAAGATTACAAAGGCAAGAACGGCAAGGACAGAGGCCAGCGCTATGGCCCCGGTGTGATCGTCTTTACCCCGGGCTCTCTGGACAAAGCAGGTGTCTTCACGGATCTTGGAGAGATCGTTCCCGCCCTTGCCGCTTTCATCCTGGGTCTGGTCGGTCACCTTGAACCGGCCGAGGACCTGGGTGGAGAAGGTTACATACCCGCCTGAGGCTTTTGCATCTTCAACTCTCACCCAGGTATTGTTGTTCTCATCGTACCGCAAAACAGAGGGCTGAGAGACTTTATAGGGGACAGACACCGTTGCAGGCTCATCGAGGACCAGGCCGTAGGGGAGGATATCGAAGAAGAAAGCCTGCTCACCCTGGGCAAGCTGTGTCGAGCCTGAAAACAGCCCGTCACCGCCCCATCCGATGGCGATGGGTGCGGCAACGAGGGTCGCGCTCACGGGCATATCGATGGCCACACCGAAAACCTCATCCTCAAGGAGGAGGGTATTTGCGGGGATGTAGGTCTGAAGCCGGTATATCTGCTCGGCCACGGAGAGCCGCAGCACATGGACAACATCGCCCATATCGTCAAAGACCATATATGAGTAGCAGCCGGGGGTATCCACCGTGATCGTGTCACCATTGATGTCGGGGCAGTTTGCGTCAAGCGGGTAAAAGAAGAATATTCCGTCAGGGTAGACTAACGTAAGGTCAAAGGGCGTAAGGGCCTGGAAGATCACATCGCGCACCGGATATTTCTCGGTAAGATCACCCGCACCCTGTGCCTTATCCAGAGAGAACCCCTTCATATCCGCGGCAATCGTGCCTTGGGATACCTGCCTCGCCGGCACCAGAGAAGAGCTGCCGGAACTCGACAGAGAATAGAGCGGATCATTCGGACCAAGGCCCAGTATATCTTTTATGAGCTTCCCTATCTGGTCAACCGCGCCCCCGAGGAGGTACTCACTGCCAGTGCCGGTACTCGAGCCGCTTGTTGCGCTGCCGAGAGTGCTGCTTGCGGAACCCGTATTTGTGTTATTGCCCGTACTACTGAGAGTGCTGGTGCCTGTATCCGTGGTGCTTCCGGTGCCGGAGTTTGTGCCCGTTCCGCTGCCGGTGCCACTCGTATTACTCTTTGTCGATGCGGCTGCAGGGATGGTTACTCTGACCTGCTGGGAAAAACCGCTCTGGTTGCCACTGATATCCCGGGCAGTAACGGCGAAATAATAGGTCTTGCCGGCTTGCAGCCCGGTTATGTCGATGCTCGGGGTTGTACCCACACCGACAAGATGATCGTAGTTGGAAGGAGATGTCCCGTAGTATACCCAGTACCCCGCGATGTCGCTCTCAGGGTTCTTGTTCCAGGTGACCCGTGCGGTTACGGCAAAAACAAAGGACGGAATAAATATAAGGATAAGGATCAGCAGCCCTAATTTAACCCCAGTAGAACCCAACATTTCACTCCATGATGGAATTGCAATTTTATCCCTTTCTGCGACATGTGCTCATGAATGTCAAGGATGAAAAATCAATGCCCCGAGTAAAAAGAAGCCTTTTAACTATCGATTATAATTTATAGATAGGCCGTGCGGGTACAAGGCCCGCCCCTTACTGATCACTGGTCACTGATCACTCATATTTTTATTCCGCCGGCGGATATCCCGTGATCTGAGCGATCTTCCTGTTCACCGGCTCCAGCACCGTGTAAAGCCTCTTATACACATCGTTGTACATATCATCGTAGATCTTCCTGCTCTGCTCCTTGGGCTCGAAGGTCCTGCCCTTTCTCACCATGGACTTAACGGCATCCTCGAATGTCTTATGCATCCCGGTAGCAACGGCAGTGTCAATGGCGGCACCGAGGGCGGAGATCTCTGAAGTCTCCATACGTGAGACACTCAAACCGAACATATCGGCAGCGATCTGAACGGCCGAGTCGCTTTTGGAGCCGCCGCCGCCCACACGGATCTCTTTGAACTTCACACCAATCCTGGCCTGGACCACCTCTGAGAGCCTGCGAAGCTCAAAGCCGATCCCTTCGAGGATGGCACGGTAGATATGGGCGCGGGTATGCACGGCACCGAAGCCTATCATGGAGCCCTTGGCGAACTTGTTATAGACCATGGGTGACCAGTAGGGCTGCAGGACAAGTCCCATGGAGCCGGGTGGTATGGTGCGGATGACCTCGTCAAAGATCACCTCGGGCGCAACACCTCGCTTCTGAGCTTCAACGGCCTCCCTGGCCCCGAACTCCTGCTTGAACCAGGTCACCATCCAGAAGCCCCGGTGGATGAACATCTCGATGTCCCATGCATTGGGAATGGCAGCGGGCCAGGTGAAGAACCTCATGCCCTTGTCGTTGATGTATTTCCTCGTGAGCACATGCATGGCCGTGGCCGTTCCGAAGCTGATCTCCGCAATGGATGGCTCGATGGCGCCGGCTCCCAAGAGCTCGCTCTGCTTGTCTCCGGCGCCTACCACCACGGGCAGACCCTCGGGCATTCCTGATTCTTCCGATGCCTTCCTCGTGATCCGGCCGAGGATCTCATCGGGCCGGAAGAGCTGCACGCAGTGTCCTTTTTCAATGCCGAGCGGCGTATATGCCAGATTCAGCGAATGCCACCTGAGCTTATTGTACTCGAACGGCCAGATGCCGGTGACCATGCCCGAGGAGTCGTGGAACTCGCCCGTGAGCTTGCGCACAAAGAAGCCTGAGGCCTGGACGAACTTGTGGGTCTTCTTGTATATCTCGGGCTCGTTCCTATTGATCCACAGGAAGATGGAGTGCTTCTGGGCATACTTGATGGCATTCAGCAGACCTGCCGCGCTGAAGAGCGCTGTTCCTATTGCGCCAAGGGGGGGCGGGTCGGCAACGGAACGCTGGTCGAGCCAGATGATGGCGGGCCTCAGCGCATTGCCGTCCTTGTCCATCGGGATGACCGTACCGCGCTGGGTGGTGATGCCCACGCCTGCGATTCCGGCCTTGTCGATGGTGATCTTTTTCATGAGGCCGTTCGTCACCATGCAAAGCTTTTCCCAGTAGTCCTCGATACTCTGCTCGGCCCAGCCCGGATGCAACGAGAAGTAAGGCTCGAAGGACCTCTGCTCGATGGCGAGCTCCTTACCCTCGATGTCGAAGAGGACGGCCCTGATGCTCTGTGTGCCGGAATCGATGGCGATGATATAACGCTTATCAGACATAGTACCCCCTTAAGAAATCATGACATGCGGGCACAAACGTATCCGTTTAGCTCATAATCTGTTTATCATACAAACATGCATAGCAAAAGCATGGAATGGAATCGCGGCTAAAGCCACGCCTACATCATGCAGCATATTATGGAGATGTAGGAGCGCCTTCAGGCGCGACCCGTCCGGGGTGTCGCGGCTAAAGCCGCTCCTACAATTCCTCGATGGGTCTGATATGCTCGGCGATCATGTCCTTCTCGACAACCTCCATAAACTCATCGCCAAGCACCGTGCTTGCAGAGACCACCTGATTCCAGAAGGCAATGCGTTCGCAATCGTGCTTCCAAAACTTTCTGAAATCTTCACGAGAGGGGATCTTGCCGCCCGGAAGCCTTTCGACAAAGGCCTTGCCCGGGCAGAGCAGCACGACATTCTCAAGATCTTTCGCATCAGGCCTTCTCCATGGGAGCATCTTGTCAAACCACCCCGGTGTGATGCGTTCCATGTAGTGGGGGAAGAGCACGAGTTTCGAGCTGTGGAAGGGAATGGCAATATGGTAGTCGATAATACCTGCATCACGGTACATGCCGGGCTGTGCGCCGGGGATGTCTTTAATGCCCTCCATGATCACGGGCATGGAGCCCGAGGCCATGACGGCCTGCCTCACATTCTCATGGACAAGCTTCACCTGCCTTATAGGGAAGCCGTCCATAGAGAAATAAGGCGGGATGTCCCTTCCATCATAGAAGAGCGTCCGGGAAAAGAAGGGCCTTAAAAGCCTCCTGTTCACAAGGTTCAGGATTCCCGCCATCACCATGGATAAGACCACCGTATACTTTCGTTCCATAGATCCCGGCCAGGAGCACCTGGTGGCCAATATATTGAGCCTTGCATAGGGGTGATGGAGAACGGTTTCAATGCCGGCATCATCGAGGTATGCATCGAGGATCTTCCCGATCTCTGCGCTGACCATCCGCGCCGTAGGTACGGTCGTGTAGGTCTGGCGGAGGTAGGCCTTAAGAAACATCTCATAGGCATCCATACCCTGGGCCAGGGCTGCAAACCGCCACGAACCCACTGAAGATCCGATGAGGTGGACCGGGCTTGTACGCTCCAGAAGCCAGGATGTGAAGATCGCCCTGTCGAGCCCGCACAGCACAAGCCACTTGGGACCGCCCGCAGCACCTGCAACCACCTCTACCATGTCGGGCCTGAGCCCTTCATCACAGATAAGCTCTATTGCTTTTTTGCCGGCATAGACAGAAAGGTATTTCATGCCTGTATCCGCGCCTGATCGAGGACTAAAGGGTCTTCCTCGTCAATGATCTTAATAATGGGCGCGTTCATCCGCTCCTTCTGGGCCAGGTAGAATTTCCGGTTCTTCTTGAGGGACTTGGCAAAGGCCATAACTGCAGGCATGAGCTCATCAATGGGGTACGACTTCACTACGATATGGTGTTCTTCGCACTGGCTGCCGGTAAGCCTCGTACCTAAATAATAGAGCTCATCGAGCTTGTAGGCGGGAATGGCCTTCTTAACCATGGCCACCATGCCAGGCCAGAAGGGGATGCCAAGGTCCACCTCGGGGAAACAGAAGAAACCCCTGTCGGAGCGCATGAACCGGAAGTCGAAACAGCAGGTCATGATGGCCCCGCCGGCAAATGCGTGCCCGGTGATGGCTGCAATGGTGGGCATGGGATAGAGGAGTATCCTGCGAAGGAGACGGTTAAAGGCGTAGCAGAAATCTTTGATGGCCGGTGCGTCCCCTGCCTGGGCAATGGGTCTGAGCCAGTCAAGATCGATCCCATTACAAAATATCTTGTCGTGGGCGGACTTCACAACCAGTGCATCCACCCCGGTGTTCTGCTCGATGTCATCCATGGCATGAAGAAAATCATGTATGAATGTCATGTTGAACCTGTTCTCGCCGCTGCTCATGGTGAGAACGGCAACACTACCATCAAGGGCATATTCGATTAACGGCATGGCACAACGCCTCCTTGAGTCATGAAAATGCGTTATTCATTATACATGGCCGAGCCCGGAAAACCAAGGGCAACATGGGACAGGCAATACCCTCCTTTTTATTTTGCGTAGCCATGTGGAATCTGGTAGCCTGGCGCGATCCGCATCGGATATGAAAGGGGCCGGGTAATGCTCATCAACAAAACCGCCCAGCAGGGCGATACCGTGAAGATTCACTACCGGGGCAGATTGGAAGACGGGTTTGAGTTCGATACATCCATCGGCGGGGAGCCACTCATCTTTACAATCGGTTCCGGCGAGGTCATCCAGGGGTTTGAAGCCGCAGCCACGGGCATGGCCGTGGGCGAGCTCAAAACCTTCACCGTAGCCCCTGAGCATGCCTACGGACCTCACCGGGAAGAGCTTGTCGTGGAGATGCCGTTGGAATATTTTCCCGAAGACATCGTCCCAGAGGAGGGAATGCAGCTTAAACTGGTGGATGAAAACGGTGATGAGATCCCTGTGGTGGTTGTCGGCGTGGAGAAGGAATCGGTCACGCTGGATGCCAATCATCCCCTTGCAGGCAAGGCGCTCACCTTTGATATCGAGGTTCTGGACATCAACTAGCGGATGCCGAAGTGCTCGATGAGCGCAAGGCTCATCCAGGGACAGTAGGTTATCACAAGTAGCGCAATGATCATAATAATGATGAACGGCAGGCACGACCGGTAGAGCTTTGTCACGGGCTTATC